>JAOAPB010000020.1 GCA_025462645.1 Edaphobacter sp. | reverse complement strand
GTCCTCGCCAAGCGCCTCCTCGACGCCGGCCTCCTCAAAGGCGATAGCATAACCGTCTCCGGCAAGACCATCGCCGAAGAGGCCGCACTCGCAAACGAAACCCCCAACCAACCCGTTATCCGCACGCTCAAGAACCCGCTCAAGCCCACCGGCGGCCTCGTCATCATGCGCGGCAACCTCGCCCCCGAAGGCGCCGTCATCAAGGTCGCCGGCCACGAGCGCATCCACCACACCGGCACCGCGCGCGTCTTCGAGTCCGAGGACGCCTGCCACGCCGCCGTCGAAGCCGGAAAGATCAACCCCAACGACGTCTGCGTCATCCGCTACGAAGGCCCTCGCGGAGGCCCCGGCATGCGCGAGATGCTCGCCGTCACCGCCGCCATCAAAGGCATCCCGGAGCTCAGCGAAACAGTAGCCCTCTTAACCGACGGTCGCTTCTCCGGAGCCACTCGCGGTCTCATGGTCGGGCACGTCGCTCCCGAAGCCCAGCTCGGCGGCCCCATCGCCGCCGTCCGCGAGGGCGACACCATCACCTTCGACATCCCCAACCGCGAACTCCGCCTCGAAGTCCCAGCCGAAGAGATCGCCAAGCGCCTAGCCACCTGGCAAGCCCCCGCCCCCCGCTACAAACGCGGAGTCTTCGCCAAATACACCAACTCCGTAAGTAGCGCCAGTGAAGGAGCAGTCACAACATGACGGCTGCACCGGCAACTCTACAAACTCTGACCGATTTCCTACAACGCTTGAGGGACGCCAAGATTCACTACAGATTGTCCGATCCAACAGGCGCAATCATGGTCGAAGTAACAGTACCAGGAGAACGTTGGGAGATTGAATTCCACGAAGATGGACAAATCGGAGTAGAAGTCTTCAAAAGCAGAGGCTTTATTGAAGGAGCCACAGCGATTAACGAGCTGTTCAATCGCTTCACAGACTGATGTAACAGGAGGATACGATGGCAGACAAAAACCAGAACCCGCAACTCACCGGCTCCGAAATCCTCTGGGCCACCCTCGTCGGCGAGGGCGTAGACCGCGTCTTCGGCTACCCCGGCGGGGCCATCCTCCCCATCTACGACGCCCTCCGCAAGTTCCCCATCCACCACATCCTCGTCCGCCACGAGCAGGGAGCCTCGCACATGGCCGACGGCTACGCCCGAGCCTCCGGCAAGGTCGGCGTCTGCATGGCCACCAGCGGCCCCGGAGCCACCAACCTCGTCACCGGCATCGCCACCGCCATGCTCGACAGCATCCCCATTGTCGCCATCACCGGCCAGGTCTCCTCCAAGGTCCTCGGCAGCGACGCGTTCCAAGAGGTCGACATCACCGGCATCACCCTGCCCATCACCAAGCACAACTTCCTCGTCACCCGCGCCGAAGACATCGCCGCCACCGTCCGCCTCGCCTTCCAGATCGCCCAGTCCGGACGCCCCGGCCCCGTCCTCGTCGACATCACCAAGGACGCCCAGCAGGCCACCGCCACCTACGACTTCTCCGCTGCCGCTCCTCCCGCCGCTCGCCCGCACCCCATGCTCCGCGCCGAGTCCGCCGCGCTCCAGCAAGCTATCGAGCTCATCAAGCAAGCGAAGAAGCCAGTCATCCTCGCCGGCCACGGCATCATCCAGGCTGATAACGGTCGGGGAGCCGAGCAACAGGTCATCGCCTTCGCCGAGCGCCACCAGATCCCCGTCGCCAGCACCCTCCTCGGCCTCGGAGCCTTCCCAACCCATCATCCTCTCTCCCTCGGCATGATGGGCATGCACGGCGAGTCCTGGGTCAATCACGCCATCCAGCAGGCCGACCTCCTCCTCGCCTTCGGCATGCGCTTCGACGACCGCGTCACCGGCAACCTCGCCAGCTACGCCCCCAACGCCAAGAAGATCCACATCGAGATCGACCCCTCCGAGATCAACAAGAACGTCAAGGCCGACGTAGCCCTCATCGGCGATCTCAAAGAGGTCCTCGAAACCCTCATCCCACTCCTCGGCGATAGCCCGTCCGTCGTCGACATCACCGACGGAACCGTAACCTTCGGCGACGGCGCAAACGGCAAGCGCCCCGCAAGAGGCACCGTCGAAGAGGGCTACAAGCAAGGAAGCGGCGCATCAGGAGACGTACCAGTCTCAACCACCCCCTGGCTCCGCGAGATCCGCGACATGAAGGGTGACGCCAGCGTTCGCGACATCATCAACCTTCCCGACAACGGTCACCTCTACGCCGCTCACGTCATCCACGACATCTGGCGCGAGGCCGTCGCCGCCGGTCGCGAAAAAGAGACCATCATCGTTACAGATGTGGGCCAGCACCAGATGTGGGAGGCCCAGTACTACAAGCACGACGTCTCCCGCACCCTCGTCACCTCGGGAGGCCTCGGCACCATGGGCTTCGCCCTTCCGGCAGCCATCGGAGCCAAGGTAGCCTGCCCGGAAAAGGACGTCTGGGTCATCGCCGGCGACGGCGGCTTCCAGATGACCGCCGCCGAGCTCTCCACCATCGTCCAGGAGAACCTGGCGATCAATATCGCAGTGATCAACAACGGCTTCCTCGGCATGGTCCGCCAGTGGCAGGAGGCCTTCTACGACAAGAACTACTCCGCCTCCCCCATCCTCTCGCCCGACTTCGTCAAACTAGCCGCCGCCCACAACATCGACGGGGCCCACGTAAGCCAGCGCAAGGATGTAACCCCCACAGTCACAAAAGCTCGCACCAGCGGCAAGGCGTTCCTGATCAACTTCCAGGTAGAAAAAGAGGATGGCGTCTACCCCATGATCGCCCCCGGCGCCGCCCTCCACGAGATGGTCCGCCGCCCAACAAAAGACCCCCTCCTCGAAACCCCGGAGGACGAATAAGAATGCCCCTATCAATAGGGTGGATATTTCTACTTGGAGGAATTGCGGGTGTCGTGACGAATTCCCGAGCCAAAACATTCTCGTGGATAAATACGGATGGCAATCTAACTGAGGAAGAGATCCACAAGAGCGAGCGACAGATGACACCAACGCTCAGATTGATCGCGCTTTTCATATCCATCACCTTGGCAATTGGCGGTGCTTGGAAGATACAGCGAGACCATTGGTGGAATCCATTTCTTGGTCACCCAACAAACAGGCCGCTCACTCCTCACGAACTAGAGGAAAACAACAAAGCGATTTCAATGAACAATCGCATCTTTGCAACAACAAAGAGATTGAGCTAACCCTATGCTCCCTACCCTCACACAGCTGATTCGAAATGCCCCCGGCCCCCAAACCCGAGCTGCCGCACTCCTCCTCCTGCTCCTCGCCCTCATACCACCTATCGCCAACGCCCAACCCCACACACTAAAGATCAAAATCATCAACGCCAAGACCAACAAGCCAGTCCCGGACGAAAAGCTAAACGTGGCCCTCCGAGTAGACCAGATCGTATCCGTAACCATGCCCACCGACAAAAACGGAATCATCCTCGTAGACACAGGAAACGCCACGATCATCCGCATCCTCTCGAACATGTACGCCGACTGCCGTTCACGCGGCGAGCTCTATACCAACTACCCCATCGACACGATCCTCAAAACCGGAATCACCACCGGCAATCTCTGCAGCGACGCTAAACCAACACCCAAGCCCGGCGAACTCATCCTCTTCGAAATCCCCAAGATCTACATTCCAACCATGCAGCCCTGAATCTTCGTAAGCCACTGAAAGGCACTTCATGCTCCACACCTTCGTTGCTCTGGTCCAAGACAAACCCGGCGTACTCACCCGGGTCGCCTCGCTCTTCCGCCGCCTCAACATCAACATCGTGTCGTTGACCGTAGGCGAATCCGAGCGTTCCGACACCTCCCGCATGACCATCGTCTGCGAGGCTCCCGAGAACGCCGCCCACCGCATCAAGGCCTCGCTCTATAAGCTCGAGATCACCGTCGAGATCGACGAGGTAGGCCGCAGCGAAGCCGTCATCCGCGAACTCTGCCTCATCAAGGTAGCCGCCGGTCCCAACTCCCCCCACGGCCAGCACTCCCGCTCGCAGATCTTCGAGCTGGCCAACGTCTTCCGCGCCCGCGTCGTCGACCTCGCCCCCGAGTCCATCATGCTCGAGATGACCGGAGCCGCCAGCAAGATCGAAGGCCTCATCCAGGTCCTCCGCGAGAGCAACTTCGAGATCCTCGAGGTCTCCCGCACCGGTCGCATGGCCATGCGGCGCGGCCACCACACCAGCCGAGTCCTCAAAGCCCTCGGCACTCCCAACGGAGAAGGCGCCACGGGCCCCGACTTCGACGCGAAGCCAGCCGCCGACCTCATCCCCAATGAGTTCGAAGACGTTCATGAGGAGGAGATCTAAGAGAGAGAGAGAGAGAGACTCCTTCATTCTTTTTTCTTCCGATTTCTCAGGAAAAAGACATGTCAAGCCCCCAAACGACTCCGCCATCGCGAAAACCCAATAACCATGCGGGTTTTCAACTCACTTCAATCTGGCACATGAGATACGCTCCACAACGTAGAATTAAGAAGAGAGCAAAACAACATGGACGAATTCTTCAATTGGGCCAGGTACACAAGCTAAACCCAATGGTTGGACGAATTTAGCTTTAACCCTTTTAGAATGACGACTTTGGCGAGACATATTATTGCAAGACGCTCATTCTGGATAATTTAGACAAGGGTACCCCCCAGGGGGGTACCCCCCAACCAACGAAAAGGATCAACGGAATCATGGCAAAGACCTACCACGACCAAGACGCAGACCTCTCCCTCATCCAGGCAAAGAAGGTAGCCATCATCGGCTACGGCTCGCAGGGTCACGCCCACTCCCTCAACCTCAAGGACTCGGGCGTCGAGGTCCGCGTAGGCCTCCGCCCCGACTCCCCCAACGCCGAGCGCGCCCGCAAGGCCGGCCTCCAGGTCGGCACCGTCGCCGAGGTCTCCAAGTGGGCCGACGTCATCATGAACCTCACCCCCGACCAGACCGCAGCTAAGGTCTACCACGCCGACATCGAGCCCAACCTGGCACCCGGCAAGACCCTCATGTTCGCCCATGGCTTCAACATCCGCTTCCGCACCATCACGCCTCCCGCCGGTGTCGATGTCTCCCTCGTCGCCCCCAAGGCCCCCGGCCACCGCGTCCGCGAGGTCTTCACCGAAGGCGGCGGAGTCCCCGCACTCGTCGCCGTAGAGCAGGATGCCAGCGGCACCGCCCTCGCCCTCGCCCTCAGCTACGCCAAAGGCATCGGCTGCACCCGCGCCGGAGTCCTCCAGACCACCTTCACCGAAGAGACCGAGACCGACCTCTTCGGCGAGCAGGCCGTCCTGTGCGGTGGTACTGCGGCATTGGTGAAGGCAGGCTTCGAGACCCTCACCGAGGCTGGCTACCAGCCCGAGCTCGCCTACTTCGAGGTCCTCCACGAGCTCAAGCTCATCGTCGACCTCATGTATCGCGGCGGCCTCGAGTACATGCGCCACTCCATCTCCGACACCGCCGAGTGGGGCGACTACGTAGCCGGCCCCCGCATCGTCACCCCCGAGGTCAAGAAGGCCATGAAGTCTCTCCTCAACGACATCCAGGACGGCTCCTTCGCTAAGAAGTTCATCGAGGAGAACGAGACCGGCCGCCACGAGTTCGCCCGCATCCGCAAAGCGGAGGCCGCCCACCCGCTCGAGAAGGTAGGCGCGGAGCTCCGCAAGGCTATGCCCTTCCTCGACCCAGTCAAGGTCGAGAACGGCGTAGTCGTCAAAGCCTAACTCACGCAGCCAGAAGACGCCTCGGAGAGCATCTTCTCCGGGGCGTCTTCCTGTTGCAAACCTTTATAGAAAATAGTTTCGCCGTGGACTACAATTTTCACAGAACCTGGATCGTCTCTCAGTCGTAGAGATCGTAGAGATCGTAGAGATTGATATCAGCATCCAATCCCGGTCGTCGTACGATTCGTCACAAATCATCCACACTTCTCCTCCGCCCCACTCTCCTTCTGTAACAATGGAGAGTCCTATCGATTTCCTGCCGATTCTGGCAGAAGGAGATACAAGATGGCAGCTCCAAGCAGCTACGAAGCCTTACTCCCCACTCCTCCACCGGGAGAGCAGTTGGTCTTCATAGGTCCCCCAGCCGAGCCCACTCCTCTTCCGCGGCTCATCACCGCACTCCGCACCATCACTTCCCTCGACGGACTCACCGACACGGAGTACGCTTGGCTCGCAACCAACGGGAGCGAGAACGTCGGCGACGATGGCGCCATCGTCTTCCTGGACGGAAGCCCCTGCGACAAGCTCCAGTTCATCCTCATGGGAGAGATCCAGGTCCGCCGCCGCAACTCCGGCTCCGGTGCCCTCTGGATCGGCCGCGCCGGTCAGATGACAGGCAAGCTACCCTTCTCCCGCATGAAGACCTATGGCGGCGATGGCTATGCCGTCGGCCCTGTATGGGGGCTTCATCTTCACCAGGATCTCTTCCCGCAGATGCTCGCCACGATTCCTTCCATGACTCAGCGTTGCGTCTCCGTCCTCCTGGACCGCGTCCGCGAAGTGACACGCATAGAGCAGCAGGCCGAAAAGCTGGCCGCCCTCGGCAAGCTCGCCGCGAACCTTGCGCACGAGCTCAACAACCCAGCCTCTGCGGCCCAGCGCTCCGCCTCCAGCCTCTTCTCCGAACTCCGCCAGTACGGTGATCAGAAGTATCGCCTCGGCAATCTCTGTCTCTCCGACACCCAAACCTCGCAGTACCGTTCCTGGATCGCCCGCACCCGCTCCCGCATGGCCGAGTACGAGGCACTCGCCGAGACTACCGCTCACGATCCACTGGCCGAGATCGATCGCGAGAGCACCCTCATCAAGTGGCTCGAGGACCACAATATCCCAAACCCCTGGGCGATTGCCCCCTCGTTGTCCGAGACCACCATCACGACCGCGCAGCTCGACGAACTAGCCGGAATAGCGACATCGGAGGTCCTGCCCATCGCAGTTGCAACCTTCGCCAGCTCGCTCCGGGTAGAGCGCATGGCCGAGACCGTCGTGAACTCCACGGTACGCATCTTCGATCTCATCCGAGCGATCAAGGACTACTCCTACATGGACCAGGCTCCCATCCAGGAGGTCGATCTGGCCCAGGCACTCGAGAACACGCTAGTCATGTTCAAGTCCCGCCTGCACGACGTCAAAGTCGAAACCAACTTCGACCCCGCACTCCCTCCGGTCGGGGCATACGGCAGCGAGCTCAACCAGGTCTGGACAGCGCTTATCGAAAACGCACTGGACGCCATGAAAGATCACGGCACTCTTCGCCTCCACACCCGCCTCAGCGGCCAGCTGGCCTTTGTCGAGGTCTGGGATTCAGGGCCTGGCATTGAGCCAGACCTCAAATCGCGCATCTTCGAGCCGTTTTATACCACCAAGGCTCCGGGCCGCGGACTCGGTCTTGGGCTGGACACGGTGCAGCGCATCGTCACGAAGCACTCCGGCTTTACCCACGTAGAGTCCAAGCCAGGAGCCACCTGCTTCCAGATTCGCCTTCCGCTGAATCAGGCTCAGGCCTACTGAAAACAATACGGGAGAGGCCGTTGCCTCTCCTGTAGGGTACTCATTACCAATATATTTATTTCGTAACTTCTACGCCCCGCCAGAAGGCGATGTGATGCTTCACATTCCGGGCCGCCGGCTTGGGATCGGGATAGTACCAGGCCGCATCGGGATTCTCCTGCCCGTCCACAAGGATCGTGTAGTACCGTGCCTGCCCCTTCCAGGGGCAGCTGGAGGTCGTTGAACTCGGTCTCAAAAACTCCCGTTTGACGGACTCGTCCGGAAAGTAAATATTCCCCTCGACTGTCTCGAACTTTTCGCTCTCGGCCAGCGTCTGACCGTTCCAAACTGCCTTCGCCATGGTTGCTACCTGCATCTTCTCAACAAGTTACGACGTGGCCTACGCACAAAAGGGCCACCGCCGCGGGTTCTCGGTCCCCGGAGGTCACAACGCATTTGTAACAGAAATGATGCAGAAAAGGAAACCCGAGCCTCGCCCACAGACCTACCCAACCAGCCCTAGGCCGAACTCTTCGGAGGCCCAAATGTCTTCAGCATCACCTCATACCGCTCCTTCGCCGAGGGATACTTCGCGATCAACGTGGCGGTCTGCCTCATAAACTGGTTCCCACTCTCCTTCTCGCTCTCCGCATGGAAGTGGTGGAACTTGGCATACAACAAGATTCCCTCAGCATTCGAATCCAGGAACAGATCTGCATCGATCGCCCCCCGCAGCACCATCGAAGTCGCCATCTCCCAGTAGCTCAAGACCTGCCGCCAGGCCGGGTTATGCTCGGATTTACCATCGCGCGACACCGCCCGTAGCTCTTCCAGGTTCTTTGGATTGAACTCGGAGACCATAAACCGCCTGGCCTTGCGCAGCGTCTCTTCCCGCCGCAGCTCGTACAGGCGCAACACTAACTCTGCATCCACTGGGGTTGCCATTCGTTCTCCTTATTTATGCAACACTTTCGACGACAGGACGAACCGTCTCCGGATCAGGCCTCTCAACCACCGGAGCGAGTCCTGGTCCGGCAATCTTCTTCTCATAGCTGCATGGAAGAGCCGTCGGCTCTTCCTCGGCAGCACCCTTCTTCTTCCGCCTCTTCGGCAAGGTATCGAGATTGTTCGGGCATACCAGATAAGTACCCTTGTCGTTGACAACCTCTAACAGGTAAGCACTCTCGCACTTCGGGCACGTCTGGTTCACCAGCTTCAGATTCGAGGCAAAGTCACACTTCGGATAGTTCACGCAGCCATAGAATAGGTCGCCCCGCTTCGTCTTGCGAACGGCGATGTCTCCACCATCCTTCGGGCACTTCACATCCAGCAGCTCCTGCTTGATGTACTTGCACTTCGGATATCCGCTACAGCTGACGAACTCGCCGTATTGCCCATTGCGAAGAAGCAGCGGTTTGCCGCACTTCGGGCACATCTCTTCCAACTGCACCGGAGGCTTCTGCTGCACCTTCTGGGTCAGCTTGCGAATCGTCTTGCACGGTGGGTCCTCGTTATATCCCGGACAGGCCATAAACGGACCCCACGGCCCATTCCGCAACACCATCGTTCGCCCACAGTTGTCGCAAGCCTCCTCCTCCGGAGCCTCATCGGCTCCCGGCGCGGAAAGATCCGGCTTGGCAGCGAAGTTCTCCTTCGTGAAGTCGCAGCTGAACGGCTCAACCGTGACCTTCTTGCCCTTCGCAGCTGCTTCGTTGATAGCCGGAGCCAGCTCCTTCACATCAGCGACCTCTTTGGAGAAGGCGAACTCGTCATCCGTCGTCGCCTTTACCGTCATGGGGAAGGTGAAAGCCGTCGTGATCTTCTTCGTCACCGCCTTCGTATCCTTCTTCCAGGGACCCGCAGCCACCGTCATCGGCTTGGCCTTGGTGAAGTTGCTGCACGAATAAAAGCTCCCGAACTTGCCCCACTTCAGAATCAGCGGGCTTCCGCACTTGTCGCAGATCTCGTTCGTCGCCTCTTCCATCCGCTTGATGTCTTCCATATTCTCACTGGCGACATTCAGCTCCTTCTCGAAGTGGTCATAGAAGCCGCTCAACAGATCGGTCCACCGCTCCTCGCCATCTTCCACGGCATCCAGCTCGCCTTCGAGCGTAGCCGTGTACTGCGTATCGAAGATGTACGGGAAGTTCTTCACCAGCAGCTTCGTGACAACCGTGCCGATCTCCGTCGGCACAAACTTCGCCCCGATCTTCTTCACATAGTCGCGATCCTGAATCGTATTAATAATTGACGCATACGTCGAAGGCCGCCCGATGCCCCGCTCTTCCAGCACCTTGACCAACGAGGCTTCGTTGTACCGCGGCGGAGGCTCCGTGAACTTCTGTTCCGAGTCGATCTTCTGCTTCGTAAGAGCTTGTCCATCCTTCAGCTCAGGCAGACGCCGATCATCCTCGTCCTCATCGTCCTTAGCCTGATCGACCTTTGCAGCCTCATACACCTTCAGGAAGCCATCGAACTTCAGCACCGATCCCGTCACGCGGAAGTCATAACGCTTGTCCGCTGTCGCCGCAATATCGACGGTCGTCTGGTCGAACACCGCCGGAACCATCTGCGAAGCGACGAACCTCTGCCAGATCAACTTATAGAGCTTGTACTGCTCATCGCTCAGGCTCTTGCGGATCGAATCCGGGGTGAACGCAACGTTCGTCGGACGGATCGCTTCGTGGGCATCCTGCGCGTCCTTCTTGCTCTTGTACTCATTCGGCTTTGCCGGTAGATACTGTCCACCGAGATTTTTCTCGACATAGGAGCGCGCTTCGGCGATCGCATCGGGAGCAACGCGGGTTGAATCCGTACGCATATACGTAATCAGACCGACCGTACCCTCTTTGCCGATCTCCACGCCCTCATACAGTCGTTGCGCCACACCCATCGTCCGCCGCACATTGAAGCCCAGCCGACTCGAAGCGTCCTGCTGCAGCTTGCTGGTCGTGAACGGAGCCGTCGGATTCCGCCTGCGCTCCTTGCGCTCGATAGAGCGTACCGACCACTTCGCCTTTTCAAGCTGCGCGACAACTTCGTCGATCCGCTTTTGAGTCGGTAGCGAGCTCGCGATAAAAAGCTCTTTACCGCTCTCATCCACGCCGTTCGGAACCCGCGCCGCAACGCCATCAATGCCGACGAACCGGGCGACAAACTCCTG
Source organism: Edaphobacter sp. (assembly GCA_025462645.1). Taxonomy (GTDB): domain Bacteria; phylum Acidobacteriota; class Terriglobia; order Terriglobales; family Acidobacteriaceae; genus Edaphobacter. Next base: position 36,480 of record JAOAPB010000020.1, on the reverse strand, counting down.
GCCATCCGGGCTCGGCTTCAGATGTGCATTGATCGTCCAGTACTCCACCGGCTTGAACTCGTTGATCTCCTGCTCGCGCTCTACAATCAGGCGCAGCGCCACCGTCTGCACACGCCCCGCGCTCAACCCACGGCGAACCTTGTCCCACAGCAGCGGCGACACCTGATACCCCACCAGCCGATCCAGCACGCGCCGGGTCTGCTGCGCGTCGACCAGATTCTCGTCCACATCCCGGGCATGGGCAAACGCAGCCTGCACAGCCTTCTTCGTAATCTCGTTAAAGGTGACCCGCCGGATCTTCGACTTGTCCTTAACCATCGGCAGCAGCTGTATCGACAGATGCGCGGCGATCGCCTCGCCTTCGCGGTCCGGGTCAGGCGCCAGATAGACCATGTCCGCCTTCGCCGCCAGCTTCTTCAGCCGCTCCACAATCTTTTCTTTGCCAGGGGAGACAATCAGCGTCGGCTCAAACGTACGCCTCTTCAGCTCCACGCCGATCTCGTTCTTCGGCAGATCCATAATGTGGCCAATCGAAGCCTCTACTATGTAGTCACTGCCGAGATATTTATTGATCGTCTTCGCCTTTGCCGGCGATTCCACGATCACAAGTGATTTACCCATTCGTTCCCTTCATCCACCAGAACGCAATGCCGAAGCAAAACGTTCCAAATCTTTCCTGATTCCCTTGCGAACCTAACACGCTTCCGCCGGATACGTCATCTCCGCATAATTCCTGAACCAACGAAAAACCCTTCGGAAGGCCACCGTCACGAGGTGTTTTTGTGCAAAACCGCACACCCTGGTCCTGGAGAGGCAAGTCCAACGACACGTTACACTTACGCAGTTTGAATCTTCGATACCACAACCGGATCTCCCGTCGTTCCGCGAACGAATCAGAACGTCCGCACATAATTCTTACCCGGTAGCTGTTTCACCCGCCCTGCGATCTCCAGTTCGAAGAGCGCCGTAAATATCTCGGCAGACCCCAACTCCGCCTCCAGTCGTTCCATCAGATCATCCAGTTGCGTCGCTTCGTCATGTCGCAACCGCTCCATCACCAGCCGTTCATGTTCTGTTAGGGGCGTCTCGCTAAATAAGGATGCGGTCCCTCCTGCTTTCGATTCATCCGTTCTCTGTGCCGCCAATTCATCCTCAAGCTGAAGCCGAACTTGCGAAGGAAGATCCTCCCACACGTCCTCCCATGTGGCAGTAAGCTTAGCCCCCTGCTTTATCAATGTGTTAGGTCCCCAGGCATTCTTGTTCGTCACATTGCCCGGAACGGCATAGACATCGCGATTCTGTTCCATCGCGCAGCGTGCCGTGATCCTCGTCCCACTGTACTCCGCCGCCTCGATCACGAGCACGCCTACGCTCATGCCGCTCAGAATCCGGTTCCGGATCGGGAAGTTCTGCGGTGCCGGAAACGTCCCCAGCGGGTACTCGCTCACAATCGTCCCACCCGTAGCGACAATACTCTCCGCCAGCTTCTTGTTCTCCTTCGGGTAGATGACATCGATTCCCGTCCCCCATACTGCCACCGTCTTGCCACCGGCCTCGATCGCTCCCTTATGCGCCGCCGTATCCACCCCCCGAGCCATCCCACTCAGAATCACAAGTCGCCGATTCGCCAGATCCCGCGACAGCAGCTCCGCCATCCCCGCCCCGTACGGAGAGGGTTGTCGGGTCCCCACAACCGCGATACCCGGCCTCGACAACAAGGCAACACTCCCGCGTATCCAAAGTACCGCTGGAGGATCGTAGATCTCGCGCAGCCGCTCCGGATAGCCCTTATCTTCGGGAGTCAGCACGCTCCCGCCCGCCTCTGCAACCCGACGCATCTCATCCTCTGCGGCAGTTCGCCTTCCCCTCAAAACAGAACTGCGCCGACTGCGCCGGCATCCCCAACCCTTCCAACTCCGTCAAAGAGGCCTCAAACAAGCGGGCTGCCGTCTCCAGCCTCCCCATCGCCCTCCAGATCCTCGTGGGGCCCATACCCGGAGTCAAGGTCAACGCCATCCAGGCCATTCGGGCCAACTCTTGTTCCACCACCTCACCCACACTACGCTCCTGCGCCACTCTCTTATCCCACCCTTCATTTGTCTCCACCTAATATAAGCATGGGTGAGCCCAGCCATAGAACAATGCTTCTCTTTATCCGCAAAACATTGCGAAGATATCCTCCACTCCTGCGCTAAGACGTACCAGGTCAATCCGAGCGATGGCCTTGGAATTGCACTTTATCCGTTCCCGCCATAAGCGGAGGGAGAAGTCTATGCTGAAGCGAATTCTGCTGACCAGTTCCCTCATCCTTGTATTGAGCCTCACAGTATTGAGCCTCACATTACCCGCAAACGCAGACTCTATCACCTACACCGCAATCCTCAGCGGAGCCAACGAAGTTCCCCCCACCCCAACTACAGGAACCGGATCTGCAACCTTCGTCCTCACCGGCGATATCCTGTTTATTGACGAAGCCTTCTCCGGCCTGACCGGTCCTCCTGCCGCAGGACATATTCACTGCTGTGCTCCCGTGGGCGTCAACGCTCCTGTAGCCGTTCCCTTCTCCGGCCTGCCCAGCTCCACCTCTGGAACCTTCACCAATACCGTAGACCTCACCCTGGCCTCCAGCTATACTGCGGCCTTCATCACCGCCTCCGGTGGCACGGCCGCTGACGCAGAGACCGCACTCATCAACGCCCTCAACAGCGGCAATACCTACTCTAACCTTCACACTGCACTCTTTCCAGGAGGAGAGATCCGTGGCCAGATCGCTTTGACTCCGGAACCCGTTAGTCTCCTGCTCCTCGGCACAGGCCTCATCGGCGTTGTCCAGATAATTCGCCGAAGAGCCTCGTTTGGATAGTACCGAGAACCTGTCGTTTTAAGAGATAGAATTCAATCCCGCCGAAGGACCGCAAATCGAATGCGGCCCTCCCCATTGATGGGATGCGTTCGCGCTCACCCCAGCGACTGAATCAAACCTCGAATGTACCCATAACAGAACGCAAACGATTGAAGGCCATTCGGATCGTTCACGGCAACCGGCACATGGTCGGGCATCAGCATGTACGGATACTCAACCTCCCGATACACCTGAATCGCCTTCACCATATCCACATCGCCCTCGTCCGGATACACCTCGACGAAATCGTTCCGATGTCCGCGAATATTGCGAAAGTGCACATTGAAGATCTTCTTGCGCGACCCGAAGTACCGGATCACGTCATATATCTCCTTCCCTGGATCGGCCAGCATCTCCGAGACGGTCCCCTGGCAGAAGTTCAGCCCGTGATAAGGACTCTCCCGAATCGCAATGAACCTCTTCAACCCATCTACGGTCCCCAACACCCGATCCACACCCTGATACCCCTCCGGAGGCACCCCAGGATCCTGAGGATGACAAGCCATCCGAATCTTGTACTCATTCGCCACCGGAATGATCCGGTCGAGAAAGTAGGTAATCCTCTCCCAGAACATATCCGCATCCACATGTCCTGCGGTCGTCAGCGGTGTCTTCGGGTGCGCCTCCGAGAGCTTCCACTGGCTGAGAGTCTCGTCCCCTCGCCCCGGGACCCTGCCCGTCCGCAGCACCCCAAGGATGCTCATGTTGTACTTGATCGAAGGCAGTCCCACCTGCGCGCAGTTTCTGATCAGCGTCTGGATCGACTCGATATCGCGGTCCCGCTCCGGGCTCTTCGCCAGCATGATCGCCGGGTGTTTCTCCTTGTCGATATAGCTCGACGTAAGCACCGGCGGCCCCACACACTCGATCTCAATCCCATTCTTCGCCGCCAGATCCTTCATCCGGCTCAGCTCATCCACCGTGGCGTAGATCCGCCCATCGCCGATCTCCGGGTATCCACATATGTCCCGCACCCCATACCGGGCCAGATACTTCAGGTGCGTGTCGTTCGTCGGAGCGCTCTGACAACCCAGCTTCATCAGCGCACGCTTCGAGGTCTTAGAAGTAGCGGCGGTGGCGACCTGAGCGCCATTGCCCAACGCAATCGCTGCAATGCTGGAGGAAGAGATAAATTCACGTCGGTTCATAGAGCTAAAAAGCACCACGCTTTCCCGGGCCGCTCGATAGCGCACCCGCTAGAACAAAGGACCCGCCGCACATCGCCAACGCCACAAACTCGCTCGTCCATTCATTCCCATTGTGAGGACCGGCCGCGGCCACTCTCGGAGCATGAAGAAGGATGACCCACAGCAGGAACATCGTTCCCAGCAGAATCGCCGCTAACCGCGAGATCCTGTTCGCCACGATGCTCACGGCAGCGGCAATAAAAGCGACACCCACAAAATAGGCCCAGAACAGATGCCCCGGAATCCACGCCGGAACCAGCATCGCCACAAAGCTGGCGTACATGAAATGCTGAACGCCGAAGACCACCAACGCAATCGCAAAAAGAAGGCGTCCCACCTCGGACATCATATCGACAGCCCTATCCCACCCTTGAGAACGCGGCCACCCTCCCGAGAGCATCCCGGCTAAGACAAACGCCGCTCCGCACATCGCCAGAATCTCAAACGCGGTGGTCCACATTCCAGGATCGTGCAGACGCGCAATCAATCCCGGAAGATGCACCAACAGTAGACGCAGCAACAGTACGACTCCCAACAAAGTCGCGGCCAGCCGCCCCTGCCTCTTCGTGACGAGACACACAGCCACCGCGAGCAAGCCAACACCCGCAACCCAGGCCAGGGACGGAGAGCCAGGAGTCCACGGCGGCCCCGGCGCCGGCCCCGCGGCATGGCTTGCAAAGATGAGGTACTGAACGCCAAAGAACGCCATCGCAACGGCAAACAAGATCCGGCCAACCCTCATCAACTCAGCCATAGTGCCAGCGCCTCTCCCTTCTCGGAAACAAGCTGTCCTCTATCGCCATGAATCCTACTATCAAGGCGCGTGAGATCCACTAAAAATCGGCTGCTGTATCTCCTCGTCGCACCTCTTGCACTCCATCAAGTTCCCGATGCGCTCCGCCCTTCCCTCCTCCGTCATCACCCACTCCCGCACCGTCCACGGCGGATCATGTCGCACGTGCTGCCCGTGCCCGCACTCCAGCCGCGCCACCCAGTGCATCTCCTCGTCCTGACAGAAGCCGATCACCGCACGCTGCATTCGCTCCTCCACACGCCCATCCCCTAAACTAATCCTTGTTGCCGAAGCCATCCCATCACGTTCGCGTAGCCGCCATCAGCTTCCTCAACCCAGCTCCCCTCATGTGGGACTTCGAGCACCCGCCCCTCGCCGCCAAATTCGCCCAGCGTTACAGCCTGCACTACACCCAGCCCTCCCTCTGCGCCGCCGAGCTCCTGGCCGGCCGAGCCGACCTCGGCCTCATCCCCATCGCCGCCCTCACCCCCGATCTGGCCATCGTCTCCGACTGCACCATCGCCTCGCTCGACCGCGTCCGCTCCATCCAGCTCATCATCAAAGATCCACATACGCTGGAGACCGTCCGCACCGTCGCCGCCGACACCGCCTCCCGCAGCTCCCTCGCCTACGCCGAGATCCTCTTCCGCAAGTTCGTCGGCAATCAACCCGCCTTCATCCCCAGCGCAGCCGACCCCATTGCCATGCTCGAGCACGCCGACGCCGCCATCCTCATCGGCGATCCTGCCCTCCTCGCACTGGAGTCCCGCAGCCAGATCGAACGAGCCATAGGCCCTTGCCTCTGGTTGGACCTCGCTCACGAGTGGCGCACCCGCACAAACCTCCCCTGGGTCGCCGCCGTCTGGGCCGTCCGCCCCGAGGCCCTGCCCCCCTGCCATCTATCGCCCATCGATCTCACCCAGGACCTGCAAAGCTCCCGCGACCACGGCCTCGCCCACATCGACCAGTTAGTCCAGCAATGGACCCCCCGCATCGCCCTCTCTCCGCAAACGATCCGCCACTACCTCACCCAGAACATCCACTACACCCTGGACCCTGCCTGCATCCACGCCATCGAGCTCTTCCGCCAATACGCCGCCGAGGTGGATGTCCTTCCCCCTCTCCCTGCCCTCCGTTTCCTCTAGCGCTATCGTCTCCACACACGTGTTTTCACCAATCTGGTGACTTATCGCGACTTCCCGGCCTCCAGCCGCGTCTTATCCACTATGAGCGCCGCCGCCGCAGCCATGATTCAAGCCAAATCCCTCGCCACAACTGTGGCAAGGATTGCCGCTGCGCCTCACCGTCACTCCAACGCGCTCCTCCACCTGCTCTTCAGCTTCGGCCTCTTCGGAGTCTTCCTGGTCTCCATCGTCGACTCTTCTTTTGTCCCCTTGCCCATTCCCGGCGTCACCGACGTCATGATCGTCGTGCTCGCCGCTCGGCACGATAACCTGCTCCTGCTCGTCCTCATCTCCACCGCGGGCTCCGCACTCGGCGGATACCTCAGCTATCAGGTCGGCCAATCCGGAGGCATGGCCTTCATCGAGAAGCGCATCTCCCCCCGCATCTTCAAAAGTGTCTGCGAATGGATGGAGAACCACGCCATCCTGGCCGTGGCTCTACCCGCCATCCTGCCACCGCCCATGCCTCTCTCGCCCTTCGTCCTGGCCGCGGGCGCTCTCAAGATGTCGAAGAAGAAGTTCATGACAACCTTCACCATCAGCCGCGGCATCCGTCATCTGGTAGCCGCTCTGCTCGGTATCCACTACGGCCGTCACGTCCTCCACCTCTGGAACCGCCTCTCGGCGGAGTACGCCACTCCCATCCTCATAGCCATCTGGACCATAATCCTCGTCAGCTGCGCCATCGCCATCTGGAAGCTCTACGAGACCTCCCGCGCTGTACGCATTCATCCCAACGGCATCATGGACGATAGCAAAACCGCAGCTTAGGCAGTCGCCCTCACCCGCGGCGCAAACCTCCGCTTGTAGTAGGCCGTCGTCAGCACAATCGCCGGAACTCCGACAATCGTCGGCCACAGCCACACGTACCATTGATTCCCCAGCACCCGCGTCAACGTCACCACGCTAAAGGCAGACCACGCGGCGATGTAGCTCCCGATAAAGTTCCCCAGGTGCGTATACCACCAGAACATCTTCTCCCTGGGCTTCCGCACGAACGACATCATCTGCCCCGCCGAAACCCTCATTCCAATAAACCCAAACACAACGCCCACCACCCCGATCACCTCAATCGAAGCCGGCCGAAACGCACCCAGCCACGCCAGCAGCGCGCTCGTGCCAAAGGTGAAGACTGCCGCAATCCAATCGATAGGCTCAGCGCTCCCTCCCCGCGCCAGCTCCTTCAACCGCAGTACCCGATATCCCGAGAACGCAAAGTAGAAGCTGAACACCGCCACCAGCGCCAGGAACCGCACCGGAAAGAAGAACGCCATCGGCACGGCCGTCGCTGCCACTACACCCATCGACCAAAGGTAGACCTTCCCCCAGCGCTTATGCTGCTTGCAGCCCTTCGCGGTAACCAGCGCAACCGGGGCCAGCAGAAACGACATCGCCCCGGCTCCAATATGAATCGCCAGAAAGACCTTCACCCACAACGGATCGTATGCATGCATCACTGCCTCCTCTTTTTCGGACTCTCGAATCGCTCCAACTCCTTCAACGTCTCCCTGCACCACTTCACCATGGCAGCGCTGTTGTGCCGTCCCATGCTCAGCGTCATCAGCCAGTACGGCAGAGCCGGGTCGTCCGCATGGTCTCTCTTCAAGGCCTTTGTCATAGCTCCATACACCTTTAGCGCTCCAAGATGCCTCTCCAGGTAAGCCTCGACATGTTCCCGGCTTATCGCTGGCGAGACCTGTCCTCCAAAGAACAGCTTCAGCAGCAGCTCACTTCGTGGCACCTCGTACACAACCGGCAGCTTCAACCAATCCCGCAGATGCTCTCTTCCTGCAACCGTCAGCGAATACAGGTGACGGTCCGGCTTGCCCTTCTGCCGCTCTGTCTTCTTCTCCACCAGCCCCGCCGCCGCCAGCCGCTTCAACCCCGGATAGATCTGCCCATAGCTCTCGCTCCAGAAGTGCCCAATCGACTGGGAGATCAGCTGCCGGATGTCATAGCCCGACATAGGCCCAAGACTCAGCAGCCCAAGCAAAGCATTTGGTGTCGTCCCTCCATGTTTTTTCATAGCTATAAGCTATATATCTAAAAGATAGATACGCAAAAGAAAAATCTCACCCGTTCCCCGGTCTCCAAAAAATTTAAGCAGTTCGCCGCTTGTCGTTGCAGTAGCCGTTGTAGTTGCAGTTGTTTGTTTTACGCTGTCATTCTGAGCGAAGCGAAGAACCCCCGTATTTGCCTTTACGAGGGGAGCGTAGCGACCCGAGTGCCCTTAAAAGAAACAGGGCAAAGATGCCTCTCTCTTCGCCCCGCTCGCTAACCCACTCCGTATATCTCGCCTCTAGAACTCCCAGCGTAGCAGCGTAGCTCCCACCGTAAACCCTGCCCCTACACTGGCCAGCAGTACGAGATCGCCCTTCTTCAGCCGCTTCTCCTCAATTGCCGTCTGCATCGCCATAGGAATGGTCGCCGCCGTCGTATTGCCGAACCGGTCGATGTTGATGACTACGTGCTCCTCCGTCATCCCAAGCCTCTCCGCAGTCGAAAGAATGATGCGCTTGTTCGCCTGATGCGGGATGAAGCAGGACAGGTCCTTGCCGGTCACGCCATTCCGCGTCAGCACCGTCTCCGCCGCCTCCGCCATCTTGCGCACCGCGAACTTGTAGACCGCCTGCCCATCCTGATGCACATAGTGCATCTTGGCCGCAACTGTCTCAGCCGTCGGTGGATGCAGGCTCCCGCCCCCCGGCATATTCAGCGCCGAGGCGCCCGACCCATCGATCTCATGCCAATAGTCGACCAGTCCCACCTCGCCCTCCTCACACGGCTCCAGCAGCACCGCCCCCGCGCCATCGCCGAAGATCACGCAGGTCGCCCGATCCGTATAGTCGATGATCGAGCTCATCACATCCGCCCCGATCACCAGTACCTTCTTGTGCATTCCGCTCTCGATGAGCTTCGCCCCAACCTGCAGCGCATAGGGAAAGCCCGAGCACGCAGCCGACAGGTCGAACCCCCAGGCCCCCTTCGCCCCCAGCTTGTCCTGCACCAGGCAAGCCGTCGCCGGGAACATCATGTCCGGTGTCACTGTCGCGACGATGATGACCTCAACCTCGTTCGCCTCGACCCCACGCGCCGCCAGGCACCTCTTCGCCGCCTCTACGGAGAGGTCGCTTGTCGCTATGCCTTTATCGACGATGTGGCGTTCGCGAATGCCCGTCCGCTCCGTAATCCATTGATCGTTCGTCGCGACCATCTTTTCCAGGTCGGCATTGGTCAACAACCGCGGCGGAACATATGCCCCCACCGAACTGATCTTCGCTCTTACCTGCACCTGCGGCTTCAACGTCAAACTCAAACTTTTCACCTCATGACCATTCGATATTACAAAACTGTTACAAAATGAATCGCCGTTCACTGCCGGCAACCATTCTCGCCGACAAACGCATAGCTGTCACCCATTATGAGGCGTTTAACAGCCTTTCGTGCGCCTGCAGACGCAGCCTCGGCAACCAACCCCGAATTGTGTATGGAAAAGAGGAAGAAGGAGAGCGATAGTCCTTATAAAAATCATTCTGGATGCTGGATTGAGCGAAACGCAACACGGACATCGCGATTGCGGGATGCGTCACAAATCTCTGAAGGAAGGGGATTTAAATGTACCGGGCGACCCACTGCGCCCATACTAGCCCGTTACCGTTGCTTCCTTCCGGACCTGGCGGGGTTGGCGGGATTACGTCGCGTAGGACCCGGCACACGTCTCATTCTAGCATCACAATTTCCACAAAAACTCGCCGCAGCGGGGGTAGATCCTTCATGCCCTCGTTAAGCGCCTCCGCGCTGTCGAAGGCCAGCTTTGTTGCTTTCATCGATCTTCCCAAAAAAACTCTGTCAAGCTCTATAGCGCATCAAACATATTATTTTCAATGACATAACTTTGGCATACTAGTTTCCATCCATCGGTTACAATTGTAAGGAGTAAAAGAAAACCCCAGCCAAAAGGTTGGGTTTTCTCGTTTAAGGCTCGTAACTCAAGCTGGGAGAGGAATTAGCCGCAACTCCTTTTAAATCAATATTTTAGAAGCAAGCATTTTACGTAAGTAATTGAATACAAATTGGTTAACACCACCCCCCCGGGGGGTACCCCTCAGAAGGAGAAAGCATTGCGCCAGTCGACCAACCTGATACCCTTGCCCATCATGCGACTTGTCCTACCAATTCTCCTCGCCCTCCCGCTTGTCGTCCACGCCGCCGACGTCCACGTCCGCGTCTCCCCCGACGTCAAAACCGGAATCGAGAGCACGACCGAATACCCCACCATTCAGATGGCCATGGATCACCATCCCGAGGCAGGCTCTGGCCGGGTCTTCCTCCACATCGCACCCGGCGTCTATCACGAGCGAGTCATCGTCACGCAGAACCATCCCCGCGTGACCTTCCTCGGAACGGGCAACTCCCCCGAAGACGTCGTCATCACCGCAGGCATGAACGCCAAGGCAGCCGGGGGAACCTTCTTCACCGAGACAGTCGAGATCAACGGCGAGGCCTTCGAAGCCGATAACCTCACCTTCGAGAACACGGCCGGCAACACCGGCCAGGCCGTTGCCATCGCCGTCCGCAGCGACCGCGCCATCTTCAAGCACTGCCGCTTCCTCGGCCATCAGGACACGCTCTTCGCCGACTACGGCCGCCAGTACTACGTCGACTCCTACATCGAGGGCACCGTCGACTTCATCTTCGGCAACGCCGCCGCCGTCTTCGACCGCACCGAGATCCACGAGCTCGCCCCCGGTTACCTCACCGCCCAATCCCGCGTCGCTCCCGGCCAGCCCACCGGCTATGTCATCCTCGACAGCAAAGTTACCGCCGACGAGGCCGCCCTCGCCGGCAGAAAGTTCTATCTGGGCCGCCCCTGGCGTCCTTACTCCCGAGCCATCTTCCTCAACACCGAGCTGCCCGCTACCCTTGACCCAGCGGGTTGGAGCAAGTGGTCCGGCACCGAAAACGATAAGACCGCCTTCTACGCCGAATCGGGAAACACCGGCCCCGGCGCCAACTCCTCCCAGAGAGCCCCCCGAAGAGCCCCCTGGACCCGCCAGCTCACCCCAGCCCAGACCAAACCCTATCTACCCTCCAGCTTCCTCCGCGGTGCCGACCGCTGGAACCCCGAAGCCGAAGCGAAAAAACTCCCATAGCCCGGACGGGTATCCGCATCGCCTCAAAAATCAGTTATTTTCCTCGAAAATTGCTAGAATAGAAGTCTGTGACTCCCTCAGTAACAATCGAAGAAACTCCCCTAGGGACCTCTATCCCAGCCCCGTCCCAAACGAGACCCAAGATCGGCTTCGTCTCCCTCGGCTGCCCCAAGAATCTCGTCGACTCCGAGGTCATGATGGGCCTCCTCCATCACGCAGGCGGCGAACTCACCCCCAACGCCGAAGACGCCGAGATCCTCGTCGTCAACACCTGCAGCTTCATCGACTCCGCCAAACAGGAGTCCGTCAACACCATCCTCGAGATGGTCCAGCACAAGCAGCAGAACGGAGGCAAAGCCCAGCGCCTCATCGTCGCCGGCTGCCTGGTCGAGCGCTACCGCGACGAGATCCAGAAGAACATCCCCGAAGTAGACGCGGTCGTGGGCACCGGCGAGCTGGAAGCCATCCTCACCGCCGCCGGACTCACGCCACAGCAAGCACCCGCCTCAGACTCCCCCTTCAACATCCTCTCTCAGGGCTCGCACACCGAGATCATCGCCCGAGCTCCCAGCGCCGTAAGCCAGCACTCTCGCCCTGAATCCGATGCATCCTCAGCCCAACTCCAGATCGAGCAGGAAGTAGTCACCTCTCGCCCCGAGGGCGACCTCCGCCAGCAGCAGGGCCGCTTCTCCCGAGCCTCCTGGGACGGAGCCACCGCCGCCCTCCCCGAGTACCTCTACTCCGACGAGACTCCCCGCATCCTCACCACCCCCCGGGCATCGGCCTACATCAAAATCGCCGAGGGCTGCGACCATCCCTGCAGCTTCTGCATCATCCCACAGCTCCGCGGCAAGTTCCGTTCACGCCGCATGTCCTCGATCGTCGCCGAAGCCGAGAACCTCATCAAGCAGGGCGTCCGCGAGATCACCCTCATCGGCCAGGACACCACCTGCTACGGCGAAGACCTCGGCCTCACCGAAGGCCTAGCCCAACTCCTCGACGCCCTAGCCGTCCTCCCCGGCCTCCGCTGGCTCCGCTTCCTCTACACCTACCCCAACAAGGTCACCACGCGTCTGCTCGAGACGATGGCCAAGCACGACACCATCTCTAAATATCTCGACGTCCCCCTCCAGCACGCCAGCGCCTCCGTCCTCAAGCGCATGAAGCGCGGCGGCAACGCCCAGATCTTCCTCGACCTCATCGCGAAGGCCCGCCGCATCGTCCCCGGCATCGTCATCCGCACCAGCTTCATCGTCGGCTTCCCCGGCGAGACCGAAGCCGACTACAAGGAGCTCGAAGCCTTCATCACCGCCGCCAAGATCGACTGGCTCGGCGTCTTCACCTACTCCGACGAAGAGGGTGCAGCCGCCTTCAACCTCGAAGACGAGCTAAAGGTTCCCAACCGCACCATCCAGTCCCGTCGCCGCAAGCTGATGAAGCTCCAGCAGAAGATCAGCACCAAAGCCAAAGCCGAGTGGGTCGGCCGCGAGATCGACCTCCTCGTCGAAGGCGAATCCGAAGAGACCGAGCTTCTCTGGGAGGGCCGCACCTCGCTCCACGCCCCCGAGATCGATGGCAAGGTCTTCATCAACGACTTCGGCCCCCACGAAACCCTGGTCCCCGGCACCTTCTACCGCGCCGAGATCACCGAGTCCCACGACTACGACGTAGTAGCCCGCATCCTTGAGTAATATCTTCCCGCTACCGCCCGCATCTCACCTTTTGCCGTTGCCGTCCTCTTCCGTCACGCCACAAAAGCCGTCATCTCGACCGAAGGCGGCGCATCTTGCCGCCGCAGCGAGAGCCCCGTATTTCGCCGTTGCCTGTCCTCGGTCCAGACAATCCCCTCAAGATCAACCAGCAATATAGAATCTCCGTAGAGTGACATTCTCCCTCAACCCCCGCTTCCACACCCCTCCGGCATTCATCGCCACCCCCAGCATTATTTCCATCATTACGGCGAGTGGCGCGCCCTAGACTTCGGCTCCCCTGAAATCGAAAGCCGCCACAGTCCAAGCTATGGCGGCTTTTCTCTTTTAACCAACACCATCAGCCAACCCCGAAAAGAAAGCAGCAATGCAATGGACGTACACCATCGCCGCCGAACCCAGAGCCCGCATCCTCACAAGAGTCGTTCAGCTCTTCGACCAGCAGATGCTCTCCCTGCGCTCCCTCGTTCTCGAAGAGACCGACGCCGCCGTACACCTCGCCATCACCGTCGAAGCCGAACCGCACCTCGCGCAGCGCATTCAAGCGAAGCTGTACAAACAGTTCGGCATCTCGAGCGTAGACCTTGCCGCCCTTCCTACTTCCCTACCTCCAGAATCGAGAACGAATCCGGAATCATCGGTGGCCGCACCGGCCGCTGCCCCGGCTCAGGCGCTGGAGCCGTGCCGAATTCAGCCGTGATCAGGTAAAGCCTGTTCGTCTTCTTATCGAGCGTCAGAGTCTTCGCCCTCGGCATCGTCGTCAGCGTCTGCTCCACGGCAAAGCTCGTCGGGCTGCTCTCCTTCACGATCGTCAGCGTCCCATCGCCCTGCGAGCTGAATACCTCCATCGTCGCCGGATTGAACACCGCCCCATCCGTTCCCCCGCCGATCGGCAGCGTCTCCAGAATCTTTCCGTTCGCCGCATCCAGAATCACCATCGTCTGCGGGTTGCGGCAGGTCGCGAACAGGATGTTGTTCTTCACGTCCATCGCCAGGCCGGCGCACGTCCCACCCTTGCCTTCGAGGTCGTAGCTGCCCGTCATCGTCATCGTCTTCGTATCCACCACCGCAATCTTGCCCTTGTCCTCGAGATCGATATACAGGTGCCCCTTACCGTCCAGCGCCCCTTGCTCCGGAGCCCCGCCCAGGTCGATCGTCCCCGCCACTGAGCCGTCCTTTGCCTCGATCACCGTAACGTTCGGCGCTACGTGGCTGAAAACATAGATTCGACCATTCGCCTCATCCGCCAGAATCCCGTCCGGCCCTCCCTGCACGTCGATCGTCTTGATCGTCGCCAGTGTCCTGGCATCCCACATCGCCAACGGCTTGCTGCTGCCGAACCCATGCTTCGACCTTTGATCGATGGCAACCCCACGCGCGCTCACATGGTCGATCTCTCCCACCGGCTTCAGCGTATCCAGGTTGAACACCGCGATCTTGCCCGAAGGCCCCGACCGCGGAACGTATAGCTTACGCGCTGCGCTGTCCGCGTACACATAGTCGAAGCCGCCTTCGCCCCCGACCTTCGTCGTCTTCAGAAGCTTGTATGGCCCCGCCTGCTGCGCAAAACCTGCCACAGCCATCGACAACATGGCCGCCGTACACACTCCCGCAATCTTTCGCATCCGATGCTCCTCTAAGCCTGGAATCAAATCAGGACAACTATAAGCCAACCCGATAAACGCCACGTTACCGTCTCCCGTCAATACCTGAAGGACGGGCCAGGACTATGCAAACCCGCCAGTGAATCTCTCTCCACGCCAGCACATCGCCATCGAAGCCGACGTAGCTGCCGCCGAAGGGCGGAGGGTCTGCTTTTGTCCTTGCCTCTGCTTTTGTCGCGGCCTTACTTTGTCATTGATTCACCGCGCCTGCTCAGCCTTACGATAACCCCGCAACAGCATATGAGCGGCGATCTTGTATCGTCGAGGCTCATGAAACGGATGTCGTGCAATCGACCGCAGCATCAGCGAAAGAGCCCCCGGAGAACCGTTTTGCCGAAGCAGGATAGCAGCCTCTCCCTCCAGTCGGCTGATGATCCATCGCCCCGGGTAGCTCGTTCAAAGGCAGAGAAGTGTGGCAGAACATGCTGCTCGACCACCCCCACCGAGTGCTTCAAGGTCTTGAGTGCATTATGGGTGCGCGAAGCCAGATGCACGCGATACAGAAGAGTCACCTCCGGCGTGTGGATGAACTTCGCTCCGTGATGGAACAACCTTAGCCATAACTCCCAGTCCTGCAGATTGACGTAGCGGCTATCGAAACCTCCTACCGCAAGCACGGTCGACCTGCGCAGCGCCGTGGCGCTTGGAATAAAGGCGCATCGTTCCATCAGCATCCTCGGAAGCTCTGCTTCAGAGGAAAACGGCATGACCTCCGCGGGATAAAAGACCCCGGTCGCCGGGTCCGGTATCAACTCCCTTCCACCGCTGTAGCATACGTCCGCGTCAGGGCGGCGAGCGATGGCGCGAGCCAGGTTGGCCAGATGCTCCTTCTCCCAAAGATCGTCATGATCCATCAGCGCTACCCAGTCGGTAGCGGCTGTTGAGATTCCAACGTTTCGGCTTGCGGAGACCCCGGAATTCAGGCGATCGAGAACTCGAACTCTATCGCCGAACTCCCCCGCAACCGCAAGCGTCCCATCCGTTGACCCATCATTAACGACGATGACCTCAACCGCTGGATACGACTGTGCAAGGACACTCTCCAACGTCTCACCAAGGAAGTTCTCTCCGTTGTAGACAGGAATCACCACCGTAAGCGGTGGAAGGCTTGTGATCTCTGCTGCTGCGTTTGCCATGCCAGTCCCCCACCGACATTGATGAAGCTGATCGACACCTTCAGCCTACCGTGATTTCGAACGGTCCCGCCAGTCTCGTTAAAGAGCGGTTCACTGAAAAGGAAAGATACTGTGAGAGCGATCATGACCGATGGGCACTACCTGACAGCGGGCAGATAGAGAAAATTTGATTGCTGCAGGGCTGGCAATGGACAATTGTTACGCGATGTGACTTCGATAGTGATTAACGAACGTTCGGAAAAGCAATGGGCTATGCCGTTTTTAGCTCCGCCACCCATGAATCCTCCTAACCCTCGAAACATCTACTTCAAGTACCCGAACCGAGGCTGCCACAAGGAGAACCGATGGCGGTCTTGTTTTTGAGTTGCCGCTCTATCGCTAATTTCGAAATCGAAATCTCCGGAGACCTCCTGATGGCCAAATCGCCAGCCGCGCTACATCGCTGTTCCTGGGCCGGAAGCACGCCCCTTATGCAGGCTTATCACGATGAAGAGTGGGGTGTCCCCGTCTATGACAGTCGAGCGTTATGGGAGAAGTTGATGCTCGATGGCTTCCAGGCCGGCCTTGCCTGGAGCGTCATCCTGAACAAGCGCGAGGCCTTCCTCAAAGCCTTCAAGAACTTCGACCCCGAAGCCGTCGCTCGCTTCAAAGAGAAGGACATCCTGCGCCTGCTCGATGATGCGGGTATCGTCCGCTCCCGCGCCAAGATCGAGGCGACCATCGGCGGAGCCCGCGCCTACCTCGCCATGCAGCAATCCGGCGAAGACTTCTCCAAGTTCGTCTGGGACATGGCAGGCGGCAAGCCGGTTCAACTCAAAGGTCCGGTCCCAGCCAGGACCCAGCTCTCCGAAGAGGTCTCCAAGGCTCTCAAGAAGCGTGGATTCAAGTTTGTCGGCCCCGTAATTGTCTACGCCTGGATGCAGGCCGTCGGCATCGTCAACGACCACGCCCCCAACTGCTTCCGCCGCAAAGCCGTACTCTCTTAGAGCAAAGGAAAAACAACGCCAGCAAATCTCGGCCTATCGTCGTACCATTAAGTGAAACAGGACCACGCATCATGACCACACCCAAAGCTCTCTTCTGTCCCACATGCCGCAAAGTCGTCCTCGCCACCAACGAGGACTTCCCCTTCTGCTCCGACCGCTGCCGCCTCCTCGACCTCGGCAAATGGGCCAGCGGAGACTACAAGATCTCCTCTCCCATCCAGGACCCCGATCTCCTCGAAGAGCTGGCGCGTTCGAACAAGACCAACCGTCAGAACGACGAAGACTAGTGGCCAACTCTAAAATTCAACTCTACCCACCCTCCGAAAAAAAGACCCTCTGGGCCTGGGCAGTCGGAACCTTCTTCGGAGCTGGCCTCCTGAAACCCGGTCCAGGAACCTACGGCTCGATCGCTGCCGTCTTTCTCTGGTACGCAGCTGCCCACGCATTCCACCAAACCGCGACAGCCCTTGCCATCGGCACCACCATCGCCGCGCTGGCAGCAACCCTGATCGGCATCCCCGCCGCGACAATCGTTGCGAAAGAATCAGGCCGCGAAGACCCTGGCCACGTTGTCATCGACGAAGTTGCCGGTCAGCTCATCGCCCTCATCGCGATCCCTGCTGACTGGCGTCACGCAGCCGTATCCCTCATCCTCTTCCGAGTCTTCGACATCCTCAAGCCTCCTCCCATCCGCCAGCTCGAACGTCTCCCCGCCGGCACTGGCATCATGCTCGACGACGTAGCCGCCGGGCTCCTGGCCCTGGCCTGCGCGCAACTGGCATGCCTCCTCTTCTGACCGTTTTCTTTCAACCCGATTCATCTCCTATTTGCACTCACCCCCGCAGCGGTCTACGCTTAAATCCAAGCCCATGACATCTCTCCTCTCGCTGTTGAAGAACGACACACCGCACTCCGACCCACCGCACCTGGATCGAGTCTCCCCACGCGCAGCCATGCCCGGCGGCGAAGTCCAACTTCACGGCGAGCATCTCGGCCCCTCAAACCGCCTCCC
The DNA here is from genome assembly GCA_025462645.1 of Edaphobacter sp. GTDB lineage: Bacteria > Acidobacteriota > Terriglobia > Terriglobales > Acidobacteriaceae > Edaphobacter. The sequence goes on along the minus strand of JAOAPB010000020.1, from coordinate 18,754 downwards.
CCGCGCCACCATCGGCGACGTCTCCGCGGCCGTCACCCTCAGTCGCCCCACCCGAGCCACCGTCCAGATTCCCGAGGGCTCCATCTCCGGTGACCTGATCCTTCACCAAAGTGGCCATGCCAGCAACGCACTCAACCTCCGCGTCGCCGTTCCCATGGCCGAGAACCTCCACCCCGTCGCCAATCCCGCCGTAGACGCCGATGGCAACGTCTTCGCCACATTCTCCGGCTCTCGCGGCCAGGTCACCCCCGTCTCCATCTTCAAAATCCAGCGCGACTTCCAGATCACGCCCTTCGTCCGCGAAATCCTCAACGCCACCGGCCTGGCCTTCGACTCCGATGGCTACCTCTACGCCAGTTCGCGCGCCGAGGGTACCGTATACCGCATCTCCCCCGAAGGTGCCATCTCCACCTACGCTGAAGGCATGGGAACGGCCACCGGCATCGCCTTCGACCGCGACGGCAATCTCTTCGTCGGCGACCGCTCTGGAACCATTTTTAAAATCGGCAACGGCAACACCCACGGCAGTAGTGGGGAGATATTCGTCTACGCCACCCTCGAACCCTCCATCGCCGCCTACCATCTCGCCTTCAATAACGCCGGCACCCTCTTCGTCACCGGCCCCACAACCTCTTCCAACCAGGCCATCCACGCCATCGACCGCGACGGCAACACCACAGTCTTCTATCAGGGCCTCGGACGTGCGCAAGGCATGGCCTTCGATGTCGACGACAACCTCTACGTCGCCGCAAGCCTCCATGGCAATCGAGGCATCGTCCGCATCACCCCATCGCGTGAGGCTACCCTCGCCGTCTCTGGCAACAACCTGGTCGGCCTCGCCTTCCTCGAAGATGGATGCGCCGCCTTGGCCACTCGCGATGCTCTCTTCCACGTAGCCCTCGACATCGAAGGCCGCAAGCTCATCTAATCCACCCTCAGCTCTTTCGCATCGAGATCCGGGAGAAGCTGCGCCTCCCCGCAGCCGGTGTTCTCAACGCATTTTTAGTCTTTCATTGATGACAATTAGTTTCCGCTATTGACATTAGCCGTTTGCACTAGGCACACTGGCTAATGATTTTTCAAACGAATGGGGAGTAGCCGGCCAGCCCTTCACCCTCCGCCAGCAGTTCAACAACGTCCAGTCCGTCACTAATCCCTACGGCAACGTGGCTGGAGGATCGCCCTTCCACTACAACTACACGCCCGGAGGAAAGCCGGTCTTCACCTATCCGTTCGGCATCAACAGCACCGATCCGAACTTCGACTGGACCTCGTCCTATCAAGCCAATCTCGCCGTCGAGCAGCAGTGGACCAACACCTTCGCTACCTCGGTCGGCTACGTCTCCCAGCGAACCGCAGATCCATCGGCGCCGCAGCATTGCGATTGAGATTTGAGTGCCGTTCACGTTGAAGCAACTATCTACATAGAAAGGAAAGGCACAATCGTCGACAATCGGCTCCAGCGTCCCGAAACACGAACTGCGCATCCAACTAAGTATGAAAACTAACTCCACCAATGTCGAAGTGACTGGGAAGGAAGCTTCCTCAAAGTCCGCGGTCTTCAACCTCAACACCATAGCAAAGAACTTTCCCGCTACATCCGACACCATGCTGGTCGACACTCGCCTCACCGATGAGGAGAAGGCCAGCGCACGCGTCTTCCGCGTCTACACCCCTGTGCCTGCGCACTACCACACCACCTGCGACGAGTACCTCACGGTCCTCTCAGGAAGGGCAACGTGGTTCTTCGGCGACGAACCGCCCTTCGAAGTTGGCCCGGGCCAACTCATCTTTTTCAAGCAAAGCACCGTTCACGGCACAGTGGAGATCCTCGAAGAACCCTTCGTCGTTCTCGCCGTAGACACGCCTCGCCGTCCCCCCTCCGACATCACCTTCGTCAATCCATCCGACGGTACTGCCGAGACGTTCATCCAGAGCAAAGTTCTGTACTAAAAACCTCTGCCGCCTCCACGGCTCAAAACCACTATCATGGAGTGAGTTACCTTACCTATCGGGCGGAGAGAAACCACCACTAACCCTATGATCGCTGAGATTATCGCCGTCGGCTCCGAGATGCTGACGCCCTTCCGCCAGGACACCAACTCCCTTTACCTCACCGCAGGCCTCAACGACCTTGGCGTCTCCGTGGCCTTCAAGACCATCATCGGCGATAGCATCAGCCACCTCACCAACGCTGCCCGCATCGCCATCGCCCGCGCCGATATCGTCGTCTTCTCCGGAGGCCTCGGTCCCACGGAGGACGACCTCACCCGCGAGGCTGCTGCCGTTGCTCTCGGCCTCGAACTACATCGCAATCCAGCCATCATCACCGCCCTCTACAAGCGCTATGCCGCCCGCAAGATCGTCATGCCCCCCAACAATGCCAAGCAGGCCGACATCCTCGATGGCGCCATCATGCTTGAGAACAAAAACGGCAGCGCCCCTGGCCAGTACCTCGATACCACCATCACCGGTCCCGATGGCCAAGCCCACCGCAAGATTGTCATCCTCCTGCCAGGTCCGCCAAGCGAGCTGAAGCCTCTCTTCGACAGCCAGTGCAAGCCCCGTCTCGCCGAAACCCTGCCCCCTCGTTACCTCGCCAAACGGATGCTCCGCATGGCCCTCATCCCCGAGTCGCAGGTCGACGCCCGCACCGCTCCCATCTATCAGCAGTACGCCGACGTCGAGACCACCATCCTCGCCGGCTCCGCCGAGATCCAGCTCCACTTCCTCTGCGCCAAACCCACTCTTGCCGAAGCCCAGGCCCGGGTAGACGAGCTCACCGAAAAAATCGAGCACGAGATGGACGACGCCATCTTCTCCTCGCACGGAGAATCGCTCGAAGAGGTCGTCCTGCTCCACCTCGGCATGCGCCACCTCACCCTCGCCGCGGCCGAGAGCTGCACCGGAGGCCTCCTGGCCCAGCGTCTCACCGCCATCCCCGGCAGCTCCCGCTACTTCCTCGGCGGGGCCGTCGTCTACAGCGACTCCCTCAAGACCACCTTCGCCGGAACTCCCGCAAACCTCATCGCCACCTACGGCCCAGTCTCCCCCGAGGTGGCCCGCTCCCTCGCCGAAGGCATCCGCGCCCGCACCGAAGCCTCCCTCGGCATCGCCATCACCGGCATCGCCGGTCCGGGCCCCGGAGAGCCTGGCCCCGACGCCGACAAGCCCATCGGTCTCGTCTACGTCGCCCTGTCCGACTCCGAGGGCACCCAGGTCAAGGAGTTCAACCTCACCGGAGACCGCGAGCGCATTCGCTGGTGGGCCACCCAGCATGCACTCGAGTTCATCCGGCGTCATCTCCTCTAATTTCCGATGGACCCGCAACCTCAGGCAGCCTGGTCTCGCGTAACCTCATCACACTGAAGTTGATAGCTCCGTACCCCCATTCGCCAACATCCTCTAAGTCCTTGATAAACTCATCAAGACGACTATGAATCCCTGGCTTCTCTCCATCCCGCTGGCGTACCTCCTGGGCTCAATCCCCTTTGGCTATCTTCTGGTCAAAATCTTCCGCAAACAGGACATCCGCGCCACCGGCAGCGGCAACATCGGGGCCACGAACGTTGCCCGGTCCGGAGCCAAGGGCCTCGGTATCGCCACCCTCCTGCTCGACCTCAGCAAAGCCTTCCTCGCCGTCAAGATCGCCCAGCACCTCGCCCCCGGCAACTACGACCTCGCCGTCGCTGCCGCCATCGCCGCCATCCTCGGCCACGTCTTCCCCCTCTGGCTCGGCTTCCGCGGGGGCAAAGGCGTGGCCAGCGGGCTGGGAGTCTTCCTCGCCCTGACCCCCATCTCCGCCCTCTCCATCTTCGGAGTCTTCCTCGTTATCTTCCTGCTCACCCGCTACGTCTCACTGGCCTCCATCATTGCGGCAGCCACCTTCCCGCTCTTCGGCTTCTACTTCGTTCCTCATAGGACCCCTATCGTCATCGCCGGCTTCCTCTTCATTCCGATGCTCATCATCGTCAAACACCACCAGAACATCCGGCGCCTCCTCTCCGGTACGGAGAACCGGTTCGGCGCACGCAAGGCCACAGCTTGAGCCGCATCAGCGTTCTCGGCGCCGGTGCCTGGGGTACCGCCCTCGCTCTCTCTCTCGCTCGTCGCGGCGGCCACGAGCTCTGCCTCTGGTCCCACTCCGTCCCTCTCGCTGAGCAGCTCACGGAAGCAGGCGAGAACCTCCCCTATCTCCCCGGCTTCACCCTGCCCGTCGACATCCACGTCACCTCCGACCTTCCCGGAGCTATCTTCGAGGCAGATATCCTCCTCTGCGTCACTCCCTCCCAGCACCTTCGCGAAGTTATCGGCCACATCGCGCCCATGCTCACGCGTAATCAGATCATCCTCAGCGCCAGCAAGGGGCTCGAAGAGACCTCTTTCCTCCGCATGTCTCAGGTCGTCGCCTCCATCACAGACAACCCCTGCGCCATCCTGAGCGGCCCCTCCTTCGCCCAGGAGGTCGCAGCCGGTATCCCCACCGCACTCGTCGTCGCAGCCCACGACTCGCGGCTCGCCCAAACCATCCAGCGCGACTTCACCTCGCCCAGCCTTCGTCTCTACACCAACGAAGACGTCACCGGCGTAGAGTTGGGAGGAGCCCTCAAAAATGTCATCGCCATGGCGGCTGGCGTCGTCAAAGGCCTCAATCTCGGCCACAACTCCTCAGCCGCACTCATCACCCGAGGCATCGCCGAGATCACCCGCCTCGCTGTAGCCTGCGGAGGTCGCCGCCAAACCCTGGCCGGACTCTCCGGCATCGGCGACCTCGTGCTCACCTGCACCGGCACCCTCTCCCGCAACCGCTCTGTGGGGATCGAACTCGGCAAAGGCCGTCAGCTCGATGACATCCTCTCCGGCCTCAACGGCAAGGTGGCCGAAGGTGTCCGCAGCACCACTGCGGCCCTTGGCCTCGCCGCCCGCTACGGGGTCGAGATGCCCATCACCGAACAGATGGACGCCATCCTCCACAAAAATAAGAGCCCACGCGACGCCATCCGCGACCTCATGGCCCGACCCGGTCGCGACGAATAGCCAGCCTCACCTCGAATCTAGTCCTCGATCGCAAAGTCAGCATCCAACCCCACATGGCTAGCGAACCACTTCCATCGGACAACGATCCAACTCCGGAAAGACGCAAGGAGGATGCCTCGTTCCTCCCTGTCGTGATCATCTCCGGCATCGTCATCGTGCTTATCTTCATCGTTGCCGTCCTGGTGATCAAAACCAGGCAACAGAAGATCGTCCCGGCCAAGCCCAACTCCTCTCCTACATCCCAGCTCCTTCGACAAGGACCGAACCCATTCATCAAGGCGACAAACGTCTAAGCTGCGAAGAATCCTCCTTAGCGCGAATAATCCAGTCTTTCGTCTCCACCTCGTCGCACAGGGGGACCATGCACGGGCACGATGACGATCACATTCCTCCACCCGACCCGTGCCGTCAAAGACGAGTGATGGACTGAAGCCCCCACCTCATCGGTGGCATCGTTCTAATCGTGATCCTGCTCATCTACCTCCCCTTGCTGGTTCGCCGCGGCGTATGGGTGCCGACGCAACAGATGTCCCGCCACCACGACCTCGAGCTACTGCCCTCAACCCGACACTCGACTCCACATGAGAATCCCTACCTCTCGACCGCCAAGTTGGTGGAAGGCCCCCGCCTCCCTTACCATCCCAATCCGCTAAACTAGACCCAGAATGGTCTTCTCCCTCTTCGGCAAACGCGACAAATCCGACCAGCACCCCGACCAGCCCACTCCGCAGTCCGAGCCGCCGCAGGAAAAACGTGGCTTCTTCGACCGCATGAAGCAAGCGGTCACCCGTACCCGCGAGTCCTTCTCCGAGTCCATCAGCTCCGTTATCGCCCTCACCCGCGAGGTCGACGAGTCCACCCTCACCGATCTCGAACCCGTGCTCCTCGCCGCCGACATCGGCAGCGCGACCACCGCCATCGTCCTCGAGAACCTCCGCCAGCGTGCCCTCCGCACCGGCATCCAGGGAGGCGCCGAACTCAAGGAGCTCCTCAAAGCCGAGCTCAAGCAAGTCCTCGACGGTGTAGCCCAGCCCATCCGCCATCCCGCCGCTCCGCCCGAGGTCATCATGATGGTCGGCGTCAACGGCACCGGCAAGACCACCACCACTGGCAAGCTGGCCGCACACTTCCGAGCACAAGGCCGCTCCGTCCTGCTCTGCGCCGCCGATACCTTCCGCGCAGCTGCTATTGAACAGCTCGAAGTCTGGGCCCAGCGCTCCGATGTCCCCATCATCAAGACCAAGCAAGGCGGAGACCCCTCAGCCGCCCTCTACGACGCCTGCACCGCCGCCAAGGCTCGCAACACCGACATCCTCATCGCCGACACTGCCGGTCGTCTCCACACCAAGTCCGACCTCATGAAGGAGCTCGACAAGATGCGCCGCACCGCCGAGAAGCTTATCCCCGGCGCGCCCCATCAAACCCTCCTCGTTATGGACGCAACGACAGGTCAAAATGGCCTGACGCAGGCCCGCCTCTTCACCGAAGCTGCCCGCGTCACCGGCATCGTCCTCACCAAGCTCGATGGCACCGCCAAGGGAGGCATCGTCCTCGCCATCGCCACCGAACTGAAGCTTCCCGTCATCTACGCCGGTGTAGGAGAAAAGATCGAAGACATCATCCCCTTCGACAGCACCGCCTTCGTCGACTCCCTCCTCGACTAACGAACCACTGGCGGACACGGGGGAGAGGAGAACGCACCTCGAAGTAGCGTGTCCGGTGCCACAGGCTATCCTTTTTAAGAGCATGTCTTCCCATCCACAGGACGAGCGCTTCATGCAGCGAGCCCTCCAGCTCGCGGCAGAGACCACAGCCCTCGCCTCCCCTAACCCGCAGGTAGGCTGCGTTCTCGTCCGCGATGGCGAGACCATCGCCGAAGGCGCCCATCTCTACGCCAACCGCGACCACGCCGAGATAGCAGCACTCAAGCAAGCCGCCGAACGAGGCACCTCCCCCAAAGACTCCACCGCATACGTAACCCTCGAGCCCTGTTCCCATCATGGCCGCACCGGCCCCTGCGCCGATGCCCTCATCGCAGCCGGAATCTCCCGCTGCGTCATAGCTACCGTCGACCCCAACCCGCAAGTCAGCGGACGAGGCATCGTCAAACTCCAGGCCGCAGGCATCGAAGTCACCGTCGGAGTCCTCCAGCAACCAGCCCGCGACCTCAACGAAGCCTTCATCCACTTCATCCGCACCCAAACCCCCTTCGTCACCCTCAAAGCCGCCCTCTCGGTAGACGGCAAACTCGCCCCCCCGCCAGCCCATCGCTTCCCCAACCAGCCTCACTGGCTCACCGGCCCAGCCGCCCGCGCCGAGGTTCACCTCCTCCGCCACGCCTCCGACGCCATCCTCACCGGCATCGGCACCGTCCTCGCCGACAACCCCCTCCTCACCGACCGCAGCGGCAAACCTCGCCGCCGTCCTCTCCTCCGCGTCATCCTCGACACCCACCTCCGCATCCCTCTCGATTCGCAACTCGTCCTCACCGCAAGCAGCGCCCGCACCACAACGCCAGACCTCCTCATCCTCTGCGGAACCCCCGCCCCCCCAGAAAAGATCGCCGCTCTCGAAGCTCTCGGCATTGAGGTCGAAACCCTCCCCGATCACGCCGGGCGCCTCAGCCTCCCCGCCGCACTCGCCGCCTTAGCCGAGCGCAATATCCTGAGCCTCCTCCTCGAATGCGGCTCCCACCTCAACGGCTCCTTCCTCCGCCAGAACCTGGTCGACAAAGCCACCCTCATCTACTCCGAGACAGAGCTAGGCGATCAAGCCCTCCCCTTCGCTCAGGGCATCCCCTCCCCCTACCTCTTCGAGCAGGCCCTCACCCGCGTCACCCGCACCGCGCTGGGCTCCGACGCCTTCGTCACCGGCTACCTCCACGATCCCTGGCCCCAGCCCTGACCGAAAACTTGCTACCCTAAATCCATGTTCACCGGTCTCGTCGAAACCACTGGCACGATCCTCGCCGTCACCCCCACCGCAGGCGCGACCCGCATCAGCATCGCCGCTCCGGCTCAACTCGTCAGCCGCCTCTCCACCGGCGACAGCGTCGCCGTCAGCGGAGTCTGTCTCACCGCCCTCAATGTCGAGCCCAATGCCTTTCCCCCGCGCTTCTCCGCCGACCTCGCCGCCGAGACCATCGCCCGCACCACCCTCTCCCATCTCCATCCCGAGTCCGTCATCAACCTCGAACTCCCCACCCCCGCCGGCTCTCCCCTCGGAGGCCACGTCGTCCAGGGCCACGTCGACGGCACAGCCACCCTTCTCTCCCTCGACCCCATCACCCCCGGCACCGACACCACCGACTATCGCCTCCGCCTCACCATCCCCGACGAGCTCACCCGCTACGTCGTCGAGAAGGGCTCGATCACCGTCGAAGGCATCAGCCTCACCGTGGCCTCGATCACCGGCAACGAGGTGGGCATCGCCATCATCCCCCACACCTACGCCTCCACCAGCCTCCGCACCTTGATCCCGGGCAACCCCCTCAACATCGAAGTCGACGTCCTCGGCAAATACGCCGAACGCCGCCAGGAGGGCTCCACAAAGTTCACCCTAACCGAGCAATACCTCATAGCCAACGGCTATTGAGAGTACAGAAGGATCGGAAGGAACCCATGACCACAACTCAGACCCAGACCAAAACTGCGAACCTCCTCATGATCGTCGGCGACTACGTCGAAGACTACGAAGTGATGGTGCCATTCCAGGCCCTCCAGATGGTCGGGCACATCGTCCACGCCGTCTGCCCCAACAAGAAGGCTGGTCAGTACGTTCGCACCGCCATCCACGACTTCGAAGGCGACCAGACCTACTCCGAGAAGCCCGGCCACAACTTCGTCCTCAACGCCACCTTCGCCGACATCCGCCTCCAGGACTACAGCGCCCTCGTCATCCCCGGCGGTCGCGCTCCCGAGTACCTGCGCCTGAACCCCCGAGTCCTCGAAGTCGTCCGCCACTTCTCCGAAGCTGGCAAGCCCATCGCCGCCCTCTGCCACGGCCCGCAGATCCTTGCCGCGGCCAGGGTCATCTCCGGAAAGCGCGTAAGCGCCTACCCAGCCTGCGCTCCGGAGGTCGAGCTGGCAGGCGGCATCTTCGTCCCCCTCGAAGTCACCGACGCAATCGCAGACGGCAACCTCGTCACCGGCCCGGCCTGGCCTGCACACCCCGCCTGGCTCGCCAAATTCCTCGAAGTCCTGACCCGACACCTCGCAAAATAACAGCAGAGCACAAGAAAAACGCAGCCCCAAGGTTGCGCTTTTCTTGTGCCGTTTTGGATCGAAATCGAACTCCAAATCTAAGCAAGAATTGGCTTTACCTGCTTAGAAAGCGTAGGGCGCATAGTTTGTCTCCCCGCCGCCTTTCTCTCGACAACGTCCGGATGTCTCCGCAGGAAACTTTCAAAGTCCCCGGCGGTCAATGGTCTCGCCAGCAGAAATCCCTGTATCTCATCGCAATGAAGCTCCTTCAGCTTGCTCAACTGCGATCCGGTCTCCACCCCCTCAGCCACGACAACCATCTCCAACGCATGCGCCAGCGCAATAATCGCCGACACCATGGCGTATCCCTCCTCCCCATGCCGATCCAACCCATCGGTAAAGAAGCGATCAATCTTCAACTGCTTGACGCGAAACTGCTGCAGGTACGCCAGGCTCGAATATCCCGTACCGAAGTCATCGATCGCGATGTCGAACCCTGCGCGCTGAAACCGGCAGATCACATCCGCCGTCAGCGCCGCATCGCCCATCGCCACCGTCTCCGTAATCTCAAACATGATCTGCGCCGGCTCCACTCCCGCATCCTCCACCATGGCCAGCACGCTCTCCACATAGTCGGGCTGCCGCAACTGCTCCCGCGACAGGTTGATTGCAATCTTCACTGCGGGCAGTCTCTCCTGCTTCCACCTGTTGATGTACCTGCACGCCTCCCCGATGACCCAGTTGCCGATCGGCACAATCTGTCCCGTCCTCTCGGCAACGGGAATGAACTCCAGCGGCGGAATATCTCCCAGCTGCGGGTGCTCCCAACGGATCAGAGCTTCGGCCCCCACCATCTCCCCCTTCAACCCGGAGAACTTCGGCTGGAAGTGCAGCGACAGGTGTCTCTTCTCCAGAGCCTCCGTCAATCCGCTATGGATCAGCAGTGTTCGAGCCGCCGCCTCGCTCATCCCCACATTGAAAAACCGATAGGTGTTCCGGCCATTCTGCTTCGCGTCATACATCGCCGTATCGGCGTTCTTCAGCAGCTCCTCTACCGATTCGCCATCCTGCGGATACGTCGCAATCCCAATCGAAACCGTCAGCCGCAATGGCGTCCCGTCGATGACGAACTCCTGCTGCATGCGCTCGAGAACACCCATCGCGATGGGGGCCACCTCCTGCTGGCGGCCAATCCTCTCCAGCAGAACCACAAACTCGTCTCCACTCAGCCTCGCCACTGTATCTTCATGGCGCACACCCTTGACTAACTGCTGCGAAAACGCCTTCAACAGCTTGTCTCCGGCCGTGTGCCCCAGTGAGTCGTTCACCGTCTTGAACCCATCCAGGTCCATAAACATCAACGTAAAGCTATTGCCGCTGCGTTGAGCCTCATAAATCGCCGCGTCGATCCGCTCGATCACCGAACTGCGATTCGGCAACCCCGTCAATGCGTCCTCTGTCGCCATCGCCAGCAGCCGCTCGTTCGCATCCGCCAGCGACGCGTTCAGACGATCCTTCTCCAGCGAGGCCTTCAGCCGAAACGCCTGCAGGTCATAGCGCGCATCCAGCATGGAGTAGATGAGTGTCATCGTCAGCACGAACAGAGTCGAGCCAGTCACCGTAAAAGCCATCCAGGTCGCACTCGCTCCCCTCGTCACGCCACAGATGGAGTCGCTTCGAAAGGTCGCGGCGCCCATACCCACGTAGTGCATTCCCGCAATCGCCAGTCCCATCACGAACCCCGCTGCGCAGCGCTTCACGAACACATGCCGCTGGTTGCTATCTCGCAGCGTAAAGGAAATCCAGAGCGCCGCCCACGAAGCTGCAATCGCAATCACGATCGAGGTCAAGAACAACCCTCGGTGGTAGACGATCGCAGGCTGCATCCGAAGCGCCTCCATGCCTGTGTAGTGCATGGCAGCCACTCCCAGCCCCATCAGAACTCCGCCCACCCCCAAGCGGGTCCAGCTCAACTCATCTCTCGTCACCACATCCAACGCAAAGCCCGAGAGCAGGATCGCGATCACCAGCGAATAGCCCGTGATCCGCAAATCGTAGCCCAGCTCAATCGGCATCCGGAACGCCAGCATCCCGATAAAATGCGTCGACCAGATCCCCATCCCCATCGCGACTGCGCCGCCCAGCAACCACAGAAATCGCTTCTTCTCCGTCCCGTGAATCAAACGAATGCGCCCCACCAGATCCAGCGCCGTGTAGGAGGCAAACATCGCGACCAGAAGCGATACCCCTACCAGATATAAGTTGTAAGAACCATGCATTACTACGTTCTCCAGGAAGAAATCAGGACAACAAAATCCCTTTAATAGCAGGATCGGTTTCCACTTGATACCACGGCAATGTTAATGTCGATCCCCCTTAATAGGCAGGATGCAGTTGGTTAAGGCTCCCTTGCTGAGCCCAAATTGGGAACCTCTCTTTGTTGCACGGACACGAAGGCAACCCCGTCCTGTTGAACCGTGATCTGCACCAGGACTTCGCCAATTAAACCTCTCCCCAAAGCAAAAAAGAGCGCAGCCCAAAGGCTGCGCTCCTCCCTGCAACAAACTCGACTAGATCGAGCTCATGTTATGCAAAAACTCCTGGTTGTTCCGAGTCTTCGCCAGCTTATCGGTCAACAGCTCCATCGCCTCAACCGGCGACAGCGGGTTCAGCACCTTCCGCAGAATCCAGGTCCGCTGCAGGTCTTCTTTCGGAATCAGCAGCTCTTCCTTACGCGTACCGGAGCGCTGGATGTCGATCGCCGGGAACACGCGCTTGTCCACAAGCTTGCGATCCAGGATCACTTCCATGTTGCCCGTACCCTTGAACTCTTCGAAGATGACCTCGTCCATGCGCGAGCCGGTATCGACCAGTGCCGTCGCGATGATCGTCAGCGAACCGCCCTCTTCGATATTGCGAGCCGCGCCGAAGAACCGCTTCGGCCTCTGCAGCGCATTCGAGTCCACACCGCCTGAGAGCACCTTGCCCGAGGGAGGAACGATCGTGTTGTACGCACGCGCCAGACGCGTAATCGAGTCCAGCAGGATCACGACATCGCGCTTGTGCTCCACCAGACGCTTCGCCTTCTCGATCACCATCTCCGCAACCTGTACGTGACGCGCCGCCGGCTCGTCGAAGGTCGACGAGATAACCTCGCCCTTCACCGACCGCTGCATGTCCGTCACCTCTTCCGGGCGCTCGTCGATCAACAGAACGATCAGCACGATCTCAGGATGATTCGAGGTAATGCTGTTGGCAATCGACTGCAGCAGCATCGTCTTACCGGTGCGCGGAGGAGCCACGATCAAACCGCGCTGCCCCTTGCCCACCGGGGTCAGCAGGTCCATCACACGGCCCGAGATGTGCTCGCGAACCGTCTCCATCTTCACCCGCTCCTGCGCGTACAGCGGGGTCAGGTTGTCGAACAGAATCTTATTGCGCGTCTCTTCCGGAGACTCGAAGTTGATCGCCTCGATCTTCACCAGCGCGAAGTACTTCTCACCCTCATGCGGCGGCCGAACGTTGCCGCTGATCGTATCGCCCGTCTTCAGGTCGAACTTGCGGATCTGCGAGGGCGAGACGTAGATGTCATCGGGACCGGGCAGGTAGTTGTAGTCGGGAGACCGCAGGAAGCCGTAGCCATCCGGCAGGATCTCCAGCACGCCCTCGGCGAAGATGTGCCCTTCCTTCTCGCTCTGCGCCTGCAGAATCTTGAAGATCAGATCCTGTTTTCGCAAGCCGCTGGTTCCAGCGATGTCAAGGCCGCGCGCGAGCTTGCCTAGCTCCGCAATATTGTGCTCTTTTAGTTCAGAGATCGTCATGTTTTACCTGGGAATTTGATTTTTAGGAGGGATTGTTTGGAACTGAGGCGGGATTCTGCTTGACGAGGGGGTCCTGCGGAAGGCCACAAATGTAAGGGAAATGAGACTGCGGATGGGATTGCAATGCGGGTGATGGGTTAAAGGAAAAACAGCCGCGCGTTAAGCTGCGCGGCGTTCCTGGACTTGTACCTTCTCTACAACGGCGTCACTAGCATCGTCCATCGGAATAGTATCCTTGAAACGATCGAGAACTTCATTCGTCGTGTCCTGTAGACGAGTGTTTGGCTTGTGCAGCTTCCGTGTCGCCTTCGACGCCAGCTGACAAAGCTCATAGCGGTTCGTCACGTGCGTGAGAGCTCCAAAAATAAGATCTGAGCGCATAGTGTTTCTCCTTTTCAGTTTCATGAGGCAAAAGCGTCTAAATGCGCTCTATCTGCCTGAATTTTTTCTCAACTTCGAACAAGCACTCCAGTACCGATACTCGACTTCTATTAGACGCAGAAAAATCTTTTGCGATTCCAAAATCTACTGTAAATATCTCAATCCAAACCGTTATCTACTAAACATCGGTAGACAACGCACAACCTTGTAGTCAGCTACGACTACTTCCTTGTAACCCTGACTCTCCTTCATGTTCCTTTCAGCGGCGTCAGAGCCTAGGCGTAAAACAGAAGATCAGTGTATGTCCGGCAAACCCGGACTCGATGCCAACCACTCCTGCTTGTCGGGGGTATATATCCGCGGGGAGTAGCTTCGACACTTATGAAAAATAAATTGTCCGAAGCCTCAGGTCAATACTTTTTTTTGGAAGGTGCTGATAAAGATATTCCAAAAACAGGATTAGTTCTTCCATCCCCTTCATACCTAAACCACTATTTTATCACGGCACTCCCTACTCTCTTTAGTCCTTGCTCCAGCCATACCTCATCCTCTCTTCCCCAATGATCCTGCTTCTCAAAGAACCCAAATCATTAAATTCCTGTCAAGACCCCAGACAGCTTATCTGCCTGTACATAAAAGAGTTACACGTGGCATAGTAGTTTTGCTCAATTTGCTATGTTAATACAGATCAATACAGAATCGAGAAAAAGCCCCGGAAAACGCCGGGGCTTCCTCTTTTTGCAGCTAACCCTTTTAGAAAGACGAATTTGGCCCTAACCCCTTTATATGGAATATTTTAGCGAAACCACAATATGCTATATTGCTGAAAATACAAGGCTTATTCCAGAATACCCCCCCAGGGGGGTACCCCCCTCTAACCAGAAGGAAGCGACAAGACCGCACATGGGACACTAAGCCCAATAACTGCGATCAAGTGTCCGGTACTGAATGGCCTCGGCGATATGCTTCACCGCAATATTCTGTTCTCCGCCCAGGTCGGCTACGGTCCGTGCCACCTTCAAGATCCGGTCATGTGCACGGGCGCTCAGCCCCTGCTGCTGCATCGCCCGCTCCAGCAACCGCTCCGCATCCGAGGACAGCTCGCAATAAGCCCGTATCTGTTGCGTATTCATCTGAGCATTCGCGAACACATGCCGCGAACTCGCCTTCGCCGAGCCCTTCGTCCGCTCCCCCGCCTGCTTGAACCGCTCATGCTGCCGCTCGCGAGCCGTTAGCACCCGAGCCCGAATCTCCTCGGAGCCCTCCGCCGCCGCACCGCCGCGCAGTTCCTTATATTGAACCGCCGGAACCTCGATATGGATATCGATCCTGTCCAGCAACGGCCCCGACACCTTCGAGACATACCTCTGAATCATCGGCGGCGTACACATACACTCTCGCGACTTGTCATTGAAATATCCACAAGGACAAGGATTCATCGCCGCAGCCAGCATGAAGCGAGCCGGAAAGCTCAGACTCATCGCCGCCCGCGCAATCGTCACCATACCATCCTCGAGCGGCTGTCGCAGCACCTCCAGCACATTCCGGGGAAACTCCGGCAGCTCATCCAGGAACAGCAGCCCATTGTGCGCCAGCGACACCTCGCCCGGACGCGGCATCATCCCGCCACCGATCAGCCCGGCATCCGAGATCGTATGGTGAGGCGACCGAAACGGCCGATGCGTCACCAGCCCCTGCTCCGCGTCCAGCACGCCGGCCACCGAGTGGATCTTCGTCGTCTCCAGCGCCTCCTCGAACCGTAGCGGAGCCAGGATCGAAGGCAGCCTCTTCGCCAGCATCGTCTTGCCCGACCCCGGCGGCCCAATCATCAAAATGTTATGTCCACCCGCCGCCGCCACCTCCAGCGCACGCTTCGCCACGTGCTGTCCGCGCACGTCTTTGAAGTCGAACGGAAAGTGCTGCATCTCGTTCAGCAGATTTCGCGTCTCCACCTTCAGCGGCGTTGCCGTCATCGTGCCGAACGCCGCAGAGTTCAGCAGCTCCCGTACCTCCAGCAGCGACTTCACGGGATAGACATTCACCCCCTCGACCACCGCAGCCTCACGCGCATTGCTGGCAGGAATAATCAGGTTCGCAATTCCCTTAGCCCTCGCCGCAACGGCAATCGGCAGCATCCCCTGCACCGCCCGCAGGCTGCCGTCGAGCCCCAGCTCTCCCACCAGCAGAAAGTCGCTCACATCCTTGATCTGCAGCGCACCATAGGCACCAAGTATCCCGATCGCAATCGGCAGATCGAACCCCGACCCCTCCTTCTTCAGGTCGGCCGGAGCCAGATTGATCGTGATCCGTGTCGCCGGTATCTCGAAGCCGGAGTTCTTGATCGCCGACCGCACCCGGTCGCGACTCTCGCGCACCGCCGCATCCGGCAACCCCACCGTGCTGAACTGTTCCTTGTCTAACCTGATCCCGGAGAAGTCGACCTCGACATCGATGATGTGCGCGTCGATCCCATAAACAGCAGCACTACGAGCTTTAAAAAGCATTATTGAGCCTGGGGTAACCTTGAGGCAGTGAATTCCGCCGAGTATAGCATTCCACCCGGTATAAGAGAGGTGCGGCACGTTACCGCACGACGGAGTAACTCAATGCACTCGAACAACAGCACCTTTGGCCTGAACTTCTCCGCGGCGTTACTAGCCGGCGTTCTCTCCCTTAGCCTCGCCACCGCCTTGGCTCAGGACGCCACCACTCCATCAGCCCAGACTCCAACGACAGCCGATGTTGTTGTCACCGACCGACGCAACAACACAACCGCGCAAAATACGACAGAGGCCTGGGACATGCTCACCACGGCCGTTCAGGACTCCAAGCACGCTGAGCTCCGCATACAGGCAATAGCCGCGCTGGGCACGCTAGGCAACAATGCCCGCAGCGAAGCGTTCATCGTCGAAGCAATGAAAGATCCCGACGTCGATGTACGCACCGCAGCCGTCCTCGCCGTCGGCGAGACCAAAGACCGTAATCTCGCCACGAACCTTCGCACCATGCTGGACGATAAGGAACCACAGGTGGCCTTCGCCGCCGCTACGACCCTCTGGAAGATGAAGGATCCCTCCGGCGAAGACATCCTTCTCGCAGTAGTCAACGGAGAGCGGAAAGCGAACGCCGGACTGAAGAGCAGCACCATGCACACCGTCGGCAAAGATCTCCATAACCCCGCCACACTCGCTCGCATCGGCGCTCTACAGGGAGCCACCATGCTTCTTGGCCCCTTTGGCTTCGGTATCACGGCCTATGAGTACATGCGCAAGAACGGCGGCGACTCCGCTCGCGTTACCGCCATAGAGCAGATCTCCCAGGAGAAGACCGACCCCATCCGCACAACTCTCATCGCCGCTCTGGGGGACAAAGATACCGCCGTCCGCGCCGCAGCCGCCAAGGCCCTCGGCAGCTATCGGGAAAAGCCAGTCTCCGATGCACTGCTCGCAGTCTTCGATGACATCAAGCCACCGGTCCGCCTTACTGCCGCAGCCGCCTACATCCTTTCCAGCAGCACACCCCCCGTTCGCAAAAAACGGTGACGAGCAGAAGCCATGCATAGTAAGGATCCTCATGTCGCACTCTTTCGCAGACTAGCCCTCTCCCAGCCCGGCGCCGTCGAGAGCTCCCATATGGGTCAACCCGACTTCCGCCTCAACGATCGCATCTTCGCAACGCTCTCCGCGCAGGCAACAGGACGTGGCGTCCTTAAGCTAACCCTCGAACAGCAAGAAGCCTTCACCACCGAGATGCCCAAGGTCTTTGAAGCCATTCCTGGAGGCTGGGGCCGCATGGGTATGACCTTCGTCAACCTCAGCCAGGTGGACGAGTCCACACTTGAAGGCGCGCTTGCCACCGCATACCACAACGTAAAGGCCAAACAATTGGACAAAAAGGCAAAGCGCAGCAAACCCAGCCGCTCACGCCTACAATAACGAGCGTGAATACCAGCCTCTTCGAACTCTTCAAAATTGGCATCGGCCCCTCCAGCTCCCACACTGTCGGCCCCATGCGCGCCGCCCTTTGCTTCGTCCGCATGCTGGACTCCGCTGCCGTCCTCTCCCGCACCGCTCGCGTGGTCGTCCATCTTTACGGCTCACTGGCCCTCACCGGCATCGGCCACGGCACTGACCGCGCCATCCTCCTCGGGCTTCTTGGCGAAGCGCCCGACACGGTGGACCCAGCACAGATCGAAGCGAAGCTCGCCGCAATTCGCACCACCCGAAACCTGAACCTCCTCGGCCGCAGGTCCATCCCCTTCACCGAGTCGCAAGACCTCCTCTTCCATCGCGACCAGATGTACCCAGCACCCAACATCGTCTCGCACCCCAACGGAATGCGCTTCACCGCCTTCGACGAGACGGGAAACCTTCTCGCCGAAGATGTCTTCTACTCCATCGGCGGAGGTTTCATCCTCTCCGAGGCTGAGCGCACAGCCGAGAGCAGCACCAGCACTCGCACCGTTCCCTACCCCTTCCGCAGCGCAGCAGATCTTCTCGCCACCGCGAAGCAAAACGACCTCACAATCGCGGATCTCCTCCTCGCCAACGAAGTCGCTCTCCTCAACGACACCACCGTCACGATCAACCGCCCCGAGCCGGAATCTTCCTCACAGCTCCTCTCCGCTGAAGCAAAGATCGAAGCCAGCATCCTCACCCTCTGGCGAACCATGCAGTCCTGTACGCAGCGCGGCATAGAGATCGAGGGCATCCTCCCCGGCGGCCTCAACGTCCGCCGACGCGCCCCACGCCTCGTCCGCCGCCTCCAGGCTGAGGGTTCGAAAGACCCACTCGCACCGATGGACTGGGTCACGGTCTACGCCATGGCCGTCAATGAGGAGAACGCCGCCGGAGGACGAGTGGTCACCGCTCCCACCAACGGAGCCGCCGGCGTCATCCCTGCCATCGCCCACTACTACATGCGCTTCACAGACGGAGCCGACGAGGCCGGCCTCATCCGCTACTTTCTCACCGCCGCCGCCATCGGCATCCTCTACAAGGAGAACGCCAGTATCTCCGGCGCCGAGGTAGGCTGCCAGGGCGAGGTAGGCGTGGCCTGCAGCATGGCCGCCGGAGGATTAGTCGCCGCACTCAACGGCACTAACGCCCAGGTCGAACACGCCGCCGAGATCGCCATGGAGCACAACCTCGGCATGACCTGCGATCCTATCGGCGGCCTCGTCCAGATTCCCTGCATCGAGCGCAACGGCATGGGAGCCGTCAAAGCCATCAACGCCGCCCGCATGGCCATGCACGAGACCGGCGATCACAAACTCTCCCTCGACCAGGTCATCGCCACCATGTACCAGACCGG
>JAOAPB010000132.1 GCA_025462645.1 Edaphobacter sp. | reverse complement strand
GCAATTGTCCTGCCAAATCCCCACACGGTTTAGTACAAATCGCCTTATCCGCACTGCTCCGGACCCCGCAGCACGGAATCAGCGGAACTCTGTCCGCGGAGCACTGCCGATACGGCACTAGAGATTTGTCGCAAATTCAGAATTGCACTTGGTAATAATGTGAACGGACTGTCTTCTGAGATGTCGGGAGTAGTCCCAGGCCGTTGATGGAGGCTAATCGTGGAACGCACGTTTGATGTCGTCGTCGTCGGCCTCGGCGCGGGCGAAGCTCTGCGGTTTACCGCCGCGCGAAACGAGGTGCAAAGCAGCTTCGTTAAATACGACCTCCAATTGCGATCCCCGAGGCGTCCTGCAAAACCTACCTTAGCCCGCCTGCAGCGATCGAACATGAGCACCCGGCCATTTGCTAGGCCTCATTTATTCATAGCGCAGCGCCGTCACGGGGTCGACCCGCATCGCCCGACACGCCGGAATGTAAGTCGCGGCCAGCGCGACGGACAGAAGAAGAGTTGCGACACCGACAAAGGTTAGTGGATCGGTGGCGCTTACTCCGAAGAGAAGGTTGGAGATGAGGCGGGTGATCGCGAGCGATGCTCCAACTCCGATCGCAATGCCGATCGCCGCCATGCGAGCGCCTTCGCCCAGCACCAGCCCCAGGACATCGCTACGCCGCGCACCGAGAGCCAGACGGATGCCGATCTCCTGCGTGCGCCGCGCAACCGAAAAGGCCACCACACCGTAGATACCTATCGCCGCAAGAGCCAGTGCAACCGCCGCGAAGACGCCCACAAGGAAGAGAAGAAAGCGACGGTCCGCCAGCCAGCCACCCATCTCATCCGCAAAGGTGGAGAACTTCACCGGGACTTCTGGAGCAAGATCGTGGAAGATGTTGTGAGCGGCGGCAATCGTCCCGACCGGCGCCGCTGTGCTGCGCACGAGGATGGTGGGCGACGAATTGGCGTTCATGCCACGCTGGCGGTAATCGACATAGATGATCGAACTCGGTGGCCGGTCCAGACCGCTCGCCCGGACATCGCTGACGATGCCGACGATTGTTTGCGGCTTCAGATTGCCATCCATATTCCCGAACTCGATCTCCTGCCCGATCGGGTCCTGATCGGGCCAACGCTGCCGGGCCAGCGATTCGCTGATTACGGCCACATGCGGCGAACTCATATCATCCTGTTGGCCGAATAGTCGCCCTCGAACCAGTGAGATGCCCATCGTCCAGAAGTACTCCTCGCTCGCGACGGCATACAGAGCTTGTCCCACCTGCTCGCGATTCTGGGCGATTCGGCCAAATTCATCGAAATTTGTCGGCGGCTTCTGGCCATTGAGAAGCAAGAAAACTCCATCGGCGAGGTTATCCCCCGCGGCAACGGGCATTCCACCGGCCACGCCCACCGTTTGGACTCCCGGGAGCGCACGAAGCCGTGCAGCGACGTCGTCCAGCAGACGCACCTGGCGCGCAAGCGACGTTTGGTCCATCGCGACCCGTCCGATTGGCACCGGGAGCGAGAATTCCATCGTGATCAGGTTCTGCTGGTTGAATCCGGGGCTTGTTGAAATGAGACGAACGAAGCTGCGGCCGAGCAGGCCTGCTCCCACCAGAATGACTAGGGTCATCGCGACCTCGCCAACCACCAGAAAGCTGCGAAGCCGTTGACTCGCGCTTCCATCGCTGTGCCTCTGTGAGCCGACGGAGAGTCCCTTCTGGATTTCTCGCGTCGCTGCCCGCCGCGCGGCAAAGAGCCCAAGCGCGACCGTAACGGTTGCGATTGCAGCCAGCGCGAATAGAAGAACCGGCGTATTGACCGCGATTCCTTCCTGCCGGGGCAGGTTTGCCGGAAGAACTCCAGGAAGCGTCTTCACGATCCCCCAAGCGAGCGACACGCCCAGCGCTCCTCCGGCGAATGACAACACGAACGACTCCGTAAGAAACTGCTGGATCAGACGACCTCGCCCAGCCCCAAGCGCAGCTCGAACCGCCAGCTCCCTGCGGCGGGCCGAGGTGCGTGCCACCAGCAATCCTGCGACATTTGCGCAGGCGACCAGGAGCAGAAGGCCGACTGCCGCCATCAGGGTTAAAAGAGCCGCCCGCACGTCTCCAACCATCGCGTCGGCAAGGGGAACGACCGCGGCGTCGCTGAGGTCCACCCCTTTTCCGTAAGTATTTTTTAAGCGATGCGCAATGGCGCTGAGGTCCGCGCGTGCCTGCGCGACCGTTACCTCGTCACGGATACGCCCGATCCCACGCCAGTTATGCCCTGTACGGCTAGTATGCTCCTGCTCCCGCCCGCTTGAGATCCAGGCCGTCACTCCTGCGGGAAAGTCAAACCCCTCCGGCATCACCCCGACGACGGCATAGACCGCGCCCTCCATCGTCAGGTGAAATTTGGAGAGATCGCTGCCTCCCCCGAGATATCGCTGCCAGTAGCTATAGCTGACGATCACCGCCGGCGAGCCATGCAGGCGCTGCTCCTCCGGCGCGAAGGCCCGGCCGCGAACGGGCTCGGACCCTATTGTGCTAAAGAACCCACTGGAGACTGATGCGATATTCATCCGCACCGGCTCGCTGCCGCCTGAGACCGATGCCTGGCCGAACTGGTATCCGGCGAGGCTCGCGAACGTTCTGTTCTGCCTGGCAAAGTCATCGAAGTTCGCGTCCGCAAGGTTCATCCTGTGACCGTTCGGGGCCTGCTCCCAGATGCGAACGATCTTCTGCGGCTTGGGATAAGGAAGCGTCCGTAGCAGAACGGCCTCCACGACCGAAAAGATCGCCGTTGAAGCGCCAATGCCAAGCGCCAGCGTCAAGACGGCGACGGCGGAGAAGCCCGGGTTTCTTGCAAAGATACGAAGGGAGTAACGCAGGTCCTGTAACAGGGTCTCGAGTAGGGGCAGGCCTCGCTCTGCATGATAGCTTTCGCTGATCGCCCCCACTGCGCCGAAGTTTAGCGCAGCACGGCGATGCGCCTCGGCAGCAGGCAGACCAGCGCGCAGATTCTCTTCGGTCTCGAGGGCAATATGCTCCGCCATCTCTTCTTTCAGCCGCTGTTCATGCTCACGTCTGTCCGCCAGGTTGAACAGTCGTATAAGGAAACGCCTTAGAGATCTCATGACAAGTCCTCCGCTTTTGCAGCAAAGAATCTCTCGATGATGGCCGCCGTTTGGTTCCAGCCGCGTGTCTCGGCCTCCAGTTGCGTTCGTCCCGCACGGGTAAGCCGGTAGAAGCGTGCCCGACGGTTGTTGTCCGACGCCCCCCATTGGGAGGCAATTGCTCCTTCGTGCTCAAGCTTCAGCAGCACGGGATACAGCGTGCCCTGGTTTACGGCAAGCAAATCTCCGCTGATCTGCTCGATCCGGCGCGCCATCCCATAGCCGTGCAGGGGGCCCAGTACGTCGAGCGTCCTGAGGACCATCAGCGCCAAAGTGCCTTGCGGAACATCGGTCTTGTGCTTGATCGAAGACGTCATTTTGGTTGCCAACAGGAATCCTGCCACGTTTCCTCTGGGAAAGCAACAGGAGTTTTGGGTACACCGTTCACTCGGTTCTTCCGGCATGTCATTGGTCAAAGTCGATACTTTCAGCGTTAGCGTAGGATTTTTTGATATTTGGGTGTACGTCTTGGGTCTCGTTTGAGACAGGCCGCTCAGAAAACGGCACCTGCTAGGGTTTGCGAATGCGAGTCAACTGTGGCTAACAGTCATTATGGAGTGACCGGCGCCGATGCGCTGATCGTGGGTTAGGCTGTGAGTTTGCAAGGACGCACAGCTCAGAGCCACAAGCGGAAGGGAGCCGGTCATGAAGGAAAAGTTACGATTTTTGGGTTTGTATGTCCATGCCGAGACGATCGCCGTCGCGATTGCGGAGTCGGATGGTGAGGTACGAAGCCTGGGAACGATTCCGAACCGCTTGGAATCGATACACAAGCTGATCAAGAAGCAGGGTCCGGCAGAGAAGTTGCGAGCCTGTTACGAGGCCGGGCCGACCGGATATGTCGTCTACTGGCAGTTGGCAGAACTGGGCGTTAAGTGCGACGTGGTAGCGCCAACCTTGGTGCCAGTGAAGGCCGGCGATCGGGTGAAGACGGATCGGCGTGATGCCGAGAAGCTGGCGCGCAGTCACCGATCTGGCGATCTGACTGCGGTCTGGGTTCCTGATGAGGGTTCCGAGGCATTGCGCGATCTCGTGCGTACGCGCGAAGCAGCCAAGCAGGATCAGTTGCGGGCTCGTCATCGGCTGAGCAAATTCCTGCTGCGCTCGGGTCAGCGTCCGCCGACTGGAATCAGGCCGTGGACGCGTCCCTATCTGATTTGGGTTGCGCAGTTACGCTTCACACAGATGGCTCAGGAGGCGACGCGGCTAGATTATCTGCACGAAGTCGAGCACATGCGCGAACGGGTGGAGCGACTGGAACGAGCCATCACCGAGGCGGTCAAGCTGGCCTCGCCCGCGTTACAGCAAGTCATCAACGATCTACAAGCCCTGCGCGGTATCGCAGATATCTCGGCTGTGACCATCGCGGCCGAGTTGGGCCAGGTGTCCCGCTTCGACAGTGCTCGGCAACTGATGGGTACTGCGGTGCTGTGCCCAGCGAGGATTCCAGCGGCAGGCGGACCCGGCGCGGGAGCATCACCAAAACGGGCAACGCGCATTTGAGACGAATCGTCGTCGAAGCGGCATGGAGCTATCATCGTCCACCATGTATCTGGTACGGATTGCGCAAACGACAGGAGAGTATTTCAGAAGAGGTCAAAGAGATTGCGTGGAAAGCACAACACCGGCTGCACAGCGTTACATGAGACTGGCTGCAGCAGGCAAGGATAAGAAAAAGATCACCACTGCAGTTGCTCGTGAACTGTTGGGCTTCATCTGGGCCATAGGAATCAGAGCAGAAACTACCCTCAGCCAGCGGATCGCGGCCTGACAAAAGAAAAGGCAAAAGCAAAAACATCCTAAGAGTGAAAAGCAAAGACGACCCGACCTGGGGCAGGACCGGATCTATGTTTACAGCCTCAATCCGGTATCAGGCAAACTTACTCCGGCAGAGGTTCCCTTTGTCGCTCTTCCTCCGGGCGACGGCCCCAGGCACCTTGCGTTTCATCCCAATGGACGTTGGCTCTACTCGATTCAGGAAGAGGCCTCGACTTTAACGTTTTTCAGCTACGACTCCACTTCCGGCGGTCTCATTTCGCAGCAAACCATTTCGGCCTTGCCTTCAGGCTTTGCAGGAACGAGCTTTGCATCGGAGCTGCGATTCTCTGACGACGGACGTTTTCTCTACGCGGCGAACCGTCTGCACGACGGCATTGCCGTCTTCGCGGTTAACTTCAAGGGCGAACTTAAATATGTCGGAGAGGCTGCTACGCGGGGTGATTATCCCAGGCAGTTCACGATCGATCCAACAGGCAACTTCCTTTACTCCTGTAATCAGCGCAGCGATAACCTTACGTCGTTCCGGATCGATCGCGGATCCGGGGTGCCTAAGTTTATCGGGCAGTATGTGCCTGCGGGAAGTCCATCGTGCATCATCTTTCTGCCTTCTGGAAGGTGAGACACAGCGGCCAATAACAAGGTCCGGGCAGCACAGTGGAGATGTGACTGCCTGGACGTTATCTCCTGAGAGGAAGCTAAGGCGTCGTGGACTCGAAGAGCTGATAACGATGTTCGGCGATTGCCACTGCTCTGCAGCCTTTTCGGGCACTGTTGCATTAACTCGAAATTAGGCACTCAGCATACAAGTAATGGTGTGACTGATCCCGGTCGGACCGCTACAGGTTGTGCAAGAAAAGTTAATGCAACAGTGCTCGAAAACGCCGTTCTCGTCACTTGGGCGTGTAGTCGCCAAATCGGACAATAGCCGGTTGAAGGGCCAGTTGCCAGCCATAGATCGATATGAAAAGCTCGATGTCACTGTATTGCGCTGAAGTTAACAGCTGAAAGCCAAAGCTGACCACGGCGCCGACTTGTCAGAACCAATTCAGTGACCCATGAAAACCAAGCTGGGCGAATCAAGGTCATCTTTCTCTCCATCTAGGATTCGGCGTTGTGCAACTGGTTTATTGCTTGCTGACGAATCGGCATGATGCGCGATCACACCACACTGCAGGATTTTGCTCTTCGAAGCGAACCAGCCAGCAGGCGTGTCCAACTGCCTGGAGCTACGGCGTGGTCGCGAAGTGGGCAGCATTGGTGGCGGTGGAGCTGCCGCCTATGTAGACGGTATAGTCGGCTGGTTCGACAACCTGCTGAGCCTTGGCGTTGTAGAAGGACAACTCGTTGAAGCCGAGTGGAAACTGCACTGTTTGACTCTGGCCGGGGTCGAGAGTGAGGCGAGTAAAGCCCTTGAGATTGCGTACCGGCTGCTCTGTGCTGGCCCCTCGGATATTGATATAGCACTGGACAATCTCGGTGGCACGGCGCTTGCCTGTATTGGTGACTGTGGCGGTTGCGACGATGGGCTGGCTCTTCTGATCGCGCATCAGCGAGGATGAGCTTATGGATTGCGTAGAAAGCGAAATATTGGAATAGCCAAACGTCGAATATGAAAGTCCATGCCCGAAGGGGAAGAGCGCGTCGTTAGGCACGTCCAGATAGCGTGAGACGAACTTCATCTCAACGTAGCCAGGGTGAGGCGGATCGGCATGCTGGATTGGGCGACCAGTGGGAAGCTGATTGTAGTAGAGCGGCTCCTGGCCCACAGAGCGTGGGAAACTCATGGTTAGCTTGCCACTCGGAGCGACATCGCCGAATAGGGTGTCGGCAATTGCGGGGCCGGCTTCGACACCAGGGTACCAAACCTCCATGATGGCGGAGACGTGCTCAGCGGCCCAGTCGAGCACGAGCGGGCGACCGGAAAAGACGAGCAGAACGACTGGCTTGCCGGTTGCAACCACAGCCTCAAGCAATTGCTGTTGGTTGCCGGGCAGGTGCAGGAACGCGCGCGACGCGGCTTCACCGGTCATGTCGCTCGATTCTCCAAGGGCGAGGATGGCGACGTCGGAATTCTGTGCGGCAGCAACAGCTGCGGCGAATCCGGAGTTCGACGTGCCGGAGATTTCGGTTCCCTTTGCGTACGTGAATGTCGCGCTGCTTTGCTGGGCTCGTTCCGCCATGGTCGCGTGCAAGGTACGCACATCGCCGAAGTTGTTGGCCCCGGACCAGGCGCCAACCATGTCGCTGGCATCGTCGGCGAGCGGGCCGATGAGAGCGATCCTCTTCGTGGTCTTAGCGAGGGGCAGGAGGGTCTCTTCAGGCGCGGGTTTGTTCTGCAGCAGGACGAAGGACTCCTCCGCGGCTCTGCGGACGAGCGGGCGGTGCTCGGCGACGGCTCCTGTCACCTCTGCACCATCGGTGAAGGGATGATCGAAGAGCCCGAGAGCAAACTTGACGCGTAGAACTCGGCGCACTGCTTCGTCAACGACAGCCATCTGCACTCGACCTGCCTTGACGAGCGCGGGGAGTTCAGCGTCGTAGTAGTGCGACATTATGTCGATGTCGACGCCGGCGGTGATAGCTTTCTCGGTGGCCATGGCCGGATCGAGTGCAATGCCATGATGCGTGAGCTCCATGACGGCTGTGTAGTCGGAAACAACAAGACCGTCGAAGCCCCACTCGTCGCGCAGGATGGTTCGTAGCAGGAACGGGTTGGCGCTCGCGGGGACGCCGTTAAGCGAGTTGAAGGCGGACATGACAGTGGCCGCGCCGGCCTCAACAGCTGCGTGGTAAGGCGGCAGGTAGACCTGACGCAGCTGCAGCTCGCTCATGTCAGTGGTGTTGTATTCACGACCGGCCTCGGCTGCACCATAGGCGGCGAAGTGTTTGACGGATGCGGCGACGGAGTCTGGAGCGGACAGGCTGTCGCCTTGATAGCCGCGAATATAGGCACGAGCGATGGCGGAGCCAAGGTAGGGATCCTCACCTGCGCCCTCGGTGCAGCGACCCCATCGGGCATCGCGCGCGATGTCGACCATGGGTGAGTAGAACCAGTTGACGCCGGCGGTGCGGGCCTCAACAGCGGCCATGTGCGCGAGGTCAGTGACAAGAGCGGGATCCCAACTGGACGCGGTGGCGAGCGGCACTGGGAAGATAGTGCGGAAGCCGTGGATGACGTCGGCGCCGAAGAGCAACGGTATATGGAGGCGCGTATTGTCAACAGCAGCGTGCTGGAAATGGTTGGTAAGGCTCTGCCCGACCGTGTTGAGCATGGAGCCGAGTTCACCCTTTTGCGCGAGGGCGTAGCTGTCGATTCCGCCAGGGCCGGGAGGGTTAACATTGAGAGCGGCGGTAGAGGGTCCGGAGAGTTTTGCGGGGTGCGCTTCCGTGGCGCTGTATTGGACCAACTGGCCTATCTTCTCGTCGAATGTCATTCGCTTTAGTAGCGTGTCGACCTTCTGCTCAATCTCCGGGCTGGCGAGCTGCGCGTTGGAAGCTGCGTCGTGGGATGCCTGCGCGAAAGCTAGGGAGAATACAAAGCCGAGGGAGAAACCGACGAGCAGGGTGGATCGACAGTAACTCATTGGAATCCTCAAAGGCTACTTTACCTCTGTCCGGGCAACTGAGCACAAGACAAGTTGCTGCATAGTCGCCTCCTCGGCAATCACACATTGGCAATCTAATCCACTTGGCCGTAAAGTCGCGTCTCGGCAACTGTGGAGCTTCATTTCTACGGAAAGCCGGTTTGTCGTCCAGTTGGGTCGCTTCCGAATGATCCTTCACTCTCTCGCAATCAGCAGTCAGGGCCGTCGCGGCACAACTTCAGGCTGAATGTCCGGAAATGTTTCAAAGTCCTCAGCAGCGAGCAGCACGAGAGCTGGGAAAAAGCGGTCGAGCGAATTGCGGAGCTGCTGAGGGAGTAGGCTTAGGGCAAGGTGAGTCAAATGCCATTTACTGTGCGCTTCAAGAACAGAACGACCATTGCATCTGCCGATGTTGCGTCAAGCCGGAGCGGTGCTGCCCAACGTCAATGACCGGATCATCAGTCCATTCAACGACGTGAAATGGACCACCGTGGTCGACATTGCTGGCCAGGTTTTCGGAAAACCCTACGAGATCATCGTCCAGTAAAAATCCGCGTGTGGCCGCTATCCGACCCAAAATCACTTTTCGCTCCAGCAAAACACAGTATTTCGAAAAGAGCCTTGACCTGGATGAAACAAAATATTGTGACGCCAGCAGACCGGGGTCGTTCGCTGAGTGTGCGGTCGCTACTACTCCCCCTTCGACAAACAGGCAATCGCCGAACGTTCCCTATTCAAACGGGGCATTATCGGCAACTATCACAAACTCAGCGTATAGCATTTAGACCGCTATCTCGGTGAGTTTTGCTGGCGCTACAATAGACGGCACCAACAGCCTCAGTTGTTCAACATGGCTTTGAAAAACTTAGCGGCCAGAAAGCCCTTCCCTACAAAGACTTGACATTTTAGGACTATATTTGATCTGGGGCGAGTGAAGTGACCCATGCCCACCCTATTCGCAGATCACTGGCGCGTGAAAAGACGCGAGTGAAATGTGGAGGGATGGGGGGAAACATGTGCTTCTATGAGCTACTCCAACGTAGCAAACACTCGCTCCTGATGCTTCTTGTCCATTTTCTGGACATGTCTTTAGGCGGTCCGAATGATAGGCGAAATCACTTTCTCTCATCGCTGCACCCGTAGTGGCACGTGGCAGTCAATCTGCCCCGAATGTTACAAAACGGTAGCGGAAAGCCGCGAAGAAGCAGACCTGAAACACGCCGAAGATACCCACGTTTGCCTATCCCTAAACACACGCATAGTTCGGATTGCCTAAGCCTTTTTCGCTCGTGTACGTTTCGCAGCCTTCTCAGCCTTGAGTTTTGCGCTTAGTTCCTTCACAGTCATCGGCTTCATCGTGGCCATGCGGAGATGGGAAGCAGCCCAGGATCATCGCCGCTCTTCATCGTCCCCCGCCGACGGCGCTGCTGAACTTCGGCGTTCCGTTCAGCGAAGAGTCATTTGGAGTGATACACCAGTGGCCGGTCCTCAAGCAGCGTATCCTCGAAGAGAGGCAAGACCCTATGCCGTGTCGAGTCTGCGTGCAACTGGAAGAAGCACTAGCGAAAACACAGTGGCCGGATTCGCCTGAGCTGCTGCTTGGCCTGACTGAGGCAGGAATGCGCAATCATACTCACCAGAGGCGGGAGCGGGCTCTGAAAGCGGAGACTGACCTGACTAAGCACAAGAGTGCATGCTCGAAGAGGGATAGGGGAAGCGATCCAGCCTTTTGATCATCAGCTGAATGCACTGATCATCGCCCGCGATTCTGCCGAAGGGCGCATTTCACATGTCCGAATAGTCGGCATCTCGGACAGATGACTTGGAGAGCCTACTCCCGAGTCACGGGCAAACCGAAAGTTAGCTTGGCGATTTCAGGCAAGGCACTCATCGAGCTAGCCGAGTAAGCCTTCGAAAGACTGGATGATGCTGGTGAATTTACGGAGTCTAGCCAATACGTCGGCTTTATGGATTCCGAAGCTCTGATATTGGCCTCAATTTACCCAGATAGACAATTACGATTCCCTGATAGTTGAAATTAAATTCCCTGTTCAGTCGGGTCCTAATCTAGAGGAAGGCGCGAGAAATCACCTGAATTCAGGAGGGATTGACGGATAATGCCAGGTATTCTCTGCAAAGCCCATGATAATCCCTGTATTAATCCCCTGATAGCAGGGAATCAGGCCGGGGAGAGCGGTTCGCTCAGGACTGCCTCCACCGCCATTTCGTCTTGGGCGTTGCTTTCTCCCACCTATTTCTCGGAAATTCGGCGTAATTTGGACCAAGAAGCCGATTTTTTGCAAAGCCTCAACCCTGTAGAGAATTCAAAGTCAGTCGCGGCTTCGGGATCATTGTCCAGATTCTCCTGGTGAGTTAGAGACCCGCTTTCTCGGCTCCGGCATCCACTACCCCATCGCCATCGAAGGCGCACTCAAGCTCAAGGAGACTCCTACATCCAAGCCGAGGGCTGCCCCCGGCGAGATGAAACACGGCAAAAAGACCCTCTCCAACATTCAGGAGGTCGCCGCTCGCGCGCCGGCCGAGTGATCGCCATCGCCACCCAGGGCGACGACGAGATCAACAACCTCGTCGAGCACACCATCTACATCCCCCAGGCCCCCGAACTACTCCTTCCCATCCTCGAAGTAGTCCCCCGTGTAACTCCCCGCCTACCACATCACCGTAAGAAGAGGCTGCGACGTAGATCAACCCAAGAATCTCGCAAAAGCGTTACCGTGAAATAACGAGAAACGCTTCTGGACGGCTTTGTGGTCCTGAACAACTGTGTTGGCCACTGAACATCTATGTTGGCCACCGGACATCTATTGTGGCTACTGGATAGACGGGCAAACACTTGCCGACGGTGACAAGTTGGGAAAGAGAAAGCCCTGGGACTCCGTCAAGTCGGGTGGTCGCGGTTCGATCAGGACGTGGTCGGAGTCAGGCGCTGGAGAGTAAGGTGCGATTTGCCGACAATCCACCCAGAACTCTGTCAATAAGCGATTTGCCCTGGAGTCGCCAACTGATCGGTCAACTTTCGTATAGTCCTATCTTTCTCGTTGCTGTGGCAGTTCACCTCATGTGGCGGAGATCTGGACTCCGCCGTTCTCGACAACGTTGTGCGTTGACGGCGCGGATGAGAACAGAGGTATGAGACCTTCGACCAGTGTTGGGTGAGTCAGGACCGCATCGCGCAGTGCGGTGTAGGGCAGCCCTGCGATCATCGCAATCTGGACGGCGGCCAGGATCTCCCCTGCACCAACTCCCTCAGGTTCGCGGTTAATGCCTTTTTGGAAGCCGAGGGAATGAACCGAGTAAGCTGACCAAACCTGACCGGGCCCATCCTCATGACGCAGAGAATCTGGATTCTCCATTTCCCTTGGAGGAGTTTGGTTGCATGTGTTGGGTGGCAAGAAAATTCAGAGTTCGCTCGTGCATCTTCGGTCACCTTAACCCTCCCGATTGGCTTGAAACGATATCGAGGTCACAGTTGAGGTCCGTTAGTGACCACCAAAAATCCTGAGCCCCACATAAAGAAGCATCAAGTTATTCAACGAATGCATAACGATTGTGTTGAACGTTGAACCTGTGCGCACTCGGACGTACCCAGTCACGACCGCGAAGATAAACACGTAGGGCGCCACTACCCACGATCCGTGCATCAAGGCGAAAAGTGCTGCCATCGCGAAGATTGCGACGTGTACCTTCAAACGCGAACGCAGCCATGAGAGCAGCACTCCGCGAAAGAACACTTCTTCGAAGATCGGAACTATCAAACAACCGCGCACGATCGCTATGATCCAGGCCGGCGTCGGCTCTCCTTGAAGCCGCTTGGCGTCGGATGCGAAAGCGGTAATCTGCTTTGCGACCTCAGGAACACTTCCAAACATCGACCCGAGACAGAAGTAGAACAATATGATGGCAGCGACGGTTGCGATCCAAATTCCCACACTGGCGATTAGTTGTTGTGTACCTGATGGCCGCAGTGCAATTGGTGGCTCGGTGATCGGGTGAAATTGGACGCACAGGGTGATCACGAGCACCATATAAACCTGCAGAGTCACAATCTGAGCGACGGTCGTTCCCCAAGCATTGCCAAGCAAGGAGTGGAACACGAAGTAGCCAACTGTTCCGACGACTGCAGCGGCGAGCATGCTGCCGCCGAACGCTCTCAAGAGCTTCTTGCCTCCGACGAATTGTTCGAGCTTATCTTGAGTGGACGTGATCACCGGCGACCTCCGTATTGCGTAGTTTGGAAAGCGAGAATCCAGCGGCGATCATCCAGACAAATCCAGGAAAACGCGTCAGAGGAATCAGTGGAAGGAGCTTGACGTTGAGGATCTCGAACCAACTCAGTTCGCCAGCGACAGCCACTGCCAGACCAAGAATGACGATCCACTTCGGCAAGAGCTTGTAGAGGCCGGCCGTCACAGAGATTCCCGCTGCGAATAGTCCGAAAAACACGGAATAGCCGGGACCTCCGACACCAAAGGACACGCGATACAAAGCCTGAAGCAAGTTCGCGTCTTGCGGGATGCCTGGATACGTCATCGCCCACAAGATGCAAGACGAAATGACTAGTCCCATCGCAGTGGCTAGTCCACCGAAGAGCGCCATATCTGCACCAGCGGCTCTGACTCCCAGAAACTTCAGCCGCGCTACCATCGACATCGTGAAGATGCCAAGTGGTACCGCAGAGCCGAACTGGAGAAAGGCGCACAGCAAGGTTCCCCCTTGCCGTTGAGAAAAGAAGGCGACAATCTCATTCACACTGGCCGTTGGTCCCGGGAAATATGGCGTCCCGCCAAGCGCTGTGACAGGCATCAGACTGGCAAAAAAGAGCACAACGAAAACGGTCGCTACGATTCCGGAGTTTGGACCACGAAAGCGGGTTGGGGCGTTTAGAATGGGTTCGGTCATTGCAATTCTCCTTGGTTCCTAGATCACTTCGAAGTTCGCCATCATGGCCATGTCTTCGTCTTCGAGATTGTGGTAGTGAAAGACATAACGGCCTCGAGATGCGGTGAATGGGATGAGAAGCTCCACTCGTTGACGTGCGCGCAATGCGACTGTGTCTTTCCAACTGACTTCGGCCTGATGGTGTCCATGCCATCCAGAATTGGCTACCTGAAAATGCACGCCATGCAGATGAACCGGGTGCTCAGCGTCGCTGCTGATCCGCCACAGTTCTGTGCTTCCAAATGCTGGGTCGGCATCTATCCGTTCGGGATCGAACGGACGATTGTTGATGAGCCAGCCGGCTCGTGAGTGGTAGCTGAAATGAAAATCGCGAATCCGCGAAACGCCGGTTCTCTCAAGCGGTCGAATATCAGAAAGAAATGCCGGTATCGTACCTGATGGTTTCGATTGGTGGCTGATATCGAAGCGCATGATCTGAGACATTCGCCCCTGCGCACGCCGGTTTGTGAGCGCTGCTGTGCTTCCGAGCGGCAGCGTCGAGAAATCAACGACGATGTCCGCCCTCTCACCTGGAGTGAGTAGAATCGAGTCCTTCCTTACAGGCGACCGAAGCAAGCCTCCATCGGTGCCAATCTGGGTAAATGGAAGCAGTTGTCCATTCGTCTGAAACTGCAGTTCATACCAGCGCGCGTTGGAAGCGTTCAGAAGACGAAGGCGATAGAGCGTCTGGGCGGCGGTGAATCGTGGCCAGGGTGCACCGTTGACGAGAACTACATCTCCAAGAACGCCCCCCATAAATGAATGCTCGACTCCCATCTTTTCTTTTAGTTCCGGGTCGAGCGACGGGTATTTGAAATTACCATTTCGTTCAAAGGATCGGTCACAGATGTGGAGCGGCAATTCGAAATCGCCCAGCGGCAGTGGCGAATTCAGTTCCTCATCGTTCCGTGTCAGGTACATCCCTGCGAGTCCACGCCAAACTTGCGGTCCGGTGAAATCCATACGGTGGTCGTGGTACCAAAGCATGGACGGGCGTTGATCGTTTGGATATTGATAGACTCGCGAGACCTGCGAAGTAACGGCACGCCTATCTGCATGAACATGACCGTTGAAGGCGGCGGGAAGAATCAAATCGGTGGGATAGCCGTCACTCTCTGGTAAGGTATGCGCACCATGAAGATGGTGAGCAATCGGAACTGGAAGCTCGTTTCGAAGGGTTAGTGAAATCGGCTGGCACTCTCGGGTCTCGAAGGTTGGCCCAGGGAAGAGGCCGTCATATCCCCATACGGTCGTTTGAAAACCTGGCAGGATTTCAAGTCGGCTAGAGCGGACCTCTAGGGCATATCTATCGACGCCTGGTTCGGCAGAGATTGCCTTGAGGACCGGCGGAAAGGGCAGATCAACAGTGAATGCTGCCGGTGAAGTCAGGTCGCTTGCCAACAGCCGCGGTTGCGGTCCGTGCCACGACGCGCCATAAGCGGCCCTTCCGCCAACAAACGAAGCCGCCGTTGCTCCCAAACTGGTAACCATCAGGGTGCGTCTTGAAATGGTCATAGTATTTTTCGGCCTCATTCTAAAACGCATAACGTATCGCTACGGAATCATTACATAATATAATTATTGTTGCAAGATATCGTTAGGAAATGTCAGAATTGCATATGGTGCAAGGAGAACGTCCCAGAAACGGTTCGGCTGCTTTTCTGATCGCTCAGCTTGGTGCGTATGCATCCGCTCAGTTTGGAAAGCGCTTGGAGCCACTCGGCTTCACACCCGCACACGCAGGGATATTTCGAACCATCTCGGCGCTTCCAGGCCTTTCGCAACAGGAACTTGCAGCAGAGTTGGGCATGTATCCGAGCCGTCTGGTCGCGATCATCGATGACTTGGAAAGGCGAGGTTTCATTGAGCGGCAGCCGTCAAACGCTGACCGTCGTCTCTACGCCCTGCATCTGACGAGGTCGGGAAAGGAGCAGTTCTCAGCAATCGCGGCGGTCGCGCGGAACCACGGACGAGATCTGCTCGATGCATTGTCGGATGAAGAGCGGCTAATCCTGACGGGACTTCTGGAACGGGTTGCGAAGAAACAGGGGCTGCAGGAGGGGATCCATCCCGGCTATCGAAACGGCTCAGAGGAAACCAATCCGAAAGGCAGTCGAGGCAAAGGCAAGACTTGACGGCGAAGCACCGTTGCAGCCGAGAACGCAGGGCCCGAGTCCGAAGATCCTTGGGGACCGTAGCGCTACTGGGAGAACGGAAGTTTCACGATCGAATTCGACGATTGAATAGAAGTTCGAGCGGTCCTCAGCGGGCAAACAAGATAGATTAATCAGTTAAACCACAGTCGATTTTTTATCCTCCTCATGAAAAGTCACCCTCATCATCGGACAGCACTAGTTGTTGTATCTCATCCAGATGCGGCAAGTTTCAATCACGCCATCGCTCGCGATTCCGCAGCGGTGTTAGAGGCTCTTGAATTTACCACCCACCTTTGTGATCTTTATGCAGACAGCTTTGATCCTGTCATCACGAAGGGAGAAGTACGAGGCCAACGAACGGGAGACCAACTAACAAATATGTACATCAGCCTACTTGCATCGGCGGAACTACTCGTAGTCGTTCATCCAAACTGCTGGGGCGCGCCGCCAGCGATGATGAAGGGTTGGATGGATCGGGTGTTTGCTGAAGGCTCGGCATATGCTTTTGAAAAATCTTGTGACCAAGGCGATGTGCCAAGAGGATTGTTGCGAATAAAGACCGCCCTTGTGTTCAATACGAGCAACACGGGCGAAGAGCGCGAACGAGTAGAATTTGGCGACCCGTTGGAACGAATCTGGCGGGACTGTCTTCTGCAATATTGTGGCGTGCAGAGGACGATCAGACGGGTATTCAGAATTGTTGCGACAAGTTCCCTTAGACATCGGGAGGAGTGGCTACGTGAAGTTCGTCAAATCATTGAAGACGCTGTTCTGAAATCTGACTAATTG
Organism: Edaphobacter sp.; assembly: GCA_025462645.1. Taxonomy (GTDB): domain Bacteria; phylum Acidobacteriota; class Terriglobia; order Terriglobales; family Acidobacteriaceae; genus Edaphobacter. The sequence continues at coordinate 5,748 of JAOAPB010000132.1, read as the reverse complement.
ATGTGGACAGTGCGCTGATTTTTTTCGATGCGATTCTGGCATTCTCATAAGGTCGCTGTAATTACAGGTGCCACTGGCGGGATTGGCTCAGCGGTCGCCGAAATGCTCTCAGGCACTGGATACCGCATGGCTCTGAGCGGTTCCTTGGGATGCCATAGCCCGGAGCTCTCCTATGTAGTTGCGTATAACCATAAGGCCCTCAAGGCCGCAAAATCCGATACCACTTTCCGGCGGAAATTCTTCACTCAGATGGATAATGCGCTGCTGAACGGGTTCCGCACCCAAAATAGGCCCGGTCTTTCCGTCTGCCAGTGCGGCCGCGCGGCGGGCATTATGTTGGTCGCAATTCTCAATTCATTGATCATTTGTCAGAACACCTGCTGCCAGAGGCAAACGTGAAAACGGCACCGCCTGCCCTTACCCGCACTTTCCGTCCTGTTGTTCCAAATACCGCAACTCCATGACACGCGGGTTCGTGGGCCACCTGTTCCGCTCGTGCGCTTTCCCGCTCTCCCACGCCTACCCGTCGGACTAGATCGGGTGTTCATTCCCTCTGGTTTGCCCGTCGCTGGAAGGAAAATAAACGTCGCTCCGGTGGCTGCGTGCAAAGAACAGGAACCGGCGCAAGAGCAACGCGAACAAAACCGCATTGAAGGCTGCGTAGGCGAACTGTGTACGTGAAACGCCCGTACTATTTGGGAGGCTTACCTTTAACATCCTGTGCGGGAACACCGATGATCACGCACGCAACCATGCCGCTTTCTGGGATGGAGAGAATCTGCGTCTCACGCCTGCTTATGATGTGTGTCCGCAGTCTCGTGGGGGTGAAGAAGCCGGGCAGGGGATGCGGATTGTTGACACTAACAACAGGAGCCAGCTGGCCCTGTGTCTGCAGGCGGCTCCGCAGTTCCTTCTTTCAGACCAGGAGGCGAGAGCCATTATTTTGCAGCAAGTGGATGCCATCCGCACACATTGGGACGATGTGTGCGATGAGGGCGCACTTACTCCCGTAGACCGCGCGTACCTGTGGGGCCGACAGTTGCTGAATCCATTCGCGTTCTATGGCGCGCCTGAAGAAATCAGAGCATCCGGTCAGCTCTAACCGTGTGAATGAAGACACCCGCGAGTAAGGAAAGAGGTCAGCTTCGTGGGTTGCGCTTTGTCTACGGAGCAGTAAGATCGGCCATCCGATCCGCTGCTAAGAGGGTCAACGGGTCGATGGATCGCACACGGTCGCGGCCATTCAGTGATAACGGGATTGAAATCGATTCTCTCGGTCCACTATCCCTTGCAGTCGCGCGGCGGACCATACATTTACGGCCACATGGATTTTCTCTGTAGGGATGAAGATGACCATCAGGATGTGAGGGTCGCGTGTAACTCCGGCGGTCCGACTAATTCATACCGGTAGGACTCGGTGCGCTGCCGTCGATGTCGCTCACGCCGAGCTTCGCACCCAGTTCCGCGCCGATCAGGGCACGCCCTGATAGTTCCATCCTCAGATTGGACTCATAAAGTGCGATCACCTTTCCAGTGAACTGCGGCGATTCCCGTTTCGTCTTCGGCCTGCCTTCGACATACCTTCTTGTGAATACGCCCTGTCAACCTCTCGCGGGGGCCTTGTGGTTCGGAAGCTGACTGCATTGAGCCAAATTGATTGATCGATCCAAGTTGCCGTGTAACCGGCTTACCGGAAATCTGGTTAGATCCGAATAGGTCCTGATAAACGCGGTAGGTTCATCGGATAACTGACCCGCTACCCGCGCTTCATATTCCTACTGCCAGCCCGTCTGTCTTTGGTTAATTGCCTGGTCTGCCATGCGCAATCGCTTGAACCTTGGCGTTGCTGGATTCTACTGGTTTCACAGCGAAGACCAGTACCTCCGCACACGTCGTCCCATGCGGCGGTACGGCCACGAAATACTCTTTCAGTTCCGGCACCAATAAACCGGTCTTGCCCAGCGGGCCAGTCGGAATCTTCCCGATGGCCCGATAGTGGTCCGCGTCGATTTCCTTAAAGACGTTGACGAACCCTTCGCCGGCGGCGACGTAAACTCTTTGGCTCGCGGGATCGAATACCATGTCGTCGACTCCGGTAGAGATCGGAAGGTTTTGCAGCACCCTTCCGGTATCGGAATCCAGCACATTCATGTTTCCATCACGGCACGCGACGAAGAGTCGATGTTTTTTTTCGTCCATAGCGACGGACACATTCACCTTACACGTGAGCGGCCAGACGGCGGCTACTGCCTGCTTCTCGCGATCAATCACGCCAAGAGAATTCTTCTCCGTCATATTCAGAAAGAGTCTCGATCCTGATTTCTCGACGACCATGGCCTCCAGGCGATTGGAATCAATCTTGATTTGACCTACCTTCTCGCCCGTATCGGTGTTCACGATCTCCAGAAACGAGTGGTTCAGCTCCGCATCCAGACCGCCGTCCGCGATGTACAGATTATGGGTCACGGGGTCATAGCCGGTCGCATCCGCATCGGCCAGGAGCTTCACGGTCTTCAGCAGTCTGTACGTAGTTCCATTAAATATCTTCAGATCGCCGTCGGCACCGTCGGTCACAAAGATTCTGTCCCTGTCCGCACGGTACACCACCGAATGTCCGACGCCGATTCCCTTGATGCTGTGTACAAAATTGCCGGTGCGAATATCGTAGACTTCGATCGTCTTATGATCTTCCGGGACGACAAAGAGTCGATTGTTTTTCAGGTCGGCTGTCAGGTGGTCGAAGTGGTTCTGAACGCCGACCATGCGCGTCGTGGTTAGATTCTTGGCGAGTTGACCCGCCGAAACGTCTGGTTCGCCGCTGCGAATATCCGCAAGCTCGATGGTCTTGACCAATTTCAGTGGCGGCCTATCTTCGGCAAATGCGAAATTTCGCGGCACTGTCCACGCAGCGATAGCTAGTGCAGCAACCCAGAAGAAATATCGTTGGTACGAACGCATCAACCCCTCCCACCCTTCAAAACTCGACAGATTTCAGTGTAATCCGAAGCAACGCCGCAGATAACCAACGCGTCTCCATTGCCGTGCAAGCCCCGTTGAAACGAACATGGGGACGCATTTGCCGCGCACCGAACGGTCGGATCGCGAACTCTTCCCAAGCGTCGGAGCCAAGCCCATAGAAGGGCCGACGCCGGAGACGGCGAAAAACGAGCAACCCGCACCTTACCGTCGTTGGCCGTTCCGGCGCGTAACGGAAGGGTTGCCGACTAACCGAGCATTTGGAGCTGGAGACCGAGATGGAATTGTCTTCCAAAAACCAAAAGGCATGTGTTTTGATGGCGAAGCGGAGATAATTTTCATGCGACTGAACGTAGCATGCATATCCTTGGCTGAATGTTTGATTTTGTTGGCGGTCAGTTCGACTCCTCTTCTTCATGCGGCCCTTCGTCCGAGCTTCAACGTGGATGGATGCTCTTGGAACGCCACGCACATTGTGCTTGTGCAAACGACGGCCAGCGAAGGCGTAGTTTCCGTTGTGGAGTCTTGGAAAGGCGATCTGAAGCCAGGAGATTCAATCGAAGTTCCTGAGCTGAAACCAAACCAGAACGCAGTCGCAATATCGAGCTATCCAAAACCTGCGGGTTTTGACCTCCAGGACAAATCGGGAATTAGCGAACAAATCCCAAGGCAGCCCATTGGTTCACGAATGGTCTTGTTTCTTAAGAAGCAGGATGGAAGTGGCACTGCAACGCCGGTGAAATGGGGACCGGCCAGTGCGGGCGGAATGAAAGTTTCAGTTCTCTGGATTGATGGCGGAAAGGCGTTCTGCTTTCAACAACGAGGGCCGATGACTGTAGGGCCGACCGCACTTTCACTATGCATGCGGTGGCCAGTGAGATCGTCGGATGTGGCTGTCTTCACAGTACGGATCCAGGAGGTTTTGCAAGCGCAAGGGAACCTTGCAGAGACACTTGCGCTGAAGAACGTAGATATGCGGGCGGAGAGGCTTGGAAGCATTGCGCTAAGCGACGTGTATCAGGCGCAGAGAGAAGCGCTCGACGCTTTAGGCAAGGCCGGCACCGTTGCGCTGCCGGCGATTCTCCAGGTCATGGATAAGCCCCCTATACCTGAGGATGAGGCCGCTTTGATGCGGGTATTTGTCGAGGCCGCAGGCAAGGACAGTGGAAGGCAATTGCATGCGAGATTGCAGCAGGACGTGATCTATTGGAAGACTATTGGCCCGACATTGACGCCAGACTGGTTGGATCAGTTAATCGTGGTGGGTTCACCGCTAGAAGTGAAGTTCCAGGAAACGTCATTGCTGATTCGAGAGTTAGATCAGGAGCAATATGCTCCAGCAGCGCAGACTGTCGCCGAATTGCACGATTTTTGGGTTTCGCAGCCACAGTTATACGATCCGAAGTGGGGCAACAAACAAGGCGAAGTTCGTACATCCGTAAGCGGTCTTGACCTCGTACATTCATACGCTTTGGGCCTAGCCGAGCAGTGCGATGCTTTTGTAAAGAAGGTGGGGAGAACAAACTGACTGGGCCGACCTACACCTGCTGCTCCCAAATGTCCGTATTACGGGCAATCCGAACCTTACACCCCTTTTGCCGACCCACATCTAGGATGTGCCGGCGCACCTCTGAATGTATGCTCCGCCTGATCTGCTCATTGCGCTGTTTGCTTGCGGTCATCAACGGCAGTTCGCGACAGCCGGATTCCAAGCCTCTGCATCCTAAGTTGGAGCGTCGAACGCTTGACTCCCAGACGAACTGCGGCTCCGTTCGGCCCCGCGACCACTCCATTCGCGTCTTCCAGGGCACGCAGGATCTGATTCCGCTCCGTCTCTTCCAGCATCTCCTGAAGGCTCTCATAGGAGGCGGATTTGGCGCTGGTGACAATAGGAACTGGAGGAGAACTCACATCCGGGGTGAGTTCGGCGAGGGCCACATTCAACACGGGACCCCGGGAGATAATCACTGCCCGCTCGATCACATTTTGAAGCTCTCGAATGTTGCCTGGCCAGTGATAGCGGATCAGTGCCTGCATGGTTTCAGATGGAATGGTGTCGATCACACGCTGATTCCGGCGGCTGAATTCCTTGACGAAGTGGCGGACGAGCAAAGGAATGTCTTCTTTTCGTTCCCGCAACGACGGCACTCGGATGGGGAAGACATTCAGCCGATAATACAAATCAGACCGGAATCTCTGCTCCTCTACCATGGTCTTAAGATCGCGATTCGTCGCGGCGATCAATCGTGCGTCAGTGCGAATGGTGCGCGTGCTGCCCAGGCGTTCGAACTCCCGCTCCTGCAGAACACGTAGCAGCTTCGGTTGCAGTTCCAGTGGGATTTCCCCAACCTCATCCAGGAAAATGGTTCCGCGATTCGCCAGTTCAAAGCGGCCCATGCGCTGCATGATGGCGCCGGTGAATGCACCTTTCTCGTGGCCGAACAGCTCGCTCTCGAGCAACCCCGTCGGAATTGCCGCACAATTCAGCTTCACAAAGGCGTTCGACTTCCGAGAGCTAAGATCGTGCAGTGCCCGAGCGATCAACTCTTTCCCGGTGCCCGTCTCTCCATAAATGAGCACAGTGGAATCTGAGGGCGCCACCGTCTCAATCTCTTTCAGAACCCGGCGCAACTGCTCGCTGTTTCCGACAATATCCTCAAAATGAAGCTCGCTGCGGATCTCGGATTCGAGATAGACATTTTCCTGCGCGAGCTTATCTTTGAGTTCGGAAACCTGCCCATACGCGAGAGCATTTTCAACGGCGAGAGCGAT
>JAOAPB010000129.1 GCA_025462645.1 Edaphobacter sp. | reverse complement strand
AGACGATCGTCGCGATGCAGGCGGCGTTGGTGGCGATTGAGAATGGCTATCAGGTGGCGTTGATGGCTCCGACGGAGATTCTGGCGACACAGCATTACCTGTCGGCGAAGAAGCTGCTGGGGAGTGTGGTGTCGCCACGTACGGGTAAGCCTTATCGGGTGACACTGTTGACGGGGTCGCTGGATGTGGCAGCGAAGCGAGAGGCGAGAGGAAGGATCTTTCGCGGAGAGACAGGTCTGGCGATTGGGACTCACGCTCTGATCGAAGACAAGGTCGACTTCGACAATCTGGGCCTGGTGATTGTCGATGAGCAGCACAGGTTCGGGGTGCAGCAGCGGTTCAAGCTGATGAAGAAGCCGGGGCCGGATGGTATCTCCTCTGAGCCGGATGTACTGGTGATGACGGCTACGCCGATTCCACGGACACTGGCGCTGACTTTGTACGGCGACCTGGATGCAAGCGTGATCGATGAGCTACCGCCGGGACGGACTCCGATCGTTACGCGGAGGACGACGGAGGAACGGGCGGAGGATGTCTGGGGGTTCGTACGGAAGCAGGTTGCGGCGGGTCGGCAGGCCTATATCGTCTATCCGGTGATCGAGGGGGCCAAGGACGATCAGCCGGAGTTGGACTTTCCGCATGATGAAGAAGTAGTAGCCGATGCTGCCGTTACGGTGCGAGGGGTGAAGGCCAAGAAGGCAGTGGCTGCTTCGAAGACGAAGGGGAAGGGTGCCAGGACAGAGAAGCTGTTTGCTCCGAAGAAGGCACTGCGGGCGGCCAGCGATATGTATGAGGAGCTACGGGCGGGGGCGCTCACTGGACTGCGGCTGGGGCTGCTGCATGGGAGACTGAGCGCCGATGACAAAGAGATTGCGATGCGACGATTTCAACGCGGGGAGATCGATGTGCTGATCGCTACCACGGTGATCGAGGTTGGTGTGGATGTGCCGAATGCCTCGGTGATGGTGATCGAACATGCGGAGCGGTTTGGACTGGCGCAGATGCATCAACTGCGTGGACGCGTGGGGCGAGGCGCAGCGAAGAGCTACTGCATCCTGATGACGGGCGGCAATGTGAGCGAGCCGGCTGAGGCCAGGCTGAATGCGATGGTGACGACGCAGAATGGGTTCGAGCTGGCGGAGCTCGACCTGCAACAGCGAGGACCGGGAGAGTTCTTCGGTACGCGACAGGCTGGGCTGCCGGAGTTTCGCGTGGCGAATCTGGTGAGGGATCTGGCGCTGTTGGAGCTGGCCAAGGCCGAGGCATCGCGGTTTGCGTTGCAGCCCGATCCGGCGATCTCGCGTGAGGAGACAGATGCTGTGTGGGCCAGACTGAAGCAGCAGTGGCAGCGAAAGTATGGGTTAGTAGAGGCCTAAGGACAGGCTCAAAAGCACAGAGATAAGATCGGAAGGGCAGTGTTCCAGTATTCCTGCCCTTCGCTGTTCCTATGCGCGGTCTCGTTTGCCCTACGAGGCTACGGCGGCAGTCAGCATGGAGCTGTGGGGCTGCGAGTGGAAGGCCTTCCTGGGGCCTCGCTTTCGGGCTACGAGGACGCGGATACGCTCGATCATCTCGGCGGGGGAGCTGGCTCCTTTGGGGAGGAAGACATCGGCGCAGGAGGCGCGGTCGAAGGCGTTGACCGTGCCGGAGACGATCATCGCGGGAAGGCCGGGGTGGAGTTGCTTGGCGCGCCGGACGAGTTCGTTGCCGTCCATCTGGGGCATGATGAGGTCACAGAGCAGGAGGTCGAGCGAACCGGGGAGCGACTGCTCCACAACCTCGAGCGCCTGTTGCGAGGAGAGAGTCGCGATAACGCGGTAGCCTCGTGTTTCGAGGAGAAAGGTACGGACAGAGAGTACTTGTTCATTGTCGTCTACGCAGAGGATTGTCTTCTTGGGCCGCAATGCAGTCTCAATTCTGCCGGACGCCACCTTGTGGTGAGCTCCGGCTGATAGGCCAGCCTGGAGCGTCCGCTGGTTTGCAGGCGCACCGGTCTGGTGGAGTTCGGGGAGGATACCCGTGGTCCGGCCGGAGGCATACTTCGGCACGTGATGGGTCGGCTGCTCCCGAGGGGCAAACAAAAGAGACGAGGCTCTCCTGTCTGCTCCTGGAAGGGACAGACCCACCAGTCCGTAGCGCGAGGCTGCCGGACCATGGGTGCGAGAGATGCTGGATAGCGGTGCAGGTTGCCACGCGACTCCGCGAAGCGCATCGGATCGGTCTGCTGCGGATACAGTGAAGTCGAAGCCAGAAAGCGGCTCGATCCTCAACTGCGTTGCAGGCAGCGACGATGCGCTGGGGAGGCCGCGACCGCAAGGCAGTCAAGCGTCTCTCAACTCAAGTTGTCAGTAGTACAGGCGAAAGCAATCATCGCCGACGACAGCGCACGTTGCATGCGAGATCGTCGTCAACGCTTTCCAACAGTACGAACGGCCGACCGGATTGGCAATAGCGAAGTTAGGGCGAAAATAATGCACATTAGGGCTTGCGCATCCACCGTGATGCGGAATCTGTTCGCATTCATTGGAGATTTACGCTATGGTCCTGTTGAAATCGAGTGCATCACGGCAGGAAAAAGCGTCCCATTGCAACGAGAATGGTGCGGCCACCGACGAACACTTCCGAGACGGTTTCGCCGCTGCGTGTTGCCGCGACATGAATACGGCTCGGTCGAAGCATCTCGATTCCCTGCTCGATCACGATGGGCTGACGGCTGGAAGCGAGCCCGTAGCGAACGAGGTAGGAGATGGCGCAGCCGGCGGCCGAGCCCGTGGCGGGGTCTTCTCCGTTGTAAAACTGCATCCTTGCGTGCCAGTCGGCTCCTGAGCCGGCATCGGCACGAGTGATACAGTAGGCAAACTTTGCGTCGGTACGCTCCAGATAAGCGCGCGAACTCTGAGGGACCTGCAGGCGTGCAGCGACAGCCATCGACTTCAACGGCACAATGCACTGCGCCATGCCGGTGGAGACGGTCTGGACAGGCAGGTCAGGATCGAGATCGTCGACGGAGAGGTTAAGAGCTGCGGCGATGGCGGCGCGGTCGTGGATGTCGCCGAAGGTGGGGTTCTTCTGCCTCATGGTGCCGAAGACGCCCTGCTCAGTGGGTTGCGGTGGAGTGAAGCGCACGGGGATCCGCCCGACTCGGAGGTCCAGCGTGATCTGCTCCGCTCCGCGTAGCGTGGGATGATTCCAGTAGAGCCAGCTGGCCGTGCCGAGGGTTGGGTGTCCGGCGAACGGCAACTCCTCCTCGGTGGTGAAGATGCGGACCTGGACGCCGCGCTCGCGCTCGACGTCGGAGTCCCGAGGGAGGATGAAGGAGGTCTCCGAGAGGTTGGTCTCGCGGGCGAGGGCCTGCATCTCTTCGGTGGAGAGGCCACGAGCGTCGGTGAAGATGGCGAGCTGGTTGCCCTGGAGGGGTCGCTCGGCGAAGACATCGACCTGGGCGAAGTCGAAGGCCGCGTGAGCGGTCTCTGGAGCAGAGGCTGCAGGCAAAGTATTTGACATGAAATGCTCCTCGGGCTATGGTTTGGATAGACCAAAATGGGCCCAACTGCTTCATGCTAGATGCTAGTTCAGCTAGCTGCGGTACAAAAAAGATCAACCATGACGATAGCGCCAAACACGAACACCACACTCTGTTGCTGTAGCTGCTGTAGCGCAGCAGGGGTGTGTGAATAAGCGAATCGGAGTGAGCATCTTCGAGTAACCGCAAAAACCACCCAGAGCTAACTAGCCGGGTGTTTTTTTGCATGTAGCGGCAATTAGCGGACCGGAAATTCCACCGTGGAGTTTTGGCTTCGCGATCTTTTGAAACGGTTATCTCAAAAAAAGTTTGGGCAACCCCCCGAAAGGCAAATCGACCATGTCACTTCGTATCAATGATGTAGCTCCTGATTTTACTGCTGACACTACCCATGGAACCATTCAGTTCCATGAGTGGATCGGCGACAACTGGGCTGTCTTGTTCTCCCACCCGAAGGACTTTACCCCTGTCTGCACCACGGAGCTGGGCGCGGTCGCGAATCTGGAAGGCGATTTCGCGAAGCGTGGAGCCAAGGTGATCGGACTCAGCGTAGACCCCGTCACCAACCATGCAAAGTGGGCTGTGGACATCGAAGAGGTTGGCGGAGCCAAGGTGAACTATCCGATCATCGGCGACACCGAGTTGAAGATCGCGAAGTTGTACGACATGCTGGCAGCCGATGAGGGCGACAGTTGCGAGGGCCGTACCCCCGCAAACAATGCGCCTGTCCGCACTGTCTTTGTGATCGGACCGGACAAGCGTATCAAGCTGACGCTGGCCTATCCCATGACGACGGGCCGCAACTTCGACGAGATCATCCGCGTGCTCGACTCCATCCAGTTGACGGCCAAGCACAAGGTGGCGACACCGGCGGACTGGAAGCAGGGCGACGATGTCATCATCACGGGGGCAGTGTCGGACGAAGAGGCGAAGTCTCTCTTCCCGGGCTTCAAGACGGTGAAGCCGTACCTTCGCACCACAACTCAACCTAAATAATCGACTCGTTTCGAATTGCTCCGCCTTGCATCTGCAAGGCGGATGAGAGCACCGATGGCGAAGTGGCTAACGCGCTGGTCTGCAAAACCAGTATTCGAGGGTTCAATTCCCTCTCGGTGCTCCAAAAATCTCACCTCTTCTCTGTACCGCTCCCTCCTTCATCCAACACACTCCATTCCATGGGTCTGCAGTCAGCAAACTTGCGGGACAACGGCTCGCCCAATAGCCACGCTGAGACTCATCCGGCTTTCTCGGAGAGGAGATCAACGGTTGTGAAGCTACAATGATCTTCCTGAGACTGATCTCTTCTTCGCGCGATGTCGCGATGCACAAGGAGTAGCCATGAGCGAGTCACGCATTCCGCGCATTATGGAACCGGCGCCAAACTTCGAATCGAAGAGCACGCATGGCCTCATCCGGCTGAGCGACTACACCACCAAGGGAAAGTGGGTGATGCTCTTCTCGCATCCGTCGGACTTTACGCCGGTCTGCTCAACCGAATTTATCGAGTTCGCCAAACGGCATGACGACTTCGAGAGGCTTAATGTTCAGTTGATTGGCGTGTCGATCGACTCGATCTTTTCGCACATCGCGTGGATCCGCGACTTGGAATCGATCGCCGGCGTTCAGGTGAAGTTTCCCGTAATCGCCGACCTGGACCAGAAGGTCTCCCAGGCCTATGGGCTGGTGCATGAGGCGGTGAGCGACACGGCGGCCGTGCGGTCCGTGTTCGTCATCGATCCAAAGGGCAACGTTCGCGCGCTGCTTTACTACCCGATGCAGCTCGGGCGCAACGTGGATGAGTTGATCCGCATCTTTCAGGGGCTGCAGACGGTGGACGCCAATGGCGTAAGCTGTCCGGCCAACTGGGTTCCGGGCGATCCGGTGATCGTTGCTGCTCCTGCCACACAGGAGGATGCCGCAAAGCGGACCACTGACGGTGGTGCCGGGCTCGATGTGAAGAGCTGGTATCTGTCAAAGAAAAATCTGATCTTTCCCGAGAAATAGATATGATGACTGGCAGGCTGCGAGCTTGACCGGCGAGCTGGCAACAATGAGCACCGATGGCGAAGTGGCTAACGCGCTGGTCTGCAAAACCAGTATTCGAGGGTTCAATTCCCTCTCGGTGCTCCAATCTCTCAATCGGAGGATGCGTGCTAAACTGCACCCGGAGACCGTGCCGACTCAAGGCCATCTTACGGAGCTGACATCGACCGCGTGACCCCTCTTCGAGCCCAAAATGACTGGCCGCCCGTCGTTGTCGCAAGCGTCTTCCAAACTGGCCTGAACCTCATGCGCGATCTGCTGCGGCGCGGCGTTCGCACCGTCGGGATCGACTGTGATGCCGAACATGAGGGCTTCCGGTCGGCATACGGAAAGTCTTATCTCTGCCCCAACCCGGATACGCATCCTCAGGAATGGATAGCGTTCATGATCGATCTGGCTCGGCAGCTGGGATCGAAGCCTGTCATCATCCCCGCTGCCGACATATTCGTCTCCGCGCTGGGCAAGCACGTAGAGGCGTTGAAGGATCATTTCATCTTTTCGCTGGAATCGATTGCGGTGCAGGCTGCGCTCGCGACCAAAGAGCAGCAGTACGCCCTGGCGGCAAAACATGGCCTGCCGATTCCGCGAAGCACGTACATTCAGTCCCGTGCCGACCTGGAACGTTTCGCGGGCGAGGCGCGTTTTCCCTGCCTGCTCAAACCGCGCCACCAGCGCGAGTGGGATGTTCTTCCGGAGGGCAATAAACTTCGCGGGCTCAAGCTGATTACAGCGGAGACAGCGACAGAGTTGCTCGACGAGTATGCGCTTACTGAACCCTACCGTCCGGAGGTGATGGCCCAGGAGATCATCGCTGGTGGCGACGATGCCAAGTACTGCTATCTCTCGGTGTATGGTCACGGAAGCCGTAGGCTCGGACACTGCGTGGTGCACGAACTCCGCGCCTACCCTGTGATGTTCGGAAGCGGTTCCATCGTCGAGCCCGTAGTAGATACCGAAGTCGCCGCGGTGTGCGATACCTTCCTGCGTGGCATCGGCTATGTCGGTATCTGCGAGATCGAGGTGAAGCGCGATACGCGCGATGGCGTCGTGCGCCTGATTGAGGCTAATCCTCGCTTCAGTGTTACCGCCGACGCCTCGGTTTATGCAGGGGTGGATATTGGCTGGCTGCACTACCTCGATCTGATCGGACAGACTGTCGACCCCATGGAGGCCACCTGGCTCGGGTTCCGCCACGTAGTTTTGCGTCGTGATATTCCTGCGCTACCGCGCTATGTGGAGCAACGGATTCTTACCTGGGGCGAGATCTGGAAGTCCTATCGCGGCCCGCTTGAATTCTTCGATTTCGACCTGCATGACATTCGTCCAACCACGACGACTGTCAAAGGCTGTATCCGCGTCATTATGGGAACGATCCTGCGCGCGCTTGGACTCAGGCGGAAGTTAGCCTGACCAACCTATAATCTCTATCAGGAGATATGTCATCGCATGTCGAAGAGACGAATGCTCGCGAGCGCGATGCAGAGGCTTGGCATCCTGCGGATGCTGGAGATGTACCGGTCCAAACCAGGGATCTTCATCATCAATCATCATCGCGTGGGAGATGCCTCGAAGGCTCGCTTCGACCGCGAGGTCTTCAGTGCCACCGCAGACGATCTCGACATGCAGATTAAGTATTTCAAGAGACACCTGCATGTTGTCTCTGGGGAGGAACTCGAAGACCTGGTCTCCGGCAGAACAAAGTTAAAGCAGATGCATGTCGCCATTACGTTTGACGATGGCTATCTGGATAACTACACAACTGCATTCGATGTACTGCGCGCGAATCAGGTGGGAGCGGCCTTCTTCGTTGTTCCGGAGTATGTTGGAACGTCCTGTATCCCATGGTGGGATGAGATTGCTTATCTGGTACGGAATACGAAAAAACAACAGATCAAATTAAAGACTCCGGGGCCACTCGCGCTTACGCTGACTGCAGACCGTGAAGCGGCGATCCACAGCGTTCTGAAGCACTACAAGCAGCCTGGAAACACCCATGGCGCCGAGTTGCTGGAGGAGCTTCGAGCGGAGACGGAGTGCGCTTTGCCTGAACCAGGCAGACGCTTTCTGAACTGGCAAGAGGCGAAGGAGATGAAGAGCGCGGGAATGGTCATCGGCTCTCATACACAGACGCATCGCATTCTTGGCCAGATCTCCCCGGAGCAGCAGCGATGGGAGTTGGAGCAATCCAAGAGAGAGATTGAAGAGAATATCGGGAGCCCAGTCTCCACACTTGCCTATCCCGTCGGAACCCGGGGCGCCTTTGACGGAACGACGGAAGAGATTGCCCGATCCCTTGGCTATACGATGTGCTTCTCTTTCTATGGTGGGGTAAACACAGCTGAGAAGATGAACCCAACCAACCTGCTGAGAGGGGGCACAAACCCCGACGCCCTGCTCTTTCGAACAGAGACCCTCATGAACGCGAAGCTCGGCCGCTTGCCGTACTAATTCTGCAGTGCGTGCCTTCGACCATAAAGCTTCACGATCTCGGCAGCTATGCCAGGCATTCGGTAGTTCGGCTGATAGGGACCGCTTTTATTGAGCCAGCCATGCCATAGTCCCGCGAGGATAGCCTCACTCGCGACGGGACTGGCCTTGCAACGATTGCGGTGGCGCAGGAATCCATTGAAGCTCCACCATGAATTTTTTAGACTCTTGATGAGCCCCAGATGCTTCCGCCAGAAGCGGCTCTCATTCCTTGCGATGTAATACCAGTAGTGGGGCTTCATTCCGAGCGGATTGGTATTACGGTTCTTCTCCAAGTGATACACAACGGATGACCAGTCAACCACGTTGCGATAGCCTGCTTTGAGACTTCGTGCAGAGTAGTCGATATCTTCGTAGTACATGAAGAACGACTCGTCCAACATGCCTATCTCTCGTATCAGGCGAGTACGGATCAGCATAGCCGTCCCTATGACCAGGCCGGCCTTGGGACGCTCGGTCGCCCATTGCTGCGCAATCGCAATATCGTTCGTCTCCTCATAGAGCGCGGCATTCATATCGCAGACTCCACCAGCGAAGGTGATATGCGGCACCTCGTCCAGAGAGGCTATGACAGGCGTGGCCAGACCTATCCGAGGATCCGTCTGAGCCAGCGCAACCAGCGATGAGAGCGTCTCGGGAGCAACAACGGCATCATTATTCAAGAGCCAGACATACGCTGCGTCAAGCTCCAAGGCTCGCGCAAGACCCAAATTGCAACCACCCGTGTATCCGTTGTTGACAGCCGATTCCAGAAGCTCGACGCGACTGCCTGCAATCTTCCTGAGCTCGACTACGGAGTTATCGGTCGATCCGTTATCAACCACCAGGACGCGAAAGTTGGGATAGCCCATCTTGAGAACGGACTCGACGGCGGTCACCGTCTCTTCGGAGCTGTTCCAGTTCAAAATTACGATGAGAACGAGCGGGTACTCGCCTGTATCTACGTTCTGTTGCGATAAGGAATCAGGCATATTGATGGAAGCTCCGTGCCGGGACTCCCCCGATTGTACGAGCTACGTGCGGATTGATCATCATTCGACACGTGCGTAGACGTAGGGACCTTCGGGAACCAGAGCTACGCGAGCGCCAGAGGGCAGCCCTTGCAACACAGCCGAAACTGCCTCTTCAGCCGTGGCGTATGCGAGCGACGCAAGACTTCCAAGCTCCGCACTGGAGATGCCTGGCGCATAGAAAAAAAGCTCTTGCTTCAGTCCGACTAGCGCGAGTTTCTCAAGCTGCCACTGATCGACTTCGACCGGAACCCCCATCAGGCCGGCGAGAAAACTCTCATAGCTTGTAAACTCCCGCAGTTTGCGCGCGAACTCGGGTGATCCTATTCCTTCGGAACATTCACCGAGGATCAGAATTCTGCCGCCTGGTTTGACGATGTGCTGCGCCGCCGTGATGCCCTTGATCGTCTGGTAGAACGTGAGATCCAGCGGATGCCCGGCGGCGCTGGTAATGACCACATCCGCCAGACCGGTGAGGCGTTCGAGCGACGTGGTACGCAGAAACTCCACGCCGGCGGCATGGCCCTTCACCGGATCGCCCGCAAAGATGCCAGAGATCTCGCGGGATTGTGTGAGGGTCACATCGAGCACAAAGTCGTGGCGAGCCATACGTGCAATCTCCAGCAGCTCCTCGTGGAGCGGATTCTCCGCGATGGAGCCTTCGGTCGCCATCGGCTCGCGCATGAACTTCGGGGAATGAATCACCTTGATCGTCTCCTGCGCGGCGAGGCCTGGAGCGATCAGCTTGCGGCCGCCGGAGAAGCCCAGCATCAGGTGCTGCTCGATGAAGCCGAGCGTGATGTGCAGGTCGGCTGCCATGAAGCGCTCGTCGATGAACACCGGTGTTCCACGGCGCGTCGCGCCCAGCGAGCGATGGGCCGTCAATACGCGAGCATCGTGATTGACGATGCGATAGGCTGAGGCAATCTCGGGGCCGACGATCGTATCGATCTCCGCAGGCGTCGCCTCACGATGCAGGCCGGTTGCGATCAGGATCGTCACGCCCTCAATGGGGATTCCCGCCTCATGCAGGCGTCGCAACAAGGGAGGCAGCGTTACGCGGTTCGGCGCGGGGCGGGTGATGTCGCAGACCGAGATTGCAGCTGTCCGCTTGCCAGTGGCGAGTTCGCGCAGAGGACGGCAGCCGATGGGCGCATCCAGCGCCGCTTCGAGCGCTGCACTGACATTCGCCAGCGGCGAGGCAGAGCGGCTTTCGATCACCTCATATGCCGGGCCATCCGGAAGATCGAAGGTTAGACCATGTTTGCCAAAAGCGAAGTATGTCTGCATCGTAAGCACGCTTATTCGTGATCTCTTCCCATTAAAACTACGTGAATCCTGGTTAACTATAGAGCCATGACACCACAACATGTCATCGGAGGCGCAGGAGTTTTGACGGTCTTTCTATTTTTTGATGAACCTGCTATTTACAGAGACCTCTTCGACCGGGCATACTAGGCCTCTACTTCCTTGGCGAGGCTCGCATCCTACATTCCGTCTTTATCTCAAGCAATCCAAATGGTCTTGTAGAAACTGCGACCATGCTGCTTTGGCAATCTCCGCGGCTCGTCTTGCCCTGGAAGCAGAGCTACGACCCCTCGCACCACTGGCTCATCTCCGCAGGCTGGGCTGCTCTACCCTTGATGGTTCTTCTCGTCGCAATGGCTGGTCTGCGGATCAAAGGTCACCTTGCCGCGCTGGCTGGCCTGGTCACTGCGCTGGTCATTGCGCTGAGTGTCTTTCATATGCCAGTACATCTGGCCTTGCTGGCGACCGGTCTAGGCGCAGGCTACGGCCTCTTCCCCATCTGTTGGATCGTCTTTCCCGTTCTCTTCCTCTATCAGCTGACCGTACGCGCAAAGCGATTTTCTCTGCTGCAGGAGTGCCTCATCAACGTCACCGAGGACAGTCGACTGCAGCTTCTTCTCATCGCGTTTGCCTTCGGAGCCTTCTTTGAGGGCGCGGCAGGATTTGGAACGCCGGTCGCCGTATGCGCGACGATCCTCATCGGCCTCGGGTTTCGGCCGCTGCATGCGGCAGGTCTTGCGCTGCTGGCCAATACCGCTCCCGTAGCCTTTGGAGGCATTGGTATCCCTATCGTCGCGCTGCATGGCGTTACGGGGTTGGATACGCTGCTGCTCTCGCGCGTTATCGGCCGCATCATCGCCCCCTTCTGCATGCTGGTACCGTTCTGGCTCATATGGGCATTCGCAGGGTTTAGCGCGATGCTGGAGATATGGCCGGCCATCTTGATAGTCGGAACAACGTACGGTTGCACACTGCTCCTGGTCTCGACGCTCCACGGGCCCTGGCTGGTCGACATCGCTGCATCGAGCGTCAGCATCTTTGTTCTCATCGCCTTCCTCCGTGTCTGGAAGCCAAAGCGTATCCTCAATGCCGCGTTGCAAGACGTTACGCATGATGCTCGGATAGCCAACGGCAACCGCAAGGGAGTGGCGATGCGCGCTGCCACCCCTTGGATCATACTTACGTTCTGTGTCGTGCTATGGGGACTCCCTTTCCTCTCGCGATCGATGGACGAGGCAACCAGCCTGCGGATTCCCATCGGCGGCCTGCACCAGATGGTGTTACGCATGCCCCCCGCCGTTCCCGCAGCAGCAGCTGAGGCTGCCATCTTCACCTTCAACTGGCTCTCCGCAACCGGCACCGGCATCTTTATCGCAGCTGTCCTGGCTGGATTGGTCATGGGTCTCCAGCTACGCGTTATCTGGCAGGTATTCCTGCAGACCGTCGTGGCAATTCGCTTCACGCTGGTTACCATCTCCGCCCTGATGGCGCTTGGCTTCATCACGCGCTACTGCGGCATGGATGCGACGCTCGGCCTCGCGTTTGCACGCACTGGAGCCTTTTACCCATTCTTCGGCACGCTCATCGGTTGGCTTGGCACTGCGTCGACCGGCTCCGACACATCGTCAAACGTTCTCTTCGGTAGCCTGCAGAAGCTCACGGCGCAACAGGTGGGCGTCTCGCCTTATCTCATGGCTTCGGCAAACTCGACCGGCGGCGTGATGGGAAAGATGGTCGCGCCACAGAGCATTGTGGTCGCCACGACAGCCACAGATACCTATGGAACTGAGGGGACCATCCTCCGATTCGTGCTGTTGCACAGCCTTGCGCTAGCCTGTCTGATGGGGCTGTTCGTATCCTTGCTGGCATACTCGCCCGCGCTCAACCGGCTGCTGCTTCGCTAATCGCTAAGCAGTATTCGCAGATCGCGCAGATTGTTGCCTGTTGGACCTGTCATAATCGTGTCCCCAAGCAGCATCAGCAGCGAGTAGGAGTCGAAGACATCGAGTGCCTGGGCCACAGGATAGCCTGCCAGCGCCGCTCGCTCCGTGGTCGTGCCATCCACAACGGCACCGGCGGCGGGACTGTTGCCATCTATACCATCGCTGCCACCACTCAGAACAGTGATGTCCTGTCCTGCAATCTGTTCGCTGCACAACAAGGCGAAGTGTTGGTTACGCCCGCCCTTCCCTGAGGCCTCCGGCGGCACCCGCACCGTGATCTCACCGGCAGACAGCAGACAGACGCGCTCATGCGTGCGTCGCAGTTCCTCTAAGCGACCCAGAAGATACGTCGCTGCCTGCTCGGCGCTCCAATCATCACAGCGGTTGTCGATCTCAACGAACCACCCCAGCTCAGCAGCCCGCACTGCTGCTGCCTCTTCGAGCGATGCACTATCCAGCAGCACGCTCCACCGCGACCGCGCAAAGATCGCATCGCCTGTCTTGGGTGTCTCAACCAGAGTGCGCGCCGTCAGCATCTCCGCGATCTCGCCGGGAAAGCGCCCGTCCAGACCATACTCCTGCGCAATCCGATACACATCCTCGATAGTGCTGCGGTCTGGCAGTGTGGAGCCGGAAGAGAGCGCATCCAGTTCGCCTGGAGGAACATCCGAGACAAAGATCGTCAATTGCTCAGCGGGAGCGGCCGCAGCGGCAAGGCGTCCCCCCTTTACTGCCGAGAGATGCTTCCGCACGGCATTCATTGCAGTAATGGGTGCTCCGCTCTCTACCAGCGCCTTGTGGGTCGCGGCTATCGTCGCCAGCGTGAGCCCGGGCTGGAGGAACTGCTCCAGCATCGCAGAGCCTCCCCCGCTTATCAAAAAGACAACTAAATCTCGCTCAGCCAGCGACTCCAGAGTTCGCAGAATGTCTGTCGCCGCCGCAAGCGAAGCCTCATTCGGGCTAGGGTGACCACCATGATAGACACGAAAGTTCTGCGGCAGCGGCAGCGCCTGCGTGGCCACAGGTCCTACGATGATTCCCTCAAAGCGAGCAGCCTCATCTCCTGCCTGCGCTAAAAAAGTCGAGGCGAGAGTATGCCCGGCTTTCCCCACGGAGACGAGCATCCGGCGACCGAACTCGCCGAAAGCATAGCGATGCCCGTCGAGTTCCATCACTCCATTGCCAAAGCGAAGCCGTCGCTGCATCGCTGGTTCGACGCGCGACGTCCTTAGCGAATGCAGAAATATATCGAGCACATCTTTGCGAGCTGTCTTCATACGCAGCAGGCTACTGTCTCGAATCGGCTACGGTCATCACGCGTAGATCAGGCGCGATAAGAAGTTTCGCTTCCGTGCGGGCTATAACATCCGCCGCATCAAGACCCTCCGCCAACTCAGTCAGGAGCAGCCCCTCGGGAACCACGCGGATCCAGCACAGCTCCGTCACGATGTCATGCACAACGCGCTTCCCTGTAAGCGGCAGGGTGCAGGCTTTCAGGATCCTCGACACGCCATCCTTGGTCTGATGCTCCATCGCAACGATTACGCGACGCGCACCGGCCACCAGGTCCATCGCGCCTCCCATTCCCTTCACCATCTTTCCGGGAATCGTCCAGTTTGCAAGATTGCCCTGCTCGTCCACCTGCATCGCACCGAGCACGCTCATGTCCATATGTCCGCCGCGAATCATCGCAAAGGACTCCTCGCTCCCAAAGAAAGAGCACCCCGGCAGCTCCGTCACGGGCTGCTTGCCCGCGTTAATTAGGTCCGGGTTAGCCTGTTCGTCCGTCGGTGGCGGCCCAACGCCGAGCATCCCGTTCTCCGACTGAAATGTCACATCGATTCCCTCAGGGACATGGGCCGTAATCATCGTCGGCAGGCCGATGCCAAGGTTGACGTAGAAACCGTCCTTCAACTCGCGGGCGATCCTGCGCGCAATGCGCTCTTTTCCGGTCATGCCGCACCTCCCGATTGGATGAACTTCGACTCGATCGGCTTGCGGTATGCCGCGCCCACGATAATGCGCTTCACATAGATGCCCGGCGTGATGATCTGGTCCGGGTCGAGCATCCCCGGCTCCACCAGTTCTTCAACCTCGGCGATGGTCAGATCCGCAGCAGTCGCCATCACGGGATTGAAGTTTCTCGCCGTCTTGCGATAGATCAGATTGCCGTACCGATCGCCGCGCCATGCCTTGATCAGCGCAACGTCAGCATGCAGCGCCCGCTCCATCACATACTCTCTACCGTCGATCTCGCGGGTCTCCTTGCCATCAGCTACGACCGTGCCCAGTCCCGTCGGCACGTAGAAGGCTGGAATCCCTGCACCGCCGGCCCGGATGCGTTCGGCCAGCGTCCCCTGCGGGATCAGCGTCAGATCAAGCTCATTGCGCAGCACCAGGGACTCCAGCTTGCGATTCTCGCCGACGTAGCTGCCGATGTGCGAGGCGATCATCCCAGCCTCCAGCATCAGCCCCATGCCGAAACCGTCAACGCCCATATTGTTGCTGATGGTGTGCAGTCCTGTAATACGCCTGCGCACCAAAGCGGCGATCAGGTTCTCCGGAATACCACACAGGCCGAAGCCACCAAGCATGATCGTCGAGCCAGAAGCAATATCGGCAACGGCGGCATCTGCAGATTGAACAATCTTATTCATGCACCAGGATCCTTGCACAACGGAACGAGTTCCGCGTACGGCTATGCGTCTTTTACTTTGCGTGTGTTGTAAAAGTAAAGGTCGTCGTGCTGTGTCTCGTCTCACCCGGCTTCAGTTCGGTCGTCGGGAAGGCAGGATGATTTGGCGAGTCCGGATAATGCTGCGTCTCCAGGCACAGGGCGGCGTTCCTTCCATGGCTCTCCTGCGCCTTGCCGAACTTCTTCGAGCCGTCAAGGGAGTTGCCTGAGTAGAACTGCACACCAGGCTCCGTCGTCGTCACCGTCAGCACACGGCCGCTGCCGGGATCGTAGACACGAGCAGCCGTCTTCGGCTCGCCATTCTTGCCGCGCAGCACCCAATTATGGTCGTAGCCGCCACCGATCTTCAACTGCTCGTTGTCGTCGTGGATGCGAGCGCCGATGACCGTAGACTTGCGGAAATCAAATGGCGTTCCCTCAACCGGAGCAAGCTCACCGGTAGGAATCAATCCTGCATCGACCGGAGTGTACTGGTCAGCGGGGAGCGTCAGCTCTTCGCCTAAAATTGTTCCCTTGCCATCGCCAGCAAGGTTGAAGTACGAGTGATTCGTAAGGTTCACGACAGTAGCCTTATCCGTGGATACACTGTAGTCGATGCGTAGCGCCCCATGATGCACCGTGTACCGGACATGCGCCGTCAGCGTACCCGGAAAGCCCTGATCGCCGTCCTTGCTGACCAGCGTCAACTCCACTCCATCCGCAATCATGCGCCCCTGCCACACCAGCCTGTCGAATCCGACGGTGCCCCCATGCAGCGAGTTCACCTTGTCGTTGGTCGGAATCTGGTACTGATGTCCATCGATCGAAAATTTGCCGAACGCGATGCGATTCCCATAGCGGCCTACGATAGCGCCGAAGTAGGTCATCTTATCCTCGAGATACCCATCCAGCGAGCCGTACCCCAATACGACATTAGCCATGCTGCCGTCGCGGTCCGGCGTCTTGATGGAGACGACGCGAGCCCCAAAGGTCATGATGCGTGCCTCGATGCCCTCGCTCTTGAGCGTGTAGATGTCCACTGCCGTTCCATCTGGAGTCGTTCCAAATGCTGCCTTTGTCACGGAGCCATGTGCTGCCATCGCAGTTGTCATGCTAAGCAGCATAACCCTTAGCCATCTCATCGTCATTTTCCCGCTATTCCTCCCCCTTGAAGGGGTTCCCACCTGCGCCCGTTCGCTACCGGATCGCGCACGCTTCGCAACCTTCGTCACTATACTGCAAGAGCCGCGCACCTACGAAACAGCGATAAGATGGTGCGTCAAATCAATCAAGCTAAGGATGGTCATGAACCTTCGAACCAGAACCCTGCCACTGCTGGCTCTCACACTCCTCTGTCTATGCTTTTTTAGCGGGAAGACCGCTGCCGCCGCGCCGCCGGATCATTGGGTGGGTACCTGGGCGACGTCACCCGTCGCCTTGCCAAATGCGGATGGCGCGTACGGCGCCGATGACGCCACCTATCGCGAGATCGTCCACGTCTCCCTCGGCGGATCCTCCGTGCGCATCATCCTGTCCAACGAGTTCGGCCTGGATCCGCTGACCATCGGAGCCGCCCACATCGCGCTGCGCGACGCCGGCAGCGATATCGCCCTCGCATCGGCCAATGCGCTCACCTTCGGCGGACGCGCCTCCGTCACCATCCCCCCGGGAGCCCTGGTGGTCAGCGATCCGACGAACCTCAAGCTCCCTGCCTTTGCCGACCTGGCTGTCAGCCTGTTCGTCCCGGCGCAGCCCATGCGGCAGGTCTCGCACCATAGCTTCGCCGACCAGACCAGCTACATGGTTCCCGGAAACCTCGTCGGAGCCAAAACACTGGAGTCCCCCAAGGAGCTCTACTCCTGGCCCTTCCTCAAAGGCGTCGATGTCATGGCCAACGGCAATAGCGCATCCATCGTCACCTTTGGCGATAGCATCACCGACGGCGCTCACAGCACCCGCGACACCAACGCTCGCTGGCCCGATATCCTCGCCCGCCGCCTGCAGGCCAATAAGAAGACCGCCCAACTTGGTGTCCTCAACGAAGGCATCGGCGGCAACCGCGTCCTGCACGACAACACTGGCCCCAACGCCCTCGCCCGCTTCGACCGCGATGTCCTTGCCCAGGCCGGTGTCAAGTACCTCGTCATCCTCGAAAGCATCAACGACATCGGCCACGCCCAAGACCCCGTCAAGCCTTACGATGTCGTCACCGCTGAAGACCTCATCGTCGGCCTCGGTCAGATGGCCGCGCGCGCTCACGCCCACGGCATCAAGGTCTATGGCGCAACGCTGACGCCCTACGTCGGCGCCAAATACTCCTCACCCGCCGGCGAAAAGATGCGTCAGGCCGTCAACCAGTGGATCAGGACGAGCAACCAGTTCGACGGCTTCATCGACTTCGACAAGGCCACACAGGACGCCGCCAACCCCACCGCCTTCTCCTCCACCGCCGACTCCGGCGACCACCTGCACCCCGCCGACGCCGGCTATAAAGCCATGGGCGAGTCCATCGACCTGAAGCTCTTCACCAAATAAGCCCCCACGCAACAGACAAAAACGGCAAGAGCAATCGCTCTTGCCGTTTTAATCTGCAACTGAAAAGAAGTTATTCCAGCTCAATCCCTGCGAAGAAGTATCCAATCTCAAACGCAGCCGTATCCTCGGCATCGGAGCCGTGAATCGCATTCTCGCCAATGGATGCCGCAAACTTCTTGCGGATCGTTCCCTCTTCGGCCTGGGCAGGATTCGTCGCACCCATCAGGGTGCGCAGATCGGCGATCGCGTTTTCCTTCTCCAGAACCATCGGAAAGATCGGCCCGGAGCTCATAAACTCCGTCAACTCGCCGAAGAACGGCCGAGCTGCATGAACATAATAAAAGCCCTCGGCCTGCGCCTTGGAGATAGAGAGCCGCTTGATGGAAATAATCTTGAATCCCGCCTTTTCAATCTCGGCGAGGATGGCAGCCGTGTAGCCCTTGCGGACTGCGTCCGGCTTGATGATGCTGAATGTGCGCTGTGACAACGTAGTTCTCCCTTGCTATTTGCTTGCTCTATCAAGTGTAAAGCACCTGTAATTACTGGCGGTTGAATCTCAGTTAGTACCGCCAGCTCGTCACATCCGCCGCAGCCGGAGCCATCGTCGCTAGTTATTCGTCGATAACAGCAGCAACACTCGTCCATCCAGCGGCCCAGCCGATTGTGACACAGGAAAGCTGACAGAAAGGTTGGAGCGCTCTGGCTTTGCCACTCAAGAGAACCAGACGTGACACACACGATTGCGGCAGATCGCGAATGCGAAAGTGTATACATCGTCAAGATCAAGCCCTTGGCTACATCTTTAGGCGCTTTTGCATCCAACCGATATGCGCAAGACTGCCTGGATATGGTTCGCCGGCACCGCAGCCTGGATCATCGATGGCATCATAAGCCTTCGCTTCCACTCACTCCTGCATGCCAAACTCGCCTTCTTCGTCGCAATGGTCTTCTTCGCCGCTGGCCTCTTCTATCGGCAGCAGCGGCGATAAAGTGACATCCGAACCTAAGCCTTACCCAGCACCCGGGCCATAGCCTCGCCGATCTCTGCCGGCGACTTCACCACGGTAATCCCCGCTTCGGTCATCGCCTTCATCTTCTCCGCGGCTGTTCCCTCGCCACCCGAGATGATGGCTCCGGCATGACCCATCCGACGGCCCGGAGGAGCTGTCTGCCCCGCGATAAACCCGACCACCGGCTTCTTCACGTTCTCCTTGATGTACTTCGCCGCTGCCTCTTCCGCCGAGCCGCCGATCTCGCCGATCATGATGATCGCCTCGGTCTCAGGATCCTCGTTCAGCAGCTTCAAGGCATCGATATGGGTCGTCCCGATGATCGGGTCGCCGCCGATCCCAATCGCCGTCGACTGCCCAATCCCACGCGTCGTCAGCTGATACACCGCCTCATAGGTCAGCGTTCCCGACTTCGAAACAATCCCGACCGAGCCTTCCTTATGAATCCGTCCCGGCATGATGCCGACCTTGGCCTTACCCGGCGAGATCACACCCGGGCAGTTCGGCCCGATCAGCCGCGACTTCGAGCTCTTCACAACCTCCCACACCTTCACCATGTCGAGCACAGGAATGCCCTCCGTGATGCAGATGACCAGGGGGATCTCAGCCGCAGCGGCCTCCAGAATCCCATCCGCGGCAAACGGCGGGGGAACGAAGATCACTGTCGCATTCGCCCCGGTCTCCTTCACGGCCTCTTCCACGGTATTGAAGACCGGCCAGCCCTCATGAATCGTGCCGCCCTTACCCGGCGTCACTCCACCCACAACCTTCGTGCCGTACTCCGCGCAACCCCTGGCGTGGAACGTCCCCTCACGCCCGGTAATTCCCTGCACGATCAGCCGCGTATTCTTATCAACCAGAACTGCCATTACTTACCACCTTTCGCAGCGGCTACTGCCAGATCGGCAGCTTCCTTCATCGTCGTACCCACTTCGAACTTCAGCCCGGACTCCGCAAGAATCCTGCGTCCCTCTTCCACATTCGTGCCTTCAAGCCGCAGAATGATCGGCAGCTGCACATTCAGCTTCTTCGCAGCCGCAACCACAGCAGTCGCCAGCACATCCACACGCAGAATCCCGCCGAAGATGTTGATGAAGATCGCCCGTACATTCTTGTCGCTCAGGAGAATCCGAAATGCATTCTCAATCTGCTCCTGGTTCGCGCCGCCGCCCACATCGAGGAAGTTCGCCGCAGAGCCACCCGCATACTGGATGATGTCCATCGTCGCCATCGCCAGTCCGGCGCCGTTCACCATGCACGCGATGTTGCCATCCAGCTTGATATAGTTCAGCGCGAACTTGCTGGCCTCAACCTCCAGCGGATCCTCCTCCGCCATATCGCGAAGCTCCTTCAGATCCTTATGCCGGAACATCGCGTTATCGTCGAAGTTGATCTTGCAGTCGAGCGCCAGCAGTTTGTCGTCCTTCGTCGTGATGAAGGGATTGATCTCCATCAGCGTCGAATCCGTCTCGACAAAAGCCTTGTACAGCCCCGTCATGAACTTCACGGCATCGTTGATCTGCGTCGGCTTCAATCCCAGCTTGAACGCCAGCTTGCGAGCCTGATACGGCTGAAATCCCACCGCCGGCTCGATGTACTCCTTGTAGATCAGCTCCGGAGTCGCATGCGCGACCTCCTCGATCTCCATGCCGCCCGACTGCGAGGCCATAAACACCACCTTCGCCGAAGCCCGATCCAGCACCAGCCCAAGATAAAGCTCGCGCTCGATCGCCGATCCCTCTTCGATCAGCAACCGCTGTACCTTCTGTCCCTGCGGCCCGGTCTGATGCGTCACCAGCTGCATCCCCAGAATCGCCTTCGACGCCGCATTCGCATCTTCGAGCGACTTCACCACCTTTACGCCGCCGCCCTTGCCGCGCCCGCCGGCATGGATCTGCGCCTTCACCACAACCACGGCGTTTCCAGCTGCGAATAGCGCCTTGGCCGCGGTATCGGCCTCTTCCAAAGTGGTAGCCATCTCGCCGCCCGGAACCGGCACGTTGTACTTCCGCAGAATCTCTTTAGCCTGATACTCGTGAATTTTCATAGGTTTTCGGAATTTCGCCCGCCCGTGAAGTGTATCGAACGCCAACAACTGCCCGCAATCGCAAACGCGAACAACGGTGCGGTTATCGTCCTGATCAACGCAGAAGTCATGCATCCGCCTCGACAAGGGTCAATGTGCTTCGGAAAGATGATCCCTTTTTCTCAATAACTGCCGAATAACGGCAACTCCACGTTGATTGCTCAGCCGCTCCTATTCAACATCTCGGGGACACATTCGCGAACAACGGTGCGTTTATCGTCCGCACCCTCATGGGCGACAATCGCCACAATCGGTATGTATGATGACAGACATAGGCCCGGCTTGAAGACTCGCGATCTCTGCGATCATGCCAAGACGTAACGATTACCCGTATTGGGAAGACGCTCTCTCAATCCACCGTACTCGCACGAGGAAAGGTCGGATTTGGTGAGTGTTCATCTCGTAAATCCCAGCGACAACTCTTTTGGGACAGCCGTCATCACGCCACGATGGCTCTTTGTACTAGCAGCCGCAACACCTTCAGCAGCCGGCGACCCTATCCTGGTTGACGAATCGCTGGAGCAGATCGATCCCCAAAGCATCATGCCGGGAGACATCGTCGGCATCAGCGTTCATACCGGTAATGCCCTGCGCGGCTATCACGTCGGACGCATAGCCCGCAGCCGCGGCGCGTGGGTGGTCTACGGTGGCATTCACGCAACCCTGTTTCCCGAAGAGGCCTTCGACCGCGGTGAAGCTCATGCCGTCGTCAAGGGCGACGGAGATATCGCCTGGGGCAAAGTCGTCACCGATTGCCTCGCTGGCACCCCCGGCAAGATCTATGAGGGTGGACGTATCGAAGGAAGTCAGTTTTTGGCCGCGCGATGGGATCTGATGCCGCGCGACAAGTACATGTGGGCCTCGGTCCAGACTATTCGCGGATGCCCGAAGCACTGCTCCTTCTGCAGCGTATGGCGTACCGACGGACAGCAACCCCGGCAGCGCCAATTCCAAAGTGTCATCGACGAGATTGTTAATCTTCGGCAAATCGGCTTCCGCTTCATCGCCTTGGCCGACGACAACTTCTATCCAGTGACATTAACCGACCTGCGCCTCGCCCGCGAACAGAACAACGTCGCCAAGCTCGAAGAGTTGACGGCGATCCGCTCCGAGCGCTTCCAGCTCATGGCAGAGCTGGCCAAGCTGCCGAAGGACATGGTCTTCTTCACCCAGATCACCATGGAAGCCGGAGAAGACGGCGAGTATCTCGACGCCATGCGCAAGGCCAACATCAAGGGCGCTCTGGTCGGCGTCGAAGCAGTAACCCCCGAGGGTCTCAAGGCCGTCTTCAAAGACTTCAACTACTCGGGCGACGCCCTCGCCAAACAGCTGCAGACCTTCAAAAAGCACGGCGTCCATGTCCTAGGCTCGTTCATCTTCGGCCTCCCAACCGATAAACCGGCGACCTTCGACGCAACCGTGGAGATGGCTCTCAAGGCTGGCGTCACCTTCGCCCAGTTCGTCATGATGACGCCGTTCCCCGGCACCATCGACTTCGGACGCTGGGAGAAGGAGCAGGCGAAGAACCCCACACTCGTGGGCGATGTGCCGATCACTCGCTACTGGCTCATCCCGACCGAGGTTCGTCCCAAGATGTTCACCCCGCACCCGTCCATGAGCTCGGGGGAGATCAGCGAGCGCACCCAGAAGGTCTGGGACAGGTTCTATAACTGGACTGCTATCTGGCAGCGCTCGGCCTGTACTCCAACTCTGCGGGCCAGGATTGCTTTTATGTTCCTCTCCAAGCTCTACCGGCAGATGTACGCAGGAACCGGAATCTCGACCGACAGCGCCCGCAGGAAGAAGTCCAAGACCGCGGCCCGCTGGACGGCCAAACAATGCAGGAAGCTCTTCCAGGCGAAGCCCATGCCTGAGCTGCGATCCCCAGCCTGGGATCTAGCCTTCAGCTCCGCCAATCTTCGCCGTCCCGCCTTCCTCGGCACCCAGGAGACCCCCTCACCCTTCAATGTCATCACCAAACCCTAAGCCCCCCTGTCTCATAAATTGAGACGGGATGCCCGTCGTACGTCGCCAACGAATCGGGTTGCAACTATGGCTTGTTCGAGGGCGAAGGCTCCTGCGTCTTTACGCCCGGTTCGATCAGCATCGTCTTGCAACCATCAGGAGCGTTGACAGGATTGCATCGCGCTGCATAGCCGCCAGGAAGACCGACCGTATAGCCGGTCCAGGGTGCGCGTTCGCTCACGGGAAAGTCTGTGCTGATCATCTGCGCGCCACTGCCGAGCAGCTCGTCGCGACGAGTCGTGTCATTGTTGCGGCCCTGATCGGTGTTGTAGTCCGAGCGCGACCGCACAAGATAACCCTTCTTGACCAGGGCATCGATTTCGGCAGGCTTACCACTGTCCTGTTCCACGAAAGCGGCCTCCGGCTCACCCGGGCGCCCATTCACAAAGAGCACACGCCCCTTCATCATCGGATGATCCGCAAGATAGGCTGGCGCCGATTTGCGGTTATAGAGCAGGAAGACGACTTTGCCCCGCGACTCCTTCAGCGTAGGCCATTTTCCTGCGAGCACCGCAGCCTCCAGCGTAGGAAACTTATCGCGCACCTTATCCGGAGTGATGATCTCCTTCTCCGGAAATACGGAGCGAATCTCCGCATCCATGGCATTCCAGGTGTCGGCTGTCCAGGGCTCTGCCACAACGGCGTCGGGTAGCTGGCTGACGCGCCCCTGCTTGTCTTCAATCAACAGGAAGATAGGCACATGTCCCTTGTGCGCCTGTGACCACGTGCGTATCGCCTGCAGACACTGCACAAAGAGCTGACAGCTGCTGCGCTCATTCAGGTCGCCAAGGTGCAGCGCCTTGAAGCCTGGCTTCCGCATGTCGTGGTTAGGATCGAAGTCCGGATCGGCAGGCAGCCCCTCCTGCTCCGTAAGTCCGACGATCTTCGGGTTCGCAAAGCGTCCGCCCTGGGGGTCCTGCACAATGTCGAGCTCCAACTGACGCACACCCGCATCGAGCTGCTGTGGCAGGCTCTGATGGTGATACTCGAGGCCGTGATAGGCCTTGGCATAGTGCTCCTGAAAATATTTGCCCTCGCTCGGTGCAAAGCCCGTGTTGTAGCTGTTATGCGTTCCAATCACCTGAATCTGGTTGAGATGGACGAGCGCATCCTGCGTGCTATGTCTCTGTGCAGCAGCAGTAAACGAGAAAAAGGCGAGAGACACGGCAACAAGGGAACGCGGCATTCTGGAGAGAACCTCAAAGAGAGTTGGTACTCCAAAGATATCCCACTGCGCTTGCCGGAGATAGCCTGACGGCAAAAGGAACGAATTGCCGAAGGCCCGCGTATCTCTCATGCACACTGCTGAGGTTGCAGCCATGCGACGACACATGCTTCGTGCCATTCGAATCCTCCTCGTCCTTATCGCGATAAGCGCCGTGACCGGCTCTCCCCAGCCCGTTTCGCTCGATCAAGAGGTGCCCAGACTGTTGGCGCAACACCATGTGCCGAGTGTCTCGATCGCCGAGATCGAGGACGGCAGAATCGTCCGTGTGAGTGCGTACGGGATGCAAACCGCCTCTGAACCTGCAACACCAAGGACGCTGTACAACATCGCCTCCATGACCAAGCCCATCTCGGCGGAGACGGAGCTGCGGCTGATCTCGAGTGGAGCGTTCGGGCTCGACGACCCAATCTATAAGATCTGGGTCGACCCCGACATCGCAAACGATCCAAGAAACAAGCTGCTGACACCGCGCATCTGCCTCAGTCACCTGACGGGCTTCGCGTCGAACTGGCGCTCGAGCATGGGCAACGTGCTGCAGTTCAAAAACGATCCGGGGAAGGTCTATCTCTATTCGGGCGAGGGATATGAGTATCTCTCGCACTTTGTCGAGAGGAAGACCGGCGCGAATCTTGAGGAGAACGCAAAGAAGCTGGTCTTTGGCCCGATTGGGATGAAGGACACGTCGTACACGCTTCAACCCTGGTTTGAAGGACGCGTCGCCACACCGGCGTATGAGAGCAGCAAGTGGCTGACCTCCAACTATGCAACCCAACCGGTCGCCTCCGACCTGCTCTATACCACCGCCGAGGACTATGCGAAGTTCCTGCTGAGCGTCATGCGCAATGATGGATTGTCCCAGGCGATAGCAGCGGAGCGTAGTCGCGTGCAGTTCAGCCTGAAGCCGGAGATATGTCCGCGCGTGAAAGGGCTTTGCCCGGATGAGGTTGGTCCCGGTCTGGGCTGGCAGATCGCGCAGATCAAGGGCAAGAGATATCTGACGCATACGGGACACGATCCCGGGCTCTATACGTTCGGGTATGTCTCCGCGGATACACAATCGGGCATTGTGATCTTCACCAATGGAGAGAATGGGTCGAAGCTTATTGCTCCGATCCTTCAGGCGTTGAGAAGGGATCTGGACTTCGTGAAGTTTCTTGCTGCCATGATCCAGTGAAGAGCAGAACGACATGGCTTCGGTAGCCCACCTGTCCACGATGCCGACTTCACGGACAGTTGAGGGTCTTTCCTGAACGTCTCGAGAGCTACCGATGCACAGGACACTGGCATTGTACGAGGCGTAACATCGATGAGTGGTCAACTCGCTCACCGAGGTTAATCCATGAAGCGCCGTGCGTTCCTTTGCCAAGCCGCCAGTACCGCCGTGGTCGCAAGCTGCGAACCCCTTCACGCGATGCCCCCCACCCCTTCTCGCGTCATCCCCCGCCGGCCCCTTGGCAAGACCGGCGAAAAACTTTCCATCATTGGCTTCGGTGGCATCATCGTCATGAACGAGGAGACCGGTGCGGCCAGCAACATCGTCTCCGAAGCCGTGGACCGTGGTGTCAACTACTTCGACGTTGCGCCCAGCTACGGCAACGCACAGGAGCGCCTCGGACCCGCGCTGGCACCGTATCGTAAGAAGTGCTTCCTTGCCTGCAAGACGGAAGGACGATCGCGTGACGACTCACGTGCCCAGCTCGAACAATCCTTGAAGCTGCTCAAGACCGACCACCTTGATCTGTATCAGTTTCACGCCCTCACGAAGATGACCGACCTCGACGCCGTACTGGCGCCCGGGGGAGCCATGGAGACCATGGAGGCTGCAAAGAAGGAAGGAAAGATCCGTTACATCGGATTTTCTGTCCACTCGGCCGAAACTGCACTTGCGGCGATGGATCGTTACCCATTCGATACCATTCTCTTCCCGGTCAACTGGGTTCTCTTTAGCCAGGCAAACTTTGGGCCGCAGATTCTCAAGCGAGCGCAGGAGAAGAACATCGGTATTCTCGCTCTCAAGGGAATGGCCAAGACCGTCTGGGCCGACAACCAGAAACAGAATCATCCCGAGCCCAAGTGCTGGTATCAGCCCGCGGCGTTTCCCAGCGAGGCTTCGCTTGGCTTGCGCTGGACGCTTGGACATCCCGTTACAGCTGCGCTACCTCCCGGCGACGAGCGTTACTTCCGCCTCGCGATGGACGTCGCCCAGAACTTCCAGCCGCTGGACGCCGGAGAAGAGCAGGCGCTCCTGGGACGCGCTCAAGGTGTCGAACCAATATTTCACCTCGGCAACGATGTCTAGACCACACCACGGCATGGCGCTCGACCGCTTCTCAGGAGGGTGAGTCTGGAGGTGATCGAGTGGACGTGTAACGGGCTTACCGGACAGGTCGCCCATTCTCCAATATCGGGGGCAGCAGGCCGAAATCATTTGTCCGATTTGCGACTTCTCGTCCATGTGCCGTGGCAGAGTTTCCGTAAAATCTAGAAGCTGATTTTCAGGATTCGCCCATCCGTCCCGACGAGCCATCCAGATTCGCGACTCGCAAACGCGACAGCCCAGTAGTTCGCGACGCCCGACAGACTGAACCAGGTGTCCCCTTCATCGGGCGACCAGGCCGCGCCAGCGGGTCCGGTGGCCACGACATTACGTTCCACACGGTAGTCGCCATGATCATCCCTGGAGTTGTCCTCAGCGTCGACGTCAAGATCCTCATGACCTCCCTTGTGACGGCGATCGCGCACGTAACTGAGGCCATAGATCGCCCCGGGAAAGGGAGTTCGGCTTCCAAGTTGCCAGGTCTTTCCCCCGTCGCTCGATCGTGCCACTGTGTCCGCGAATGACATCGGCGCGGCCAACTCTCCTGCGCCCAATATGCCGTGGAGCGCGTCACGAAAATCAACGCTGAAGATGCCCGAGCTGGCCGAGCCCTGCACGATCGGCGTGTCATAGGCCTCCCAAGTGTCTCCTCCGTCAGTTGTAGCGAGGATTCTGGCCGTTCCGGCCCCTCCCGTACCGATCCAAGCGCGCCGGTTGCCTTGAGTGGCGACGCAGGTTCCACTCGCTGCAAACGCGGACTCCCCAGGTTGCGCGGCGGGCAGGAGGTTCCCGATGTCCTGCCAGCTTTCACCGTCCGTCGTGCGTATCACCGGAAACCGGCCGTTCACGGAGTCACTCATGGTGAGGCCGCGTCTCGGGGTCCAAAAGGCGAAGCAATCGTAAAATGCGTTTGGATCCTGATTCTCGAACTGCAGTGACCAGGACTCGCCCCCATCCTCAGTTTTGTAGATGCGTGACTCAGTGCCCGTGCCGGAAGATAGAAGGTATGCGACCTTATCGCTAACCCCCTCAACATCGCGAAACTGAAGATCTTCGGCGCCAGCAACCGTGCCGGCCTTCCATGTCTGGCCGCCGTCCGTAGTTTTGACGTAAGTACCACCCACGCCACTTGCCCACACTACACGCGAGTTAACGGGACTGATTGCCTGCAGCCGATTGGTCGTGCCGCTTTGCTGCGGACTCAGAGTAGGTGCGTGATGGTGCTCGTGTCGATCATTGTTATCCGCGAAGCGGGAGGCTGAAGAATCAGAAGCATGCAGCATCAAGGTGGCGGGGAAGGTCACTGCTGCAGCGATGAGGAGGGCGCGGAGCATATGGAACCTCTCTGAGCGATCTAATTACCTGGAGGGACGCAGTCTAGACCGGTGCATTAGACGTGTCAATTCGTGGTGTTCAGTCTTACCTCTATCGGAATTGAATGAGAATCCGTCATTTCGGAAAGATGCTTCGTCAAAAGCATATGTCCGCTTTGCCGACCATCTGAAAATAAAGAGCGTCGACCGGGTTATAGAAAAAGGCTGCGGCGCCATTGACTCGTTCCCATCTTTAGTACTCTCATTCGCAACAGGCACCCGGGAGGAAAATTCATGTCGATGAAACGCCGATCGTTTCTCTGTTCGTCCGCCGCGCTCGCCGGAGTCGGTATGCTGGGCTGGGCCGATAGCCGCGCTGACCAGATTCATCCGCACCGCGTCCATGCAGCGTCGCTCATGGCCGATTGCGCCAACCGCTTTCTCGCCGCGCTCCATGCCGATCAGCGCGGCAAAGCGATATTCCCGTTCGATGCCGGTGAGCGCATGAATTGGCACTTTATCCCCAGAGAGCGTAAGGGTCTGCCGCTACGCGAGATGACACCCTCTCAGAAGCACCTCGCCAGCGCGTTGCTGGCGGCCGGGCTGAGCCAGACTGGCTACATCAAGGCCGTGACGATCATGAGCCTGGAAGATGTGCTCAAGATCATGGAGAATGACAGCGGCGAGCATCGCAACCCGGAAAAGTACTATTTCTCTGTATTCGGCACTCCCTCCGACAGCGGCGCGTGGGGCTACCGGGTCGAGGGCCACCATCTCAGCCAGAACTACACAGTAGTGAATGGCAAGGTTATCGATGGTCCGAGCTTCTTCGGCGCCAACCCTGCCGAAGTGCGGCAAGGCCCGCGGAGGGGCCTACGCACTCTGGCTGGGGAAGATGACCTTGGCATCGAGCTGATCCATACCCTCGACGAACAGCAGCGGAAGGTCGCGATCGTGGACCCAACCGCCTACGAGGACATCCTGACCGCTGCCAGTCGGAAGGCGGCGATTCAGGGCCAGCCCTCCGGCCTGTCCGCTTCCAAAATGAACGCCAGCCAATTCGACGCGCTCATGTCACTCATAGAAGAATACGCCCGCAATGTGCCCGATGAGCTGGCCGAAGGCCGGGTATCGCAGATCAACAAAGCCGGCAGAGATATCCACTTCGCCTGGTCCGGGGGCATCAACCGAGGCGACCCGCACTATTACCGCCTTCAGACACCCTCTTTCCTCATTGAATTAGACGACACGCAGGACAACGCCAACCACATCCACTCCGTGTGGCGCGACTTCACCGGCGACTTTGGCGACGACCTGCTCCAGCAGCACTACCAGGCCAGTCATCAGAAGAAGTAGAACCGTCTAAACACGCTGCTCGGAGCAGTTGGAACCTATGGTAACGCCCCGCGTGAAGAGTGAAAGTATTGGCGCTTGCAGAGGATTGAGGATGACGGGCTACCCGGAAAATCCACTAGTCCAGGAGAACGGTCTCCTCGTACAAGTGGAACGGCCGCAATTGGCGCGAAGCCCGGAAGACTGGACTGGATAGCTCGTCTGTGCCGTTCCTTCGCTCCCGGTTCATGGCAAAGCCCTCACCGGGTTCCGCTTCGCTGTAACGCATGTCCTTGGTCTGTTTTGTAACTCAAGTGCTAAGTACGCTCACTCCCGCTACCCCTTGCTCCACCTGCTACGCTTAAAGAAATGCCCTTCCAGCCTCACCTCAAGCACCTTATCGAAGGCCGCGCGACCCTCACCCGCGAGCAGGCCCGCACCCTCATGCAGGAGATCCTCTCCGGCCAGCTCACCGACATCGAAATCGCCGCCCTCCTCGGTGCTCTGGCCGCACGTGGCGAAACCCCCGCCGAGGTCGCAGGCTTCGTCGATACCATGCGCTCCGTCGTCACTCCCATCCCCCTCTCGCCAGCAGAGCAGGCCCTCCTCGTCGACACCTGCGGCACCGGCGGAGACGGCAGCAACACCTTCAACATCTCCACCGCCGCCGCTCTCGTAGCCGCCGCCGCAGGAGCCTCCGTCGCCAAGCACGGCAACCGCGCCATCACCTCCCGGTGCGGCTCCGCCGACGTTCTCGAAGCCCTCGGCATCCCCGTTGACATCTCCCCCGTCGAATCCGCCGCCGCCCTCCGCAACCATCGCTTTGCCTTCCTCCACGCCCCCAGTCTGAACCAGGCCATGAAGGCCGTCATGCCCGTTCGCCGAGCCCTCGGCGTCCGGACCGTCTTCAACCTCCTCGGCCCCCTCACCAACCCCGCCGGAGCCTCCGCGCAGGTCATGGGAGTCTACGCGGCCCACGCCGTTCCCCTCGTCGCCGAAGCCATGGCCCTCCTCGGCACCCGCCACGCCTTCGTCGTCCACGGAACCGCCGAAGCTCCCGATAGCACCATCCGCGCCCTCGACGAGATCTCCATCAGCGGCCCAACCCACCTCGCCGAGGTCCACAACGGCATCGTCACCCTCAGCACCCTCACGCCCGAGGACGCCGGCCTCGAACGCGCCCCCATCGAAGCCCTCATCGGAGGCGACGCCCACACCAACGCGGCCATCCTCACCGCCATCTTCGCAGGCGAACGCAGCCCCCGCCGCGACATCGTCCTGCTCAATGCCGCCGCCGTCCTGGTCGCCGCCGACCTCACCCCAGACCTCGTCACAGGCGTCGCCCTGGCCTCCCGGACCATTGACACAGGGGCAGTTACAGCTCTCCTGACCGCCCTGCGCGCCCATTAAAACAAGCTGACGAAGCCTCCCCCCGGAGTACAATCCCCGCATAAGTAACAGGAGAAGATCGTCCTATGTCCAGCTATCCCCCACCGCCGGCGATCTTCGACGCCACCATGGTCACAACCGCGCTCGAACTACCCGGCTATCGCGTCGTCCGCAACCTCGGCGTCGTGCGCGGCATCGTCGTCCGCTCCCGCTCCATCTTCGGAACCATCGGTGCCGGCCTCCAGACGGTCATCGGCGGAAACATCACCATCCTCTCGCAGCTCTGCGAGAAGACCCGCCAGGACGCCTTCGCCATGATGATGCAGCACGCCGCCGAGCATGGCGCCAATGCCATCATCTGCGCCCGTTACGACGCCAACGAACTCATGCAGGGCGTCACCGAGGTCCTCGCCTACGGAACTGCCGTCGTAGTCGAGCGGGTGTAACCATGGCCCGAGTCACCGGCATAGGCGGCATCTTCCTCAAAGCCCGCGACCCTAAAGCCCTCACCGCCTGGTACAGCCAGCACCTCGGCATCCAGCTCGACGAGTTCGGAGGAGTCACCTTCCTCTGGAAGGACGAGACCTCTGCCACCACCGACTCACCACCGGAGGGACCGCCATTGGTGGGAATGACCGTCTGGTCCCTCTTCCCTGAAGACACCACCTACTTCGGCCCAGGCAACGACCACGGCCCCCAGACTGCCATGGTCAACTATCGCGTCGATGACCTCGACGCCCTCCTCGCCCAACTCGCTCTCGCCGGCGTCACCATCGATCCCCACCGCGAAGACTACGACTACGGCCGCTTCGGCTGGATCGTCGACCTCGAGGGCAATCGCATCGAACTCTGGCAACCCCTCCCGCCTGCGCAAAAATAAACCCGAAAAAAGTGGCACGAATGCAGCGCCTCGAAAGCGACCGCCCGCAGTCCATCTTTGCCACGCATTTCACCACGAACTAACCACAAAAAAGCCGCATTTTCTGCAGAATCCCCAGCAAAAACACACTTCCACCACAATAAAAATTTCGGGCAGATTATCCACCGCCCGACCCGTTTACGATAGCCGAAGACCGAAGACCAATGACAAAACCCACTCCAGGCCGCATCGAAGTCATCACCGGCCCCATGTTCTCCGGAAAATCCGAGGAGCTGATCCGCCGCCTCAAGCGCGCCCGCATAGCCCGCCAGCGCGTCGCCTGCTACAAGCCCGACATCGACCTCCGCTACCACCGCTCCTCCATCGCCAGCCACAGCTCGCAGACCCACGAAGCCCACACCGTCACAAACGCTGAACGCCTCCGCGAAGCCCTTTTCCCTCAACTACATGAGGTTGACGTTATAGGCGTCGACGAAGCCCAGTTCTTCGACGAAGCCATCATCCCCCTCAGCGTCGAGCTCGTCCACCTCGGCAAACGCGTCGTCATGGCCGGCCTCGACACCACCTTCAACGCCGAGCCCTTCGGACCAATCCCCGCATTAATGGCCATCGCCGACGAGGTCACAAAACTCTCCGCCGTCTGCATGGTGTGCGGCCAGCCTGCCATCCACACCCAGCGCCTCGGACAGAGCCAGGAACTTGTCGTAGTAGGTGCCGCAGGCCTCTATGAAGCCCGCTGCCGCTCCCACTTCCAGCCCTACCTCGACGAGCACAACTCCGAGCAACTGGAGCTACCAACCATCCAACCCATCTAAAGCATCTGAAAGAAAAGAGTTTCTCGTTAGTCTGCTGTATTCTTGTGCCTGTATCTGATTCAGGAGAAAAGCCCATGCGCCTCACCCTAGCCGCCGTCACCCTCTGCCTCCTCGCCTCGCCGGCCTTCGCGAAGCAGAAGAAGCTCGCCCCGGTCGTCGTCTCCCTCAAGACCAGCACCGGCGAGGACGCCGGCACGGCTACCTTCGAGCAGGGCAAGAAGGGCGATCTCACCATCAAAGTGAACCTTAAAAACCTGCCCGTAGGCGAGCATGCCGTCCACATCCACGCCAAGCCCCTCTGCGAGGTTCCCGACTTCAAGTCCGCCGGTGCCCACTTCAACCCCGACTCCAAGCAGCACGGTACTCAGAACCCCATGGGCCACCACAACGGCGACCTCCCCCAGAACATCATGATCGGTGAAGGTCACACTGGCCAGGCCACCTACAAGGTCAACTATCTTTCGCTCGACCCCTCTTCGCCCAACTCCATCCTGGCCAACGGCGGCACCTCCATCATGGTTCACGAGAAGGCGGACGACATGAAGACCGACCCCACCGGCAATGCCGGCAACCGCATCGCCTGCGGCGTCATCCTCGAACCAGCCCCCTAGTCTTCTTTTCGATTTGAACCGCCAGGAACGCCCATGCGTATAAGAATTCATGGGCGTTTTACACATGGCGATCCCCGCGTCAGGCCA
Source organism: Edaphobacter sp. (assembly GCA_025462645.1). GTDB lineage: Bacteria > Acidobacteriota > Terriglobia > Terriglobales > Acidobacteriaceae > Edaphobacter. Next base: position 72,646 of record JAOAPB010000129.1, on the reverse strand, counting down.
GCGATCCAGCCGTCCCAGTCGGCTGAAGTCCAGTTCAGCTCCTGCGCCTCGTTCCCTTGCACGCTCCGGCCCGGTCCCCCCGGTTCACCAACAAAGCACGCCACCGCCGGTTCCACGCGGTACACTGCTCCCACCGTTAAACACGTTAGAGGCAAAGTTGGAGCGTACGCCAGAACAAGAAGCCGCCCAGGAGGTCGTCGCCAAGCTGGTTCGCCAGTGTATGGCCGGTGACTCGCAGGCCTGGCAGCAGCTCGTCGCCTCCCAACATCGACGCATCTACGCTATCTGCTATCGGTTTACCGGCTCCGGCGCGGATGCCGAAGACCTCACTCAGGACGTCTTTCTCAAGCTCTACAAGAATCTTGCCAGCTTCGATACCCAGAAGGGCAGCTTTCAGACCTGGATCACGACGCTCGCCCGCAATCTCCTCGTCGACCACTTCCGCCGCACCCGTCTCGACCGGGCTACTGACTCTATGGACGCTACCTTTGATGGCGAAGAAGACGGCCCCACCATGGCCGATCGTCTGGCCGATCCCAGGCCCTCCCAGGAGCACCACGTTGCCGGTCTCGAGCTCAAGGCTCGCATCCAGGGAGCCCTCAAACAACTCTCGCCCGAGCTCCGCGAAGCTGTTATCCTGCGTGACCTCGAAGACATGGACTACAAGGAGATCGCCCAGGTACTCCGCATACCGGAGGGCACCGTCAAAAGCCGCATCAGTCGCGGCCGCGGGGAACTTGCAAGGCTTTTACAACGTATAGAAGGGCAGGTGATTTAAGTGGCAGACTTCAACCAATTCGGCAGCGCGAAGCCCCCTCAATCGAGCGACGCACAGCATTGCGCCCAGTGCGAGGCGATGCTCGCCGACGCACTCGACGGAACGCTCTCTGCAGCAGACCAGGCCGCCTTCGACCTCCACATGGTTGGTTGCTCCAGTTGCAGTGCGATGCTGGCCGATGCCCGACGCGGAGCCTCCTGGATGGAGATGCTGAAGTCTCCCCGGCCCGAGCCCCCCGCAGCCCTGCTGGAGCGCATCCTCGCCCAGACCTGCGGCGAAAACAGCTCGCTGGCAAACTCTGACGCTCCGGCACATACCCGGCAGGCAAACACCCTGCTCGGTCGCCCAAGCCTGGTCTCGTCCTCTACCCCTGCGATGCAACCTGTACCGTTCGGCTCCGCCAAGGTTCTGCCCTTCCGTAGCCGTATCGCCGCAGCGTTCCATCTCCAATCCATCGGCCACACCCTGCTGCAGCCACGCCTTGCGATGACTGCGGCCATGGCCTTCTTCTCCATTGCCCTGACGTTGAATCTAACTGGCGTTCGCCTCAGCGATATTCATGCCAGCGACCTCAAACCGTCCAGCATCATGCGTAGTTGCTACCAGGCAAAGGCGCGTGTCGTCCGCTACTCGGATAATCTCCGTGTAGTCTACGAGTTGGAATCCCGCGTTCGTGACCTGCAACGCTCCACGGACAATGACAATTCAACCAATGCGCCTGCCTCTCAGAACCCTCCCGACACAACCAGACCCAACCAGCAGCCCTCTGGCGAACCGAAACCTGACGATCAGAAGCCGGAAGGCCAGAACCCAAACCAGAGTCCGGACCAGAAGCAGGCTCGCCCCCGCCCTAAGGCTGGCACCAGCCAGCGGGAGTTCCCTCGTGGCAATCTGCGATCAGTCGGTTCAAGTCGAGAGAGTACCTTTCACCCAGCGGCAACCGAAGCTCTTGTTATCTTTTTACCCAGCGTCTTGAATAACCTACAGGAAGGGAGACTGGTATGAACTGCGCTAACCATCCTGATCGCGAGCGTATCGCCTTTTGTCAGAACTGTGGCAAACCTCTATGCCAGGAGTGCACCCGTACCGTCGGCTCTGCCGTCTTCTGTGAGCCCTGCCTGGCCGCCAAGCTGGCCGGAGCCGGAACCCCATCGGATCCATCTTCAACGAGTGGGAGTACTTATCCCAGCGCAGCCGCCTATGGTGCCCCCATCCCGCCACCCAACAACGGTGAGCCGAATCCCGGTCTGGCCGCTCTCTTGGGCTTCATTCCCGGCGTGGGCGCCATGTACAACGGCCAATATGCCAAGGGCATCGTTCATCTCATCGTCTTTGCCATCCTCACAAGCCTCGTCCATGACAATGGCATCTTCCTTCTCTTCGTCTTCGGTTGGGTCTTCTACCAGGTCATCGAAGCGCACCATACCGCCCGTGCACGTCGCGATGGCACTCCCCTTCCCAATCCATTTGGATTGAACGACTTAGGTGAACGTCTCGGCTTCGGCAAGGCTTGGCCCGGCGCATCGTCGACAGGTGATGGCACCTCTACTCCCAACGCCTCCTCTGCCTCTAATGTCCCGCCCACCAGTGCCTATGCCCCCCCGGCCGCCAGCTATCCTCCTCCGCAGCCGCCTGGTTGGGGAGCCCCCTGGGAGAGCTATGTCCCCCCTGTCCCCCCCGCATCTCCGTACGGTGCACCCTTTTCCCCGACCGATCCTAATGCGTCTTATCCCCGTAACCGTTGTTTCCCGGCGGGAGCCATCTGGCTCATCGGCCTCGGCTCCATCTTCCTGATCGGCAATGCGGGGTTTTTCCACGGCTTCCCCATTCACCACCTTGTTCCGTTCTTTCTCATCGGCCTGGGCGTCTGGCTCTTCGTCCACAAGATGACGCTCTCGGGCGCTACACTCGCCGATGACGGCACCGCTCACTACCGCCTAAGGCTCTTTAGCGCGCTACGCGGTTCGGTCTGGGTTGTTCTGGTCGGTGTCCTTTTTCTGCTATCCACCTTCAATATCCTGTCTTGGGGCCGCAGTTGGCCGCTCTTCATCATCGTCGCAGGCCTCATGACCTTCTTCGAGCGCACCGCCTACAGCTCTGCCGCGATACCCGTCTATCCCACTCCAGCGCCGCCGACAGCTCCTCCCCAGGGACCCGCTTCCACTTCTATCGTTCCCTCCAATACGCACGATCAGGAAGGGCGCTGACCTAATGGCAAACTACCCACCACCGTATCCACCCCCCGGCCCTCCGTACGGAAATGATTGGAAGTACCAGCGCCGCATGATGAGAGAACAGGCCCGCGCCCAGCGTGACATGCTTCGTGCCCAACAACAGGCCTATCGATATCAAATGCGCAGCATGCGTCGTGGCTCAATCCTTGGCCCGCTCATGGTCGTAGGCATCGGAATCGTCTTCCTACTGGTCCAGACCGGCCACATAGCAGGCCGCGACCTATGGATGTGGTATGGCCGTTGGTGGCCCGCGCTGCTCGTAGGTGCCGGTCTTGTGATGCTCCTCGAGTGGGGCTTCGACCAGTTTTTTCACTCTGATCAGCCCCAACTGCGCCGCCGCAGCGTCGGCGGTGGGGTCTTCACACTTCTACTCCTCTTCGGACTCGTCGGAATCTTCTTCAGCGGCATGCGTGAAGGCCATAACTTCTTCGGTCATGGCTTCAATATCAACCAGGACAACCTCGACGAGTTCATGGGCGATAAGCATGAGAGCAACCAGTCTCTCTCCCACAACTTTCCTTCCGGCTCCAGCCTCTCCGTCAACAACCCTCGCGGTGACGTCACCATCTCCGGTACCAGTACCGATGACCAGATCCACATCACTGTTAACAAACAGGTCTTCACTCGTTCCGACTCCGATGCCGACAACAAGTCTCAACAGCTCAGCCCAAAAGTGGACACTAATGGCAGCACGATTAGCGTAGTGGTGCCCTCGGTCGGCGGCGGTCGTGCTGACCTCGACATCGCTATCCCCGCAGCTGCCAATACCACCGTCACAGCCAATCATGGCGATATCCACATCACCGCCATCAAAGCCCCCGTCAACGTCACTGCCAATCACGGCGACATCGTCCTCAGCGCCATCACCGGCACGGTGGGCGCGCATATCAACAACGGAGACTCCTCCTTCTCCGCCCGCAGCATCACCGGAGCGGTCACAGTCGAAGGACGCGGCCGAGACCTCACGATCGCCGAGATCTCCGGGCCCGTCTCAATGGGCGGCGACTTCTATGGAACCACGCATGTCGAACATGTTCGCGGTCCCGTCCGCTTCCACTCCAGCCGAATGGACCTCCAGCTTGCGCGGCTCGATGGCGAGATTGAATTCAACCACTCCGACATCTCCGCCGACCGGGCAGTCGGTCCCCTCACCCTCACGACCTCCAACAAGAACATCACGCTCGAGCGCATCGGCGGCGACATCTCCGTCACGAACCGCAACGGCTCCGTCGACCTGACCAGCGCACCGCCTCTCGGCAACGTCACGGTTGAGAATCGCAATGGCTCCGTCAATGTGACCGTCCCGGAGCAGGCCGGCTTCATCGTTCAGGCCGAGGCCACCAACGGCGACGTTGAGAATGACTTCTCCCTCCCAACGGAGGGCACCGACAACCGAAAGAACTTCGGCGGTACCGTCGGCAAAGGCGGCTCACTCATCCGCATCACTACCAGCCAGGGCGATGTCGCCCTCAAAAAGGCCTCCATCGCGCCGCTCCCGCCTGCCCCACCGCCACCTCCGCCTCTCTCCATCCGGGACGCGGACGGCAGCAGCGTCATCATCGGCAAAGACGGCGTCAGCATCACCTCCACCCCTGATGGCAGCAGTGTCATCGTCGGGAAAAATGGACTACGCATCGCGACAAGAGCCGACGGAAGCAGCTCGTACGTCGGCAAAGATGGAACTAAGCTCACCACTAGCAGTGACGGCACCAAAGTCTATGTCGGCAAGGATGGAACCAACTACACATCAAGGCCAGACGGAAGCAAAACCTACATGGGCAAGGACGGCACGCGAATCACCATCAGCGCGGATGGAACCAGCGTCGGCATCGGCTCCAACGGCAAGCCTCTCTCCGCCGACGAAATCAGGAACCGGATAAGACAAGCTGAGGACGAGATCCGCAAGACGACCGAGCAACGTGAGGCCCAGCAGCGCAAAGAGCGCTCCTCTGCCAGACAAGACAACTAGAGGCAGTAATGAACTTTGCGAACTGGCCTGCGCCTCAACCATTGAGCCTTTGCTGTTGACGGCAATTGTTGTCCTATGCCCCCTGAGCCTCGCTCCCTGCTTTCCTGTCAAGCCCCTGGAGCCGAAACTAATACGTAGCTCCGCACGCAAATAAAACAAAAATAAGATGTTAGCCTCCGAAAATGATCTTCCGCAAAGTGGCATAGTAGTTTTACTCAATCGGCTATACTTAATACAGAGTCAGAAAAAGCCCCGGCCAACCACCGGGGCTTCTCTCTTTAACCCAATAAACCTTTTAGAAAGACGACTTTGGCCGTAACCCATTTAGAATGACGAATTTGCAGGGATAGATTCGTTTAAGTCGCTGAATTCACAGGGCTTGCAGTCAAAGTACCCCCCCCGGGGGGGAGGGGGTCCTTAAGGGAAGCAGTGATCTAGTTCATAACAGGCTCTGGATCAATCAGTAGAACGTAGCGCAGCTGTTTCACTACCTCGCGAAGAAGTCCTTAACCTGCTGGATGAAGACGTCGCGGCCCATGTCGGAGATGGCCTCGGTGAGGGGGAGCTGCTTGGGGCAGGCCTGGACACAGTTTTGCGCGAAGCTGCACTCCTGGATGCCGCCGTCTCCCGCGAGGGCGCGGAGGCGCTCTTCTTCGAGGACCTTGCCAGTGGGGTTGCGGTTGAAGAGCTTGGTCTGAGCGATGGTGGCGGCACCGACGAAGCCGGTGACGTCGTTGAACTGAGGGCAGACCTCCATGCAGATGGTGCAGGAGATGCAGTTCGAGAGCGGATAGAGCTCTTCCTGAAGCTGGGGGAACTGCCTGGGGCCTTCGCCGAGGTCGTAGGTGCCGTCGATGGGGACCCAGGCCTTGACCTTCTTGAGGTTCTCGAAGAGGACGGAGCGGTCTACGGCCAGATCGCGGACGACGGGGAACTTCGAGAGGGGGGCCAGGGTGATGGTCTGGTCTTTATTGGGGCCGGTCAGCTTGTCTACGAGCGCAGAGCAGGCCATGGTGGCCTTGCCGTTGATGAGCATGGCGCAGGAGCCGCAGATCTCCTCGAGGCAGTTGGAGTCGTAGGTGACGGCCGTGGTGGCCTTGCCATCGGCGGTGACCGGGTCGCAGGCGATCTCGCCGAGAAGCGAGGTGATGTTCATGTTCGGGCGATAGGGGATCTCGAACTTCTCGGTGATTGCGGGGGCGGTGGGGGTGGCCTGACGCTTGATCTCGACTTTGATGGTGCTTGGCATTTAGTTTTGCCCTCAGGGGCTAGCCCCTTTGCTATCGTTTGACGAAGTATATTAGTTGCCCGCGCAGAGGTGCGGCGTAGTTTCCGAGCGCGTGGGATGATGCGCCTGATGTTGTAGGCTCTTCCGGTTATGGGCGCTTCTTGGAGAAGAACATGTAGGCCATGACGCAGGCGAAGATAATCGCAAGTCCGGTGTAGAAGAGGTTGATGTGCTTGTCAATAGGCACGACGATTGCGTTCGCGGCCAGCGCGAGCGGGACGGTTTGGATTTCGGCGATTCGGGACATTGGTGGTCCTCCCTCGGGTTAAGTGATGACTTGAGCGAGGCGAGGTCGACTGACTTCGCTTTGCTCCCGACCGGAATGATAATCGCGTTCATGTAATTCATGTGGGCTTATGCGGTGGCGTCGTAGCGGCGCGGTCGCGGTTTGATGTGGCTAATATCAACGTCTTCAAACTCGAACTTGGGTGCGTTGCCGTCGAAGCTGGCCTTGGTGGTCTTGAGGAACTTCTCGTCGTTGCGCTCTGGGAAGTCGGGTTTGTAGTGGGCTCCGCGGGACTCATCGCGGAGCTTTGCGCCTTGCACGATGACGCGAGCGAGTTCGAGCATGTTGTAGAGCTGGCGGGCGAAGGCGAAGCTGGTGTTGGCCCACTGGCTCTTGTCCGAGAGATTGATGTTGCGGTAGCGAGCCTGCAGCTCAACGATCTTGGCGTCGGCCTCCGCGAGCCCTGCGTTGTAACGAATGATGGTGGCGTGCTTGGTCATGGTTTCGCCGAGCTCACGCCAGAGCTTGAAGGGGTTCTCGGTGCCGGGGTTGTTGAGGAGGACGTTGTTGTACTCCTTCTGGCGCTGGAGCTCGGCGGCGTGACCACCGTCGCCTTCCTGCGCGGGGAGGGAGTTCGCGTACTGCATGGCCTGAGGGCCGGCGACGAAGCCTCCGTAGATGCAGGAGAGCAGGGAGTTGGCACCGAGGCGGTTGGCACCGTGGATGGAGTAGTCGGCCTCGCCGGCGGCGAAGACTCCGGGGATGTTGGTCTGCTGGTTGAAGTCGACCCAGAGGCCGCCCATGGTGTAGTGCATGCCGGGGAAGATCTTCATGGGGACCTTGCGCGGGTCGTCGCCTACGAACTTCTCGTAGATCTCGAGGATGCCTTCGAGCTTGTGCTGTCGCTCCGGCGAAAGGTGGGAGACGTCGAGGTAGACCATGGGCTGGCCGTCGATGCCCATGCCATGCTCGTACACCACTTTAAATATTGCCCGGGTGGCGACGTCGCGAGGGACGAGGTTGCCGTACTTGGGGTACCACTCCTCGAGGAAGTACCAGCGGTCGCCTTCGGGGATCGATTGCGCTGCGCGCTTGTCGTTCTTGTCCCTGGGGACCCAGACGCGGCCGCCTTCGCCGCGGGCGGACTCGGACATGAGGCGGAGCTTGTCTTCGCCGGGGATGGCGGTGGGGTGGACCTGGATGAACTCGCCGTTGGCGTAGAAGGCACCCTGCTGGTAGAGGGCAGACTGCGCGCTGCCGGTGCAGACGACGGAGTTGGTGGATTTCCCGAAGATGGCTCCGTTGCCGCCGGTGCAGACGATGATGGCATCGGCGGGGAAGGTGCGGACCTCCATGCTGCGGAGATCCATGGCAGTGATGCCGCGGCAGGCTCCCTTGGAGTCGAGGACGGCGGAGAGGAACTCCCAGCCTTCGTACTTGGTGACCTTGCCCTCGGACTCGTAGCGGCGGACCTGCTCGTCGAGGGCGTAGAGGAGCTGCTGGCCGGTAGTGGCTCCAGCGAAGGCGGTGCGGTGGTAGAGGGTGCCTCCGAAGCGCCGGAAGTCGAGCAAGCCCTCGGGGGTGCGATTGAAGGGGACGCCCATGCGGTCGAGCAGGTCGATGATGGCTGGCCCTTGAGCTGTCATGTTCTTGACGGGGGTCTGGTTGGCGAGGAAGTCGCCGCCGTAGATGGTGTCGTCGAAGTGCTTGAAGACGTCGTCGCCCTCGCCCTTGAGGTTTTTGGCGGCGTTGATGCCGCCCTGGGCGCAGACGGAATGCGAGCGCTTGACCGGAACGATGGAGAAGAGGTCGACTTTGCCGCCGGCTTCGGCGATCTTGATGACGGCGGCTAGGCCGGCGAGGCCTCCGCCTACAACGATGATGCGTGGAGTTGCTGCTGCCATTCTGTCGATCCTCTCAGCCTTTCTCGTATAGCGGAGAAGGCCCGGGGCTAAAGCCCCTTAGTTATCAGCTCAACTTCAGTGGGCTGAAGCCCACTGCTAATCCCGAGGACAACTACTTCGGGTTTGAAACTCTGCTCATCACGAAGGACGGCTACTTCTGCAAAGACGACGGGTCCGGATTGGTTGAACCGGGAGGTGGCGTCTCGGGTGCGGGGAGGACGACGCCTGCAGGTTGCGAGGGCATAACATTCTCGGGCGCGTTGGGGTATTTGTAGACGACGGCATAGATGCTGACCAGACCCATGATGCAGAGAACCGCGCCGAAGGCTCCGCAGACGTAGCCGAAGCGTTTGCGCGCACGGTCGCCGGGGGTAATGCCCCACTTGGCGGCGAAGAGCCAGATGCCGTAGGCGAAGTGCCAGGTGGTGGCGATCATAGCGATGACGTAGATGGCGAGCATCCAGGGATTGGCTAGTTCATGTTGTACCTTGGCGAAGGCCGCGCCGGGGTTCTCCGGGAGGCTGACACCCATGAAGCGCTGACGCAAGACGTGTTGAATGATGTAGGCGAAGGCGATGAGCCCGGTAATGCGTTGGGAGACGTACATCCAGTTGCCGGCCCAGGGGTAGACGTTGACGTTAGTGCGGCCGCGGAAGGCGATGAAGACGCCATAAAGGGCGTGGAAGGCGAGTGGGATGAAGATGAAGGTCCACTCCAGCACGCGGACGAGCGGCAGACTGTTGAGGAACTTGACCTGCTGGGCGTAGGCGAGGGGGCCGTTGATGGTCTCGAAGTTGGAGACGATGTGTTCGACCAGGAAGGCGCCGATGGGGATGATGCCGCTGAGCGAGTGCAACCTGCGCCATAGAAAAGAGTTCCCCTCGCCGGCGCGGAGCGGTTGCACGCCGTGTAACTGTGGCGCGGCAGGTGGTGCTGGCGATGTGGCTGTGGCCATGGGGACTCCTTAGATCATGTTGGGTGCACTGCGGCGATGTTAATGGCGATGTTAATTAAGTGCAGCAACGAGATTATTCCGCTCCGGTCTTACTACCGTCAAGGAAACTGCGATTCTTTGTGCGATTATCGATGTTCTTGTGCGATTAAGTCGCATGTGAGCGCTCGTGGTCTGAGGGAAGGAGGGGCAGAAGAGCGATGAGGAGCGAGTCGAGCGCGCGTCCGCGATGGCTGAAGGCGAGCTTGGCTGTAGCATCAAGCTCGGCCATGGTGCGGTGGTATTGGGGCAGGTAGAAGAGTGGATCGTAGCCGAAGCCCTGGGCTCCCCGAGGGGCGGTGAGGATCTGGCCTTCGACGGCTGCGTCGCCGAGGGCAAGGATCTCTCCATTACAGGCTGCGGCGAGGACGCAGTGGTAGCGGGCTTGGCGGTGGGCTTCCGGTGTGTTGCGGAGAGCCTCGAGGAGGCAGAGGTTATTGCGGTCATCGAGGGTTGTGTCGGGGGGGCCAGGGTAGCCTGCGTCGTCGGCGTAGCGTGCGGAGCGGACACCGGGGGCTCCATCGAGGGCGTCTACCTCGAGGCCGGAGTCGTCGGCCACGACGATCTGGCCAGGAGCATGATGTGAGTAGTAGAGGGCCTTGAGGCGGGCGTTGCCCTCGAAGGTGGGTTGGTCTTCAATGGGAGGTGCTATCTCCTTCAAGCCCGGTAAGGTCGTCATCGAGATGCGCTGCGGCGCGGCGGCGGTGAAGTCGCGTAGCTTGCCGGGGTTGGTCGTGGCGATGTAGATCGTCATGCTTCTATTGATATACCTTTCATTGATTGCCGCGAGAGCCGAAGGTGTACGAGGGCTACGCTCCGACGAGGGATGGCGAAAAGGAGAGTAACGATGTCAACGATGAAGGCGTATACCGAATATCTGATCTTCAACACGGAAGAGCGATATGAGATGGTGCATATCACTCCGCAGGTAGAGGAGATCGTACAGCGCAGCGGCGTCGACGATGGGCTTTGTTTTGTATCGCCGATGCACATCACGGCAGCCATCTACGTGAACGACAACGAGGATGGGCTGATCGAGGATATCGGGACGTGGTTGGAGAAGCTGGCGCCGTCCCTGCCGGGGTACAAGCACCATCGGACGGGTGAGGATAATGCCGATGCGCATCTGAAGGCTCTGCTATTGCACCATGAGACGACTTTGCCGGTTACCAAAGGCAGTCTGGATCTGGGGACGTGGCAGCGGGTCTTCTATGCGGAGTTCGATGGCAGGCGGCGCAAGCGGGTTATTGTGAAGGTGCTCGGTGTCGCAAAAGGATGATGTCCACGCGGCGGTTCTGGGTGCGGCCGGGCTCGGTTGCGTTGTCGGCTGCGGGATGAAATTCGGCGTAGCCTGCGGCTGACAGATCTGCGGGGTCGATGGCGCCTCGTTCGAGGAGCAGACGCGCGATGACAGTTGCGCGCGCGGTGGAGAGCTCCCAGTTAGTGGGGAACTGGGCGGTGTGGATCGGCACGTTGTCGGTGTGGCCTTCGACGCGCGTGGGACCCTGCGGCAAGGTGGCGGCGATGCTTGAGAGCGTTGGGATCGAGGAGGCGCGAATCTCCGCTGAGCCGGAAGGGAAGAAGCCAGCCTCGTGCAGGGAGATGACCAGGCCTTCTGGGGTGATGTGCATGGTTACGCTGCCGGGAGGGATCTGCCCGGCTGCTACCTGGGCAGCGAGCAGCTTGTTGAGATGCTCTTCGGTCTCCTCGGCCGTCTCTTCTCTGACGGAGGGGAGCGGAAGTGGGAGAGCGGCTGGGGTGGCGTTCGTTGCAGCGTTGTTTCCCTCGGCAAGGGGAGGTTTCTTCGAATGAGCCTCAAAGATCCCGAGCGGAGTAAAGGCCGTCTGCATGGCAGCGGCGATCTGAACCTGCTTCTTCTTGTCCGACTGGCTCGAGGCGAAGAGCACGACGAAAAATGCGAAGAGCAGTGTGATGAAGTCCGCGTAGGAGACCAGCCAGCGCTCGTGATTGACGTGCTCGTGTTTTTTTTTGCGACTCATGCAGTGACCTCTTCGGGTTTTAATGGCTTGCTGTCGAAGAGAAAGGTTCGCAGCTTGGTTTCGATCATGCGCGGGTTCATGCCCTCAAGAATGCTGATCACGCCTTCCAGCATCATCTCCTTGACCATCTGCTCTTCGCGATGGCGGATCTTCAGTTTGCCGGCTACCGGAAGGCAGATGAGGTTCGCCAGCGCTACGCCGTAGATGGTGGCGACGAAGGCGACTGCGATGCCGCGGCCCACCTCGTCGATGTTGTCCAGGTGCTGCATGACCTGGATGAGGCCGAGCACCGCGCCGATGATTCCCACAGTAGGGGAGTAGCCGCCTGCGGCTTCGAAGACCTGCGGGATCTTCTCCTCCATCTCAGCCTTGTTGTCGAGCTCCATCTGCATGATCTTGCGCACCTCGCTCGGCTCAGTTCCGTCAATGGCGAGCATCAGAGCCTGCTTGAAGAAGGGATCGTCCACGGTGGAGAGATCCTGATCCAAAGAGACGATTCCGCTCTTCCGCGCCTTGTTGGCGAACTTGACCAGCTGGTTCAGGATGGCCTCTTCATCGGTTCGGGTGGAGATGAAGATCCTCATTATCTGCTTCAACGCGGCAAGGAAGATATTCATGGGAAACTGCAGCATGACTGCGCCTGCGGTGCCCCCAATGACGATCATCGCCGCGGTGGGTTGGGTGATCTGGGAGATGCTTCCGCCTTCGACCATCATGCCGGCAAGAATACCGATGAGGGCGAGTGCGATGCCACCGATACTGGCGATATCCATATAAGACTTCCTCTTCCGGGCGGGAGTTTGTTTTGGCCTTATTCCTGAGACGATTCGTCTTCGATCTCGCGGAGGGACGCTTTGGCATCGTGAGCGCTCTTCGCGCTGAGTGACGCTGCTGCCTCGGGCCATGCGGCGCGCATGACACGGGCACGATATTGCAGAGTGCGCTCCGAGACTTCGCTGCAGGGTTCAAGCACGACGAGCTTCTCGCCGGTGATCAGAGTGAGTACAGTGTCGGGCGCAGCCTCGGCGTGTTTAATCAGGTCGCAGTTGACGATGAGACGGCCTCCGTTCAGACGTGTCAGTTCGATCATGGGAAGGGTTCCTCTCATGTCTCACATCGGCTGCCAGGCTGCTCTCAATAGGGGAGATAGACGGTTAGTACCTAAGTACCGTGGATCGCTAAAGTGAGCGAAGACCGAGCCGATGAGGTGTGGGAACGCGGAGCCGTCCGCAAGGTGAACTGGAGCTCATGGCTGGCTACTCAGCCTATTGAGTCTTCCGGATCAGCACCCGGGACCGGCAGCGCGGTAAGTCAAATCGAGTCGTACAGGAGTGGTTCCCATGTCCTTGGGTGTATTGAACAATATCGCAGCAATCTATTCGCAGAACAATCTGAATCAAACTCAGAGCAGTCTGCAGAACACTCTCACGCAGCTCTCATCCGGATCGCGCATCAACAGCGGCGCGGACGACGCAGCCGGCCTGGCATTGGCAGACGGTCTCCACGCCAACGTCGCGGCTCTGACGCAGTCCGCTCAGAATGCAACGGCCGGCGTCGGCTTGTTGCAGACGGCGGATGGCGCCCTGTCGCAGGTCACCAACCTGCTGAATCGCGCCGTTACCCTGGCGACCGAAGCAGCCAACAGTACGCTGAATAGCAGCCAGGTCAGCTCGGCGAACCAGGAATATCAGAACATTCTGACGGAGATCGGCAACATCGGATCTACCACCAACTTCAATGGAAACAGCGTATTCACCAATACCGCAAAGGCGGTGTTCGTTAGCGACGGAACGTCGTCCGGCGCAACGACGTTCAACGAAGTTGTTGGAAAGCTCAGCGCCAGCAGCGTCGGGACATCGGCTCCGACAGGCGCCTCGTCGGCAGTGACCAACCCAACGGCGACGACATCCGGCGCTGGTACGCAGTCCACTAGCACGCTGACGTTTACGGCGGCTGCAGACACCGCATCGGGAGCCTTGTCTCTTGCTGTCGGAACGGGAGCGCAGCACAGCATTACGATTACGGCAGGCACCTCTTTGACAGCACTGGCGGCGCAGATCAATGCCGACACGACTTTCCAGGGTGCCGGCATCTCGGCTTCGCTGAGTGGTGCGGTTCTGACGCTGAAGGGACCTGCAAACGGCTCGGGCAGCCTTGTGTTCGGCACGGGTACCGTCACCGACTCGGGCGCGGGCGGTGCGCTGACGCCGACAACTCCCACTACCGCCGTTGCGGGCACCCCGTCTACAGGAACCATCACACTGGGATCGACGACGGATACGCTCTCGGGAACGCTTAGCGTTGCTGTGGGGGCCGGAGCTACGCATGCCATCACTGTCGCCGCAGGCACAACCGGTACAGCACTGGCTGCGCAGATCAACGCGGACACAACGTACAGCGGTGCCGGCGTGACCGCGTCTTATAACTCCACCAGCGGTGCGCTCACGATCTCCGGGCCGGGGACTGGGTCTAGCAATCTGAGCTTTACGGGCACCACATTGTCGGATACGGGGCCGGCTGGAAGCACAGCGGGCGTGGGCACGGACTTCACGGCTGCCGGGGTTGCGACTTTGTCCGCCTCCACCGCGGCGACTGTGCTGACCACGGTGACGACCGCTATCCAGAACGTCGCCTATCAGCGCGGTTCGCTTGGCGCCAACATCAACCAGCTCAATGCTGCATCGAACGTCGCGAGCTCGGAGTCGGTGAACCTTACCTCCGCCGAGAACAGCGTTCGTGCGACGAACTACGGCCAGGCAACCAGTGACATGGCCAAGTTCAAGGTGCTGAGCCAGACGGGCATCGCGGCGCTTTCGCAGGCCAACAGCGTGCAGCAGGATGTATTGAAGCTGCTGCAGTAAAGACGAGACGGGATCGCGCGGCGGCGGATGGCAAGAGGGCCAGCCGCCGCGCTCCTGTTGTTAGCGGTCGAAGGTGAGGGAGCTCTAATCTGATGCTGGTTTCTTTGGCGAAACAGTTGCTCTCCCTACAATGAAGAGCTGGCTCGGAAGGAACTTATGGGAACAGTTGGAATCAACTTTGGCGCAGTCAACAGCGGAACAGGTTTTGATGTGGCCGCGACGGTGACGTCGATCCTCGCCATTGAGCAGGCTATCGAGGCACCCTGGAAGACGCAGCTGACCAACCTCAAGGCCCAGGACACTGCGTTCAGCGGCCTGGGTAAGGATCTGTCGACACTCGCTACGTCACTGCAATCGCTGACGGACTTCACCGCCGTGATGGCGTCAAAACAGGGATCGAGCTCCAATACAAATATTCTGACGCTTACCTCTGCGAGCTCTTCCGCTGTCGCCGGCAGCCATACGATCGTCGTCAGCGGGTTGGCCCAGACCTCCTCCGAGTATTCGAATCGGATCTCAAATCCAGCCGATATCCTGAACGGCACGCTTCAGATCACGATCGGGTCGTCGACCACGAGCGTCTCGACTGACGATACTCACAATACGCTGGCAGGACTGGCCGGGGCGATCAACTCCGCGTCGATGGGGGTAGTGGCAAGCGTCGTCAAAGACAGCTCCGGGTCCAGGCTCTCGATCGTAAGCAGTACTAACGGCGCGGCGGGGCAGATCTCGCTGAGTTCGACGCTGCAGGATACGACCACGGGAACTTCGCTGTCGTTTCAGGTAGGACAGCCGGGAGTCGATGCAACCTTGAACGTCGATGGGATCGATATGACGAGCGCCTCGAACACCGTGACCGGGGCGATTCCGGGAGTTACCTTTCAACTGCTGTCCACCTCTCCCACTTCTTCTGGATCAGGTTCTACGGTGCCAGGTTCTCAGGTCCAGGTGCAGATCACCAATGACAACGGCGCCGTGGAGACCGCAATCAATCAGTTTGTCACGGCTTACAACGCAGTCATCTCCGACATCACAGCGCAGGAGGGGAAAGACTCCAGCGGCAACCCAAACCCGCTCTATGGCGATCCGACACTGGCTACGATCCAGAGTCAGTTGTCGTTGGCCATGCTCGGCGGCGGCGCGAGCGGCAGCATCAACAGCATCACCCAGCTCGGACTCTCCATGGGCCGGGATGGGAAGCTCACCTTGAACGCGAGCGACCTCGACAACGCCCTGAACGCACACTACGCCGACATCACAGGCTTTCTGCAAAACTCCGGCAGCTTCGGGCAGAACTTGACCACGACCTTGAACAGCCTCAGCAGCACTTCGACCAGGGGGGTCATCTTCCTGGTCACGCAGCAGAATACGGCGCAGGAGGCGGCGCTGACCAAGAGCATCAGCGATCAGGATGCCCGAATCGCAGACGATAAGGTGCGGCTCACTACCGAGCTGAATACTGCCAACCAGATTCTGCAGTCGATTCCAGATCAGGTCAACCAGATCAACCAGATGTACAGCGCCGTGACCGGCTACAACGCAGCACAAGGGTAAATCGGATGAGTGACTCGAACTATCAGCAGCAGGCTCTGGTGGGAGCTACAGGCGTTGAACTCGTGATTGCGCTTTACGACGGTGCGATTCGTTTTCTCTATCGCGCCATGCAGTGTGTCGAAGAGGGTGACGTTCGCGGACGGCGCATTGCGGTGAAGAAGGTCGTCGATATTGTGATGTACCTGCAGGCACGGCTACGTCCGGACCTGGGCGGTAGCGTAGCGGATTCACTCGGTGACTTCTATGCAACCATGTTCACGATGGCGCTTGATGCCTCTCACTTCGAGTCGGTGGAGCAGTTTCAAGAGGTGATTGCCTGTATCCGCAATGTCCGCGATGCATGGATTATTGTCGCTCGTGATCCTGAGGCCGGCAGGGTGTTGCCGCGAGAGCTTCGCACGCGGGAGGAGAGGTTTTTGGCTCCAAGTCCTGCACGGGTGCCGACCGATGAGGTAGTCGTTTCACGGTGGCTTGCCTAGGCCTTTGCTCCCCTTTTGTTTTAGGAACAAGCTGCTGTGCCCGACAGCTTAAGGCGTATTCGTGTGTGCTCGTGATCCATTCCAAACTGTCTCACCAGCGAAAGTGTTTCCAAATCCTCTAGGACAATTGGCCCATGACCAATTCATGGAACTGTATTGAGATTGTCCCACTCACGAAACACTGATTTGATTGACTCTTCTCCTCAGTTTGCATCACATTGTTCGTAACCAAAATTACCCAAAACATATAAGCATTATTCAATTTTCTGAGAACCTCTACCGACAGCTCCCGGTGTGTCTCGATTTTGGAGTGTTGTTACCGTACCCCTGTACCTGGGGTCGTTGCTGATGTACGCATGTTTTTACATTTCGATGTGTAAGGCCAAGTGGAACCTGAAGTTGGTTCCCATGATGATGTGATCTCTCAAAAAAATAGAAGGAGACGTGAATGCGTCGCTACCTAAGCTTTTTTTCAATTTTTGCGATCTCAATAATTCTGACTTCTACCCAAGTCTTCGCGGCCATCACAGGTTCTATCTCAGGAAGAGTCCTGGACTCCAGCAATGCAGTACTCCCAGGCGTTAATGTTATCGCGCTCAATGAGGAGACGGGACTCAGTCAGACTGTCACAACTGATAGTGAAGGCTTTTACATCTTCTCTGCGCTCAGTATCGGCCGATATACCGTTAGCGTTGCCAAATTGGGATTCAAGGATTACCAGGCGACAGGAATCAAGGTAGACGCAAACTCCTCGCTGCGCATTGAGATACACATGGTACTCGGAACTGTTACAGAGACCCAGGAGGTTCGCGCCGATGCCCTGCAGGTCGAAACGCAGAACACGCAACTCGGCCAAGTCATCGAGAGCGAAAAGATCACCTCGGTACCGCTAAACGGAAGAGCCTTCACCGACCTCCTCGCACTCCAGCCAGGCGTCTCTCCCTACAAGGGCACGTCCGAACAAGGCCGAACTGTATCCGGCGATCTGAACTCAGGCAATCAATCGGTCAACGGTGGCCGCGAGGCGTCCAACGCCTACATGATCAACGGAGCCGACGCCAACGAAGGTGTTTACAACGGCGCAGCCATCATCCCGAACCTGGACTCCATCTCCGAGTTTCGTATCATCACGAACAACTTCGACGCGGAATATGGGAACTTCAGTGGAGGCCAGATCAACGTTGTCACTAAGTCCGGAACTAACCAATTTCATGGTGACGTCTTCGAGTTTCTTCGGAATACCGCTCTTGATGCGCGCAACTACTACGCCCCGCAACGTGGCGTCTTCATTCAGAACATCTTTGGAGGCGTGATTGGCGGCCCCATCAAGAAGGACAAAGCCTTCTTCTTCGGGGACTTTCAGGGAACCAAGCAGATCAAGGGAGCTACGCAGAACTTCCAGGTACCTTCCGCCGCAAACAGAACCGGCGATCTTTCCGGAGCGCTATCTGGAGACATTAGCAATCCGGACAGGCTTCAGAATGTACAAGGCGCGGGTTGGGCTAACACGCTCTCAAACCGCCTCGGCTATGCGGTAACTGAGGGTGAGCCCTACTACTTTAGTCAATGTACCTCGAACACACAGTGTGTCTTCCCGAATGCCACCATTCCGAAGTCGGCATGGTCACCTGCGGCTGTAGGCATGATGCAATACATTCCCCAGTCAAACTCAACAGACAAAGACGGAAACCCAACCTATCAGACATCGGCTTTCTCCGCGAGGCTCTCTGATTACAAAGGCGCCATCCGAGTAGATGCAAATACGCGATACGGAAACGTCTTTGGCTACTACTTCCTGGATAACTTCCAGGTTACCGATCCATATGCGGGTGGCATTAACGTTCCCGGGTTCAATTCCGAGAACAAGGGCAGGGCCCAGATGACCAATCTTGGCTTGACAACCATATTTCACAATAATGGGGTAAACGACTTCCGCTTTACGTATATGCGTGTCGTAAACCAGTTGGGCATCCCCCAAGGTGGTTTGGGGGTCAAGCTCTCTTCGCTTGGCTTCGTCACCCCATGGGGACCCACGGGGGGGATCGATGCGATCAATCCTGCGTTCGAAGGAGTTCCGAATGTTGGATTCAACAACTTCAGCTTTGGCACTCCGGCCGATACTCTTGGACAGTACAACAATACGTTCCAATGGCTCGATAGCTACACCAAGGTCTTCGGCAAGCACACTCTGCACGTCGGGGTGAACTACCACTACGACCAGATCAACGAACGCAATTACTATGGACCGAACGGTCAATTCAGCTTTGGTGGACAAGAGACAGGCAGCGACTTCGCCGACTTTCTGTTAGGCGCGCCGGGCGGCTTCATCCAGGCCAGCAAACAGATCCTCGACTCCCGTAGTCATTATTTTGGAGCCTATGCCCAGGACACCTTCAGAGTCTTGACTAGCCTGGTGCTGAACTACGGCATTCGCTATGAAGTTACGACACCTTGGTATGACACGCAAAACAAGCTGGAAGCAATCATTCCCGGTGTGCAATCTATTGTCTTTCCTGGGGCACCAAAGGGATACCTGGTTCCAGGTGACCCGGGAGTAGCCCGGACGCTGGCTCCCATCCGATGGAACAAGTTCGCTCCTCGGTTCGGCTTTGCCTTTGCACCGAAGGCGACTGATGGATTTCTGGCTAAACTCACCGGCGGTCCCGACATGCTGAGTATTCGGGGTGGATATGGGATCTTCTACACTAATATTCAGGATTCCACTGGTTTCGTTGAAGTCGGCGATGTTCCCTATGGTCTTTTCTACTCGAGTCCGGTGCCTTCCCGATTGGAGACACCATATATTGACCGCGCCACCGGAAACAATGGAGGGCAGCGTTTTCCCTTTACCTTTCCTCCTACAAATGTGTCGCCATCGAACCCGGATACTACTTTCAATTGGGCTTCCGTTCTACCGATTTCTGGAGCACTGGTCCTCGATGTCAACAGCACAATTCCCTATACGCAAAGCTATTATTTCGGACTGCAACGACAGTTCGGCGGTAGGACCGTATTCAGCTTGAACTATGTCGGTAACGTAGGGCGCAAACTCCTTACTCAAGAAGAGTCGAATCCTGGAGACCCTGCACTCTGCCTGGAGTTAAGTAATGCTGCTGCGCTCGCTCCGGGGGAGACACGGTGCGGACCTGGCCTGGAAAGCAATGTCTATACCCGCGCGAACGGCCAGGTAGTCGAAGGTACACGCACAACGCTGGGTATCGACTTTGGCAGCAATCCGTATATGAGGACGAGCGCCAGCTCCGGTTACAACTCGTTCCAGACAAGCGTTCAGCACAATAGTAAGTACGCTGAGTTTCTCCTGGGCTATACCTTCGCGAAGTCCATCGATAACTCCTCTGGACAGGCAGATAACACCAATGTCTTCAATCCGAGACTGAGCCGTGGGCTGTCGAACTTCGATGTCACTCATAACTTTGTTGTGAGTTATACCGTCCAGCTTCCCTTCAATGAGTTCATCGGGAAGAGCGGATGGGCCGAATACATTACCAAGGGGTGGGCCGTCTCCGGTATCACAACTTTGGCGAGCGGTCTGCCCATTACCATGCAGGAGAACGACGACAACTCCCTTACTGGAACCAACGCTGACCTACCGAGCTATGACCCAACCAAGGGGAAGCTTTCGGGCAACCACAATCCCCGAACGGGCGGAACCTACTTTAATACAAACCTGTTTGATCAGGAGCCGCTTGGCCAATTCGGCAACTCCAGACGCCGCTTCTTCCATGGTCCTGGGATCAACAACACAGACCTCGCTCTCCTGCGGAAGTTTCAGATTACTGAGCGAACCTACCTGCAGTTCAGGGCCGAGGCATTCAATGTCTTCAACCACGCTCAGTTCAAGAATCCGTCAGGCAACTGGAACAGCAGCAGCTTTGGAATCGTCACGGCGGCAAACGATCCGCGCATTATGCAGATCGCTCTGAAGATTTTCTTCTAAGATCTAACTAAACTCGAGCCACGGAGGGTATGCGCATCCTGCATGCCCTCCATAGATTCTCAGCCACTTCTTTTGAGACGCAGAATGGGTTTGTCGTAAATGAAGGTTCTACTCTCTACTGCTCTGATTGTGCTTGCAACCAGCCTTCTCTCCGCATCTCTTTGCGCACAGCAAAAGGATACGGCCTCTGGTGAGCGTCTTTTCTCCTCCAACTGTGCTGCCTGCCATGGCGCCGACGGTCGCGGAGGTGAACGCGCTCCCAACATCGTGACTCTTCGTAACGTCGTCTCACTTACGGATGCCGATCTCGAGGCCATTGTGAAAAAAGGTCTTCCTGGTGTCGGCATGCCGCCCTTCGGTTATCTGGGCGATCAAAAGGTGAGCGATGTCGTAGCCTACCTCCGTGTCTTGCAAGGCAAAGGTACTGTCGCAAAGGTAACAGGCAACTCCCAGGCTGGCCGCGCCCTCTTTTATGGCAAAGCCGAGTGCTCCAGATGCCACATGATGCATGGAGAGGGCGGCTTCATCGCCACCGATCTCTCGGCCTATGGCAATAACATCTCCGCCGCTGACATTCGCCGCGCCATCGTCGACCCCGATCAGCATCTGGAGCCTACATCGACGGTAGTCGAGATCCAAACGCTAAACGGCCAGCACATATCCGGTCTTTTGCGTACAGAAGACAACTTCAATATCTCTCTGCTAACCGAAGACGGCCGCTTCCACATGTACTCCAAGGCGAAGTTGGCCAACGTGCGTCACACGACTCACTCGATCATGCCCAAAGACTACGGGTCGAAGCTCTCCAGCAAAGAGCTCGAAGATCTCGTCAGCTTTCTTATCACGACTGCTTCCGCTCCAGACCCATCCAGCCGCTCCACCAAAAAGAGGGCTAATGTTAATTAGCCTTCGTCATTTGACCGCCGGCGTGGCGCTGCTGTTCCTGCTACATCCTGGATCTTCGATATCACAGCAAAGCAAACCTAGACCCAAAGCTACCTTCGAACTTCAGGCTCTTGCTCCTGAGTTCTGGAAGCTCATCGATCGTGATGCGCGCCTCGAAACCATGGGCACCGACTTTGGCTTCACCGAGGGTCCGGTTTGGGATCCCACTGGATTTCTCATTGTCAGTGACGAAAGGAAGAACGCGATCTACCGCCTCCATCCCGACGGACACCGGGAACAACTCATTACCCTCGGCGATCCCGATGGCAACACTTACGACAGCCAGCACCGTATCATCGACTGCGCTAGCGTACTGCGAGCCATCATTCGTCTTTCCCCCGACGGAAAGATCTACGATATCCTCGCAGACCATTACGAGGGCCAAAAGCTCAACAGCCCCAACGACGTCACGTACGGCCCCGATGGCGCGCTCTACTTTACCGATCCCACTCTCGACCTCGTCCGCGGCGAAAAGCAGGAGATCCCCTTTCAAGGCGTCTACCGTCTCGATGCCAAGGGCAACGTCACACTACTCACCAAGGATCTTGAACAACCAAACGGCCTCGCCTTCTCGGCTGACGGACGCTATCTCTATATCGACGACTCCGCTCAGAAAAACATTCGCCGCTATCGCTTCCACTCTAACGGCACCTTGTCTGATGGAATCATCTTTGGCGATGAAAAAGTAGAAGGCGCTTCCGGTGTCCCCGACGGAATGAAGGTCGATAAACAGGGAAACCTGTACGTCACAGGTCCACGCGGCATCTGGGTCTGGAACCCGGATGGCAAGCATATCGGCACCATTGTTCTGCCGGAGCAACCTGCAAATTTGACATGGGGAGGACCGAATTACTCCACACTCTTCCTCACAGCCGGCTCTTCCGTCTATATTCTGCCGACCAAGGTCCAAGGCTTCCTGTCCTATCCCCTGAAGGCCGTGAAGCCATGAAGCATCTGGCACTACTGCTGTTAACCCTTAGTTTCGGTAGTACCAGCCTTCAGAGCCAGGCGACTGCTACGGCTCGCTGCTCCGTCCATGCCGTTTCGTATCAGGGTTGGGATGCGCAGCAAGTGGTAAACCCCTGGCTCAAGCTCACCTTCGTCCCTAAGCTCGGGGGCCGACTCATGCAAGTCGAGTTCAATGGGCATCCTTATCTCTTCGTCAATCCGAAGTACCGCGGCCAATATATCTCCCCACAGGAGGCTGGCGGCAGCTGGATTAACTATGGTGGCGACAAGATCTGGCCTATGCCCGAAGGCAGTTCCGACGAACACCACTGGGTTCTTGCATCCACCGCAATCGATGATCTGCCCTATGACTTCAAAGTTCTCTCTCAGGGAGAGCGTTGCAGCATCGAACTCACAGGCCAGCCCGATACCATCACAGGTCTGCAATACAGCCGCACTATCAGCGTCTCAGCAGACTCTCCACAGATTAATTTTCACGCTGTCATGAAGAATGCCACCGCCCATCCTATCGAGTGGTCTGTTCAATCTGTCTCGCAGTACGATCTCAGCGACTCGCATAATCCCGCCGACTACAATCACCAACTATGGGCGTACGCCCCCATCAATCCCGCGTCATCCTATCCCGGCGGCTATCATGTACGCTCCGGTCTCGCGGACGATCCTTCCTTCTCCGTCGCGGACAATCTCTTTCATCTCCATTGGATGTACTTCGACAATGAAGTCTGGCTCGACTCCACGGCTGGCTGGCTTGCCGTAGTCGATCAGCAAAGCCAGTACGGCATGATCGAAAGATTCACCTTCCAGCAAGAGGGGAACTACCCCGACAAAGCGACCGTCATCTTCTACAAAAATGGCCCATCCGTTAGCTTCGATCACGAGGGCAGCGCCAGTATCCGTGCGACAACTCCCGAGTCTACTCCGTACTACATGGAGGCTGAGATCAACAGTCCCATCGTCAAGCTTCAGCCCAACGAGACCTATGCAATGGATACGACCTGGAACCCCGTAAGAATAAGTAAGGTCCCTCAATCTGTGACGAATGCGGGTATCGTCACGCAAAGGTTCAGCGCAACGCGGCACGCAGATTCGATAACCCTGGCGGGAACCTTCTCACCCTTCACCGCAGGAAACCTTACGGCCTTGTTGCTGAATAATCACGGCGCGGAAGTAAGTCGCCGAGTACTAAGACAGGTGCATCCTGAGGAGAGCGTGGTGTTGGACGATTCTCTTCCCGTTGAACCGAACATTACACAGATCGTTTTGAAATTATTCAGCGCGCACGGTGCGGATTACGGCATCCTCGATAAGACTCACGTCGAAACCTCCGGGAGTATCTCCAAGTGATAGTCAGCTCCTCTAAGCTCTCCTCTCTCCTGCTCTGTCTAGCGTCTCTCGGTATCAATGCAGCCGTTGCGCGCTGCCAGCAAGCCTCCTCGCCGCACCCTCTCGGAGAGGTCAATGTACAGCCGAGCGATCTACTGAATACTACGTTGCGTGATGACTGGCCCTCCTACAACGGCGATTACACGGGTAGGCGCTACAGCAGTCTGACGCAGGTCACGCCCGACAACGCCCATCAGCTCCGCGCGCAGTGGGTCTTTCACAGTCGTAATGCTGGCATCCTCGAGGTCACTCCTGTCGTCATCGCAGGTGTCATGTTTGTCACCGGCTCCAACGACGCCTATGCTCTCGACGCTGTTACCGGAAAAACCCTCTGGCACCATGCGTGGCCCATTACACAGGGGCTCATCGACGACGCATCCGGTCATATCAATCGCGGAGTCGCAGTCCTCGGGACTCGTATCTATATGGAGACCGATAACGCACATCTCCTCTGTCTCGACGCCCGCTCGGGCAATCTCATATGGGATGTTCCCTACGCCCCAGGCAACCGCAACTACGGAGCCACCAGTGCCCCCCTCGTCGTTAAGGACAAGGTTCTCGTTGGAACCTCAGGCGGCGATGACGGCGTTCGTGGTTTCATCGCTGCCTTTGACGCCAAGACAGGCAAAGAGGCTTGGCGCTTCTGGACCATTCCAGCTCCAGGGGAGTTCGGTTCCTCCAGCTGGCCCGGCGATATGTACATGCATGGTGGCGGAACAACGTGGATGCCCGGTACTTATGATCCTCAACTCAATACCATCTACTGGGGTACCAGCAACCCCTCTCCCGATTTTGACGGCAGCGTCCGTCCTGGCGACGACCTCTATACCAACTGTGTTCTCGCGCTCGATCCCGATACCGGCAAACTGAAGTGGTATTTCCAGTTCACTCCGCACGACCTCTACGACTACGATGCGACGGAAACTCCCGTGCTTGTGGATGCTATCTATAAAGGCAGCCCGCGCAAGTTGATTGTCGAAGCAAACCGTAACGGTTTCATCTACATTCTCGACCGCACCAACGGCAAATTCCTCGCGGCGAAACAGTTCGCGCTGACGCAGAATTGGGCCAAGGGCATCGACGTCAATGGCCGCCCCATACCGACAGGAAATATCCCCACCCCTGAAGGCACCCATGTCTGTCCAGGGTTTGCCGGGGCTACCAACTGGTACTCACCGTCCTACAATGAGCTCACGCACCTCTTCTACTTCATGACCCTTGAAGACTGCAGCGTCTACTCCTCGCATACTGAGGAGTTCGAAGAGGGACGGGCCTTCTACTCCACTGGCGCAAAGCATCGCCCTGACGAAAGAGGGAAGAAGTATCTCCTCGCATTCGACTTCAACAAAGGAGAGTTCGCCTGGCGCAACCCACAGGTTGGTAACTCGCACTCCTTTGCTGGCGTCATGACCACTGCCACCGGTCTTGTTGCCTTCG
Source organism: Edaphobacter sp. (assembly GCA_025462645.1). Taxonomy (GTDB): domain Bacteria; phylum Acidobacteriota; class Terriglobia; order Terriglobales; family Acidobacteriaceae; genus Edaphobacter. Next base: position 47,670 of record JAOAPB010000129.1, on the reverse strand, counting down.
GAGACGATGCTGAGGAGTTTGAGATTGTCAATGGTCGCACCGGAGCGTCTTTGTGGCACTTTAACGTTGGGCAACCGCTCCACTCATCTCCTATGAGTTACGCGGTCAACGGCAAGCAATACTTTGCCATCGCCGCTGGTAACGATCTGTTTTCTTTTGCGTTGCCATGAGGTAAGAGCGCACCTCTCCAGTTCTAGAAACTCAATGACTTGGAGAGGCGAAACAAGAAACACAACAATTCCTCACCTCGCAGCCGCCATTGCCGGACACGCGGTTGCTGCGTTTATTACCCTCGATCTTGTATAAAGTGCCACGAGATGAAATTGAACAAATCAGTTCGAATCTTTGAACTCACCAGTCACGGCCACTCTCCGATACCCGGCCGCAGTCTCCCTCTGTCAGATAGCAGCGCCCCAGACCGCACAAGACGGCCAACCCCCCACCCACGATCATGAACATCAAACCGGTTGTGATTCGTCCTGTGGCATAAGGAAAAAGGAAGATCACCACACCCGAGTACATCAGGGTTGTCAGCATTATTCGTAGAATGCCCCGCATCGTACACTCACCTCTGGCGTGCAACATACTATGCCAAAGTTATGGGTTTTTCCACCATAAGCTCCGTCTCGTTCCAGAACGTGAAGGAGTCCATGCGTCCTTGAGCATCGTTCAGAGGCTAAGTCGAAGTTTACCCAGACATTCCAGTCTGAGCCTTCGGCGTACACTCGATAGTCTGCAGAAGCTTTTCGGGTACACATTCGAATTGCAGCGGCAACCTCTTCTAGCGCCCCCCGCATTTCGTGCAGCCAGCACGACGGCGGAGCGGTCGCGGGCAATCGGATAGCGGTGACCATCCGATGCCCTGGCTGGCTCCAGTCACAATTGCTACAGAATCCTTCATGATGTCTCCATGACTACTTGTGGACTAACGCACCGATCGGTTGAGCAATTCAGGTAGGCGCGGGCTTAGGTAAATGAGAAGGATGCAACAGGCCTAGAGGCGAGGCTGTAATGCACTTTGCGAACTGGCCTGCGCCTCAACCATTGTGCCTTTTGCTGTTGACGCAGTTGTTGTCCTCTGTCCCTGAGCCTCGCTCCCTTTTTTCCTGTCAAGCCCCTGCAGCCGAGACTAATACGCATCTCCGTACGCAAATCAAACAAAAACAATAGTTTAGCCTCCGAAAATAGTCTTCCGCAAAGTGGCATATTAGTTTTACTCAATCGGCTATAGTTAATACAGAGTCAGAAAAGCCCCGGCCAACCACCGGGACTTTTCTCTTTAAATGAATAAACCTTTTAGAAAGACGACTTTACCCGTAACCCGTTTAGAATGATGAATTTGCAGCGATAGATTCGCTTAAGTCGATGAATTCAGATGACTTGCAGTCAAAGTACCCGGGGGGGAGGGGTCCTAAGGGAAGCGGAAGACTGTACAGACCTCCGAAGTGATCGAGTACTGGCCCGGGCGCGGGTTCCTGAATGCTCAGGCAAAGGACTTGACGATTTGCTGCGCTATGAACTCGCATGAATCTTCAAGCGCAAAGTGGCCGGTATCGAGCAGGTGCAACTCTGCTGTTGGAATATCTCGTAGGTAGGCCTGCGCACCCACGACGGTAAAGAAGGGGTCGTTCTTTCCCCACACGATCAGCGTCTTCGGCTGCTTGTTTCGAAAGAATTCATGCCAGCCGTCGTAGAGTGCGAGGTTCGATTGATAGTTGTGAAGCAGGTTGAGTTGGATGGCGTCGTTGCCTGGACGATCGAGGAAGAGCTGATCCACGGTGTATGAGTCAGGACTGATCCGCGAAACATCCTTCGTCCCGTGCGTGTACTGGAAAATGGTGATTTCCTTTTTGAGCAGGTCTCGTACGGGCTTTTCTGTCTCGGGACAGCGATTCGCCCAGAACGGCTTCATCGGATCGAAGGCCGCGCCAATACCCTCGACATAGGCGTTCCCGTTCTGCACTACGATGCCTTCTATCGCGTCCGGATGTCTGGAGGCAATGCGATAGCCCACTGGGGCACCGTAGTCCTGCACGTAGATGCTGAACTTTTTTAGACCGAGGACACCGAAGAGCAATTCCTCCACATGAGCTGCGAGATTGTCGAAGGTGTAGTCGAACTTGCCTGCATCCGGGGCATCGCTGTAGCCGAAGCCAACGTAATCCGGCGCAATCACGTGAAATTTATCCGCCAGTTGCGGAATCAGGTCGCGGAACATATGCGACGAACTTGGGAAGCCGTGCAGCAGCACGATGGTTGGAGTAGCTTTTGAACCTGCCTCGCGATAGAAGATCTTGAGGCCGTGAACGGTCGCGTGTTGAAACGTTGTCATGGTAATTTCCTTTCGGTTGACGCAAGGTCCTGCTTACAGGAGCTTAGATTTATATAACACCATTAAAAATGTAAATAAAGGTGTTATAACTATTTTGAGATATTTTGTGGAAGAGGGTTTATGCAAGCTTCTCAAGAGGTGAACGAATGGATCGATGGATTCCTGTTCGTGGCGAACAGGCCAATACTGGATTTGTTGAATACAAAACCTGTCCTGGCAGATGGGCCCACGGAGTTGCTTCCGGATGTTCGCGCGCTTGAAAGATGGTTGATCGCTTCGGGGATAGTGGTTTCACCCAACGCTAAGGCGGTCGTCCGAAGCTGGCGTCATTCAACCAAGGCAACTGCCTTCCTGGGACAGCTAATTTCATTCAGAGAGAGATTGAGGGAGGCCGTCAAGCGGATAGAGAACGGATCATCGCCGACCGATGCTTTCCTCGCCGAAGTAAACTTGCTGTTACTTCATCATCCTCGCCATACTTCGCTTCAAAAACGAGACGGGATGGTGGTTCGGGAGACGTTGTTCGAGCCTCGTAAGACCACCGACCTCTGGGCACCGATCATTGATGCCACGGCAGATCTTCTTGCGGAAGCGGAGTGGTCTCGCATTCGCAAATGCGAATCGTGTGTCGTTCACTTCTTCGACACGAGCAAGAAAGGCTCACGCCGGTGGTGCAGTATGAATATCTGTGGTAACAAGCTCAAGGTGGCGGCTTACCAGAGAAGAAAACGTGGAGATAATGCCACAACGAACTAGCCTCGCAAGCTTCACAGATCGATGACGACGTCGCGAATCGGTTGTGAGCAGCAAACGAGAAGGTTGCCGTCGGCGGGCTTTTCGAGTGGCTCCGGTCCGTAATGACCGCCCCCGAAACCAAACCGCTCTCACAGCTGTGACAAACGCCGGTCCGGCACGACCAACGGACCGGGACGTCGCACGCCTCGGCCAATTCCAAAATGCTCTGGTAAACTGACGCTTTCCAGTGTGCGGCGATGCCACTGCGCGCGAACGACACCAGCGGACCGGTGTTGGCGTCGTCCTTGGGCAGATGTGGAGTTCGCGTCGCTGCGCCGACGACACCAGGAATCATCGACTCGCTGCCGTTGAAGCTTTCGAAGTGAATCCGCTCTGGAGCAACCCCCAACGTTGTGAGCTCCTCTTTCATGTCTGCCATGAAGGGATTCGGCCCGCAGAGATAGACGTCTGCTGTCGCCGATCGGTTGAAGACGCACGACCACGTACTGGCCGGGCATCGCCGTTGGCAGCGGCTGACCGTTCGGGCTCTGCATCGTCAGCGAGAGGACGTCCGCGGACTCCTGATCGATCGCCATCACCCAAGCGTCCGAAATGCTGGTGAAGCCGGATGCGCAGCCGCTTCCGGCACAAGCCCCGCATTGCCGCTCATTTGGCTCTGCAGTAACGCCTCAAACGACGAGCGCCATCCGGGCGAAAGCACCTCGATCCGCAAGGCGCGTTCCAGTCGATCGCGCGCATGATCGGGCGAATAGAGGAGCGCGTTGATCTCTGCGACGGTCATTCGCTCCTCCCCTTCTCCCACCTTCACGATTTCGTCGCCGGGGCCGACCTAGCCTTCCTGCAGCACGCGCAAGTAGAACCCCGGCCGTCCGCTCGATGTCAGCAATGCCGGCATCCGGGACTCGTTCATCCGAATGCCGACGCGATAGCACGTAACCCGAGGTTGCGTGACCTCGAACAGCGCGCTGCCGATCTGATAACGGTCGACGATGCACACGGCATCGTCGGGCAATCCTTCGATGGTGAAGTTCTCGCCGAATTGTCCGTGGACGAAGTCAGCCTTCCTCAGTTGCTCCTGCCAGTAACGATACGATTCGATCTGGTAAACGAAGACGGCGCGCTGCTCACCCCCGTGCCCGGCCAGGTCACCTTGACCGTCTCCGTCCAGATTCAACCGGCCGACCCGGCAGCGCCCGCGCACTGGATCCTTCCAGATCGCGGTGTGTACAGTGCGACCCTTCCAGTTGATGTCGCGCGGAAGTCCAACATTCACCGATAGTAGTCGAGCCATGTCGTACCCTTTGGTGGGACCGCCCTAGCCGCTGGCAGGAGGGAGCGCCTGGGTGATAGTGAGGTCGCGATCTGGGCCGTGTGGAATCCTGTCTGACCCGGCCCAAGACGGAGCTGGGTGCCATCGATCTGTACCGAGACGATGTCCGGCTCGAACGCACCAGGCCAGAGATACGGCCGACCTGAGGATAGGCGTCACGATAGGACCATGCTGCCAGATGTGCGCCATCGACTTCGTAATAGCTGCACAGCCCCTTGTACGGGCAGAAGGTCTGGTGTTCCACGGGGGTCAGCGCACACTCATCGACGTCGGCGCGTGCAATGTACCAGCGTGACGCGAAGCCGGACTCGTAGAGGACTACCGGTCGCTTGGTGTCGGCGATGATGCGGTCATGATGGCGGACCATCAATCGACGGGAAGTCTGGCGGATATCGATGCGATGGTAACTGTCAGCGGCATGGCCCACGATCCGTTCGTCTTCTTCGTAAAAAGCGTCCATGGCCGGCCAGACGAACGCTACCCGTGCCTGCAGTTCGCTCGCGTAGGCAGGGCAGGTCGATGTGCTGCCACGCCCCTCGAGGAGCACTCTTCTCGCCTGCCCGGACGGTGGCTCATGATGTGAGCCCGAGGTCGGGGTGCCGGGTGGTATGCTCGCTGCGATGTAGAGTGTCTGTAGACATAGGCCATCGGATAGTGACGGACGTCAACGTCGCAGAGGGCATTGTCCGCACCGATTCCGGCACCGGAAACGTACGGAGCACGTAGCCACCGATGTTGTTGTCTAGCAGATCGCGCGCAGAGAGCAGACGCTCCCATCTGCGATGATGCCATCTTTGCGGCGCCAGTTCATGTGGAACCTGCAACCCACTTGATGCGTCTAATCAATCATGGAAACTAGAAAACTAGGTAACTCTGATCTGAACCTGACACGAATTGGCTTTGGAGCTTGGGCAATCGGTGGCGGCGACTGGGCCCACGGATGGGGTCCACAGGACGACAACGATTCGATAGCCGCAATTCATAAGGCTCTTGACCTTGGCATCAACTGGATCGACACCGCGGCCGTATACGGCCTCGGCCACTCGGAAGAGGTCGTCGCCAAAGCCCTTAAAACCACCTCGCATAAACCGTACGTCTTCACCAAGTGCGCCATGCGCTGGGACAACAAGGGCGAAATCTACCACAGCCTGAAAGAAATTCGCCGCGAGATTGAAGATAGCCTCCAACGCCTTCAGGTCGAAACGATTGACCTCTATCAGATTCACTGGCCAAATCCTGACCCCGATATCGAAGAAGGCTGGTCCACGATGGCCGACCTTCAGCGCGAAGGCAAGGTCCGCTGGATCGGCGTCTCTAACTTCAGCGTTGCACAAATGGAGCGCGCTCTAAAGATCGCACCCATTACCTCAAACCAGCCCCCCTACTCGATGATAAACCGCATAGCAGAACCCGAGATTCTTCCTTTCTGCCTGCGGAACGGCATCGGAACCATTAATTACGCTCCTATGCACTCCGGTCTCCTCACCGGTGCTATGTCTAAGGAGCGAGTCGCTGGCTTCCCTGGGAATGACTTCCGCCGTAAGGCAAAGAACTACCAGGAACCTCTTCTCTCCCGTAATCTCGCCGTCGCCGATCTTCTAAAGACCATCGGCGCACGTCACGAAGTCGCTGCTGGAGTCATCGCCATCGCCTGGACGCTCCATAACTCTGCCGTCACTTCTGCTATCGTTGGCGGACGCAATGCGAAGCAGGTCGAAGGCATCATTCCCGCGATGAACTTCCGTATCCCCGAAGCAGAGTACGCTGAGATCAACGCATTCCTGCAAGCCAATCCATAACCCTATCCGATAGGGCTGTCAGTAGATGGACTAACTGCCATGCTGCAGCCCAGTCGAAAGCACCAAGAATGTGGGTACAAGTTCGGGTACAGACATCAGTTTGACCAAATTATGCCCAATCCGCAGACCCGCAAGGTCGCGGGGGTTCAAGTCCCCCTCCGGGCTCCATAGAAATGGTATAGAGAAATTAACGATTAAAGACATACCTATCGCTTATCTTGCCGTATCTGAGTCCCCGTTGTGGATCTACAGGCACCCTACCCTAAATAAGTGTCAGATAGATATATGAAAGAGTGCTTTGAAGCCGTAGTCCATATGTTGCTGAATATGACAATGGAAAAGAGACAGGCCGGGTTGATCGGCAGTAAAGTCGACGATCGCACGCCCATAGTAGGGTACGACCACTGTGTCCTTAAGGACACCGGCGGTCTTCTTCCCGTTGATCTCGGCTAGTTCCCACAGATGTCGATGCAGATGCATGGGGTGGGCATCGTCAGTGCGATTGCGCATCACAAGGCGGTAACGTATGCCTTGTTGCAGCATAAACTCGCGTTCATGAGGGTAGGGCTTGCCATTAACTAGCCAAGAGTTGAATTTGCCCGCGCTGCGTGGGATCTTCTCGAAGACAGTTTCAATGGTCTGCTCTGGAGGACGTGAGTTGGAGGTTGACGTACCAAAGATGGTGTAGTCCCACGGCGCTTTAGGCGGGTCAATCCATTGCGGCTGGCGGTGTTGCCCAGCGTATTCCACCACGACGCCCATACCGGATTCGCGGATCATCTTCTCTGTTGAGCCGAGAATCCAGACGCCGGGGTGGTTCATCTCGATGATAACGTCAACGCGCTCGCCAGCCCCGAGAAAGATCGAATCGAGCGTTTGCGGTGTCGGCACTGGATTGCCATCGAGCGCAATTACCTTCATCTTATGGTTGGCGAGCGCAATGCGGCGATTCTCGATTGCGCTGGCGTTGAGGAAGCGGATCAGCAACTGCTGGCCTTCGCGGACGCGGATCGGCTCGCCTGAGCCGAGGGACTTATCGTTGATCGAGTACGTCATGGAACCGACTTCAAGGCCGTTAGGGTCGGTGTTCAGTGTCGATGGCCTTTCCAGTAGTGGGCCATCGTGGGTATTGTCATCATCGTCTTCCATCGTGCTGGTGAAGAACGGCTCCCAATCGCGAAGGGCGAGGAAGAGTTCCTGGTCGTACTGACCGGGGTCATTGCCACCTTCGACGTAGACAAAGCCGAATTGGCCGGTATACGAGCCTTTGTGTAAGTCGTCCATCGCCATGGCATGCGAGTGATACCATCGGCTTCCGGCCGGCCCGGGCGTGAGTTGGAAACGGTGTCGACCGTGCGGCGGTACGAGCGGAGAACCCTCCTCGCCGGTGCCGTCTACCTCCGCCGGAATGAGCATACCGTGCCAGTGCACGAGCTCCGGAGTGTCGGTGTCGTTGATCACTTCCACGGTGACTGGCTTGCCCTCTCGCATCCGCAACACCGGCCCCGGCGCAGTGCCGTTGTAGCCGATTGTGGAGAGAATGTGCGAGCGATCAAGCTCAACCGTCACCGGTGCGATTCGGAGCGTGTAGTCTGCCTTATTCTCGGCGGGCGCAGCAGCGACGGGCATCGGCATGCTTGTCTGGGCCATCAGCGGCAGCCGTGCCATACCGGCCTCCGCTAAGGTCATGCCGCCGAGCTTGAGTAAGTCGCGCCGTTTCACAAATTCGCCGCTTCCGCAGGTGATACGTGCCTGCATGGTCTCACGCCAAAATCGACCTGACAAGGCGTCGGATTGCAACAAGTCACAGGTTTACTTCGTCTATTTAGACAATGCAGTAGGCATTTCTGCTACTCTCGCCGCAGAACTCCCTTCCGAGGAGGCCTGATGAAGCTTTCGCAGATCGCATTAGTGTTAACGACGGCTGCCGCCTGCTGCATGGGACTGCGGGCCTACCAGCGGGTTGCGGACTTCGGCTTCGGCAATGACGACTCTCCAACCAACATCAAGGCGGAGTTCTACTGGTCACGCCTGGCCTATACCTCGAACATGGAGAGTTTTGGCGGCTATAGCCATCGCGGCTATTGGGGGCGCAACGCCTGGTCGCGCGACTATCCCAAGGCCGACCGCCAGTTTCTTATCGCCATGCACCGGCTGACCCGCATCGACGGCCGACCAACGGAGCAGGTAATCACCCTCGATTCTGACGAGATCTTCAACTATCCGTGGATCTACGCGGTACAGGTTCAGATGTGGTCGTTTAGTGACGAAGAGGCAAAGCGGCTGCGCGAGTACTTGCTGAAGGGTGGCTTCCTGATGGTGGACGACTTTCACGGCACCGAGGATTGGGAAAACTTTATGAACGGCATGCGACAGGTGCTGCCTGATCGTCCGGTCGAAGACCTTCAGAGCGGAGACGAGATATTCCACACGCTCTACGACGTCAACGATAAGATGCAGATTCCGGGAGAGCAGTGGATTCGCACCGGACGAACCTACGAGAAGGACGGCTATCAGCCCAAATGGCGCGCTATCCGCGATGAAAAGGGGCGCATCATGGTCGCCATCTGCCACAACATGCACCTTGGCGACGCATGGGAGTGGGCGGACGATCCAAATTACCCGGAACCCTTCGCATCGATGGCCTTCCGCGTGGGGCTCAATTACATCTTATACGGTATGACGCATTAGGCTCGCCCGCGGCTCAGAGGCGATGGAAGGTTGCAACGGGCATGTACGAATTTCATTCGGGGTAGCGGCATGTTTCAATTTCTCTTCAAATACCCGAGTCCGGTTTTCACCAAAGGGGTGGTTGTACTGCTCTCCGCGTGGCCTGCGTGGTTGCTGCCAGTGCTGATTGTTGCTTCTGCTGGTGGGCTTGCGCTTCTGGTCCGCTGGAGGCTGCACGACGCTGCACCGAAGCTGCGAAGCTGGCGCGCATGGACGGTGTGGGGAATGCAGTCGGCGTTCGTGGCACTTGTTCTTCTGCTGTTATGGCAGCCGGCGATCACAGTGGCGGCGCTGAGTTCGCAACAGAACATTATCGCCGTGGTAGTGGATGATTCGCGCAGCATGGCTATCTCCGATAGCGACGGCAAAACGCGCGAGGCTGCAGCGCTGGCTGCGCTCCAGGAAGGTGTTCTCTCCGGGCTGCAGAAACGTTTCCAGACGCGTATCTATCGTCTTGGCAGTGCAATCACGCGAGTGGATGGATTGAATGGCATCCAACCTATAGAAGCTGCTACGCATATCAGCGATGGCCTGAAGCAACTCGCCACGGAGACCTCAGACCTCCCAATAGGAGCTGTGCTGCTACTGACCGACGGCGGTCAGAATACAGCCGAAATGGGTAACTCGGGGATAGGCCAAGATGCACTGCAGGCGTTAAGGAACCGGCGCCTGCCGGTGCATACGGTAGGCTTCGGCAGTCTAGAACACGCACACGATGTAGAGCTCGAAAATGTGAGCCTATCGGCGAGCGCCGTCGTAAATGCACGCCTTACCGCGACTGTCAGCTTTACACAGAACGGCTATGCAGGCCAGAAGGCGATGCTCACTGTCCGCGATGGGGATAAGACGCTGGCAGCGCGCGAAGTGAAGTTAGCTGCGAACAGGGCGATCCAAAATGAACAGCTCTTCTTCTCCGCGGGCGCAGCAGGTGCGAAGAGCCTTCAGTTCGGAATCGAGCCCCTTGCAGACGAAGAAAACCTTAAGAACAACACGATGACGAGACCAGTGCTTGTAAGCGATACAAAGCGGCGGATTTTATTCGTCGAAGGCGAGCCGCGCTGGGAGTTCAAGTTCATTCGACGTGCTGAAGAGGACGATCCGACCGTGCAGCTCGTCTCAATGCTACGAACGAGTGAGAATAAGATCTATCGTCAGGGTATCAGCGACCCAGGTGAGCTGGCGGACGGTTTTCCTGTTCGGCCGGAGGACTTATTTGGTTATGCAGGCATTATCATCGGCTCCATCAGCGCTGATTACTTCACACCACTGCAGCAACAGCTATTGCGCGAATATGTCGACCGACGTGGCGGTGGTGTGCTCTTCCTGGGCGGGCGTTCGTCGCTGAGTGACGGAGGTTGGGGTGCGTCGAGTATGAACGAGCTGCTGCCTACCTTCCTGCCAACAAGCCGCAATAGCTTCCATCGCGATGCGGCGACGGTAGAACTCACAGTCGATGGCATGGACTCGCCAATCACGCGGCTACTGGATGACCCGGCGAAGAACGCCGAGCGCTGGAAGAAGCTGACCTATCTTGCCGACTATCAGGAAGCTGGCTCTCCTAAACCGGGCGCAACTGTGCTGGCACAGATGACCGGAAAGCATCGCAAGCTGCCGCTGTTGATCACGCAGAACTATGGCCATGGCCGCACAGCAATCATGGCTACGGGCGGTACATGGCGCTGGCAGATGAGCGAAGCTCTGGGCGATCCTTCTCACGATCTCTTCTGGCATCAGCTTCTACGCTGGCTGGTGGACGACTCGCACGGTCCTGTGACAGCATCGATACCCGCTCGGACGTTAATGGATGAAGGACGTGTGCAGCTTACAGCGCAGGTGCGCAATCGACAATTTGAACCAGCTGGAGACGCGCACGTTACTGCGCATATTGTGGGACCGGAGGGCGTGAATGCTTTGCTGGACCTCATGCCATCGCAGGATACGCCCGGCCTGTATCAGACGGAATGGACTGCGGAGAAGCATGGTACGTATCTGGCCGAGATCACGGCAGAGTCCGCCGGCAAGCAGTCACAGGAACTGGGCCGCGACGTGGTGACATTCCAGCGCGAGGATGGCATAGCTGAGAACTTCCACACCGAACAGAATCGACCCCTGTTAGAGCATCTCGCATCACAGACGGGCGGTCGCTTCTGGAAGCCATCCGAACTAAAGGACTTGCCTCGCGATATTTCGTACTCCGAAGCAGGGATCTCCGTCCGCAGTACGAAGGAGTTATGGGACATGCCAATTGTCTTCCTGCTGCTACTGGGGCTTCCAATCGCCGAGTGGCTGCTACGCCGTAAATGGGGTGTGGTATGAAGGGCGCTTTGCTGCGAATCGGTGCGCGGATTGGGTCTTTTGCAGTAGTCTGTGCACTCGCGCTGCAGGCCCACGCTGCGGTGTACTACGTCACTGTGGCTGGGCTGGGCGGCGAGCCGGATTACGAGCAGCGCTTCACCGCAATGGCGAACGAATTGGATAAGGTCTTCAAGAATACTGGCATTACGGCACATGTCTACACGTTGACAGGCGCACAGGCCACGGCGTCGCAATTGAAAGTGACGCTGGACACGGTGGCACACGAAGCGAAGTCGGATGACAACTTTGTGCTCATCTTGATTGGACACGGGTCTTTTGACGGTGTCGAGTACAAGTTCAACCTTGTCGGGCCGGATGTGACGGCCAACGAGATCGCTGCGATGTGTGACCGCGTTCTTGCGCGACGCCAGCTTGTCGTCGACGCGACCAGCGCCAGCGGCGGAGCGATACAGACTCTAGAGCGACCGGGTCGTGCGGTAATCGCGGCCACAAAATCCGGTACAGAAAAGAACGCAACGGTTTTTGCACGGTACTGGGTTGAGGCGTTGCAGGATCCTGCGGCCGACACGGACAAGAGTGACGCTATCAGCGCCATGGAGACCTTTACCTACGCGACGACAAAGACCGCGGCGTTCTATGACTCGCAGAAACGGCTTGCGACTGAGCATGCGGTCTTCGACGACCTGGGCCGTGGGGAGTCGGTGCGCGAGGCTGGCAACGGCCAAGGGACGCTCATGTCGAGCTTCATCCTGCTGCGTCTTGGCACAAGTCAGCAGGCGGCTAAGGATCCAGCTAAGCGCGCGTTGCTTGCAAAAAAGGAAGAGCTGGAGCAGAAGATCGACACGCTGAAGTACCAGAAAGCGGCGATGAATCCTGCGGACTACAGGCAGCAGTTGACGGCAGCTCTGTTGGAGCTGGCGAAGATACAGGGGGGGCTGGACAAATGAGGTGCATCGCCCCATCTCTTGCGCTGTTGCTGATATCTGCAACAACTTGTGTTGTTGCCTCTGCTGCTGTTCCTGGGGACTGCTGGTCCCTGCGCAAGCATGGGCATCGAGCGGAGGCGCAGGCATGTTTCGATGGTTTGACGCACAGCGGTGATGCGTACACTCGTGCCGAGGGCTTTTGGGGTCTTGAAGAGTGGGAGCAGGCGAACGAGCAGTTCCGTCTTGCAACTCAGCCTGCGAACAATATGGCTGTTTACAAAGTGCGCTGGGGAATGTTGTTGCACGAACGGTTCAATAATCCTCAAGCAACTGATCTGTTCCGCGAAGTGCTGGCACAGGAACCATCGAATGGCGAAGCATATCTCGGTCTGGCACTCGTCTCCGCAGATGGCTTTGATGGGAAAGCGGCGGAGTACGCAGCAAAAGCGATCGCGCTCAATCCCAAGCGCGCAGAAGCGCATGAGCTGATGGCGAACCTTGCACTCGAGAATGATGATCGCGATGTGGCCGTAGCCGAAGCCGATAAAGCGATTCTCTTGAAGAACGATGCACTGGATGCGATGGCGATCCACGCAGCAGTTGAGCTGATCGCCGACCGCTCTCCCGATGTGTGGTTCGCGAAGATTGAAGCTATCAATCCTAGTTATGGAGAGGCCTACGCACGTGTGGCCCACCAACTCGAACTGCACTACCGTTATGAGGACGCTGTGACGTATTACCGCAAGGCAGTCAAAGCCGACCCACGGCTCTGGGCAGCCCATTCGGCGCTCGGCATCAATCTCATGCGGCTAGGAAAAGAAGACGAGCCTTTAAAGGAGCTGGAGCTGAGTTACAACAGTGGCTATCGCGACGCCGCAACGGTAAATAGCCTACGCCTGTTGGACAGTTACAAGAACTTTGACATCTTTCGCGACGACATGATGATTCTGAAGCTGAAGAAGACAGAGGCCGATTTGTTGCGCCCGTATGTGCAGGCGGAACTCCGCGCGATTATCGCGAAGTACGAAAAGAAGTACCGCATGAAGCTGCCCGGTCCGGTACAGCTGGAGATTTATCCGGATCACGAAGACTTCGCCGTGCGCACGATGGGAATGCCAGGATTGGGCGCGCTGGGAGTGACCTTCGGGCAAGTAGTGGCGATGGACAGCCCCTCGGCACGCAGGCCCGGCGACTTCAACTGGGGCGCGACGCTGTGGCACGAGATGAGCCATGTCTACATCCTCACAGCCACGAACCATCGGGTACCGCGTTGGTTCACTGAGGGGCTCGCGGTGCATGAAGAGGGGGAGCACTCCCAAGAGTGGAGTGACCGCGTCACGCCAGAGGTTCTAATCGCCATTCGCGAGAAGAAGCTGTTGCCCCTAGCTCAGCTGGATCGCGGCTTCGTCTATCCAAAGTATCCGTCGCAGGTGATCGTCTCGTACTTTCAGGCTGGTAGCATCTGCGATTTTGTGAAGGCAAACTGGGGCGAAGAGAAACTACTGGAGATGGTCCATTCCTATGCGCAGCTGCAGACGACAGCTCAGGTGGTGCAGCAGGATCTAGGACTGGCATCGAAGGAGTTCGATAGGCAGTATCTTGCGTGGATCGACAAGAAGTATGGGGTGGAGGCTGCTCACCTTGATGGCTGGCGCGAGAAACTGAAGACACTTGTAGCGGCATGGCAGCAGAAGCAGTGGGACATAGTGTTGGCACAGGGGCCCATGGTGTTGGCGATGTATCCCGAATACGTGGGTGAAGCGAATATTTACGAGCTGATGGCTGATGCGGATAAAGCGAAAGGAGATGCGAAGGCTGAGGCTGTGATGCTGACCGCGTATGAACGCGAAGGGGGGGGGGACCCAGCGGTACTGAAGCGGCTCGCGACGCTAGAAGAGACCATCGGTAAGCAGGCCGAAGCGGTGGCCACGCTTGAGCGTTTGAACTATATCTACCCCGTTAAAAATGAGGAACTGCATCGTCGGCTTGGGGACCTTTTGTACACGCAGAAGCAGTACGACGGCGCCATCCGCGAGTACATCGCAGTCGTGGCGTCGAACCCGCTGGACAAAGCGGGCGCTGAGTTTCACCTGGCGCAGGCGTATCTAGGTGCGGGACTGAAGGACAAGGCCGAGGAGAGTGTGCTAGCTGCTCTTGAAGCTGCGCCCGGCTATCGGCCGGCACAGAAGATGTTGCTGGAATTGAACCAATCATCTAAAAAATGAACTCATGAGGACGGGAATTGATGGCTACTTTTGTCGACTTGAATCCGGATGCAGCACAACTCCAGCAACGCGTCGAACGCTTCCACGCAGTGCGCGAAGACATCGTTAAGCAAGTGCGTGAGGTCATCGTGGGCCAGGAGGAGGTCCTAGACCAAGTGCTGATCGCACTCTTCGTGGGCGGCCATTGTTTGATTACCGGCCTCCCCGGCACCGCGAAGACCCTGATGGTGCGTACGATCGCGGACGCGCTGGGTCTGGAATTCCGGCGCATTCAGTTCACGCCAGACTTGATGCCGTCGGATATCACTGGCACCGACATCATTGAAGAGGACCTAACGACGGGCCATCGCAAATGGACGTTTGTTGAAGGGCCGATCTTCGGCAACATCCTGTTAGCCGACGAAATTAATCGTACGCCACCAAAGACACAGGCTGCGTTGCTCGAAGCCATGCAGGAGCATTCCTGCACGGTGCGGGGGCACATCTACCGGTTGCCAGCGCCGTTCTTTGTATTGGCGACGCAGAATCCTATCGAATTAGAAGGCACGTATCCTCTGCCGGAGGCGCAGTTGGACCGATTTCTCTTCAATGCCACGCTGGATTATCTGAGCGTCGAGGATGAACTGAAGGTCGTTGATCTGACAACGACGACACGCAATGCAAAGATTGAGACAGTAACATCAGCCGGGGAACTGCTCGATTTCCAGCAGCTTGTGCGAATGGTACCGATCGCCGAATCGGTTGCGCGGTACGTGGTGAATCTGGTGCGTGCGACGCGGCCCAAAAGCGAAAACTCGCCCGACTTCGTGAAGAAATATGTGAACTATGGAGGAAGTATTCGAGCGGCGCAGTTCATTGTACTGTCCGCGAAGGCGCGGGCACTCTCGCGAAAGCGTTATCACGTGACCTACGACGACATCATGTCAGTGGCGTTGCCGGTGTTACGACATCGCATCCTACTGAACTTCCACGCCGAGTCCGAACGGATTGATGCGGACGAGATCCTCAACCGGCTGGTGGCGTATGTGCCGCGGCTAAAGGAGAGCTGATGCAGCGCTTTTTGGATCCGGCGGTGCTGGCAGGCATCTCCTCTCTGGACCTACTGGCAAAGACAGTAGTGGACGGCTTTGTGGCTGGCCTGCATCGATCGCCGGAGTTCGGCTTTAGCCAGGAGTTTGCCGAGTACCGTGCCTACGCCCCGGGCGACGATCTGCGCCATGTGGACTGGAATTTATTCGCGCGTACTGAACGCTGCTACCTAAAGCGCTATCGCGGTGAGACGAACAGCCAGCTTGTGGTATTGCTCGATGCGAGCAACTCGATGCAGTACACGTCCGGTCCTCCGAAGAAAATGGACTACGCCCGCTTCATTGCGGCGTCGCTTTTCTATCTTGCGATCCGGAATCAGCATGATGCGGCGGGACTGATCGTCTTCGATGATGAGTTGCGGGAATATGTGAGACCATCCACGCGACAGGGCCATCTTGCACGGCTTTTTGCCGGGCTTGACCAGGCCGAGCCGCGCGCACGGACGGATTTCGCTAAACCACTGCGGCATTTTCAAGAGCTACTGCACCGGCGTGGCATAGTGATTGTGATCTCGGACTTCTATGAGGAACCGGAAACGATCGTACGCGCCATTGAGCCGCTTCGCTTCCATGGCAACGATGTAGCGTTGTTTCATATTCTTGATCCTCAGGAAATACGGCCAGTGCTGAAAGGGCCGACGATTCTGGTTGATCTTGAAACTGATCGGGAGATAGAAGTTATTCCCGAGTACACGAAGACGACCTATCGCACGAAGATGGAGGCGCACATTGAGCAGCTTCGCTCACGCACGCGGGCAGCGGGGATGGATTATCAGCTGCTCGTAACCGATCAACCGCTCGATGCAACGCTGCGCGAGTATCTTTCGCTGCGGCAGGCGGGGAACTGATGGGTTTTCTCACGCCTTGGTTTCTGGGAGGTCTAGCTGCGCTAGGCGTGCCAATATTCGTGCATCTGCTGCGAAGGCATGTGACCGTGCCGCGGCCGGTGAGTTCACTGATGTTCTTCGAGCGAGGCACGCAGAGCTCGACGCGGCATCGCCGATTGCGATATCTGTTTCTCTTCAGCCTAAGATATGCATTGCTGCTGCTGGTGGTGCTGGCGTTTGCTAATCCATTTATACGACGGTCTGCGGATGCAAACGGGCATCTGCTGCTGATCGTGCTGGACAATTCCTTCAGCATGCGTGCTGGGACGCGGTTCGCGGACGCGAAACAGCAGGCGCTTGGGATACTGGCCGCCAAACCGCATTCGCAGAAGGCGCAAGTGATCGCGCTCGGGGGACAGCTAGAGATACTTACGCAGGCGATCGCTGACGAAGCACAGTTACACTCGGCACTTGAGAGCATCCAGCCAAGAGATGGTCACGCGAACTTCGGCGAACTGGGCCGCAGTATTCGCGTGATTGGTGAAACGGTGCACGGCCCGATCGATCTGCATCTGTTCAGCGATATGCAGCGTACGGCTGTGCCTGCAAACTTTGCCGATATGGTGTTGCCGACGAACGTGACCCTGATGCTGCATGCAGCGGTGAGAGGCAATACATCTCCCAACTGGACGATCGAGAGTGTAAGCGCACCGGCTGAACTCGCCGACCCGAAGGATCCCAAGCGATCGCGTGTACAGGCTGTGGTGGCGGGATATGGCACTCCGGCAGCAGAGAAGACGGTGTCGTTCGTGGTGAATGGCAAGACGATCGCAACCCGTAAGGTGAAGGTTTCAGCTAATGGGCGTGGGACGGTGGAGTTTGCCCCGCTCGATGTAGGGTATGGATTCAATCGCTGCGAATTGCGAATTGAAGATGGCGGCGATGGCTTTCCCTTGGATGATGCAAGCGTATTCGTGATACGCCGATCCGATCCCGAGCGGGTGCTGTTCGTCCACACAGCTAATGATTCCCGGTCGGCGCTATACTTCGGTGCTGCTTTGGGGGCGGTAACACAGGCTTCGTTCGTGCTGCAATCTGTGACTGCGGAGCAGGCAACGGACTTCGATCCGTCAAAGTACGCTTTTGTTGTGCTGTCGGATACAGTGATGCTGCCATCGATCTTTGAGCATACCCTTGCTCAATACATCTCGAAGGGCGGCAGCATTTTAATCGCGCTCGGCACCAATGCAGGGCATCACGCGCGTATTCCGCTGTGGGGAGGTGATGTGAAGGATGCTCACGACTACGCCCGTACAGGCGGCGCGGCGACGGTTAGTCAGGTGGATTTTACGCATCCGGCGCTCGAGCAGGCGCAGCCAGGGCGAGATAATGGGGGGTGGGCTGAGACGAAGTTCTTCTATGCAGCAACAGTGGACTCTGGACAGGCGCGCGTAGCGGCGCGCCTAAGTGATGGGACGCCCCTGTTGCTCGACAGGCAGATAGGCGAAGGACACGTGCTGTTATTCACCTCTGGCCTAGAAAACCTGACCAATGATCTGCCACTGCATCCAATCTTTGTGACGTTCGTTGACAAGGCGGCGCGGTATCTCTCAGGCAGCGAGCGGCTGAGTGGCTCCCGTTTGGTCGACTCGTTCGTGCAACTCCGCTCGACAGCCGAACCGGTGGGTGAGATAGCGAGCGTAGAGGTGGTCGACACTGGTGGACGCAGGCCCCTTTCGTTGAGCGAGGCGCGGACCGTCCAAACCTTTCGGCTGCAGCGTGCGGGTTTCTATCAGATTCGATTTGCGAATGGACGCGATGCAGTTATTGGGGTTAACCCCGACCGGCGTGAATCAGACCTGGAGCCTATTGCACCAGATGTGCAGCAGCTTTGGAGCGGAAGCAAAGGTGAAGCGTCTATACAGACAGCCACAAATGTCGGGGCTGAAGCGAAATACCGCCCCGTGAGTCTGTGGTGGTACGTTATGCTGTTTGCACTAGTTGTTGCGCTGGCAGAAACGTTCCTTGCCAGCGGCTACATGGGCACGCAGCGGGAGGACGCATGAGCAGGCAGAACGAGCTCAACTCCTATATCGCGCGGCTGCAACGCAGGTTGTGGCTGGGAGCGTGGCTGCGCGGTACGGCGATCTTTATTTGCACGGCACTCATCGTTACAGCTGCACTAGTGCTGTTGCTTAATCATTATGCCTTTCCGACGCATGGAGTCGCTGGGGCGCGGCTGGCCCTGCTCGCGGCGTTGGCTACAGCTGCTGGGTTCAGCATTGTGCTTCCGTTGATCCGCCTGACGCGGGCGCGTGTGGTGCGCGTGGCTGAAGCCGCACATCCTGAGCTTCAGCAAAGGCTGACAACCTTCCATGAGTGCGAACGCGACGGGAGTAATCCATTTCTGGAACTTTTGGCCGTAGATACGCTTTCACGAACGCAAATTGCGCCGCCGTCTTCGCTGGTTCCGAACAACCGGCTGTTCGCACTCAGCGGCGCGGGACTGGCGTGCCTCGGAGTGCTAACGTGGATGATCACTGCTGGACCAGGCTACCTCGGTTACGGCGCATCGCTGCTCTGGACCGGATCGAAGAAGGACGCGGCTCCGTTCTACGCGATCACAGTGCTTCCTGGCGATGTGGCGGTGCGACGAAATAGTGACCAGCTTATTACCGCACATGTAATCGGCATGCGGCCGGACAAGGTGCAAGTCTTCGCCCACTACCAGAGTGCGAACGGGTGGGAACCGGTCACAATGCAGCCGCAGCCAAACCAAGCTAATGCGGGGACGTATCAATTCGTCTTTGCCGGCCTGCCTGAGAATGTCGAATACTATGTAGCTGCTGGTCCGCTACTTTCGTCGCATTACAAAGTGCGTGTTGTGGACCTTCCTTCTGTGAAGGAAGTTCGAGTGACTTACCAGTATCCGAAGTGGACTGGGATGAAGCCGGTGACGGAAGAACGCTCTGGCGACTTGCGTGCGATCGAGGGGACTGATGCTGCAATCGACATCGAGATGGATCGTCCCTTAAAAAATGGACAGTTGACGCTCGACAGCAATAAGGCGGTTCAACTGGTGGGTAGCGAGGGCAACAGGTACCGAGGCACTATCCACATGGAGAAGGACGGCGCCTATCATGTGTCCGCCACAGATCAAGGTCAGCCAGTGCGGCTCTCGGGGGACTACTTTATCGCGACCGATAAGGCCATGCCGCCGGAGGTTGCCCTCAGCCGCCCCGGCGGCGACTACCGCGCCAGCCCGATTGAGGAGGTGACGGTCGGCGTGAAAGCAGCGGACCAGTTCGGGTTGAAAGACGTGCATTTGCATTACTCAGTGAATGGTGGGCCGAGCCGCGAGGTGAACGTGCTCAAAGCGCTCAACGCAAAAAATGCCGAGGGCTCTTACGCGTTGCGTCTGGAAGATTTCAAGCTAGTGCCTGGCGATTTGGTAAGCCTTTATGCGACGGCGAAGGATGGCCACGCTGAAGCCCGTACCGACATTAGTTTTATTCAGGTCGATCCGTATGAGCGTGAGTTTTCGCAGTCGCAGCAGAGTGGAGGCGGTGGCGGTGGTGGGGGACAGAACAACCAGACGGAGATCTCGAAACGACAGAAAGAACTGATCGCCGCAACCTGGAAACAGCAGAACGACAAAACTGCCACGACAAAAGATGCCGCCGTGGCAGGACAGTTTCTCTCCGATGCACAGCAGAAGCTGCATGACCAGGTAGTGGCGCTCTCGGCCCGTATGCAGAGCCGCGACCTCTCTGCGGCAAACGAGGAGTTCACCGGTTTCGAGAAAGATATGCAGACTGCAGCCTCGGCGATGCTTCCTTCAGCGGGCAAGCTGAAGGACATGCAGTGGAAAGATGCTATTCCACTGGAGCAGAAGGCGCTGCAATCGTTGTTACACGCTGAGGCGACCTTCCGCAAGATTCAGGTTGCCTTCGGTCAACAGGGTGGAGGCGGAGGAGGCGGTAGCGATAGCGCAGGTCGCGATCTGGCCAGTCTCTTTGATCTGGAGCTGGACACGGAGAAGAATCAGTATGAGACAGCGCAAACGGCTTCTCCCGCGGAGCAGCATGCGAAGAATGTAGAAGACGCGCTCGCAAAGCTCGATGCGCTAGCCAAGCGGCAGGAGGACCTAGCAAAGCAGCAGCACAATCCGCAGCAGAGCTTTCAGGAGCGGTGGCAACAGGAGATGCTGCGGCGCGAGGCCGAGCAGCTGCGGCAGCAGATTGAACAGCTTGCACAGAGCAGCCAAGGTAAGCAGGGCGGCCAAGCTCAAAGCCAACAGCAGAGCTCAAATGGACGCTCTTCGGTGCAATCTGGGTCTCAATCGTCCCAGTCGGGTTCGCAGTCATCACGGCAACGAGCCGGTAGCCAGTCTGCCGGGGAGGCTTCAGACCAGCGGATCGAGCAGGCCCTAAGTCGTCTTCGTCAGGCAGGCGATGCAATGAAGCGCAGTAGTGGTCCGGAGCAGAGCGCCGAGGCTGCCAGGAGTGCTGCCGACCGGCTACGTGATGCCACAGATCTGCTCAGAGGAACGCAGCAACAGCTTGCCTCGGGCAAGTTGGATTCTCTTTCCCACGAAGCCGATCGGCTGACGAAGGAGCAACGCGCGCAGTCCGACCGCATCAACAAGTTCGCCAGTCAGCAGGGTGACTATAGCGTGATGGACCGGGACAGCATGATGGCGCGCCGCAACGAGAGCAACCAGCTGGCTGGCGAGCGACAGCAACTCTCTAACGATTTGTCGAAGCTGCAGAAAGGGCTTCGTGATACCGCGCGAGAAATGGCACCGAACCAACCAGGCGTTGCGCAGGAGCTGCGTGATGCGCTCGCGGAGATGGATCAATCCGATCTCGATAACCATGTGCAAAGGACGGCTGATTGGCTGCGGGGCGGCATCAATCCGAGTTCGAACGGTACTGAAGCCCAGATCGCGCAGGGCTTGCAGCAGCTCAGCCAGCACCTTCGGCAAGCACAGCAGGGAATAGGTCAAGCGAAGCGGGGACAGCGCGGCAGGACACAAGGTGACGAGGCAGCCGCACTAGATCAAGTCGAGCGGCTGCGTAGCCAACTTCAGGCGATGGCTGCATCACGTAGCAGGAGTGGCCGGCAGAATGAACAGAACGGTCAATCGGCCCGTAATGAACAGCAGAGCCAGAGCAATCAGAGCGGGCAGAATGGCAACCATCAAGGACGTGCCAATGGCAACAGCGGCCAGCCTGGCGATCCCGGGCAGCAATCAGGCCAACAGCAGGGTGGTGGCTTTGGACAGCAGGCGGGAAATCGTATGGGACAGCGTAGCGGTCAGAGCGGTGATGTACGCTACGGCGGTGGAGGTGGCGCGGACGGCCCTGTCTGGGGCAACATCAATACCGGCAACAATCACTACGGCCAAGCCGGGCAGCGGCCAGCGCCGACTGACGCCTCTGCCAATCCTGCCGACGCTGAGCACACTTATCAGCAGGGTATGCGCGAACTGAACCAGCTCCGACAGATTGTACAGGGCGATCCACGAGCCACGAAGGAAGTGCGGGAGCTGGCGAGACAGATGCAGCAGCTCGATCCCAGCCGCTTCCCTGGTAATCAGGCGATGGTGGAGCAGATGCATCGTGACATGCTCAGCTCTATAGATCGCATCGAACTCGAGTTGCAGCGCAACGGCGCTTCTACCGAAGCACGTACCGGAAAACCTTATGCTGTTCCGACTGGATATCAGGACTCAGTAGCCGAGTACTATCGGCGACTGAGCAGAAATCCTTGAGAGACGTTCAATGACCGAATCGAAAAACAGCTCTCGAATAGACATCCAGCGCTTGGTTGTCTGTAGCCTAGCCGGACAATAGCCCAGCCTTCTGCGAAACATGCAAGTCAACAAATGTACATTTTGAGATGTTCTGAGGGCCATGCGCAAGAGCGTTCGGCATCTACCATTATTGATTCATTGAAAGGTTTGTCTGCGGCGTTTGACGTAAGCGTCGATTGAAAGCAATTTAAATGAGAAGCAACCCCGCGAGAGTGTTATAGGCTCCATTGAAACAGGTATTCGACTACGTGGACTTGAGGAGAGCACGTATTTAATCAACCGACATAGTCAATCTCGAACTGGCCAGATGTCTGGGTCGGACGGTGTAACGAGCGAGGTCTATGGAGATACCAGTGGATGGGTCGCCTACCAAGGCTATTGGCAAGGTAAGGATCGGGATCTCGGGCTGGAAGTATGCGGGTTGGCGCGGCGTGTTTTATCCGCCTAAGCTGGCTCAACGGCGGGAGCTGGAGTTTGCGAGTCGGGAGTTTTCTACGATCGAGATCAACGGGACTTTTTACTCACTGCATCGGCCGAAGAGTTTTGCGCAGTGGGCCGTGGAGACTCCAGATGACTTTGTTTTTTCTTTGAAGGGCTCGCGATATATTACGCATCTTCGGCGATTGCTTCAGGTGGAAAAGCCTCTAGCTAATTTTTTTGCCCAGGGCGTGTTGCAATTCGGTCCAAAACTAGGTCCTTTCCTGTGGCAGTTTCCACCCACTTTCAAATATGAGCGGGAGAGGCTTGAGAGGTTTTTCCGATTGCTGCCACGGTCTACGAAGCAGGCAGCGAAGCTGGCTCGTAGACACGATGAACGAATGGACGAGCGTAGTTGGACGAGCACGAAGCAAGACACCCTATTACGACATTGCATTGAAATTCGTCATGACAGTTTTGCGGTGCCGGAGTTTATCGAATTACTACGCGAATACAATCTCGGGCTGGTGGTGGCAGATACTGTGGAGTGGCCGCTGCTAATGGATGTTACCAGCGACTTCGTGTACTGTCGGTTGCATGGGTCGGAGCAATTGTATGCAAGCGGTTACGGCGATGTTGCACTCGACTTGTGGGCAGAGCGGATAGCTGCGTGGGCACGAGGTGAAGAATCTCCGGATGGACGATTTGCGCATACCGTACGAGACGCAGGCTCGAAGCCACGTGATGTGTATGTCTACTTCGACAACGATATGAAGGTGCGGGCTCCGTTCGATGCGAAGGGATTGCAGGACCGTGTCGCTATGCGCCTAGGTGTTGGACTTCCCCGTGACTCTGCCGCAGATGGGGCGAGATAGTCTGGTGGGTTTGGAAGCTCGGGGCTTGACAGGACTTGGTAGAGATTTCTATAAACCGCCTTCTTAGCCGGAACATCAGTATCGTGGAGGCGCAGGAGAACATTATGCACGTAGATCGTAGTCGGAACGAGGTCGTTTTTGGAACGATTGAGATGGGGCTACTGTGAGGTCTTAGGAGACTTGCTTCGCCCCCGACGGAGTGTATGGATTAGACTTCCTGAGCGGAAAATCAGGGCGTAGAGTGGCTATTACTTTGTACTTGGACTGCGTATATCTGCGAACTTACACCGATATGATCGAGCCGCTCTCGCTACAGAGTCCATTGCCTGCTCATCCGTTTCAACTCTAAACTATCTTGGCGGTCGCCATTAGGTCAGAGTAAGATCAGGACGAACTTGTTTTGGTTCTTAATTGTCAGCGATGAAATCTATAGACATTCATATGAAAGTTATTCGGAGGCAAACTTCGTGAAGCGCGGGTTCCTTATTGCCTTTTTTTTTATCCTTGGGATGTGGAACGCAGTGCAGCTGCGTTCCTTCGCTCAGGCACAAAATCCGGTGCCGCCGCGTGGTTCCCGGCGGCCACAGGCCTATCCGGACCGTCCCAAGGCTCCACAGGAGATTCTGGACCGGGGCAAGGCCATCTACGGCGTAAGCTGCGCCTTCTGCCACGGGTCGGATGCCGCAGGCGGGGAAGTCGGGCCAAACCTGTTACGTTCTAGTGCGGTGCTTCAGGATGCTTCGGGTGAGCTAATAGCTCCTATCGTGCATGGTTCTCGCATCGATAAAGGAATGCCGCGGGTCGAGCTTACCGATGTGCAGATCTCCGAGGTGGCTGCATGGCTGCATAGCCTTAAGGTTGTGAGCCGTACGGATCCGAATGAAAACAACATCGACATCGTAAGAGGCGACGCCAAAGCGGGAGAGATGTACTTTCAAAAGACTTGTGCATCATGCCATTCGGTGACGGGCGATCTGAAGGGCTTTGCAGCCAAGATGCCCAACCCGAAGACGCTGCAGCAGACGTGGCTGCTGCCTGGTGGCGGCGGGCGTGGGGCAAGTGGTTTTGGAGCGTCTCAATTGCCTGGACTTCACGTGCCACCCGTTACCGTAACCGTGACACTGCCGACGGGTGAGAAAGCGAATGGGGTGATGAGCCGAATTGATGATTTCTACGTTGGCCTCATGCAGGCTGATGGAACGGTTCTTGGATTCACCCGGATGGGTGATGTGCCCAAGGTAGAAATTCACGATCCTCTTGCGCCTCATAGGGAGCTCCTACCTCGGTATAACGACAAAGACATTCACGATTTAACTGCATATCTGGTGACGCTCAAATGAGGCGAACTCTGAAGTACTTTGTGGCAGTTTTTATAGGACTGATTTCAGGTATAGCGATGGGCCAGAGCCTCGATCCATCTGAGCTTTTGATGCCAAGCAAAGACTCGTGGCCGACCTATTCGGGAGATTACTCTGGCCGCCGATATAGCTCGTTGACGCAGATCAATCAAAAGACGGTAAAGGATCTGTCTCTTGCGTTTGTGGCGCGGCTGCAAGCAGGGTCTCAAGGACCTGCGGGAACTCCTCCGGTCATTGTGGCGGGGGAGGGCACGGCGGAGTTCAATACGGCAGCGAATATTAAGGGATCCATCCTGCAGGTTGACGGGGTTCTATATATCGCTACTCCGGACAATGCCTGGGCAATCGACGCGCGCGACGGCCACGAGATATGGCATTACTACTGGAAAACCAAGGGCGGTACGCATATTGGTAATCGAGGGATGGCTATGTGGAAGACCTGGGTCTACATGGAAACCCCGGACGACTACCTGATTTGCCTCGATGCCAAGACAGGTAAGGAAAAATGGCATAAGGAGATTGCAAGTTTTGCGGAGCAGTACTTCTCGACGATGGCTCCTATCGTGGTGGGCAACCACCTGCTGGTGGGTACAGGGGATGATCTCGACGAGCCGGGATATCTGCAGTCGATGGATCCTGAGACGGGTGAGGTGCAGTGGCGCTTCTACACGGTCCCTATGAAGGCGGGCGATCCTGGTCTAGATACTTGGCTGAATCTGGATGCTGCCTCGCATGGTGGAGGGAATGTCTGGGTACCGGGGTCTTATGACCCGGAGACGCATCTCTATATCTTCGGGACAGGCAATCCGAGCGCGGCATATACCTCCCAGAAGCGCGGTCCGGGCGCAAATCTCTATACTTGCGCAATTGTGGCGGTAAATGTAGATACAGGCAAGATGGCCTGGTACTACCAGAACTCTCCGCATGACACACATGACTACGACTCGGCGCAGACGCCGATTTTAATGGATGGAGTGTTCAACGGGAAGCCGCGAAAATTGGTTCTTTCTGGGGCGAGGAACGGGTATTTCTTTACTTTGGACCGGCTGACCGGGGAACACCTGGTCACGGGGAAGATGTCGAAGACGGTGAATTGGGCGGATAAGCTGGATAAAGATGGTGCGCCAGTAAGGATCCCGGCAAAGGACTTCGATCTTGCCGGTGCGCTGGTCTCGCCGGGCAACCAGGGAATTACGAACTGGATGCCACCTTCTTATAGTCCGGATACGGGCTTCATGTATGTTCCAACGACCGACAGCTATGCGATGTATTACCTCACCACAACGGATCCGCGCGGTTCGATGGGACTGGGCGGGAAGGATGAGCAGAGCCTGGGGAGTATGGGCAGCTATATCACCGCCATCGATTACAAGACGGGAAAGGTGGCTTGGCAGCACCGCTTTCCGGGTGTGGCCAACTATGGGGTTCAACCTGGACTGCTTACGACGGCGGGCAAGCTGCTCTTCGGGGGCGATCCTGGCGGTAATCTAGTCGCCTATGATGTGGCGACTGGCACT
This sequence comes from Edaphobacter sp., assembly GCA_025462645.1. Lineage (GTDB taxonomy): Bacteria > Acidobacteriota > Terriglobia > Terriglobales > Acidobacteriaceae > Edaphobacter. The sequence goes on along the minus strand of JAOAPB010000129.1, from coordinate 21,356 downwards.
CCCATCTGGCACTCGCGGGTGGGCGTGACGAATGCGCCGGAGACGTACATGCTGGATGGCCATCAGTATGTACTGGTGGGTGCCGGAGATTCGGTATACGCCTTCCGGTTGAACTGATCCAAAACTACTTCGAGTTTGCAAAGTGGTGCTCAAGGAGTGCTTCATTGCTATCCATAACGGAAGTTACGACGAGGAATCTTTCACTCACGACAGCGACATTTCTAAAATTACGGCTTTTGTTTTGGGCAGAGCAGCAAGAGATATCTATTGAAAGATTAAGAATGGCGTAAAGTATCGTTGGCCAGTAAAACCAATGGCGCAGTAAGAAAAGAGGTTCAGATGAAATTGCAGATGAGGACGCGGCTCAGCACCATGATGTTTCTGGAGTATTTCATCTGGGGAGCATGGTATGTCACGCTAGGTACCTGGCTCTCCGGTCCGCTTCATTTCACCGGTCAGCAGATCGGTCTTGCTGCGGGGGCGACATCCGTGGGCGCAATCCTCTCGCCGTTTTTGATTGGTCTCATCGCGGACAGGTTGTTTGCTACGCAGAAGGTGTTGGCTCTGCTCCACCTTTTTGGTGCTGCTCTCCTGTTGATTGCATCGGTTCAGAGCTCGTTCGGAATCTTCTACGCTTTGATTTTGTTATATTGCCTTTGCTTCATGCCGACGCTGGCTCTCACCAATTCTCTGGCATTCCGCCAGATGCGGGATCCGAAGGAGGAGTTTGGAGCGATCCGAGTACTTGGTTCGGGTGGCTGGATCATCGCCGGGTTGTTGATTGGGACACTCAAGCTCGAGGCTACTTCGATGCCGATGCGACTGGCGGCCGTTGCGTCATTGGTAATGGGACTTTACTGTCTGACGCTGCCTTCGACTCCGCCATTGGGCAGCCGAACTGACCGGTTGTCGATGGACAACATCTTTCCGCGTGAGGCGATTGCCTTATTGAAGGATAGGGCAATGATGATCTTTGTGATTGCCTCGTTCTTCATCTGCATCCCACTTCAGTTCTATTACGCCTTTACGAATCTTTTCCTGAACCAGGTAGGGGTCCAGAATGCAGCCGGTAAGATGACGGGAGGCCAGATGTCAGAACTGCTCTGCATGGTTTTGATCCCCTGGTTCTTTCGAAGGTTGGGTGTGAAGTACATGCTAATCGCGGGCATGGCGGCATGGGTAATTCGCTATCTCTTCTTCGCCTTTGGCAACGTTACGGCTGGTATGTGGATGTTGTGGGGCGGAATTCTGCTGCATGGCATATGCTATGACTTCTTTTTTGTCACCGGCCAGATCTATATCGACCAGAAGGCGGATGTAGGTCTCCGCGCCGCGGCGCAGGGCATGATCACATTTATCACCTATGGGCTCGGAATGTTCGTCGGCTCTTGGCTCTCGGGCTTTGTGGTCGAGCACTACACTCTGCAGATCGCACAAGGTGCAGTGACATACGAGTGGAGATCGATTTGGCTCTTCTCGGCTATTGTCTCCGTCCTGGTGCTGCTCTTCTTCCTGTTCACATTCTCGGAGAAAGAGAGGCAATCGCGCTTCTCCATCCCGGAAGAAACTCCGCTTGACACGTCTCTCGGCTCCAATGCGCTGCCTCAATAAATCTTCCATCGCCAATTCGCTAACTGCATAGCCGTTCAAACAGGCACCACAATCGGTTTTTAGAAAAGGAAAATGCCATGCGACTCCACACTCGTAGAGAATTTCTAGTTGCTTCTAGCAGTCTTGGCTTAGTCACTGCAGCCAGTGTTGCCCTGCCTCGTATGGCGTGGGGCGAGGCGATGGGTCTTCCTCCAGGAATTCAGCTGTACACCGTGCGTGAGGATCTGCCGAAGGACACTCCCGGAACGCTGAAGCAGCTTCACGATTTTGGGTTTCGTGAGGTCGAGACTGCTGGCTTCGGAAAATATAGCGTAAAGGAGTTCCGACAACTTCTTGACGATGCGGGCCTGAAGGTACCGAGCGCGCACCTCAACCTCAATGCCCCCGATCTCGGTCCTGTCTTCGAACAGGCTAATATTCTGGGCGCTCACTACGCCACGAGCTCCAGTTTGGCAACAGGGAACTTGCCGCGCAGCCCGGCGGGCTCATCCGCGGGGTCCCGGCCGGACATGGTGCCGCTTGGACTTGAGGGCTTCACCAAGCTGGCGGCACAGATGAACGATATCGGCGCCAAGGCAAAAGCAGCCGGGCTGCAGTACGCATATCACAACCACAACTATGAGTTTGAGAAGATGCCGGACGGTAGCTATGGCTACGACATCCTGGTAAACAAGACGGACCACGATCTGGTGAAGTTCGAAATAGACTGCGGATGGATGTGCGCAGGCGGGGCAGATCCGATCGTTTATTTCAAGAAGTACCCTGGCCGTTTCAAGATGATCCATGTGAAGGAGTTCGAGAAGTTGGATCATGCGACAGTCAGCCTGAATGATCGGCCTAAGGGCATGGATCTCGGACAAGGTTTTATCGACTACAAGCCGATCTTTGCGGCTGGCAAGAAGGCGGGGATTGAACATGCCTTTTCAGAACAGGAAAATCCCTTCCCTGTGTCCCAGATGTCGTCTGCCAAGGCCGCATATGCTTTTTTACATGCGTCTTCATAGGATGACGATCGAGGTTGGCTAAGGCTCGTGAGACTTCTATCGTCTCAGTAAGATGGTAAGGAGCATTTCTTAGATAAATAGGTCTGTCGGAGGTGATGAATTGTGTCTTATGTATTCGGCAGGAAAGTCCGCAATAGACAAGGAAGACCTCTGTCAGTATCGTGGACATTGCCTCTAGCATGGTGGTGAAAGCAAGACTTTATTGCTTTTGAACCTGTACATCTTTGGATTCGTTCTCGAATGAGACGATACATGTCCTATTCTGCAGCCGATTCAAATATGTAGACAAAGAACAAACAGTCCGATTTGTGGAGCATTTATATCCGATGAATTGCTTTCGTTGCGCCTTCCTTGGGCGAGCTGTCTTGCGAGCCGCTTCGTTGTTCGCAATCGCCGCATTTGCATATGCTCAAAACTCTGGCGCGGGACAAGCCCGAAGTAAGGATACAGTCGGGTCCCAGGGACCGCTGCCTGTGCATGAATCCTATGCACCTGCTGTAATCGAGAGCGGAAGCTCGCATTTTCAGCAGAATTGCGGATTCTGTCACGGAAGAGACGCGGGCGGTGGGGAGAGTGGCCCCGACCTTACACGATCCAAGCTCGTCAGTTCTGATATGAAAGGTGAGAATATTGGCGCTGTTATCCGGAACGGGCGGCCCGAAAAGGGTATGCCGCGTTTCAACCTCCCCGATGCAGAGGTGACGAGCCTAGTGGCGTTTATCCACTCTCAGCAGGATAAAGCGATGTCCCAGACCGGAACCCGTAAGGGAGTCGATGAGTCCGATCTTCAAACTGGAGATGTCGAAGCAGGAAAACAGTACTTCAATGGAGCAGGAACCTGTGTTAAGTGTCACTCGCCTACCGGCGACCTTTCGGGCATTGCATCGCGCTACCATGGTCTGAAGCTAGAGCAGCAGATGCTATATCCGAGGGACGCAAAGTCCCAGGTAACCGTCACTGAAGCTTCCGGAAAGGTGCTGACGGGGCAGTTGGCCTACCATGATGAGTTCACGGTAGCGCTGATCGATTCAACCGGGAGATATCGTTCGTGGCCAACCATCAATGTCAAGTACAAGATAGTCGCTCCGGCAGACGCTCATATTGATCTCTTAGGCAAGTATTCAGATGCCGATATCCATAACCTTCTGGCTTACATGCAAACATTACGCTAAAAGCTGGAATTGGCATCTAGGCTTCTTGGAGGATTTGAGTCCTTATGAACTTTATGAAGAATGCTTTTCTTCTTGTTTTGCTCGTGGTGATCGGATTTCCATTCTCCGATAGCCTCTTGGCCCAAGAAGCAGCAGATGCCTTGCTTCTCCATCCAACTATGGATAGCTGGCCCGGATACCATGGCGACTATTCCGGTAAGCGACACAGTGCTTTGACGGAGATTAATCCCCGGAATGTTCAGAATCTGACCCTCGCTTGGGTTTTTCAGACGGGCCAAGCTACAGAACTCAAGGCCTCTCCGATATTAGTGGATGGCATTTTGTACTTCACCGTGACGGACAATATCTGGGCTGTGGATGCACGGACAGGTCATCAGATATGGCACTACACGGCGCCACCAAACAACGCCTTTCACATCGGTCATCGCGGTGTCAGCATGTATAAGGGATGGCTGTACTATATGTCTTCGGATGCCCATCTTTTATCTCTCGACCCCAAAGACGGCAAGGTGCGATGGGATGTCGTAGTCGCTGATTATACAAAGGGTCAATGGGCGACGATGGCACCCCTGATCGTTGGCAACCACGTGCTGGTGGGAGTTTCAGGCGATTTTGATAACCTGCAGGGCTTCGTCCGGTCCATTGATGCAGAGACAGGAGCAACACAATGGCAGTGGGATGCTACTCCGATTGTAGGAACGCCAAAGGCCGCGACCGGAGGGAATGCATGGATGACAGGGACTTACGATCCCGATCTCAATCTGGTCTATTGGGGAACCGGAAATCCAACTCCGGTACTGAACGGCAAAGTGCGTCCAGGAGACAATCTCTACACATGCAGCATCGTTGCCCTGAATCCCGACACTGGAAAACTGGCGTGGGCGTTTCAACCGTCACCACATGATACCCACGACTGGGATGCTGTTGAAATACCTGTCCTGGTTGACGGAGACTTTCATGGACAGCCGCGGAAAATGCTCATGCAGGCATCCCGCAATGGTCACTTCTTTGTGGTTGACCGCACGAACGGAAAAAGTCTCTTGACCACTACGTTCGGACCTGTGAACTGGACACTGGGTATAGACAAGCAGGGGCGCCCAATTCCAAATCCTGAGAAGGAACCGGCACCTGACGGTCGTCTGATCGCCCCGGATGAGGGCGGCCTCACCAACTATCGGTCCCCCAGCTTCGACCCCAAGACAGGACTCTTTATCGTCAGCGCGGCGCCCAGCTACAGTCTCTATTTCTCCAAGCCTGCAGATGGATCCTACGGTTGGTCGGGCGCAGATTACAGCCTTTGGAGTAAAGGGATCCTCGAAGCTATCGACTATCAAACCGGCAAGATTCGCTGGAGCCATGAACTGGGCGCAGGACGATCGGGCGCGGGTGTCTTAACGACCGATTCCGGTCTCACATTCACTGGTGATGCATTCGGAAACTTTCTGGCGTTGAATACGAACGACGGAAAGACTCTTTGGCACGCAGGATCGGGAGCACACATACAGAGCCCGCCCATCACCTACGAGCTCGACGGTCAGCAAGTGGTACTGACAAGCAGTGGCAGCGTGATGTTCGCATGGACATTGCCGAAATCCTCTGGAAACAGGCATTTAGTCCTGTCAGCAAAGTAAGCGTCGATCGAAAAATAGATCAGATTTATGCAAGACCATTGCAGCGATGGATCCAAACTGTACGAAAGGGCTTAATGCGCTAGATTATGACTTTGTCCTCTAAAAAAGGAACGACGCCCCACAGACCAACACGGTAAGAAATCGTAGCAACAGCACGAATTGTAAAGACTCGATCGAGGAGCTTACGTATGAGGACGATGAAGGGACCTGGCATCTTTTTAGCTCAATTCGCAGGAGATGCTGCACCATTCAATAGTTTGGCGGCGATTTCGCAGTGGGCTGCCGGGTTGGGGTACAAGGGCGTCCAGATTCCCACTTGGGATGCTCGTTTCTTCGATCTGAAACTCGCGGCTGAGAGCCCCATGTACTGCGATGAAGTCCGAGGGGTTCTCGCGCAAAACGGGCTCCAAATAACGGAACTATCGACGCACCTTCAAGGACAACTGGTAGCCGTCCATCCAGCATATGATTCGTTGTTCGACAGCTTCGCCCCCAAGTCTGTCCATGGCGATCCCGCTGCGCGTCGCGCTTGGGCCACCCAGCAGCTCCACTTTGCGGCAAAGGCATCGAAGAATCTCCAATTGAATTCCCATGCGACATTTTCTGGTTCTCTGGCGTGGCCATACATCTATCCTTGGCCGCAACGGCCACACGGGCTAGTTGAAGCTGCTTTTGAAGAGTTGGCAAACCGCTGGAAGCCTATTTTGGATGTCTTTGATGAGAATGGCGTGGACGCCTGCTTTGAAGCTCACGCCGGCGAAGACCTTCATGATGGTGCATCATTCGAGATGTTTCTCGATCTTCTGAACGGTCATCCGCGCTGCAATCTTCTCTTTGACCCAAGCCATTTTGTGTTGCAGCAGCTTGACTATCTTGAATACATTGACCTCTACCACTCACGGATCAAAATGTTCCATGTAAAAGACGCGGAGTTTAATCCGAGCGGACGCCAGGGTGTCTATGGAGGTTTTCAATCATGGCTTAATCGCGCTGGTCGTTTTCGGTCCCTGGGAGATGGCCAAGTAGATTTCGGTGGAATTTTTTCCAAGTTGACGCAGTATGGTTACAACGGCTGGGCTGTAATGGAATGGGAGTGCTGCATAAAAAGCTCGGACCAAGGGGCGATCGAGGGCGCGCCATTCATTGCGCGCCACATTATCCAAGCGGCAGAACGATCTTTCGACGATTTTGCCGATGCCAGCGTCGACAAATCGGCGATACGCCGCATGCTTGGCTTGAATCAGGAGGAGTAAACGTGGCAGTAGGCAGTGAGGTATCTAAACTCGATAGGCGTTTGCGGTTGGGAATGGTCGGCGGTGGACCGGGAGCATTTATCGGCGCGGTTCACCGGGTAGCGGCAAGACTCGATGATCGGTATGAGTTGGTGGCGGCAGCGCTATCGTCCGATTCGGAAAAATCAATTTCGGCCGCAAGAGAACTCCATATTCCGAGAGCGTACAAAGATTTTAGCGAAATGGCTGCCGCGGAGGCGGAACGTCCGGATCGTATCGATGCGGTGGCAATTGTCACACCTAACCACATGCATTATCCAGTCGCCAAGGCGTTCCTGGCCGCTGGTATTCACGTAATTTGCGACAAACCTTTGACGACAACGATCGAGCATGCTCTGGAATTGTCCGAGATAGTGGAACGAACCGGTCTGATCTTTGGACTCACTCATACTTACGTGGGTTATCCAATGGTAAGGCAGGCCCGGGAGATGGTACTCGGTGGAGAATTAGGCCCTATTCGGATGATTCAGGTGGAATATGCCCAGGATTGGCTAACTACTAACGTCGAAGCAAGCGGCATGAAACAGGCAGACTGGCGTACTGATCCTGCGCGGAGTGGTCCGGGGGGATGCCTTGGAGATATTGGAACACACGCCTTTCATCTCGCCTGCTTCACAACAGGCCTAACCTGTCTATCAGTGGCTTCGGATGTATCGACGTTCGTCCCTGGTCGGCGCGTGGACGACAACGTACAAGTAATGATGCGTTTCTCCGGTGGAGCTAAAGCAAATCTGTGGGCTTCTCAAATTGCGCCGGGAAACGAGAATAATCTTCGCCTCCGGATCTATGGAGAAAAGGCGGGATTGTCGTGGGCGCAGGAAGATCCCAACCATCTTACCTTTACTACTTTGGGACAGCAGCCTCGTCTGATTTCGCGGGGAGGCAGTGGAACGGGCGGGGCGGCCAATTGGGCCACCCGGATTCCTTCCGGACACCCGGAGGGCTATTTCGAGGCTTTCGCGCAGATCTACACCGACATCGCGGAACAGATCACTGCAAGAATTGAAGGACGGGCACCGAATCCTTATTCTCTTTTGGTGCCGGGAGTGGACGATGGCGTTTACGGAGTCCGTTTCATCAATGCAGTACTCGATTCCTCGCGACGTGGTTCTGCATGGACGCCCTTACACGCAGCGAAGCTCTGACACGAGTGACACGTTGTTCAACTCGGCGAGCCCGCCTTGGGCGATTTCATACGACTCCCTATGCCATGATGATTGGCATAGTTTGGGGTATGTAAGACGAGCTCCGGTTGCGATACCCAACAGGAGAAACCTCACATCTTCGAGGTTTCGGAATACTATTGCTCCAAAGCAATGACACCCCATGGCCCCGTTCCTGCTTTAATCTTTTTTACTACCGTGTTGGTTGCTAGATCTACTACAGAGATATCGTTAGATGGCCCATTGGCCGTATAGAGGGTCTTAGTATCCGGCGATAGCCCGATACCCCAAGGTCGCTGGCCCACTTCAACAGCCCCGAGGACAGTGTTGGTGGCAGTGTTGATTGTGAAGACCTGGTGTCCACGACCGGTGCTGACGTAAAGCCTGGTGCCATCCGGCGAGAGCAAAACAGCCATTGGCTTGATTACACTAGGCTTGCCAAGAGGAATTGTTGTGAGCATCTTGTGTTTTACTGCATCTGCCACGACGACTGTCCCATCGTTCTCAGCGTTGATGTAGGCGCGTGAACCGTCAGGCATAAATGCGATTGAGCGCGGGCGATGCCCAACTTTGAAAGTTGAGATGATTTTTCCGGCTGCTGGATCAAGCACAGAGATGCTGCCAGTTTCCTCGGATGTGATGTAGACGAGTCTTCCGTTTGGAGTAACTTTGACCCCTTCTGGTTGTGCCCCAATCTTGAGTGTTTTGAGCACGCTGCCGGAGGTGATGTCGACGATACTCACGGCTGAAATATCTTCATTGGATATGAACAACTGCTTACCATCTTTGCTGAGATCGAAGTTCTCCGGATCGGATCCACCGTGAATGATGCGAACCAGCTTATTTTGTTTTACGTCGAAGACGCCAATACCATCAGCGCTCTTGTCGGGCGGAGGAAGGGTGCTCTCATCCACGTCGGGCCCAGCGATCGGCGATCCGCTAAGTGCCACATAGAGGGTCTTCTTATCCGGACTCGCGTGAATTCCTCGCGGACGTTTTCCAAGTGGGATTGTTGCAATCACCTGTGACGTGGCGGAGTCGATGACGGTCATGTCTCCAGAGACCTCGTTGGTAACGTAAATCCGCGGAGCCGAAGATCTTGAAATGGCTTCGGACACAGCTGGAGCTTGATTCTTCGAGGAAGAGCAGCCTATTGAAAGTGCCGAAAGTCCCGCCGCAAGCAGTACGCAATGTAGCTTATGCATAAATCATCTTCCCCTGAATGTGAAATCGGTCACGATGTCGTTCCGCGGAGCGACCGTTACTTGTTTTTCCTGCGTGCCGAGATTCTCCTGCCACACTCCGATGGTGTAAGTGCCGGGAGGAAGATTTTTGATTGCGAAAGACCCATCGTCTTTCGAGACGGCAAAATAGGGGTGTTCCAAAACCCCAATATAGGCGTGCATCCAGCTATGGATATTGCATTTGACTTGGATCATGATCTCGCGCTTCAAGAACTTTCGCTTCAGCGGAGCGTCGCCTGGTCCTTGGCTATGGTTCCATTCGCGATTTATCTGGGCCATTGGATGAATGTTGTGCGTTACAGGATCCGAGTTGATGACTTGTAGAACCTGATTGATCTGAATTCCCAGTACTCGTGGACGGAACCAGCAACCACTTTGATCGATAGTCACTGGAGTTGCGGGGACTTCGAAGGTTTTCCCTTCCAGGCCCTTTTTCACGTAGATGAAAGCGTTGCCGAGAGCGCCGGTTGAGCTCACGATCAACGATTCGTCATAGGCTTTTCCATGATGAGCTTCGACACAGGCAGGATCTTCGTCCATGTCGATCATCTTACGAGACGGCTTTCGCCCGGTGTAGCGTATTGTCCCTGTGATTGATCCGGCAGTCCCTGGGTCGACTTTGAAAAACGAGGTGGCAGGCTGACTAATAGGGGATGGTGGTCCTTCAGTTTTCGTCTTTCCCTTGCAGCCTATGGTGAGTGCAATCGCGCAGCAGAGAAAGGAGCAAGTGAAAGCGTGGGTGATTTTCATATCGGCAAATTTAGCTTACTCCTGCTTTGGTGGTCCCACGTTAGGGGGCATCTCGCCCGTGAGCGACATCAGAAACTGCACAAGGTCTGTGCGATCCTGCCCGGATAGTTTGATCGCTCGAATATTTTTGTCCAAATAGGGGTTCGAGTTACCTCCTCCCGCATAGAAGTCAACAACCTCCTTTAGTGTTTTCAGGCTGCCGTCGTGCATGTACGGGCCTGTATTCGCAATGTTGCGAAGGGTCGGAGTCTTGAATGCTCCTTTATCAGCGTTCATCTTTGTTTCATGGTAGCGGCCGACGTCATTGAAATCTCCATCATCCCCTACTCCTTCTCCAATATTGTGGAATTTACCGTCGGTGAAGAGCGCGTACTTTGCATCTATGGTGTGACAAGTTGTGCAATTGCCTTTTTGTGGATCACTGAAAATAGCAAGGCCCCGAATCTGACTTGGTGTGAGCGCCTTCTTATCCCCCCCAAATTGATATCGATCAAAAGCAGAGTTGCCACTGAGGATAGTTCGTTCAAAACAGGCAAGCGCTTTCTCAACTCTGCCAATGGTCATCTCCTCACTTCCAAATGCCTTAAGGAGCATCGTCTTATATACGGGGTCCGCGCTGAGTTTAGTGACTGATACCTCGTGGGTCTGATTCATCTCCACGGGATCAGCGATGGGGCTGGCTGCCTGCTCTTCGAGACTGATAGCACGGCCATCCCAGAACTGAAGTGGGAGGTAAGCTGCGTTAACCACCGTGGGAGCATTGCGAATACCAATCATGCCGCCCACACCCCTCGAAAGTTCAAGGCCGTCCGTAAATCCTCGTTTCGGATTGTGACAGGTGGCGCATGCAAGAGAGTTGTCCTTGGAGAGCTTCTTGTCGTAGAAAAGTCTGCGACCGAGCGAGATCGTCTCCGCAGTGGGTAGATTGTCCGCCGGTATAGGAATCGGGGGCAGTCCAAGCGGGACCTTGATTTCAACTGGGGCACCAATGGGCTTTTCGCTCACATGAGCCTTGCATCCACCCCAGAGTGCCAAGGGGCTGATCATAAGAATCGCCTTCAAGACGATTCCCCATTGTTTCGTTATTCTGATACCAAAAAAGAGACGGATGATAGAGACAGCATTCTTGAGGCCTGCTTTCCTGGGTTCCAAAAATGCGTTCATCCTTCATCCTTCTCGTAAAGCAATCACAGACCGCCCCCAACGGGAAGTCTGAAGCTCTAGCCCAATTTACAGTATGACGCTTCCTCGAAGGGATCGTCTCAACCCCATGGGACGCCTTGTGGAACCGATCTAACTCAATGCATTACCATCTCTACTGCTGATTGAATACTCAACAAGTAAAATACGAATGGCCTTGACAGCAGTGTTATTGCATGGATACTATCCTTTCGAAATGAGACGTCTCATATCACATGAAATCAATGCCCTAAATAGCGAGAAGCTTTGGTTGACGAGGTTTAATTTTATGGATTTGTGTAGATTGCCTCAAGTTGAAGTCGCACGAAGAGGTATTCGTTTATTTCTCATGGTTGGTTGCGGGTGTGTGTTTCCATGGCTGGGAGCTGCATACGGTCAGACCGCCGGGACGCCGGAGTGGACTACAAGTAGTTTCAACCCGCAGCGCGACGGATGGCAAAGAAATGAAACGAAGATCACACCAGAAAATGCCAAAGATCTGCAGCTTCTCTGGAAAGTGAAGCTCAATATCAAGACCATGGGTATGCAATCCTTCAGGGAACCCCTTATCGTTTCGGGTGTCAATACAGGCAGTGGAGCTAAAACTCTGGCAATTTTGGCGGGCAGTTCGAATGAAGTCTACGGGGTAGATGCCGACAGTGGAGCATTGGTTTGGCAAAAGAAATTGAAGTGGTCATCGCAAACGCAGCAGGAGGCTGGAGAAGGCCGCGGATTTATCTGTACGAATGCTCTTAGCGCCACCCCGGTTGTTACGCCTGCTGGGGCCGGTGAGAGAGTTCTTTATGTACTTGCCAGTGACGGCTACCTTCATAGTATGAACGTCTCGACGGGCGAGGAGAAGGATGCTCCCATCCAAGTGCTTGCCGCACCCTATGGAAAACCTTATGGCTTGAACCTGGTGAACAATGTCATCTACACCATCACTGGTCAGGGATGTGCTGGAAATGCAAACGCTCTGTATGCGGTCAATCTAGCGAATAAGAAGGTAACAGTTTCATCCCCTCCGCAGGGAGGTCTTTGGGGCGTTGCAGGTCCTGCGGTCGGCTCCGACGGAACGATCTATTTCGAATCTGGTGATGGTCCGTACGATGCAAAAGAGGGACAATTATCCACCAGCGTCGAGGCTTTCACGTTTTCAAATGACACGCTGGCACTAAAGGACTATTACACCCCCTCCAACTATGAATGGTTGACGAAGCGCGATTTGGATATGAATGCCACCCCTGTCATATTTCCATATAAAGGTGGGGATTTGCTGGTGGCGTCTGGCAAAGAAGGACGCTTCATCGTGTTGGACAGCAAGTCAATGGGTGGAGCGGACCACAAAACTCCCGCATCTCGGACGGAGTTGATTACGAATAAAAATGCAAACTTTCAGACCGAAGGAACTTGGGGAAGTCATGCCGCATGGAAGGGAAAGGACGGCACTCAGTGGGTGTTGGCGCCAACTGGCTCGGAGGCAGCAGTGAAGTTTCCAGTTACGCATGGGGCGACAGCAAATGGCGGTATTATCGCGTTCAAGCTTGATGATAAAGATGGGAGACCGAAGCTTTCACCCGCTTGGGTATCTCGGGACATGATCACTGCCGAACCTCCCGTGATTGCCAATGGCGTAGTGTTTGCACTCGCCGGGGGTGAATTTACCGGTCAAGCGAACGATACTGAGGGAGGCCTCTTCAGCTCAGAACAGCGGATCCAAAAATCTGTTCCCGCAAAGTTATATGCGCTTGATGCGATAACGGGCAAAGAGTTGTACTCAAGTGGAGATCAGATCTCATCGTTTTTGCATCAGGCTGGCCTCTCCGTAGCTGGTGGTCGAGTGATCTTCGGCACCTTCGATGGAACGATCTACTGTTTCGGCATCAAGTAATACTCCAATTCAATGTAGGACCTACCCCGAATTTTTAAGGATTGATACGAGAGCTGGCATTCCGATGCTGGAAGCTCAGCCGGAGATGGGTTTATCTGACCTCCTAACAGAGAGGTTCATCGCACATCGAATCGAGGAAGTTTAGTGATGAAGAAAAGTCTCATTCCGTCCGTGGCGTTGTTGCTCGCTGGTACTCTTCTAAATCTAGGCGTTGCTCTAGGTCAACGCACGGCAATTGGAAACTGGACCACAGCAGGCAATGATGCAGGTCATAGCGGCTGGCAAAAAGCTGAGACGAAGATCTCCAAGGAAAGTGCAGCAAAAGAATTCAAGTTTCTTTGGAAGATTAAACTTGGTCAGGCAACAAAGGATATGCCTTCCTTTACCGAACCTCTTCTCGCTCTCCGCTTGATCAACGCGCAGGGATTCAAAGACCTGGTACTCTGGGGTGACACGAACACCGTGTACGCTGTCGACTCCGAACTGGGAACTTTGGTCTGGAAGAAAAGTTTTGATGTTCCGGCTCCAAAGGGAATGGGAGCGTGCGGCGCGAGGAATCTTAGTATTGTCCTGGAGGCACCGCAAGTCATCAATTTTGGAGCACGCCGCGCTCCCGGTGCTCCCGCTCCTCCTCCTCCGCCGCCACCACCTGCACCTGGTCAGCGCCGCCTGGGAGTTCCCGCCGGCGGTGGTGGTTTTGCCTTGAAGGGAGTCTATGTCCTAACGGGTGATGGCTACCTTCATGAACAGGTACTGACCACAGGAGTCGATTACGCCCCTGCCGTCAAATTTATCCCAACCGCAAATGCAAATCCCGATGGTCTGAATATCAGTGGTAAGACTGTATTCACGACGACTAGACGCAGTTGTGGAGGTGGCCAGAACGCCCTATGGTCCATCGATCTTGCTTCTCCTGATTACCCGGTTCGCAGCTACTCCATGCAAAGCGTTAGTCCCCTAGGCTTGGCAGGACCCACGATAGGAGAGGGAGTGGCGTACGTTGTTACAGGCAGCGGGGTGACGGATTCGCCAGCCGGAGTGCACGCCAATAGTATCGTATCGGTGACTGATAAAGAACTGAAGGTGAAAGACTGGTACACGCCTTCTAGCGAAGGGAAACTCCAGAATGTTACACCCGTTGCGTTCACCTTCAAGCAGAAGAAGCTTGTGGCTGCCCCAGGCAAGGATGGCAGTTTTGTTTTACTCGACAACGAATCGCTCGGTGGAGCTGATCACCATACTCCGTTGGCGCAGACAACCAGCATTTCTAAAGCGAAGAGTGACAGTTGGAATAGCTTTGCCAGTTGGCAAGATCTAAGTGGCACAGTTTGGGTGCTGGCATCTGTATCGGGGCCGGTAGATAAAGATGCGAAGTTTGAAAATATCAATGGTCCTGCTACACATGGCAGTATCGTTGCCTTCAAGGTGGAAGAGAAAGATGGGCGACCAGTGCTGACGCCAAGCTGGATCTCACGCGACCTGATCAACCCTGCATCACCCGTAATTGCAAATGGAGTGGTGATTGCTCTTTCAGAAGGCGACGTTAAAACTCATGCTAAGTTATATGTTCTTGATGCCATAACAGGAAAAGAGCTGTATTCCAGTGGAGATGAAATTACAACATATGCGCATCTTACTGGGGTATCCGTTGGCGATGGTCATGCATTCTTTACTACACATGACAACACACTGTACTCGTTTGGTATTGCGATAGAGCACTAACCTATCGGAGCAGAGAGAACCATCACGTAGGTGCCAAGGCTAGTTTTTAGTCGGGTCGAAGCTATAACTTCGATTTTAGAAGTTACTGTTGAAATAGCCAATAATCGTTACAGAGCAAAGGACAATAAATGCTGAATAGATCCCAAGTGAAGGAAGCAATCAACTCCAGCGCAGGTATTTTGAGATTGAAACCCTGCTGGGTGCCACGCTCATTCATGATCCCCGGAAGAAGATTGAAACTTCACCCGGATGATCTGTACGCATTTGGCGGTCATCGAGGTGGCATCAATGAACGTTGGTTCTCCTCGACGACAAAGGCTTCAAACGGACCAGATACATTGTCTGATGAGGGACTAAGCTACGTTCAGCAAAAATCTGGCGAAACTTTTCTGTTGAAAGAGGCTGTCGAAACTGCTGGAGATCTGCTGCTGGGCGCGGATGTGATGGAACGCGAAGGCGGATGGAATCTGCTCTGCAAGTTCTTTGACAATATGGGACCAATTCCTCACCACATGCATCAGACGAATGAGTTCGCGAACCTGGTGGGACAGAAGGGGAAGCCGGAAGCATATTACTTTCCTCCACAATACAATCAGACAGAAAATAACTTTCCGCACACCTACATGGGTCTTGAGCCGGGCACGACGAAAGATGACATTCGTAGATGTCTGGAGCGTTGGAACAAAGGTGACAACGGAATTCTCGCCCACTCGCGCGCATACCGTCTCGTGCCGGGCACAGGCTGGCAGATCAATCCAGGAATTCTTCACGCTCCAGGATCGCTGGTGACTTACGAACCGCAGGTGAACAGCGATGTCTTTGCGATGTTTCAGTCAGAGGTCGAAGGACGCATCGTCGACTGGGGTCTGCTGACGAAGGATGTTAAGCCCGAATTCAGTAAGGACATTGACTATCTGATAAGCATGCTTGATTGGGACGCCAATGTTAATCCGGATTTCGCAAAGACAAACAAGACCTTCCCTCGTCCAGTCAAGCCTGTCGAAGATATGGAGGCGGAGGGCTACCGCGAGATGTGGATTACGTATGGGACGCCGGATTATTCAGCCAAAGAGTTGACGGTGCTGCCTGGGCGAAGCGTCACGATCAAAGACAGTGCAGCTTACGGAGTGATTCTTACTCAAGGACATGGACTGCTCGCAAAGCAGACCGTTGGAACGCCATCGATGATTAGATTTGGCGAAATGACGGAGGATGAGGTTTTTGTCACCGCCGCCACCGCTAAAGAAGGATTGCTTGTGGAGAATTTAAGCTCGTCCGATCCGCTCGTTCTCCTAAAACATTTCGGCCCAGGCAATCCCGACGCAGAATCACTACGCAAGAAATAGACGAGGAAGAGGGAGTACAGTGACTCAGCATAAGCGACCGGCCGTTCACAACGCGATGTGGCCTGGGCTAGTGGGAAAAGGTCCAGACTCTGAACCTCCTATTGACCTGGAAACGATGCTGAACCTTACAGCGGCGGCCGAAGTGAAGGGCAACAAGTTCGATGGTGTCGATTTATTCTTGTCTCTGCCACATGTAGACATCGATTCAACCAGGGATGATCTGGTGCTTCTTGCAGATGGGATTGCTGAGCGCAACCTTGTTGTTGGTTCTCTGGTTGCTCCCGTCTGGCCTCCTACCGGAGGAGGCTCTGCGATGGGTTCCGAGGAGGATCGAAAGAGCTTTCTCGCCCAGGTTCGAAAAGCATGTGCTATCGGAAAGATGCTTCGCGACATTGGTATTCGCCGCTACGGAATCGTTCGCATCGACTCGGCGTCGAATCCGTCGGATTGGGCCAAAGATCCTATCGGAAACACGAAGCGAATAGCGGAGACATTTCGCGAAGCATGCGATATTGCAGAGGGATACGACGAGCGCCTCGCTGCAGAAGGGGAGATCTGCTGGGGTGGAATGCATAGCTGGAAACGCATGGTCGAACTGCTCGAAATGGTGAACCGGCCTAAGACGATCGGTTTTCAGGCCGATATGGCCCACTCCCTCTTGTATACGCTAGGATATAACGCTCCAGAAGATCGGCTTCTACCAGAGAATTTTGACTGGACCAGGCAGGACGTGTTGATGGAGGCTCTTAAAAAAATAACTGATGCTTTGCGACCGTGGACGATTGATTTTCACGTAGCGCAGAACGATGGCACGGTGCATGGATCAGGCTCACACGATAAGACCGGACGCCACTGCCCGGCAAACGATCCGAATGGCAAGATGGATATTGTCAAAGTCGCCGGTCTATGGATGCGGGATGAAGATAATGTTGCAACTCGTGCTTATGAACATATCTGCTGGGATGGTTGCATGTTCCCCAATGCAACGATGTTGGCGCCAGAGACATGGCATGACGTCTTAGGCACATTGATTGCGGTACGAGATGCTCATGGCTGGGATTGAGCGAGGAGAAGCAGAATAGTATGGCAAGGAAAAATCTCAATGTCGGCCTGGTCGGATACGGCTTTATGGGACGTACGCACTCCAATGCGTTTCTCCAAGCACCTCGCTTCTTCGATGTCCCATATCAGCCTGTTCTCAAAGCAGTTTGTGCACGCAACGCAGATCGTGCGAAGGGCTTTGCTGAAAATTGGGGCTATGAATCGGTAGAAACCAATTGGCGTGCTCTCATTGAGCGGAAAGATATTGATCTGATCGACATCGCCAGTCCAAACGATACTCATGCTGAGATTGCGATTGCCGCCGCTAAAGCTGGGAAGATGGTGCTTTGCGAAAAACCTTTAGGCCGCACCGCGGTCGAAGGAAGAGCAATGGTGGATGCAATTGAATCCGCTAATGTTCCTAATATGGTTTGGTATAACTATCGCCGCGTTCCGGCTCTTGTTCTGTTGAAGCAACTGTTGGGCGAAGGGCGCTTCGGTAGGATTTTTCACTACCGTTCGCAGTTTCTGCAAGATTGGACGATCTCAAGTGATTTGCCCCAAGGTGGCGAGGGGCTTTGGCGTCTAGATGCCTCAGTGGCTGGAAGCGGCGTTACAGGGGATCTGCTCGCACACAACATTGACATGGCACTTTGGCTAAACGGTCCCATCTCAGAAGTGACAGGGATGACGGAAACCTTCGTAAAAGAGAGGAAGCATAATCTTACTGGAAACCTTGAACCTGTTGGTATTGACGATGCCAGTTCGTTCCTGTGCCGCTTCAATAATGGGTCAACCGCCGTATTTGAGGCGACGCGTTATGCACGGGGCCACAAGGCGCTCTTCACGCTTGAAATTAATGGAGAGTTCGCTTCGGCTTCGTGGGATCTCCATGATTTACATCGTCTTCAATTTTTCGATTACCGTGATGAAGGACGACTTCGTGGCTGGAAGAGCATTCACGTCACGGACGGTGACCATCCGTACATGAAAAATTGGTGGGTACCTGGTCTTCAGATTGGTTATGAACATACCTTCATTCACCAGGTTGCCGATTTTCTCCAGGCAGTAGGCGAGAACCGTCAAGTAGCACCGACGTTCCGGGATGGTCTAGCCGCCGATTATGTAACGGATGCGGTTTTGAGTTCTGCGAAGACGAAGCAATGGGAAAGCGTGCCCTATGCCTAGCAGAGTTAGAACTGAGAGGATTCTAGAGGAGAAATGAATGTTATCTAAATTTATGAGTTCTCGCCGTATGCTAGCCGGCACATCGTTGTTGTGCACCGTCTTGGCTGTTACTTTGGCCACTGAAACCTATGTCGCTGCCCAGCAGCCGTCTACGGGAACTCGTCCCGCACAGGTTGGGCGAGCGCCCGGTAGCCCCTTTGTCCAACCTGAACCCATCGATTTCAACGATCACGAAGGATGGACGCAGATCTTCGACGGTAAGACGCTCAGCGGCTGGGATGGAACTCCGGATGTATGGCATGTAGAAGATGGAGCCATCGTCGGCGTATCCAGTACCGAACATCCTTCAGGAACGACAAACATTATTTGGCGAGGCGGTGAGCCTGCAAATTTCGCATTGAAGGTAGAGATGAAACTTGAGGGCGCGGGTGCCAATGGCGGCATTCAATATCGAAGTCTCAATGTTCCCCCCAGGCCGAGGCAGATCCCTCCGGACAGGCTTGCGCAGATGACGGCCGAGCAGAAGCAGAGGGTGCAGCAGATGGCGGTCCTCTCTCAAAAGTATGCCAAGTGGAATTTAGAGGGGTACCAGGCTGACTACGATTTTGGCAATCGGTACACTGGCCAACTCTATGAACAAGGTACAGCCCGTGGAATCATTGCTTGGCGCGGTCAAATGGTGGAAACGGAAGCCGGTAAGAAACCGCGTTTACTCGCAACTTTGGGAACTTCTGACGAGCTCAAGGCTTTTATTAAGCCTGGTGAGTGGAATCAGTATGAAGTGATTGCAGACGGTAATACACTCATTCACATTTTGAATGGACACGTCATGTCAGTGCTTGTTGACACTGATTCGAATTTCAGCCAGGCAAAAGGACTAATTGCGTTTGAGATTGAGGGCTCAGGCAGTTTGAAGATCTCGCATCGGAATGTCTGGTTTAAAAAGCTACCGTAATTGACGTTCTAACCACTAATAAGGATCCGTATGACCACTGCCGCTCAAAAGTCTCTTCGCTATTTGCAAGATCGCTGGGATGATGCTGTTGCTTCGAAGTTGGATGAACCCGAGCTTTTGCGATATCGCTCAAATCTGCTGGGTTCAGATCTTAGGATCACGAACTTTGGAGGGGGCAATACAAGTTCGAAGCTGGAGCAGATAGACCCACTGGATGGGGAGCCCCGGCAAATTTTATGGGTGAAGGGAAGTGGGGGCGATCTGGGCAGCATCAAGCGCTCAGGCTTTGCGACACTGTATATGGACAAGCTGTTGGCACTAGAGAAGGCTTATCGCGGAGTCGAGCGTGAGGACGAGATGGTGGAGATGTATCCACTTTGCACGTTTGGGAATAATCCTGTGGTGGCTTCGATTGACACCTCGTTGCATGGTTTTCTGCCGTTTCCGCATGTGGACCACCTACACCCAGACTGGGGGATCGCGTTAGCGGCCTCGGCCAATGGGAAAATAAAAATGGAGGAGTTCAACAAGGAGTTTGGACACAAGCTCGCCTGGCTGCCATGGCAACGTCCAGGTTTTGAACTGGGGATGATGCTGAAGAAGATCGTCGAGGAGACGCCGGGCTGCGATGGTGTTGTGTTAGGTGGACATGGGCTATTTACGTGGGGCAGTACGCAACGTGAGAGCTATCTGAATACGATTACGATTATCGATCAGTTGGGGCAGTTTATTGAGCGGCATAGAGCGATTGCAGGACATAAGCCCTTCAGCGGTGCGAAGGGGAAGACGCGTGAGGATCGGGCGCAGATCGCGACAGCGATCATGCCTTATCTTCGTGGAGCTGTATCACGGAAACAGCGATGGATTGGGAGCTATTCGGATTCACAGCAAGTGCTAGAATTCGTGAACTCGGAGAGTGCAGAGAAGCTGGCGCACCTGGGGACGAGCTGTCCGGACCATTTTATTCGGACGAAGATCCGGCCGATGTTCATCAAATGGAATCCAGCGAGCGAACCGACCGAGTTGAAGGAGTTGATCGAGACGGCACTTGAGACCTATCGCGCTGAGTATGCGGAATACTACACGAAGCATGCGCTTAAAGATTCTCCGGCGATTCGAGACGCTAGTCCAACGGTGGTTCTGGTGCCTGGCGTTGGCATGTTCAGTTTCGGCAAGAATAAGACGGAGTCTCGGATTACGGGCGAGTTCTATATCAATGCCATCGGCGTAATGCAGGGTGCGGGTGCGTTAGGTGCTGACGCGGACTGCACGGAAATTCCCCAGGCTGGGCCAGCGGCTTCGGCAGATCAGTTTACAGTTCATCAGAACTACGTTGCACTACCACCCAGTGAGGCTTTCCGGATTGAATACTGGAAGTTGGAGGAGGCGAAGATCCGCAGACAGCCTCCTGAGAAGGAGCTGAGCCGACGGGTTGCGTTGATTGTTGGAGGAGGCAGTGGAATCGGTCGCGAAGTGGCGCTGCTTGCGGCCGAACGTGGCGCGCATGTAATGGTTGCGGATCGCGATGTTGTGGGTGCGGAAAAAGTAGCTGAAGAAATTAAGGCTGCTGCAGGCAATGAGGCCGTGAGCTGGATCAGCATAGACATTCGTGACCGTAAAGCGATCAAAACTGCACTGGAGACGACAATCAGGCAGTTCGGCGGGATCGACATCCTGATCAATACAGCGGCACTGTTTCCTTCTTCACCTGATGGAGTGATCAGTGATGCACAATGGGCGCTGACTCTCGAGGTGAATGTCACAGCCAACTATCTGCTAACGGATGAGGCGGCGAAGATCTTTGCCGAGCAGGGAATTGACGCAAGCGTCGTACTCACCAGTTCAGCGAATGCCGTTGTATCGAAGCGTGGCAGCGAGGCTTACGATGTGAGCAAGGCGGCGTTGAGCCACCTCGTACGTGAGTTAGCGGTAGGACTGGCGCCGAAGGTTCGTGTAAATGGCATTAGCCCGGCTACGGTGGTGAAGGGGTCCACCATGTTCCCGCGCGATCGCGTGATTGCTTCGCTGAAGAAGTACAAGCTGCCGTTCGACGAGAAGGACACTGATGATGGTCTGCGGAATGTTCTCGCGCAGTTCTATGCGACACGGACGTTGACGCATCAGCCAATCGATCCGAAAGACTGTGCACAGGCGATCATGTTTTTGG
>JAOAPB010000079.1 GCA_025462645.1 Edaphobacter sp. | reverse complement strand
TTTGCGATAGTGATTGCCGCGGTTCGCACGCTGGTTGACACTGTAGTTTCCTGGTGAGCTTACCGTGAAGGGGAAGCCGGAGTGAAGGTTGGCGACTGCGCCGACCTTCCATCCGCCTACGATCGTATCGACGAAGCGGTTCATGTTTGCACCGACCAGGCGACCACGACCAAAGGGAAGGTCGTAGTATCCGGCGAAGGTGAAGATATGGGTTGCGTCAAAGAAGGCCGGACCATAATCTCCCGAACCGTTGTAGGAGTCCTGCCAGTAGGCACTCTGCGAGGAGCCAGTTCCTCCATAGTAGCCGAGGTTATTGGTGAGGCCCTTGCTCCAGGTGTAGTTGGTGAGGAACTCGAAGCCGCGATTGAAGCGACGACGACCCGTTACCTGCAGTGCGTTGTAGTTCATCATGGACCTGGATTCGGTGTAGCTGATCTGCGAGATCTGCGAGATCTGCGGGTTCGGCGAGCTCGCCGAGAACGGTGCGAGTTGCGAAAGCGTAGTGATGGGTAATGGGCAGGTTGGGCAGCGTCTCTGGTTGCCTTCGCGCGGGTCCACAAGGTGGTTTCCGGTCTGGCCGAGGTAGGCGATGACGAGTGAGGTGTTGTTGTCGAGCTGTGTCTCCGTGGTGAGGTTGAACTGCTGTACCAGCGCGGGCCTCAGGTTCGGATCCCAGGCGCGAACATTTCCGGACCATATGTTGGTGGCGGTGGGAAGGGGAAAGCCGCTTTGCGTCTGGAAGAATCCAGTGACGCCAGTTCCGCTCTGCTGACCTGAGGAGTTGCTGAAGAAGGGCGGATTGAGGGTGAGTCGGAGGTTCGCTCCGGTGCCTTCGAGGAAGTTGGTGATGCCATATCCGCCACGGATGACGAACCTTCCGTGGAAATTTTCAGGCGAGTAGGCGAAGCCGACGCGCGGCATCCAGCCATTCCAGAAGCTGTTATAGAGAGCACGATTGGCCCCGTTCTGGCCGGCGATCGTGATTACTCCGGTATTGATGTTGAGGTTTGACTCTTTGTTGTGGGATTCGTAGAGGCCCTGGTCCCATTCCCAGCGCATGCCGAGGTTGAGGGTGAGGTTGGGCGTTACCTTCCAGTCGTCCTGGAAGAAGATGGCGTCGCGCCATTGCCGCTGTCCCCACTTCGAGACGTAGGAGCCCTGCCCGAAGGCAGAGGACTGGTTCTGGAGGAAATCGGCCCACGCGTCGTTTGTGCCAAGGGTGCGAGCAGTATAGGTGCCGTTGTAGTCGAAGTGGCCGAGCACACCGTCGTTGCCGGAGTAGTTGCGGTTGGATTGATAGCGAATGGCGGTTCCACCGAACTTGAGGGTGTGGCGGCCGAGTTGCCAGCTGACGTTGTCGCCGTAGGTGAAGGCGTTAGTGAGGCTATCGTTCTGGACGGCCTGCCCGCCGAACGCGGGAGTGCTGCCCGAAGGACTGCCGAGCGCGTAGCCGCTGATATTGAACGCGGTCATGCCTGGAGCGATCTGGGCTCCGGGGATTCCGAGCGCGTTATTAGCGGTGAGGCCGAGTTTGCCACCGGGGTCGGAGGCGAGGTTGGTGAAGCGGCCACGGCTGAATCCGGCGCGTGCCTCGTTGACGACACGAGTAGAGATAACGTGGGTCCAGTTGATAGAAAAGCCGGTATAGGGACTGATGTTTGCCGCGCCAAGTCGGGTTGGAATAGAGACTCTGCTGTCACCATCGTTCTCGCGTCCAATGGTGAAGCGGCCGGAGAGATTGTCCTTGTCGGTGAGCTTGCCGTCGATCCTGATGTCACCCTGATTGTTGGTGGTGGCACTCGCCCTGGTTCCGACGTAGTTGTTGGTAATGCCGGTTGTGGCGACATTGGGAAGCGGATAGATCTCCGGGTGAGCGAACAAATATTGTGCAACCGGATTGAGAATGGCGACGTTTCGCCCGAGGTTTGGGGCGAAGCCGCTACGCATGGCTGCTGTCGCCACGCTGTCGAACTCAGTGCTGCTGCTATGCTGGCGCGCTCCCTGATAGTCCACGAAGAAGAAGAGACGATCATGGATGACGGGGCCGCCAAAGGTGCCGCCGAAGATGCTCCGGTTGAGCGAGGGGACGGGGCCGATGGCCGCCTTGTCAGGGGTGTGCTTGTTCGACCAGCTGTTGGCGTTCAGGTTGTTGTTTTCGAGGAACCAGAAGGCGTTGCCGTGGAAGCTGTTGGTTCCGCTCTTGGTGACCATGACGACCTGGCCGCCGTTGGCATTGCCGTACTCAGCGGTGGCGTTGCCGCTGATGATGCGGAGTTCGCCGATGGCATCTACGTTAGGACTGTAGTTGATGTAGTTGTCGATGGCGTCGTTGATGTCCACGCCATCGAGGGTGTAGTTGTTAGTCTGCTCACGATTGCCGTTGACGAAGAAGCCGCTGTTATAGGTGGGGCGTCCGACGTTGTTCGCGTTAGAAGGCGTGGTCGCGACAGCACCGGCGACGAGGGTGGTGAGCGAGGAAAAGTTACGTGCCTGCAACGGGAGCTCGGTGGCCTGCTCTGCTGTGATGGAGGTGCCTGTGCTCGGATTCTCCGTGTTGAGGATAGGAGCGGCGGAGGTCACAATGACATTTTCATTTATCGAGCCTACCTTAAGCTTCACGTCTACTTTCGCCTCCTGACCAACCTCGAGGGCAAAGGGGCCGGCGGAGGTAGGGCTGAAGCCGGAGGATGTAACCGTGAGCGTGTAGTGGCCGATCTGGAGGAAGCGCAGAACATAGACGCCGTCTGAATTGGTCGTTGTAGGCGTCTCGACGCCAGTATCGACGTTCATCGCAGCTACCTTGGCGCTACCGACTGCCGCTCCGCTGGAATCTGTGACCGTACCGGTGATGGAGCCCGTAATGGTCTGCGCCAATGCGATGGAACAGCTGACCAGGAATAAGAAAAAACTACATAACGCTATGCGTGCTCTCATTGGGTGACCTCGCTAAATTTGTCCAACAGGCTTTACTCAACTACATCCCTGAAACTTCTGACCTGCAGCGCCACAGTCGAACGCCATGCACTCTGCAATTTGTTAACTTTTGGGAAATATAAAGTTGATCTACTGTATAGACAACTGGACTTTAAATACAAGCTAAAAAAATGGAAAATTCCTCGCAAGAGTTTGTGACTTAGTGAACCCATCAACAAGGGGAAGATAAGATACGCAGAAAAATCAACCTAAGCGGTGGAAATAGCGGGTGGTATGACCTTTAAGGACTAGGCCGTCGTTCGCTCAAACAAAATCCCACCTTCGACTTGAACCTATTGATAGACAAATACGTAAGAAGAAGAGCCAACCAGCTAATCGATAATTTTATATACCGTCTACCTGTCTGGATGACTATACTTGCGGCTCTCAATATTTCAAACCTGCGAAACATTTTTAGGAGATCAAGTGTTAAAGGGTTACTCCCAATCTGCCTCAGTCACACGTCCCTTAGATAAGAACGGCTTCATCCCCCTGTACTACCAGATCCAACAGGCGTTGATGGAGAAGATTCACTCAGGCGACTTGTCTGAAGGAGACCTGTTTTCCTCAGAAGAGGAGTTGGCGCGCACCTATCAAGTGAGCAGAATGACAGCTCGGCAGGCACTTCATGGCTTGAAGAGCAGAGGCTATGCTCTTAGCCAAAAGGGGCGTGGGACGTTTGTCACGAAGCCCAAGCTGGAAAAGAACATTATGCATCTGCGCGGATTCACTGAGGACATGAAACAGCGTGGGATGATACCCAGCTCGCAATTGCTGGAGCAGGCCATCGTAAAAGCCTCGGAGGAGCTCGCGGATAGCTTGAAGATCATGTCCGAAGCAGCCGTCATGAAGCTCCGACGGCTGCGCCTGGCAGATGGCATCCCGATGGCGCTCGAAGAATCGCATATCCCGCTCAGATCGTTTCCAGGCCTTGAGCGAATCGATTTTTCGAATCAGTCTCTCTACTACATCCTTCGGGAGAACTATGGTGTTCGTGTGGCCTGGGCCGATGAGGTCATCGAGGCGTTGCCGGCAACGCGCGAGGAGTCGGAGCTGCTGACCATCCCGAAGAAAGCGAGCGTGCTGTCGATTTCGCGCATCATCATCACAACAGAGCAGGCTCCGATCGAGGTTGCCTGCTCCCGCTATCGTGGCGATCGCTATCGTGCCTCGATTCGCGTACCGACTACAACGATCGAATAGCTATTCATCACGGCCGCATCACGATTCCACTTCGCGTGGCCTCTACAAAGCATGCGGTCAGTGTCTGCGGGCGGGTGATTGCCGATCCGACGAGCACTGAATGCGCCCCCAGATCCAACGCTCTGCTCACATCGGCCGGTTGGCTGATGTGACCCTCGGCAATGATCGGGATCTTCAGGCGAGCGACGAGGCTTTCAAGCAGAGGCCAGGAGATGCTCCGGATGCCGGCGGTCTCGGCGGTATAGCCGTAGAGGGTGGTTGCGACCGCATCGGCACCAGCCCTCTCGGCGGCGATGGCATCCTCGATGGTGGCGATATCCGCGAGAACGGGGCGGTCTAACTCATGATGGATGCGATGGATCAACTCGGGCCACGGCTCCGCTTCGAGCAGTCTTCGCCTTGTGCAATCGAGAGCGACAATATCCGCTCCTGCTTTGCTGACTGATCGGGCGGCTTCGAAGTTCGGCGTTATATAGACCTCGCCGTTTGCATCTTTGGTTTTGACCATCCCAATGATGGGCAAATCTGTGACCGCGCGAAAGGCGGCGACTCGCTCGGCCCTCTCTGCTCTGAGCCCACCCGCTCCGCCGCGTAGCACGGAGACCGCGATTCTCGTAAGCGTATCGATGTGATCCAAGGGATCGCCTGGGTCCGCCTGGCAGGAGACGATCAGCCTGCCCCGAAGTGATTCGAAGGCAGAGTGCCCCGAGGAATGAGGACTTTGAGCCACGGTTAGGATCTCTCCTAGGAAGACGGTTATTTACTGCCCCAGTGTATCGGGGTATTGGTAATGTGATCACGTTTATTGAAGGCTTATCGGAAGAAGGGTATGGGATCTCTCGTGTCCGGAAATGAACACGGCATTCCAGTTGCGGACATCCTCAAACGATATCTCGCTTCAAGTGCTTGAAAATACACGGGCTGTGTTGGCGCGGCACGTGCATATCCTATGGCCGCGATGGATATCTCAAGACCAGATATTAAGCAGAAGAAGACGCGTCGACAGTGGGTCGCGGCGGGAGTTGGCATTTTCGTGCTCGGCGGTGTGGCGTTGTTTGTCACGCGACTGAAGCCGGCTTCGCCAACGGTGGATCGAGCGACGGTATGGACCGATACGGTAAAGCGCGGTCCCTTGCTGAGACAGGTGCGTGGGCCGGGGACGCTGGTACCCCGAGAGGACAAGATTCGGTTGATTCCGGCTGAGACGGAGGCGACGGTGGTGCGGATTCGTGTGTTGCCAGGAGCGAAGGTGGAGCCGAATACCCTACTGATGGACCTGGTAGACCCGCAGGTACAGCAGGAGCTGCTGGACGCGCAGCTGCAGTTGAAGGCAGCGCAGGCAGATTTGACCAACGTTCGCGCGAAGCTGCAAAGCGATCTGATGACGCAGCGAGCTGCAGCGGCGACTGTAGGGGCGGACCATAGCCAGGCGCAGTTGCAATCACAGACGGATAAGTCGTTATACGACCTGGGCGTGATCAGCGGGCTGACGTATAGCGCGTCGAAGGGCAAAGCGGATGAGCTGACGACGCGGGACGATCTGGAGAAGCAGCGACTGACATTGAACGAGAAGGCGATCGAGACACAGATCGCCGTGCAGCAGACGAAGGTGCAACAGGCGCAGGCACTGCTGGGGCTAAAGCAGAAGCAGCTGGATGCATTGAGCGTGCGGGCTGGAATTAGCGGCGTACTGGTGGATCTGCCACACCAGGTGGGCGAGCATGTCGCGCCCGGGACCACCCTGGCGAAGGTGGTCCAGCCGGATCAGCTGAAGGCGAGTTTGAAGATCGCCGAGACGCAAGCGAGAGATATCCAGATCGGGCAGCCGGCAGAGGTGGACACGCACAACGGCGTGATTCCTGGCAAGGTGATGCGAGTTGAACTGGCGGTCGTGAACGGAACGGTAACGGTTGACGTAGAACTGACAGGCGCTCTGCCGCAGGGAGCGCGACCGGACCTCAGCGTCGACGGAACGATCGATCTGGACCGGATGGCGAACGTGGTCTATGTAGGTCGTCCGGCGTTTGGAAACGAGAACAGCACGATCAGCCTCTTCAAGCTGAGTGCGGATGGCAAGGCGGCGGTTCGGGTTCCAGTGAAGGTTGGACGGGCCTCGGTGAACAGCATTCAGGTGATTGAGGGTCTGCAGGATGGCGACACGGTCATCCTCTCGGACATGAGCAGATGGGACAACACAGATAGGATTCGCCTCGAATAGGCAAAGGAGAACGTGAGCATGACAGAGACAATTATCGAGATTGAGCACCTGACGAAGATCTTCTACACGGACGAGATCGAGACCCATGCGCTCTCCGGCGTTCATCTGAATATCGCGCGAGGCGAGTATGTGGCGATGTCGGGACCTTCTGGCTGCGGAAAGTCGACATTGCTGTCGATTATCGGATTGCTGGATACGCCAACGAACGGACGCTACACGCTGAATGGAAAAGAAGTGGCCAATCTGAACTTCGCCGACCGTTCGCGGATACGGAATCAGGAGATCGGGTTCATCTTTCAGAGCTTCAACCTGATTGGCGATCTGACGGTTGCGGAGAATGTGGAGCTGCCGCTAACGTATCGCTCGGGGATGCCGGCGGCGGAACGGAAGAAGCGGGTGCAGGAGTCTCTGGAGCGCGTGAATATGGCGCACAGGATGCGGCACTATCCGGCTCAACTCTCGGGCGGCCAGCAGCAGAGGGTCGCTGTGGCGAGAGCGCTGGCAGGCTCGCCATCGATCCTGCTGGCAGACGAGCCGACAGGAAATCTGGACTCGAAGAATGGCGAAGCCGTGATGAAGCTGCTGCAGGAGCTGCACCAAGAGGGTGCGACCATCTGCATGGTGACGCACGATCCCAGATTTGCGGCCCATGCGGAACGGCAGGTGCACCTGTTCGATGGCAAGGTCGTGGCTGAGGGGGAGTTGAGCCAGTTGCTGGCGGAGGTAGAGGGATGATAGCTGAGTTGCTGCAGGATGTGAGAACAGATCTACGAGAGATCCCAGGTTTCGTTGCGATGGTCGTGCTGGCGGTAGCTGCAGGGATTGGCTTCAATATGGCTGCGTTTTATGAGGCAGATGGAGACGAGTTACGGCTGAGCGCGAGTCGGGGACAGTCGATCGAGGAGCAGATGGACAGGCTGCGCTTGAGTAGCTGTTCGGCGGAGCTGAAGCCGGGATTCACGGTAATCGTAGGGGTGCGGCAGTACAGCGTGGAGTTGAGTGTTCCAGTATCCGGAGCGCGCTCGCTGTTCTGCGACATGCGAACCAATATTGCCTGCGCAACACGCGGGACGGAACGCCTTGCGTAAGTAACGTTCGTTCGCGTTTAGAGGAACGAATGCAGCAATGAGGAGGGGCAAAATGAACCGATTGATGCAGGATATGCAGTATGCGCTTCGGCAGTTGCGCAAGGCGCCGGGCTTTACGCTGACGGCGGTTTTGACGCTTGCACTGGGGATTGGGGCGAATGCGGCGATCTTCACGCTGGTACATGCGGTGCTCCTGCGGAACCTGCCGGTGGTTAACCCGAAGACGCTAGTGCGTGTGGGCGACAGGGACGATTGCTGCGTCAACGGTGGTACTCCAGAGAATAACGACTACTCGCTCTTTGCCTATGACCTGTACAAACACCTGAAGGACAATACTCCGGAGTTCGATCAACTGGCGGCAATGCAGGCCGGGTTCGGGTATGGATCGATTACGGCGCGAAGCAGCAAGAGCGATGCGCTGCCGAAGTCGTTGCCGGGAGAGTTCGTCTCCGGCAACTATTTTCAGACGTTTGGGCTGAAGCCATTCGCGGGGCGTCTGCTACTGCCCACAGATGATGTCGAGGGTGCTCCCTCTGTGGCAGTGATGAGTTACCAGACGTGGCAGAGAGACTATGCGCTCGACCCATCGATCATAGGGAGCACGTTCACATTGAATACGCATCCGCTGACGATTATTGGAATCACTCCGCCTGCCTTCTACGGCGACCGTATGACCGATGCCCCACCGGCTTTCTTCATTCCAATCACGATGGAGCCGGTGCTGGGGCAGACTTCGATTCTGCACAAACACGGGTCGAACTGGGTCTATCTCTTGGGACGTGTTAAGCCCGGGACGGAGCTCGTTTCACTACAGGCGAAGATGAGCGCAAACCTGCGAAATTGGCTGACGACGCTGCCACTTTACCAGAGGCAGGACGAGAAGAAGAATCTGTCAGAGACCCACCTCATGCTGACACCGGGCGGAGTGGGCATTGCGAATATGCAGCAGGAGTATGCCAGTGGGCTGCATCTGTTGATGGCGATCTCTGCCCTGGTGTTGCTGATTGCGTGCGCGAACATTGCGAACCTGGTGTTGGTGCGCGGCATGGCTAGGCGAGCGGAGACGTCGATACGGATGGCGCTGGGCGCACAGCGCAAGCGGCTCATCCGGCAGATGCTCACGGAGAGCGTTGTGCTCTCATGCCTGGGTGGCCTGGCAGGCCTGGTCGTGGCCTATGCGGGAACTCGAATGCTCCTGGCACTGGCATTTCCCAACTCGCCGAATCTGCCGATCCATGCGAGTCCGTCTCCGGCAGTGCTGGGGTTTGCGTTTGGGCTGTCGCTGTTGACAGGATTGATATTTGGAATCGCGCCGGCGTGGGTCACGTCTCACTCAGAGCCAGCGGAAGCGCTGCGAGGATCGAACCGATCGACACGAGACAACTCCTCCCTGTTGCAGCGATCGTTGGTTGTGTTCCAGGCGGCATTGTCACTGGTATTGCTGGTTGGCGCAGGATTGATGTCCAAGAGTCTTAATAAATTGGAACATCAGGACTTTGGTGTGGCGACGGAGAACCGTGTGGTCATTCACATCAATCCGGAGAATGCCGGCTACAAGCCGGAGCAGCTACAACCCCTCTATGAGCGGATCGATCAAAGGCTCAAATCGTTACCAGGAGTCGAACGTGTAGCTCTATCGCTGTACACGCCGCTGGAGGGAAACAATTGGGGCGAAGGTGTGGTTATCCAAGGTCGACCTGAACCAAGCCCGAATACAGACGTCGGCGCTTCATGGCTTCGCGTGAGTCCTGATTTTTTTAACGTAATCGGCCAGCGCGTTCTGCGAGGACGCGGGATTACAGCGCAGGATACGGCTACATCGCAAGCTGTAGCCGTGGTGAATCAGGCGTTCGTGAAGAAGTTTTTTTCCAAAGGGGAGGAGCCGATCGGGATGCGCTTCGGAGTCTCCGGGGTGAAGAGCTCGAACGATTTTCAGATTGTCGGTGTGGTTTCGGATGTGAAGTACAACAATGTTCGACAACCAATGAGGGCGATGTACTTCCGTCCGCTGCTGCAGGTAGCACAGACTAAACCGGAGGAAGATATTCGATCGCTGTATGTGGGAGCGATTATGCTGCAGATGAAAGGTCAGGTGGATGGCCTGGAGTCGCAGGTGAGGCGAACGCTTGCGAGCATCGATCCAAACCTGACAGTTGTGAACTACAACACGTTTGAGGGACAGATTGGCGGACAGTTCAACCAGGAACGGCTGATTGCGCGGCTCACCTTGATGTTCGGGCTGTTGGCGCTCGTGCTGGCCGCGGTGGGACTTTATGGAGTGACGGCCTATACAGTGGCACGGCGAACTCCGGAGATTGGAATACGGATGGCGATGGGTGCGGGACGCAGCAGCGTTGTGGGGATGGTTCTGCGCGAGGCCATGCTGCAGGCAGGCGTTGGACTTGCCATTGGTATCCCCGTGGCTCTGCTCTGTGTGCGGTTTGTACAGGCGCAGCTCTATGACGTAGCCGGACACGATATGACAGTGTTGACAGGAGCGATCGCCGCTCTAGCCGCTTCGGCTTGTGCTGCCGGATTGATTCCAGCGCAGAGAGCGGCGTCGACTGATCCGGTAAAGGCTTTGCGGACGGAGTAAGGGAAAAAATGATCGAACTAAGAAATGTAGAACGCAGCTATAAAGCCGGCCATACAGAGACATGGGTGTTGCGCCGTGTGAACCTGACAATTCGCCAGGGAGAATTTGTAACCGTAATGGGTCCATCGGGTGCGGGCAAGTCATCCCTGATGAATGTGCTGGCGATGTTGGATGACCAGTGGCGGGGTGAGTTCAACTTCGATGGCGTAGCTGTCCAGCCGATGAACCGCAAGCAACGGGCAGAGTTGGCTCGACAAAAGATAGGGATGGTCTTTCAGAGTTATCACCTGCTGGATGATCTGACGGTGGCGGAGAATATCGATCTTCCGCTGTCGTACAAGAACATTCCGAAGTCGGAGCGGCAGGGACTGGTAGCGGATACTCTCGACCGCTTCAATATCGTGGGGAAAAAAGATCTCTACCCAGGACAACTCTCGGGTGGACAGCAACAGTTGGTTGGCATCGCGCGGGCAGTAATTCACAGGCCTGCGCTCCTGCTGGCTGACGAGCCAACAGGAAACCTACAATCGGTGCAGGCGAAGGAGATTATGGAGATGTTCCGGCAGTTGAACGAACAGGGCACGACGATTGTGCAGGTGACGCACTCGGAGGTGAACGCAACGTACGGGACTCGAACAATTGAGCTGCGCGATGGATGGATGTACTCCGACACGGCTGAGATTGGTGCGGCCGCTCAGGGGGTGCAGTCTTGAAAAGGTTTGTCCTCCTCTTCGGCTGCGTGAGTTTGCTCTTGTCGGGGAGTTCTCGAATGCCGGCGCAGAATGCTTCGCTACCCGCACTGCGCTTGGACATACCCCATTCCAATAACCCGTTGATGACGTATCGGGCAACGTTGGTCCCGCAGCCCAATCTGGCAAATTCGACAAGGATCGATACTCTGGTGCGTGATGGTGTGCTGGAGTTGTCCTTAAAAAATGCGATTTCCCTAGCACTTGAGAACAACTTGGATATAGCAATTGCGCGCTACAACATTCCGATTGCCCAGGCTGATATTCTGCGCACGCAGGCAGGGGGATCATTTCGCGGAGTCAATACGGGCGTGGTGCAGAATACGCCAGGCGGCGGTGTTGGGGGCTTCGGCTCGGGATCGAGCGGGGCCGGCGCTGGTGGAACATCTGGCGGGGCCGGTGGAGCCGGCTCAGGGGCGTCGGGGCTGGTACAGTCCACCTTGGGTACAGGAACGGCTGTTTCGTCGTACGACCCCATGCTTACTGGTACGTTGAACAATGAACACTACACGCAGCCGTTGTCGAATATTGCGATCTATGGAGTTCAGACGCTGCAGCAGAACACGACGACGGGCAACATCAACTACTCGCAGGCGTTCCCGACCGGGACGACACTTTCTGCAGTCTTAGACAACAATCGCGATGCAACGAACAGCCCGCGAAGCTATCTGAATCCGACGCTAAACACGTACTACCACATTGCGTTGCAGCAGCAGCTACTAGCCGGATTCGGCTTTGGTCCGAACTTGCGCTTTTTGCGGATTGCGAAGAACAACCAGAAGATCTCGGACCAGGCCTTCAGGCTGCAGGTGGTCACCACGATTACGCAGATTGCAAATATGTACTGGGATCTGGTCGCTGCATACGAAGACGAACAGGTGAAGAGCCGGTCACTGGACTTTGCCCGCCAGACTCTCGAAAGCGGACGCAAACAACTCGCACTGCAGGCGATTCCGGCGATGGATGTGATGAAGGACGAGGCTGAGGTGGCTAACCGGGAACAGGATCTGACGATCGCCAAGACGACGTTGCAGTTTCAGGAACTGCTGATCAAGAATGCTCTAACAAAAAACCTTGATGATCCAATTCTGGAGGCAATGCCGGTTCGACCAACCGACCATAGTGCGATGGATAGCACGCAAGCGACGTCAGGTTCAACGGAGGATAGCATTGCTCTCGCTTTGCGTGGCCGGCTCGAGCTTAGCGAGTCGGATATCGACCTCGAGAACCGCCGCATCAGTCGGGACGCGGCCCGTAATGCCTTGTTGCCAACATTGGCGCTGACAGCATACTACGGCGGCACGGGGCTGGCTGGTCCTCCGAATCCCGCTGCGGGCATTGTCTCAACTGCTCCAAGAAGCTGGGGAGGTGCGGTGCAGAATGCATTCAACAATTCCGCTCCTGATTACTACGTCGGCGTATCGGTGAATATTCCGATACGCAATCGGGTGGCGAAATCCGACCAATACCGTTCAGAGCTCGAGACAAGACAGTCGGAGCTGCGACTGCAACAGTTGAAGAAACAGATTCGGATTGAGGTGCGAAACGCGCAATACGCTCTGAAACAGAACGAGGCGCGCGTAGTGTCGGCGCGAAAATCCCGTGACCTGGCGCAGAAGACCTTTGAGATCATGGCCAAGGAGCAGGAATTGGGCGCGGGTTCAAACTATCAGACATTGACGGCTCGACGTGACCTCTCTGCGGCGGAATCTGCCCTTGTTGCAGCTCTCACTGCGTATCAAAAAGCTAAGATTGAGTTGGATCGCTCGGTTGGGTCTACGCTAGAGGCAAACGCGATTTCTATAGAATCGGCAAAGACGGGCGTTGCTCAAGAGGCAAAGCAGTAGGAGTGGAGCAGGCTAGTATGGTGGTGGAACACATGGGTACGGACGAAAAGACGACGGCATCCAGAGATGCGCCATGCAGGCTTCTAATTGCCGATGATCAGCCCCACATTCTGGAGGCCCTGCGTCTACTGTTAAAACCTGAAGGCTATCAGCTTGAGATGGTGCGGACACCAACTCTTGCCTTGGAGGCGTTAGCGCATGAGAGCTTTGATGGTGTGTTGATCGACTTGAATTACACGCGCGATACGACATCCGGACAGGAGGGACTGGACCTCGTGGCGCGAGTGAAAGAGATGGATGCGCAACTGCCCATAGTCGTGATGACGGCGTGGGGCAACATCGATATCGCAGTAGAGGCGATGCGGCGTGGCGCAGGAGACTTCATCCAGAAGCCTTGGGAGAATGCGCGGTTGTTGAGCATTCTGCGAACACAGATGGAGTTACATCGCAGCCAGAAGCGAACGCAGTGGCTTGAAGCAGAGAACCGCATCTTGCGTATCACCGGGGTTCCGGACTTCATCGCTTCAGCATTGTCGATGCGACCCGTCGTGGAGGCGATGGCGCGAGTGGGTCCGTCGGACGCAAATGTACTGATTACTGGCGAGCACGGCACAGGTAAAGAGGTCGTGGCGCAGACGCTCCACCGGCTATCTTCACGGGCAGAGCGTACGCTGGTGGCGGTAAATACAGGCGCCCTGCCGGAGGGCACCTTCGAGAGTGAGCTCTTCGGCCATGTAAAGGGAGCCTTCACCGATGCTCGCACAGACCGAATTGGGCGCTTCGAGCTCGCAAGCGGAGGAACACTCTTCCTGGATGAGATTGCTAATATCCCGGTGAGACAACAGGCCAAACTGCTGCGGGTGCTGGAGACTGGCGAGATGGAACGCGTGGGCTCTTCGAAGACTCAGACAGTGAATGTGCGTATGCTTTCTGCAACCAATGCAGACCTGCGGACGGAGTGTGCAGCCGGACGCTTCAGAGAAGATCTGCTCTTTCGGTTGAATACGGTGGAGATCAGTCTGCCGCCGTTGCGCGAGCGGCGAGAGGATATCGCCGCCCTGACGGGACACTTTCTGGCACGCTACGCTGCGCGTTACCGTAGAGCGATTCTCGGGCTTGAGCCTGCAGCTCTGCAACTGATGCTGCACTATGGCTGGCCAGGCAACGTACGGGAGCTGGACCATACTATCGAACGCGCAGTTTTGATGGCACGGGGAGATCGAATCGAGGCGGCGGACCTGGGACTGAATGCGCAACGAGTAGCGGCGCAGAGTCTCGATGAGATGAGCCTTGAAACAGTGGAGGCAATCTTGATTCGCAAAGCATTGGCACGCACGGGCGGCAACGTAAGCCATGCTGCTGACGCACTGGGACTAAGCCGGGGAGCGCTTTACCGGCGCATCGAAAAGTATGGTCTCTGACGAACGGCCAACCACCGCAGTCCAGCGTAAGCGGATTCCACTTGGAGCTTCGAGACATCGACTCAGCTTTGAACGGCGACTTCGGCTGTGGCTCTATCTAATGGGCTTGCCTGCCCTAGTGCTGTTGTGGATTTTACTGTGGCAGCATTCGATCGAGATTCCAATTCAGTGCATCATCCTGCTGGTATTCACTGCCTGCTGGGCATTCGCAGTTTCCCTGCTAACAGAACAGATCACTCGCCCCTTGCAGACACTGTCGAACGTTGTAGCTGCACTGCGCGAGGATGATTACTCTTTTCGGGCTCGCGGTGGGCGCAGGAACGATGCTCTTGGCGATTTGGCGCTGGAGGTAAATGCTCTAGCGGCGATGCTGCAGGGTCAGCGCGCGGGTGCCCTGGAGGCGATGGCATTGGTAGAGCAGGTGATGAGCTCAATGCAATCGCCCGTGCTGGCGTTCGATCCCGAGGGTAGACTGAAGCTGCTAAATGCAGCAGGTGAGCGGGCACTCAGGTTGCGTGGACAGACAGCGCTTGGCCGCTCCGCAGAGAAACTCAAACTGGAGTACCTGCTGGATACGGGTAATGACGACTTGTTATCTCTTGGCGACGGCACACAGCAGGCTGCACGATGGGTCGTCAAGCGGACGAGCTTTCGATTGCGCGGTGTACCACATACACTGCTTGTGCTCTCTGATGTCAGTGCGGCGCTACGTGAAGAGGAGCGCATCGCGTGGGAGAGGTTGATTCGAGTGCTTGGCCATGAGATCAATAATTCACTGACACCTATTAAATCGATCGCCGGCAGTCTGCGGGGAAGACTCGTTTCTCTCCGGGCTACCGGTAACGATGATGTCGACTTTGAGAGCGGCCTTGAGGTGATTGAAAACCGGGCCGAATCCTTAAACCGCTTCTTGCAGGCTTATCGACAATTGATGGGACTACCCGCGCCGAAGCTGCAACCAGTGTCGTTGGCTGCATTGGTTGAGCGGGTGGCGCGTTTAGAGACGCGGATCAATGTGGCTGTAGCAGGCACATTTGATATAACGCTGATGGTGGATGCGGACCATATTCAGCAGGCACTCATCAATCTGACGCGAAACGCCGCGGAGGCTGCGCTCAGTCCAGACGCATTGGGGGAGGACGCGCCCCAGGTGGAGATTACATGGGAGAGTATTGCTGGCGAGGTCGTCATCGCAGTCCTCGATAATGGACCCGGATTGACCAATGCGGGAAATCTCTTTGTGCCGTTCTATACGACCAAGCCGAGCGGGACGGGGATAGGATTGGTCCTCGCTCAGCAGATCGCGCAGGCCCACAAAGGCTCCGTGCAGCTTGCGAATCGCACCGATAGACAAAGCGGATGCAGGGCGGAGTTAAGGCTACCCCTCTCGACATAGCGAACATTCACTCTGTGCGCGCTAAGAGACCTTCCACTTCGTTGCCAGCATATTGAGCTTCTCGTCGAGCGTGGGCTGTGGTTTCTGCTGTTGCTTCTGCTGAGGCTCTCGTAGAATCCGCTGCGATGGTCCCTGTAGCGCTTTGATTGATAACGCGATGCGCTTTGTCTTCATATCCGCGCTCAAAACCTTTACCTTCACGATCTGACCAGCCTTTACAGCCTCCGAGGGATCCTTGATGAAGCGATTTGAGAGCTCGCTGATGTGAACCAGGCCATCCTGATGAACACCTATATCGACAAAGGCACCGAACTTTGTAACATTGGTCACGACGCCTTCCAACACCATCTCCGGTTGCACGTCAGCAAACTCGCGGACCTTTTCGTTGAAGCTTGGCGCAATAAACTGATCACGCGGATCACGACCAGGCTTTCGCAACTCTTCGAGGATGTCGTTCAAAGTGTAAGTCCCTGCCGAAAGCTGCTTGGGATCAACCTTTGCCAGCAACTGCGGGCTCTTGATGATCTCGTCGATAGGAGCCTGCAGTGATTTGGCCAGTTGTTCAACAACCGGGTAAGACTCTGGGTGCACAGCAGTCATGTCGAGGGGATTGTCGCCATTGCGAATGCGCAGGAAGCCGGCGGCCTGTTCAAAAGTCTTTGCTCCGATGCCGGGAACTTTATTCAGCTGGGTTCGAGAGCGGAATTGTCCATTCTCGTTACGGTAGCTGACGATATTAAGGGCGATGCGCTCGGTGATACCTGAAACATAGCGAAGCAGCGTCCAGGAAGAGGTGTTGAGATCGACGCCGACACGATTGACGCAGCTCTCGATGACGGCTTCGAGGGACTGCTGCAGCTGACGCTGATCGACATCATGCTGATACTGTCCGACGCCAATGGATTTGGGATCAACTTTAACCAGCTCTGAGAGGGGATCCTGAAGTCGCCGAGCGATAGAGATGGCTCCACGGACCGTCAGGTCAAGGTCAGGAAACTCCTGGCGAGCAATGTCGGAGGCTGAGTAGATACTTGCGCCAGACTCGCTCACCGTAACAGAAAAGATGTTGTCCAGATGCCGTTCGCGCAAAAAATCGCGGACAAATGCATCTGTCTCGCGTGAAGCGGTTCCGTTGCCGATGGCAATTGCACGAACGTTATGCTGCAACAGCAGCGTTTCCAGGGTCTTTGATGCGCCTGCAGCACTATTCTTCGACGTGTGTAGATAGAGAACATCGTGCGCGAGGAACTTGCCGGTCTGATCGACGACCGCGATCTTGCACCCTGTACGAAGGCCCGGATCAATGCCAAGAATCGAGATAGGACCAGCAGGCGGAGCAAGCAACAGATGATGGAGATTATCGCGGAAGACCTGAATTGCATCGGTATCGGAGCGCTTCTTGAGGTCCAGCCGGATCTCCCCCTGGATCGAAGGATTCAGTAGCCGCTTCCAAGAGTCTTCGATGGCCAGCTCAAGCTGCGATGTCCAATCACCTTGCTTGCGTAGTATGCGGGAACGAAGGATAGAAGCGGCTCGCAGCGGATCGAGTTCGATCAGGAAGTAAAGCACTGATTCGGTCTCACCCCGGCGGATCGCCAACATACGATGGGACGGAATCGTCTTCACGGACTCCCGGTATTCGTAGTACATCTTAAACTTTTCCTGCTCGTCAACTGCGTCAATAGCCTTACGGCTTACGACGACGCCCTCTTCAAACATGAGGTGACGCAATGCCTTGCGGAGATCGGCATTTTCGCTGATTATCTCGGCAACGATGTGGCGAGCACCCTCCAAGGCTTCCTCGACGGTGTTCACCTCCTTCTCCGGATTGACGAAACCGGCGGCAAACTCTGCGAGCGATTGATTTGCTGGCTCCTGCGCCCACAGATAGAGTGCAAGAGGCTCGAGGTCCTTCTCGCGGGCAATTGTCGCCTTGGTGCGACGCTTCGGACGATAGGGCAGATATAGATCTTCAAGCTCACTCTTGTCGAAGGTCGCTTCGATGCGGGTCTTGAGCGTGTCTGTGAGCTTGCCCTGCTCGAGAATGGACGCAAGAATCGTCTCACGTCGGGAGACGAGATCACGAAAGTAGGCAAGCTTCTCTTCGATGTCGCGGATCTGTACCTCGTCGAGATTTCCGGTTGCCTCTTTCCGGTAGCGTGCGATGAAGGGAACGGTTCCGCCTTCGTTGAGCAACTCAATCACAGCAACGAGGCTGTGCATGGGCACGTTGAGCAACTGGCTGATATGAAGCATGATTTCGGGGGAGAGAGTTTTTTGTTCGGACATGGATGTTCTATATCCATGGTAGATGCAAACGATCTGGAAAAGCTCAGGCCAGTCTTCCAGCGACGGTCGAGGGGAGCAAGCATGGGTTTGATGCGTGAGGCTCGACGTGCCGGGATCTATCAGGCGACACCCACTGCAATGAATCCATCATTGGTTGCCGACCTCCTCTTGCATCGCCAGCATACGACCCATCACGCTCGTTAGTCGCCGCCAGTGAGCGGTATCTTCGGCAAGCTGATTGCTCCCCTTCTTCGTAATTGAATAGAACTTGGCTTTGCGATTGTTATCCGAGATTCCCCATGTGGCCGAGATCCACCCCCGCTGCTGCAGACGAACGAGAGAGGCGTAGATCGTTCCCTGGTTCAAAAGAATCTCATTTTCGCTCACCTGCTCAATCCGTCGCGCGATGCCATACCCGTGCAACGAACCCATTGCAGTCAGCGTCTGCAGCACCATGAGATCCAGGGTTCCCTGCAAAAGATCAAGCTTCGGTTCGGGCATTCCGCTCTCCTGTGTTATGACCACATTAGGATGTCACAATTTATGTGGCGAGACCACGGGACGATGGGAATCTTTTCAAAAATGTACCTTCACTCAAAAAGCAGCCTGGACAATCCTATTGCCTCCTACAGTCTCGGCTCCCTGTTCTCGGTCAATGCTGACCACCCTCACGACTTCCGCAAGGGCAGCCGCCCTCTTACGCCAGTCTGTTGGCATTTAGCTATGTGCCGTCCATGCACTCCCTTGGCCTTCTATTGATCAAACATCATGAAGTGGAGCAAACTACCCATGAGGCACAGACCCGTTGGAGGCCGCTGCCGAAGCAGGATATTTGGAGATCCTCCATGCTGTTGGTATACCAACTGTGGCGA
The DNA here is from genome assembly GCA_025462645.1 of Edaphobacter sp. Classification (GTDB taxonomy): domain Bacteria; phylum Acidobacteriota; class Terriglobia; order Terriglobales; family Acidobacteriaceae; genus Edaphobacter. The sequence continues at coordinate 6,616 of JAOAPB010000079.1, read as the reverse complement.
AGTTCTTCCCTCTACCTGGCGATCGGGAGATTAAAGAAGCCCTTGTTGCAGGGGAAACACCGCTGCCGTAACCACTTCCTCAGAAGAGCGCTTCAATGCTGCCGCTAAATCTTGAATAGTGGCCTATCGAATAGAAAAGAGAGGACGCTAAGCTGAAATTTTCTAAATGGAAAAATAACCACAACCTGCCTCTCTTCATGCATCCGGTCATCTTTCTCGGGGGTGCAGTGCTGCTGGGCGCTCTCTTCGCCCTGCAGGAGTGGTTTAGTTCGCGCTCCTGGAACTATCACATTCACTTAGGCCTTCTTCTGGGGGCCTGGGGGGTTCAGTACTTTCTGTGGGGCGCACTGTGCTGGCTTATATGGTGGAAGCTAAGGCCCCAGATCAACAATGCAACTCCGCGTACCATGCTGACGCTCTTCTTTCCTCTGAGCATCGCCGTCAGTGTTATCGAAGAGATGATTTGGATCGTGTTCTTTCCCAAGCTCCCTATGGGGCGGCCGCCCATGCCGTACTGGCACCGGTTGATATTCAATCTAGACGGAGAACTGGTCAACAACATGGTTCTCTTCTGGTCTGCGTTCTTTCTTTTCAAGGGGATCGGCTACTACCAGCGGTATCGCGAGAAGGAGATGGCGGCTACGCAGCTGCAGTCACAGCTCGTCCAGGCGCAGATGCGCGCGTTGCGGATGCAGTTGAATCCCCACTTTCTTTTCAACACGATGAACAGTATCTCGAGCCTCATGCGGAGTGATGTTCAGGCCGCGGATCTGATGTTGGAACAACTCAGCCGTCTCCTGCGTATCACCCTGCACCGAGGCGATGCGCAGTTTATTCCCTTGAGCGATGAGATGGAGTTTGTCGAGATGTATCTGGCGATGCAAGATCGTAGATTTGCAGGACGAGTACGGCAGGAGATGAAGGTAGACCCACATCTACACGATGCCTTTGTTCCAACGATGATTCTCCAACCTATCGTCGAGAACGCCTATGCCCACGGTCTCTCCCGAGTAAGCAGCAATGGACTGTTGACGGTAGAGGCGTCTTCGGAGGACTCGAAACTATGCCTCCGTGTCACAAATACAGGTTTGGGCCTGCACCCCATCTTGCCCCGCAATGGATCCGGTAAGGGGGTGGGGTTGGCCAATGTGAAGGATCGTCTGCGGATGCACTATGGAACGGAGCATACGTTCTCCATCTCAGAAATCGAAAATAATACCGTTCAGGTAGTTGTGACGCTCCCCCTCCAGTTCTCCGTGCGTCCAACAGAAAACCCAGCAAGGTATGGTGCGTGATGATTCAGGCTGTTTTGGCAGATGATGAAGTCTTGGCACGACAGAAGCTGCGTCAGCTCCTCCGGGAGATACCAGAGATAGAGATCGTCGGCGAAGGGGCCACGGCAGCAGAGACCATTGATCTGGTTCGTGCTACGAAACCCGATCTGCTCTTCCTCGACGTTCGTATGCCAGATATGGACGGTTTCGACATCGTCGGCGAACTATCGTCTGCGGACACCTGCTCTCTGCCATGTATCATCTTCACAACAGCCTATGATCGTTATGCGTTGCGCGCCTTTGAAATCAATGCTGTGGATTATCTGCTGAAACCTTTTACCCTGGAACGGTTCCGTGCGGCTACAGAGCGAGCCCTGCAACAGATCAAGAATAAAAAACAGAATCCCGAGACGGCCACTCCCAAGAGTCAGAACGGCACTACATACACAACGCGTATCATCTTCAAATCGAAGGGAAGAATCATCTTCCTGCCTGTGTCGGAGATCTACTGGATTGGAGCGGAAGAAAACTATGTCCGCATTTGTACGCAGTCGGAGACGCATCTCCTGCGTGAGACCATGGCCCATCTTGAGGAAAAGCTAGACCCGGGTACCTTCTTCAGAGTTCATCGCTCGTCCATCGTCAATCTTCAATATGTGAAGGAGGTTCGACCAGAGGTTGACGGCGAGTATGGAGTTCTCCTCCATAATGGTCAGAGAATCCCGATGAGCCGAAGCTATCGCTCCCGCATTAAATACTGGCTAGAGCGTTGATGGCGCGTCTCATTGGAAGACCGCGCCATCTAATTGCCAGGCGTCTATCCCTGCGCTCCATCATGGATCAATGGTGCATCGCTGAGGTGGAAGACAAGATGTCCACCCTTGACGAGTTGGGCGTGCTCGACCGCCAAACTTTTTAGCGGAGAGCCATTCCACTCCACCGATTGCACATAGATTGACTTGGGAGAGTCCCTCTTGGCCTCGATCGTCAGCTTTCGATTACCCGCTACCGTTAGTTCCACACGATCGAACAGCGGCGTGCCAAAGTCATATTTCGCGCTCACCGGATCGACTGCATACAGTCCCATCGAGCTGATCACGAACCATGCCGACATCTGACCGCAGTCTTCATTACCTGCCATTCCATTTGGTTTATTGTCGTACATCGTCTCCATCAGGCTACGCACCCGGGCCTGGGTTTTATGGGGAACCCCTGCATAATTGTAGAGATAGGCAATATGATGGCTCGGCTCATTCCCGTGGGCATATTGACCGACCATTCCGGTGACATCGGGTGGCATGTCAGGCGGCATCTCGGAGCTCTGATTGAACAGCTCATCGAGTTTGTCGATGAAAGGCTTTTTTCCACCCAGAGTCTCGATCAAGAGTGCCGGGTCGTGCTGTACGCAGAAAGTCGTTTGCCATGCATTGGCTTCGGTGTAATCGCGCCATTTCGTAATCTTGATCGACTTTGGATTGAAGGGTGAGGCCCATCGGCCATCTGAATACTTCGGACGGATAAATCCTGATTCCTTGTCGTACAGATTCACGAACGAGCGCGACCGCTTCATCAACAGCGTGCAGTCCGCATCCTCTCCGGCGGACTTTGCGAGCGCAGCGACGGCCCGGTCATCGTAGGCATAGTCCAGCGTCTTGCTCGCCGACTCCTCCTGTTCATCGCAGGGAACATAGCCAAGCTTCCGATACGCCGCCAGGCCGCGATAATCGTCCACCATGGCACGCTTCTTGAAGGGAGCATACGCAGCCTTCGCATCGATCCCGCGGAAGCCTTTTGCCAGTGCTTCGGCGACAACGGGAGCGGAGTGATAGCCAACCATCGTCCCCGTCTCGCTTCCTTGCAACGGCCACACCGGAACCCCCGCCGGGCTTTGCTCCGCCATGCGGATCAGGCAGTTCACGAAGTCCGGCACCCGATCGCCAAGGATCAGCGTATACATCGGATGTGCGGCGCGGTAGGTATCCCACAACGAGAAAGTGCTGTAGTTGTGTGTCCCCTTGGCGAGCGTGTACACCTTTCCATCCATTCCGCGGTATTGTCCGTCCACATCGTCGAACAACGTGGGCGCTACCATCATGTGATAGAGGCCCGTGTAGAAGATCTCCAGGTACTTCTGATCGTCGGAGCTCACGTGGATACGTCCCAACTCTTTTCGCCAGGCGGCATGAGCTGCGGCGCGAGTGCCGTCGAAGTCCCATCCGGGAGTCTCAGCTTTGAGGTTGCCTGCGGCGCCATCGATACTCACGCCTGAGATACCAGTCTTCACAAGAATGACTTCATTCTCGTTCGTCTTGAACTTCAAAATGCAGCGCAGCGACTTGCCCTTTATCTCGCCTGAAGCGGCGCCGACCAGGTTGCCATCGGAGTAGACCTCCGCGCTCTCGAATGGCTTCGAGAACTTCATTGAGAAGTAAACCTGTCTGCCCTTTGCCCACAAATCGGTGCAGCGGCCGCCGACAATTGTGTCATTCCCGACAATGCTGAGCGAAGACCAGCGGACAGCCGGTTCTGTGGCCGCTACGCCCGCGCCTCCGGCATGTGCCAGATCGAGCAGAAAGCGCGCATTGTCCGACTTCGGAAAGGTGTAGCGATGGATGCCGGTGCGTTCCGTTGCCGTCAGCTCGGCCTTCACCTTGGAGTCCTGCAGGTAAACGCGGTAGTAGCCCGGCACGGACTCTTCATCGCTATGAGAGAATCGCGACCTGTAGCTCGTAGGCGAATCCGGTTTGGCATGTGGATCGAACTTGAAATCATCCGTTGCCGGCATCAGCAGAACATCCAGCAGGTCGGCACAGCCGGTACCGCTCAGGTGCGTATGGCTGAAGCCCAGGATCGAGCTGTCGGCATAGTGGTATCCGGAACAATGGTCCCAGTCCTTGATGCCCGTATCCGGACTCAGCTGCACCGCGCCAAACGGCATCGTCGCGCCGGGATAAGTATGGCCGTGCCCGCCTGTACCAATCGCGGTCTTTACCAGCTTTGTCGCGTCGACATCGGATCCATCGCCGGAAGAGGCACCCAAAAAAGGTTGGAGGGACGCTGGCAGAGCCAATGCGTCCCTCACAAAGCAAGCCATGGATGCTGCCGATACACCGCCTAGAAAATTTCTTCTCGATACCATTCCTTCACCTCGTAGCAAATACACCAAAGAAAACTATACCGGCTATTGAGCCCCCTTGGCTGATTCCAGAAGTTCATCGATACACCCTGCCGGCTTATTCACGGGATTGCATCGCGCCACAAGCCCGCCCGGAAGTCCCACCGAAAACTTTGTCCATTGAGACGGCTCCGAGGAAGGGTAATCTGTGCTGATCATCTGTGCCCCGCTCGAAAGCGCGAGGTCACGCCGTGTCGTGTCATTCGTGCGCGCCTGTTCTGTACCCTCATCTGTGCGTGTTCGTACAAGGTATCCCTGCTTCACGAGAGCGTCGATCTCTGGGAGCGTTCCGCCATTCTGTTCGACGAAGGCAGCATCCGGCGCCCCGGGCAGGGCATTCGTAAAGAGAATGCGGCCCCGTAACGAAGGGTGTCCCTGCACATAAATGGGTCCGGCGTGCTGCTGATCCATCAGGAAGATTACTCGTCCCCGTGCCTTGGCCAGCGTCGGCCACTTACCCGCATGGACTGCCTCGACCAGGGTTGAAGCATTGCCACGAACTTCGTCGGGTGTAATCATCTCATCTATCTTGAAGACGGACCGAATCTCCGCGTCCAGTGAATCAAAGATCTCCGGGGTGAATGGCTCTGTCTTCACCGCGTCCGGCATCTCGCGCAGCGCACCTTCTTTGGTCTCGACAAGGATGAAGATCGGTACATGCTGCGGATGTTGCTTGGACCATGTCCGAACCTGGTGGAGACAAGCAACAAAGGTGTGACAGGTACTCCGCTCATCCAGATCCTGAACGTGCATCACCTTGAAGCCAGGTTTGTCCATCTCATGCTGAGGATCGAAGTCCGGATCAGCCGCCAATCCAGCCTTCGCCACGCTCTGCACAATCGCGGGATGCGCAAATCGTCCACCCTTGGTATCCGCAAAGACGTCGATCTCAATCTGCCGCACCCCGCCAGAGAGCTGATCCGTGAGCGGAGCATGGCGATAGTCAAGTCCGCGCAGAGCCTTCGGATTTTTCATCTCCAGGTACTTCCGTTCGCTTGGCGCAAACCCTGCGTGATAGCTGTTGTGCGAGCCGATCACCTGGATCTGGTTCACATGTACGAGCTTGTCCTGATCTACCGCCGTTTGAGACCACGACACACCACCCATAGCCAAGACAGCCACGGCACCGAATACACGAGTTGCTATACCTAAGTTCATAGTTTTCCAGTCCGAAATAGAATTCGGCAGTGACGACTTAGCCATCACTGCCGTTTGTTTCACATTACGATTTGCATGGCTCTTAGCTCTTGTAGGGTTTGCTGTAATGTGTTGACCACTGCACCAGGTCTTCGTTCATCCAGCGGATTGTCTGTTTCTTGCTGTCGGCTTCAAAGAGCATATAGGCATTTGGATCATATCGCGTGGCAGCAGTTACATAGTGCTGCGGCCCAAAGGTATGTGAGAAGTCCACCCACTTGTGCCAGTGGCCCGCGATGACGACCTGAATATTGTCCCGATACTTATAGAGCATCGGATGAAGTCCATAGTCCTTCACCTCAGTTGGGGCAACGATCCAGAGCGGATAGTGAATGAACACAATTGTCGGCTTACGCTCCGCCAATTGTGCCTCCGCCCAATTTAGCTGTTCTTCGCCAAGCGTGCCATATTGACGTTCCCTGGGGGAAGCGGTTTCGGCCCACGTCTTACCCATAAAGTTATTCAAATGGAGAAACCGAAAGCCCTTGTAGTCGATCGAAGAGTAAGGCTTAGTCTTAAACTTCTCCACGAATAACTTGTGAGACATATCACGAGACACCCGCGGCACATCGTAGTCGTGGTTACCAAAGCCAAGATGCACCGGCATCTCGAAACCGTCGAACAATTCTTTTGCGATATCGATCCGTGTGCGGTTCTTGAAGTAGAAGTCGTAATCCGCGGAAGGATAGTTATGGAAGCAATCTCCCGGGATGAAGACCTGCTCGATCTTCGGTCGCAGCGAGTTGATCAGAGTCCTTGCGGAGACCAGGCGCTCGGTCGTGAGGAGAATGCTCTCATTGTCCTCAACTCCGTTCTCTGAGCCCTTCTTGTAAAACTCATCGATGATATGTGGATCACTCACGACGGCGAAGTGAAAAAGCGAGGGTGAGGTAGCTTGCGCCACCCCACCCCATGCCTGCTGTGTTGCAAGAGCCGCCAGGGCACTTGCGCCCAATTGGCCAAATGTACG
>JAOAPB010000052.1 GCA_025462645.1 Edaphobacter sp. | reverse complement strand
TCGCGGTACTGCTCGTCGGTGGAGAAGCTGACGATGGAGATGGTGCGGCCGTGGAAGTTGTTGGCGCAGACGATGATCTCTGCCTGATTGGCGGGGATGCCTTTGACCTGGTAGCCCCACTTGCGGGCGATCTTGAGGGAGGACTCGACGGCCTCGGTGCCGGAGTTCATGGGCAGGGTCATCTCGAAGCCGGTGAGCTTGTGCAGCTCCTCGTAGAAGAGCGGGAGTTGGTCGTTGCGGAAGGCACGCGAGGTGAGGGTGACCTTGTGGGCCTGTTCGAGCATGGCATCGAGAATCTTGGGATGACAGTGACCCTGGTTGACGGCGGAGTACGCGGCGAGACAGTCGAGGTAGCGCTTGCCCTCGACGTCATAGACCCAGACTCCACTGGCGCGCTCGACGACGACGTCGAGGGGCTTGTAGTTTTTGGTGCCGTACTGCTCTTCAAGCTGGATGAAGTGCGACGTCAGCCCCTTCTTGTCTTGAGTCTGATCGTTTATCGTGTCGTGCTGTAGAACCGAGACAGCCATATCGATCGCCTGACCTTTTCCAAAAAACATCTGATTACTTCATGTTTTAGCCATTATTTCACGGCCACTTGAATCTGGTCATGAGCACTCGACTGCGAAATGACAAAGAAGAAGCAAAAATAAGGGCAAAAGCATAGATTTAGTCGCTTATGCGCCAAATGGAAATGGCACGGCTTTTGAAGAGCCGTGCCATTTGCCTGAAGTGCGATTGCGACTATTTTGCGGCTATGGCGAGCTGCTGCTGGTACTCCTCGTAGGGGCCCTTGTGGTCGGTAATGTGGAAGTCGGTGGGGCCGCCTTCGAAGTGCCAGATGCGGGTGCCGGCCTCTTCGATGAGGTCCTGGTCGTGGGTGACGAGGAAGACGGTGCCCTCGTACTTCTGGATGGCCTGATTGAGGGCGTTGATGCTCTCGAGGTCAAGGTGGTTGGTGGGCTCGTCGAGGACCAGCACGTTGGGCTTCTGCAACATGATCTTGCAGAAGAGCAGACGGGCGGCTTCGCCTCCGGAGAGTGCGTCGGTCTTCTTGAGGCCTTCTTCTCCCTTGAAGAGCATCTGGCCGAGGATGCCGCGGATGTCTTCCTTGGTGGCTGCCGGGTCGAACTGGTGCAGCCAGTCCGAGGCCGTCATGCCGAGCTGGATGGAGCCCTTGTGGTCCTGGGCGAAGTAGCCGATCTGAGCCTCGTGGCCCCACTTGACGGTACCGGAGTCGATGGAGACGTCCTTCTCTTCGATGCCGGGGCCGTTTGCTAACAGAGCCTTGATGAGCGTGGTCTTCCCTTGCCCGTTGCGGCCCATCAGGATGACCTTATCGCCGCGGGTGACGGCGGCGGTGAAGTTGTTGATGACGTGCTCGACCTTGCCGTCCTTCTGGGTGTAGGTCTTGTTGACCTTCTCGAATTCAAGGACGTTTTTGCCGGAGGGACGCTCCATCTTGAAGCTGATGAAGGGGCGGGCGATGTTGGAGCGGGCGAGTTCGCTGGTGGCGAGGCGCTCTACCTCCTTCTTGCGGGAGTTCACCTGCGAGCTGCGGGTACCGGCGGAGAAGCGGGCGATGAAGTCGTTGAGTTGAGCGATCTTCTTCTCGCGCTGCTCGTTCTGCGATTCGATGCGGGTGCGGATGCTGGTCTTCTGGAGGACCATGTCGTCGTAGCCGCCGTTGTAGGTGATGATGGTCTCGTAGTCGATGTCGGCGATGTGGGTGCAGACGTTGTTGAGGAAGTGGCGATCGTGCGAGATGGTGATGACGGTGCCGGTGTAGCGGTTGAGGAAGTCCTGGAGCCAGTGGATGGACTCGAGGTCGAGATAGTTCGTAGGCTCGTCGAGGAGCAGGGCCTGGGGGTTGCCGAAGAGGGCCTGGGCGAGCAGGACGCGGACCTTCTGGCCACCCTGGAGCTCGGACATCTTGCGCTCGTGGAGCTCGTCGGGGATGTCGAGACCCTGAAGGAGGACGGCGGCGTTGGACTCGGCCTCGTAGCCGTCCTCATCGCCGACGATGCCTTCGAGTTCGCCCAGGCGGCTGCCGTCTTCGTCGGTCAGCTCGGGCTTCTCGTAGATGATCTCGCGCTCCGCGAGAGCGGCCCAGAGAGCCTTGTTGCCCATGATGACGGTGTCGATGACGCGGAAGGCGTCGAAGGCGTACTGGTCCTGCGAGAGGACACCGATCTTCCTGGGGCGGACGACGGTGCCCTTCTGGGCATCGATCTCGCCAGTGAGCACCTTCATGAAGGTGGATTTGCCGGCGCCGTTGGGGCCGGTGAGGCCGTAGCGGCGGCCGGTGGTGAAGGTGACGGAGACATCCTCGAAGAGGAGCTTCGAGCCGTAGCGCATGGTTACATTGGAGACTGAGATCATGGATTACCTCTATTTTACAGGGTTCCGCAGGTTTTTGCGCAGTGCGGGCATGAAGTGTCTGTGAAGCGGCGCGAAAGGAGACCACGGATTTTATGCCGTCTCCGGTGAGCGACTCTTGCACCCTTTGGCATGCAAAATAGACCGCTCTGCCACAGCTGCGGCAGGAGAGATGACGTTATGACTGACCGATGAGGACGCCTGCCGCGAAGACCAGGCCTCCACCGACGATGACCTGCAGGCAGGAGAGGGCGAAGCTGGTCTTGAAGTAACGATGGCGGATGAGGGCGATAATGACGAGTTCGGCCCCGACGACCGCGTAGGCCCATGTGAGGGCGGTGTGGACGTTTGCGATGAGGAACGGAAGTGTGTGCAGAAAGCCACCGATGAAGGTCATCAGGCCGGTGACGAGACCCCGAAAGATGGGATCACCGCGTCCGGTGAGCGAGCCGTCGTCGGAGAGACCTTCGGAGAAGGCCATGGAGATTCCAGCGCCTACGGCTGAGGCCGCCCCGATGAGGAAGACGGTGCGGGAGTTGTGTGTGGCGAAGGCCGTCGCGAAGATGGGCGCCAGGGTGGAGACGGAGCCGTCCATGAGGCCAGCGAGGCCGGGCTGGACGATGCGCAGGACGAAGTTCTTGTCGTTGCCTACGATCTGAGAGAGTTCACTAAGGTTGGGGATGTTTTCTGACATTGGAGAGTTCGTTCCAGCGAAGAGTTTTCACACTGGGCGGACGAGCCCCAGCAAACGACAGCTCCGCTCTGCGGCTGGTTGGCCGGAGAGCGGAGCGTCTGAGTGTGTTATTGGCCGCGGCGGGCTGGGCCTGAACGGCTACTGCCTGGGCGGCTGTTGCTGCCGGGACGTCCGCTGTTGCTACGTCCGCCGGAGTTGCGTCCACCCTGGAAGCCTCCACCGCCATTGCCGCCGCTGCTGCGGCCGCGGAAGCCAGTGCCGCTCGACTTGCCAGCTTTGTAGGGGCTGGGGTTCGCGGCCATGGGGGCCACGGGATCGTTGCCGCGCCAGGTGCGAGTTTCGAGCTGCATGAGGTCCTGTCCCTTGGACGTTGTGTCGAGGGGCTGGTTACGCAGTTCCTTCTCAAGGTTCTTATCGGCTTCGCGCCACTCGAACTTGATCTTTAATTCGCGCTCCAGCTTGCGGGCGTCATATTTTTCCTGCGGCATGACGAAGGTGGTGGCTACGCCCTTGGCTCCGGCGCGTCCCGTCCGGCCGATGCGGTGGACGAAGTCGTCGGAGGCGTTCGGGAGATCATAGTTGACGACGTGGGCAATGTCCTGGACATCGATGCCGCGTGCGGCGACGTCGGTGGCGACCAGGACGCGGTGCTTGCCGTTCTGGAAGCCTTTGAGGGCAGCGGTGCGCTGGGATTGGCTGCGGTCGCCGTGGATGACGTCGGCGTCGTGGCCGAGCCGTTCGAGCTTCTTGCTGATGCGGTCTGCGCCATGCTTGGTGCGGGAGAAGACCAGGAAGGTTCCCTGCTCCTCGCGCAGCATCTGGTCGAGCAGGCCGAGCTTCTGATCCTGCATGACGGTGTAGACGCGAAGCTCGACGCGATCGCTGGGCTTGGAGGTGGTGCCGATCTCGATGCGGACGGGATCCTTGACGTAGTCGCGGACGATCTCGCGAATGTTGGCGTCGAGGGTCGCCGAGTAGCACATGGTCTGGCGGGTCTTGGGGATCGCTCCGACGATGCGGCGGATGGCGGGAAGGAAGCCCATGTCGAGCATGCGATCGACCTCGTCGAGGACGAACATCTCGACGGCGTTGATGTTGATCTCGCGGCGGCGGAGGAAGTCCTCAAGCCGGCCGGGAGTGGCGACGACGAGGCGCGGGCCACGGTCGAGGTTGTCGAGCTGGGCGCGCTCGGAGAGGCCGCCGCAGACGAGCACAGCGTCGTTGCGCGAGCCGGGGACGAGCTTGCCGTAGGCCTCGAGGACCTGCATGGCGAGTTCGCGCGTCGGGAGCAGGATCAACGAACGGATGGGGCCGCGCTTGCCACGGGTGCTGGGCACCGAGGTGGCGTCCATGCGCTGGATCATCGGGATGAGGAAGCTGAGGGTCTTGCCGGTGCCTGTGGAGGCGGTGGCGAGGATGTCCTTGCCTTCGAGGGCTGGCGGGATGGCCTTGGCCTGGACGGGCGTAGGGATCACAAAGCCGGCGGTGGAGAGGCGAGACTTAAGCGAGTCCGAGATATTGAAGTCGGTGAAGCGGACGTCATTGGCGAGGGGGAGGTTGATCGGGTTTGCTGCTACGAATGCAGCCTGGGGTGCTGTCTGCTGTTGCTCTTGCTCGAGAGTTGCGGAGTTCAAAGTTTTTCCTTTAGGAGTTGATAAGGCGGCATAAAAATGCAGGGGCGCCGAAGCACCATGGATTTCAATAGTCAGCATTGCTGTCGTTTATCGAAGCGCTGCTGCTGCACGGCGAGACTCGTCCGATGACGGGCCTTCCAGCCAGAGCAACCAGCGCGGCTTCCTGATTTTCAGGGAAGGCAAGCGGTGGGTAAAGGTGAATCGCAGTCTCTGGCCAAACTCCGAATTCCATGGGGAGTCTTTGCCTGCGATGCCCGCACTCCTTTTTTCCAGAGTGCAGTACCAGAGTATCACAAGGGCGATAGGATAGGCGACATTCGAAAGCCCCACCCTTTGGCTTCGATGTGCCTGAGGTGGGGCCGTTTGGTTTGCGTCCTAGATGTGACAGCTGACCATGCCGCGTTTTTCCAGATACTTCTGGTGGTACTCCTCGGCCTTCCAGAAGGTGGCGGCAGGGAGTATCTGCGTAGCGATGGGGAGACGGTAGGTTCCGGAGGCGTTGAGCTCAGCTACCTTGGCCCGCGCCTGCATGAACTGCTCGTCGGTATGGGTGAAGACCACGCTGCGATACTGACTGCCCCAGTCGGGCCCCTGTCGGTTGACCTGCGTGGGATCGTGCATCGCAAAAAATGTGTCGAGTAGCGCCTCGTAGGGGAGGCGGGAGGGATCGAATGTGACTTGAACAACCTCCGCATGGCCGGTGCGGTCCGTACAGACTTCCTTATAGGTTGGATGTTCGAGGTCGCCGCCTTCGTATCCTACGGCCGTGTCGATAACACCTGTGAGTTCTGCGAAACGGGTCTCTACACCCCAAAAACATCCTGCACCAAACGTTGCTTTTTCAATTGCCACTCGTGTTGCTCCTTTGCTGCAAACTACGCCGTTGCGCTGCTGGCTACGGCCTGAGCCTTCTTGCTGGCTATGGCTATTGGATGCTTTCGGGAAGCGATTGTCATCTCCCCAAAGATTAATAGCGGGAGTATTCTGGGCGCGCGAATAGAGGTATGTCAATGGGGGTCGTGCGGGCGTTGGAGAGAGCGTGAAACGGCGGTAAATTTGGGCTAGAGGAGGCCCCAATTCTTCGTAGCCTAGCGAAGAATTGGGACGTCGATCGCCACGGTGTGGCGGGGAAAAGAGGCCACGACAGCCATTGGCCCTTCGACTCACCATCGCGGCGACAAAACTATTACATGCGAGCTATTGGGCGCGCCGGGGGCGGGCGCTCGGTTTGGACCTGGAGGCGAAGGTACGGCGGGGTCCTGTGGATTTTTTCTTCGCGGGAGACTTGAGCTGCGCGAACTCGGGCGTCTTCTTTTTTGGTACGACCTTCTGGCCTTTTGCGGCACGGCCCAGAGCAGTCACCTCTCCCGGCGAGAGCTCACGGAACTCGCCCGGTGGGACGTCGAGACGCAGGGCTCCGTAGCCGATGCGCCGGATCTTCTCCACGTGGTGGCCGATCTCCTCGAACATCTTGCGGAGCTGACGGTTGCGGCCCTCCGTGAGGGTGAGCTCGTACCAGGGATTGTCGCCTCCACGTACCAACTCCACCTTTGCCGGAGAGGTGATGACGCGGTCTCGACGGCCGCTGCGGACCTCGTTGAGGCGCCCGCGGTCGATCATGATGCCGCGACGGAGCTGGTCGACGCTCTCCGGGGTGGGGACGCCGGAGACTTTGACCAGATAGGTCTTCTCCACACCCGCGGCAGCTTTGGAGAGCTTGTTCGCGAGCTCGCCGTCGTTGGTCATCAGCAGGAGGCCCTCGCTGAGGTAGTCGAGGCGGCCTACGGGGTAGAGGCGGACGTGGTCGCCGTGGGGGCCCTTCTGCTTCGTCATCAGCTGCATGACGGTGGGGCGCTTTTCGGGGTCGTCGAGGGTGGTGACGTAGCCGCGCGGCTTGTTGAGCATGTAGTAGCGCTGCTCCTCGGGGCCGTGGAGCAGCTTGCCGTCGACGCGGATGTGATCCTTCGTAGCATCATGGCGAGTGCCGAGCTCTTTGACGATGACGCCGTTGACGTGCACACGGCCTGCAAGGATGATCTCCTCGGCTTTGCGGCGGCTGGCGATGCCGGCCTGGGCAAGGATCTTCTGGAGGCGGTCGCCCTGGGGGGCTTCGCCGGACTGGTCGTTGTTGGAAGGCTTGGGAGAGATGGATTTGCTCATGTTCCTGGCTTTCTGACTGCGGGGCTGCTCATCGCGGTCTGATGTTGCTCTCCTAGTGTATCCGTTGCGAGGCGGCTGACGGGTCCGGGTTCCAGCAAACCGGCAAGCCATTCACTGCGTGCCGGAGGCGAAGGATGAAGGAGATGTGATCGAAGCATCCGAACGATTCACGACTACGCCCCTCTACATGTGGAGGGGCGTAGTCGTTTTACGGTCGGAGAGGATCGCTCATTCCCCTTCATTGGATTCCTTGTGAAGATCGGACTGTACCTCCGCATCGAGGGCAGAAGAATCGGTATCGTCGGCGGGTAGCTGGTCGGTGTCGTAGTTCGGGGGGAGACCGGAGATGCGGCCGTCCACGATGATCTCTTCGGCAGGGTTCTCACGGGAGTCCTGCTCCAGATTATCCGGCTCCAGGTTCTCTTCGGAGCTCTCTCCGCTGCCGTCGGCCTGGGGCTCGACCGAGCCTATCTCCCTCTCCAGTTCCTTGGACGTCTCGGGTGCGTCGTGCTCCATAGGAATCTCCTCCTGGACCGGCTCCTGATCAGCCAGCTCGCCGGCCATCTTCTCAAACTCTTCGATGCTTGGAAGCTCGTTGATGTCTTTCAGGCCGAAGCGGAGGAGGAAGTCCTTGGTGGTCTTGTAGAGAATGGGGCGGCCGATGACCTGCTTGCGGCCAGCGGTGGTGACAAGCTTGCGGGCCATCAGAGAGCCGAGGACACCGCCTGAGTCCACGCCACGAATCTCCGAGATCTCCGGAGCGGTAACGGGCTGCTTGTAGGCGACGACGGCGAGGGTCTCGAGGGCTTGCAGCGAGAGTTTCAGGGGCGGTTTGAGGGACTTGACGAAGCCGCGGACGGCGTCGTGGTACTCGGGCTTGGTAGACAGGCGGAAGCCGCTGGCAACCTCGCGAATCTCAAGGCCACGGTCGCCGGTGGCGTAGTCGGCGATGAGCTGGTCAAGAATGGTGCGGAAGTACTCGCGCAGGCGGCGGGCCTTCTCCTTGTCCTCTTTGGACTCGCGGGCGGCCTTCTTTTCGCCGATCTCCTCTGCGGGAGACTCGCTTATTTGCGCTGCTTCAATAGCTTCGGGCTTGAGAGCTTCAGGATCGAGGGTGTCGCTGGTTCGCATGGCTGCAGCATCCGCAACCTCGTGCTGGTGGATGGCTTTAGCGTGGGCAGCCTCCCTGGCGGCGGCCTCGTGCAACGCATGGTCGAGCGCCTCGGCGCGATCTCCCTCGGAGAGCACCTCATCGTTGAGAACGTCGGGGTCGGATGGTGCCTCATCCAGGGTCAGAGACTGCTGGGCGGCATCCAGGTGGTCGAGCTCGGCCTGGGCCTCGTGGCCGAGGAGACCGGTTAGCTGGGCCAGGGTCACTGGTTCTTCTGAGGCGTAGATGACGGCTTCGATCTTTGCTTTAAGGCTCATGGTTTCGTTGACGTACCCCTAAGCATACCAACCGTGGATAAGATTGCCACGCCCAGGAAGCCGGAATGGAGTCTATAGATCGATCAATGGCGACGCGGAGGTCACGAAAGGCAGCTCGTGATCGGAGAACACCAGCAAAAAAGCGGCCCGCCAAGATGGCGGGCCGCCTGGACAGGTGGAATCCAGACTATTTGGCGAAGGCGCTGAAGAGCCAGAAGAGGCCGCCCGAGAGCAGTGCCGCTACCGGCAGAGTGAAGACCCACGCCAAGGCAATATCCCGAAGCGTGGACATCTGCAGGCCGCTCTTGTTCGCGGCCATCGTGCCGGCCACGCCCGAGGACAGGACGTGAGTCGTGCTGACCGGGAGGCCATAGCCGTCTGCGGCGAGGATCGTGCACATGGCGACCAGCTCTGCCGACGCGCCTTGCGCATACGTCAGGTGGGTCTTGCCGATCTTCTCCCCTACCGTGACGACGATGCGCTTCCAGCCGATCATCGTACCTAGTCCCAATGCGAGAGCGACGGCGACTTTCACCCACGACGGGATGAACTTGGTCGAGTTGTCGAGCAGGCCCTTGTAGTTTTTCAGCACCTTCTGGTCATCATCGTTGACCTTGGGACCGTACTTCGGCAGGAGACGGAGAGTCTCGCTGGTCAGATACATCTGGTTGCGAACGTTAGCCTGCATGTTGGACGGGACAGCGCCAAGAGATTTGTACCGGGTAGCCTCATTGCGGATGTCGCCCACCATCTGCTGCAGCGCGAGCATCGTCGAGGGGGAGAACCGATGCGTGCTGACAAAGCTCTCCAACTCCGGGCCGCTGTCGCCAACCGTCGTGTTCGGATCGACGTAGTTTCCGACTGTGGAGATCACCTGCTGGGAGATAGCGGCAAAGGTCTGCACCTGGTTCGCATTGACGGTGTGGTTCAAGGCATAAGCCGTGGGCACCGTGCCCACCAGGATCAACATGATCAACCCCATGCCCTTCTGGCCGTCGTTGGAGCCGTGCGCGAAGCTGACGCCGGTGCAGGTAAGCACCAGCAGGGCGCGGATGTAGAACGGCGGAGGCTCCGTTCCCTTCGGGGCCTCGTAGAGACGGGGATCCTTCATCACTGCTTTGAAGAGAAGAAATAGCAGCGCTGCCGCGCCAAAGCCCACGAGAGGCGAGAGCAACAGTGCCTTGAAGACCTTGGTGACCTGCTCCCAATCGACTCCGCTGGTTCCGCTGGCTCCGTGCATCAACTGATTCGCTACGCCTACTCCAATGATCGAGCCGATCATCGTATGCGAGCTCGATGCAGGAAGGCCGCGCCACCACGTCGCCAGGTTCCACAGAATTGCCGCAATCAACAGCGCGAAGACCATGGAGAAGCCGGCGCCTTTGCTCACCTTCAGGATCAGTTCCACTGGGAGCAACGAGATGATCGCAAAAGCTACGGCCCCAGAACTGGTGAGAACGCCGATGAAGTTCCACAGGCCCGACCAGACGACGGCGACGTGCGGCTCCAGCGCATGGGTATAGATGACGGTCGCCACAGCGTTGGCTGTGTCGTGAAAGCCGTTGACGAACTCAAACCCAAGGGCAATCAACAGGGCCAGACCGAGCAGGAGGTAGGGGAAGACCGATGTCTCGTGGAGGGGAGAGAGATCAACCCAGAGCCGGTTGGTGATGTAGCCGAGGCCACCGATGAGCAGTACGGCGAAGACAATGGCGCCGATCTTGCCCGGGGAGGATCTCTTGAGTTTCTCGTCGAGAATAGAGCTGGGGGGTAGTGTGGCGGGAGTGGCCATGAAGTTTCTTCACCTTACAAATAGAGTCGGTGTCTGATAATCGGACGATAGCCCCAAATTGAAGACGACAAGTTAAGAGAGCGTGAAAGGTGCGCCTTCTTTCGAGCTCGGCTGGCATCCAAATTGGAGTGCGAGGCCAGCATGACGCAGATCGAGGTAGTTCGCGGCGACATCACCAAGCTGCAGGTCGACGCAATCGTCAATGCAGCGAACACGTCCCTTTTAGGAGGCGGCGGGGTTGACGGCGCGATCCATCGAGCCGCTGGAATGGAGCTGTTACGTGCCTGCGAGAGGCTGGGCGGCTGCCTCACAGGCTCAGCCAAAGTGACCCCTGGCTTCGAGCTACCCGCAGAGTGGGTGTTTCACGCAGTGGGCCCGGTGTGGAACGGCGGCACCCATGGCGAGGACACGAAGCTGGAGGGTTGTTATAGCCGCTGCATGGAGCTGGCCCGGGAATATGATGTGAAATCGATTGCGTTCCCAGCGATCTCCACCGGGGTCTACCACTTCCCCCGGCAGCGGGCCGCCCGTATCGCCGTCACTACCGTCAACAACCAATTGGAGGCGAGTAACCTGGAACGGGTTATCTTTTGCTGCTTCGATGAGATGACGGCAGAGATTTACACGCGGCTGCTGAGAAATCACCGCATCTGAACTTCTAACAGATCAGATAGCGAAGAACCGCTCTTGCTTTCTTCACGAATTCTCAAGACATCGTTCACCCGTACAGAACGGGTGCTCAATGATGGACAAAGACGGAACTCGATCTTGTCATCACAGGGTCGGAGTTCCGTCTTTGTCTAAGTCGTGAATAATTTCAAATTGTTACGCAGCCTCTTGGGTATCGGTTTCGGAGTTCCGCCTCCTTCTGAAGACGCCATAGACTCCCACTGCTCCGGTTCCGAGCAAAAAAAGGCTCGCCGGTTCAGGGATCACGGAGATGGCCTGGGAGATGTTGAGCTGGAAACCTCCGACCTCGAAGGTGCCAAGCCTAAATGTTGGGCTGGAGGTAGAGCCGGTGAAGAGCTGCTCTCCCTCCACGCGGGTTCCCTGCCCCGCAGCGCCTCCGCCAGCCGTCGAGAGATAGAAGTCGATATTCACTGTCGCCGGATCTCCATCCACGATGACTGGAGTAGAAGCGAGCGTGAACGAGTTTGCGGTGAAGGAGGTAGGTGTGGGTGACGCGGGAAGCGTTGCGCTAATCGCTCCGTAGGGTGTAGCCGTGGCGAGGAAGTTATAGGTCAGCGTATCGGCGCGTGCCACAGTAGCACTAAGGATCGAAAGAGCAAGTGGTACTCCGATATTACGAACTATGCGATGCATATTCCGTCCTTTCAGAAGAATGCACGGTTCATGGATTGGAGACGAGAAACGCTCTCGTGCCCAAAGGGACGTTCTCTTAGAGGCAGAAAAAAGTCAGTGAGTTCGCGGATCTGGACCGTAGATCGATTGATGCTCTGCGAATGGTTCGCTCTCTTCGGAGCAGATGTAAAAACGGATGCAAGAAGATAGCCGCACGTTGCCGAGACGCCTAACTTTAGAAGATGCATTTAATGCAAACCATTGAAATACATGTACTTATTATCAAAATATCGAGCGTTTTTTTGAGCTTTTTTCTTCAGAAAACGTCGCATCGGGAGGGTCTTCGAGCTACGCCGGTCCTACTGTGAGCGATGAAAACCGGAGGCACCCTGTCGGATGGATTTGCTCAGCGCCAGTCGTCGCGAGCCTGTGCCTGGTCTGCAAACACTTGGTCGAAGGCGTCGGTCTTCTTGATGAGAATATCGCCCTGCTGGATGGGCTGATGCAGCAGAACGGCCTGCAGCCGGACCAGCTCCAGCATCGCCAGGAACATGCAGATGAGGGCTCGCTCCGTGTGCGTGTTGTGCAGCAGCTTACGCAGGCTGACCGGCTTGTCTTCCATGATCAGGCGGCGTTTCACGTAGTCGATCATGTGGGCGACGGTGACCGACTCCTCGTCCACATCGAGCACGGGGCGCTTCCGTACGCGGTCGAGAATCTCCTGGAAGATCCGCACGAGGTCTACGGTATCGGCGGCGATCTCGCGCTCGGCGCCAGCGTCGTCCTTGAACTCGCGGATGCCGGGATTGGTCCAGGTAGCCTCTTCAATCTGCTGCTTCTGCATCAGCATCTGCGCGGCGGCCTTGAAGCGCTCGTGCTCCAGCAGCCGCTCCACCAGCTCGCGGCGTGGGTCTTCGGCGTCGCCGCCAAGGACGTCCGAGGGATCGCGCGGGAGCAGGGTCTTCGACTTGATGTGAATCAGCAGCGAGGCCATATAGATGAACTCGCCTGCGGAGTCGACGTCGGTCTGCTTGAGCTGGTGAGTGTAGTCCAGGAACTGCGCGGTAATTCGCGCGATGGGGATGTCGTAGATATCGATGTTCTGCTTGCGGATCAGGTCCAGCAAGAGATCAAGCGGGCCGTCGTAGACCTGCCCGACAGTGACGGAGAAGGGAGACTGTGAGGCCTCCTCCTTCTCCTTGTCTTTCGCGGAGGTGCGCTTAGGCTCGGGAGCCGGGGCGGCAATCGGATGCTGGAGAGCGAAGGGCTCGTGAGGCTCTGGAGCGATAGGCCTCTCTTCGACAGGAACAGACTCAGGCACTGAGACGGCCGAACTTGAGCTCTCGGCGGCTGCGTCAGGTACTGAGACTTCGTGATGCGTAGTCTCGTCCGGCTGTTCCGGAGCTGCTTCGGGATGGAGAATTTCGTCGGACATGATTAGCGAAGACCTACGGCGGCGCGAACTTCACACATGGTTTGGTTGGCTCGAACGCGAGCCCTGGCATTGCCTGCTTCAAGAATGTCATCCACCTCAATGGGGTTGGCCTCGTAGTAACGACGACGCTCCTGAATAGGGGCCAGCTCCTTAACAATACCGTCGGCTACCCAGCCTTTGCACTCGATACAGCCAATGCCTGCCGTGGTACAGCCCTCGCGGACCGTCTGCTGCATCTCTTGTGTGGAGAAGACCCTATGAAGATCGAAGACTGGACAGACATCGGGATTGCCGGGATCGTCGCGGCGGATGCGCGCCGGATCGGTCACCATAGTTTTAAGCTTCGCGCGAACCTCCGTCTCGGGATCCGACATAAGGATGGTGTTCTTATAGCTCTTCGACATCTTCCGGCCATCAGTTCCCGGTAGCTTCGGCGACGGGGTCAGCAGAACCTGCGGCTCGGGCAGAATCTCCCTGCGACCGAATCCAGAGAGCTTCTTGGTCTGCAATGCTGCCTGCTGGAGTTCATGTGGGGTGAAGATGGACTTGTTCGGATCGCCGGCTAGCTTCCGGGCCTTCTCTTCGATGGCTCGCATCTCCCACGGCGCGGCGTTAGGGGAGAGAAGGAACTCGCCGGGATAGAACTGGTTGAACCGGCGCGCCACCTCGCGGGTGAGTTCGACATGGGCAGCCTGGTCTTGACCGACAGGCACGAACGAGGGCTGGTAGAGGAGGATGTCGGCGGATTGCAGAAGAGGGTAGCCAAGGAAGCCATAGGTAGCCAGGTCCTTCTCCTTAAGCTGCTCCTGTTGATCCTTGTAGGTGGGCACCCGCTCCAGCCAGGTGACCGGCGTGATCATGCTGAGCAGCGTGTGAAGCTCAAAGTGGGCCTTCACTTCACTCTGAATGAAGATGGTGCAGAGCTCCGGATCGAGGCCTCCGGCAAGGAAATCGAGAGCCACCTGCCGGATGTCGTCTTTCAAGCCAGAGGTGTCGGCATAGCCGGTTGTCAGCGCATGGTAGTCAGCAATGAAGAAGTAGCACTCGTACTGGTGCTGGAGCTGGACCCAGTTGTAGAGGGCGCCCATGTAGTTGCCGAGATGGAGCCTGCCAGTGGGTCGCATTCCGCTGAGAACGCGGGGGCGCGGAGAAATGGGGTTTTCTTGTGTCATTCCGTCAAGAGAGATGATACGGGAAAATGGGCTGCTTAGAGGCTCAAGAGAAGCGTATCAAAGGTGGCCTGCAGTGGATTCAGAAAGACTCGGAAGATCAGACTGCCACCGACCAACATGAGGATGATCATTCCGAACATGCCGATACGGTCATAGACCTGAAGCGCTCTGGAGGGCAGAAAGTGCCGGAGGATGTGGCTTCCATCCAGCGGCGGCACGGGGATAAGGTTGAAGACAAAGAGAAGTAGATTCAGCAGGATGACGTAATAGAGGAACAGAGCAATGGGAAAGAGCTGAGGCAGATTCTCCGTCGAGATTCCAGGCATACGGTGGGCGAGATACCTGGCGGTTTCAATGGCAACGTCGCCCCCGGCGATGGCGTGCTTGAGCACGATGAGAAGAATAAGCGCCACAGTGGCCGAGATGAGGTTGCTGGCCGGGCCGGCGAGGGCGACCAGGATATCGTCCCGCTTATAGTTTTTGAAGTTACGGGCGGTCACAGGTGTCGGCTTGGCCCAGCCAAAGAGCATCCCGCCGTAGAAGAGGCCGATCAACGGAAAGATAACGGAGCCGAACGGGTCAATATGCTTGATGGGATTGAGCGTGATACGTCCAAGCATCTTGGCGGTGGGGTCGCCGAGACGCCAGGCAACCCAGGCGTGCGCGCACTCATGCACGCTGAACGCCAAGATAAGAACGACGATTTGGAAAAGAACGAGTACGACTTCCTGAGGCATGGTGATTCGAGTTTACCGGATAACAGGTCTAGGACGGTGCGGGGTCCTTCTGGCGTTTGACGTGGGCAGGAATCCCTACGGAGACGCTGGATGGCGGGACAGGCTTAGTAGCCAATCCCATGGCTCCAAGCATCGCGTCTTCACCAACGTTTGCGCCGGCAAGGACAGTGGCATGGTAAGTAACGCGGGCGCGCGGGCCTAGCTCAGTTGGTTTGTTCGTGACATCAGCCTGCTGGTTGATGTTGTGGGTATGCGAATAGATATTGGCGTAGTCGGAGACACTGGTGCCATCGTGGAGAATGATCTCGCCGCGGTCATCGAGCATGACGTTCTTATGGATGGTGCAGTTGTCTTCGATGGTGAGGTTATACCCGAAGGTGAACTCGACGTTGTGGAAGATCTTGACGCCCTTGCCCAGATGGCGGAAGATGTGGCGGCCCAGCATACAGCGGAAGCGGAAGCCCAGCCAGTGGTTGAGGCCGAGCGGCGAGCGGTCGAACATCTGCCAGAACCAGATGAGGGGCTTGCGGAGGTTGTACTGCTCGGGGTCGACGTCGCCGTAGTACTCGGGTTCGAGCGTGATGTTGCGGGGATCGAAGCACTCGGCGAGGACGTTGGTGGCGAGCTCGCTGGTGAGAGTGGCCTGCTTGCGGCCACCGTGGGTCTTACCCAGGTACATCTGATAAAGCTCGTCCCGGACGATATCGGCGCGACGATCGAAGGACTGGTGGCGGGTGAACTCTTCGTTAAGGTTCGAGAGCCAGCGACGGTAGATGGCCTCGGCCTCCGGGGTCGGCTTGAGTTCGCGATAGGTATGAACGGGCATAGATTCCTTTCCAGCACGGATCGAGACTGGGCAAAGCTTACTCGATGGCGAAGACGGCGTAAACCGTGGCTGATCTCGAGATCTTCTCTGGAGCAATCGCCAATGGCTTCAGGTTGATTTTGCTTGAACTGACAGAGGCACTCTGGGTGTTGAGCATGCCGCCGCCGAAGAGACCGCGAGGGGGAACCTGGTTGCTTGCGTAGACGAGCGCGCCAAGTCTGTTCTTCAGGCCTTTTGCGTAGTGTTCGGCAACTTTCTGCGCATGGGCTAAGGCTTTATCAGCAGCTGCAGCTTCAAGTGCTTCATCGTTATCTAGTTTCCAGGCAATGCCCCCGCTGTCATTCGCGCCCGCTGTGATTGCGGTGTGCAGGGTATCTGCAGCTGAGGCAGCAGGAACAGTTACATGCCAGGATTGAGAGAAACGAAAACGAATCCCCTTGGAGGGGCGGATCTTGTCGTTGTCGTCGATGGCGGTGAGACTCTGCTCGGCACTCTCGATGGCTTCTTGCCCAATACCAGTGCCGTGGAGTGCGCTCATGATGGCATTAGAGATTCGCGTCGCGTCAGCATAGGTCTGGTTCTGATCCACTCCGTATGCAGTGAAACCGACTGTGATGGTCGCGACATCCGCAATGACCTGCGCCTCATCCGTGACAGTCACGGCGATGGTGCGGTTTTCCTTGTTTACCGTAAGGGTTTGGGCAACCGAACTCAGCGTCGCAGCCGAGAGGGCAATTGTGACAAGAAGATTTAGCCTCAAATGATTTTCTCCGCGAACGTGCGAACTGATAGTAAGGCTAGCTGGGCATTATAGAAACTATGTGGCTATTCGATGGCGAAGACGGCGTAAACCGTGGCGGACTTTTCAACTTCACGAGGATTGATGGCGAGCGGTTCGACCTTATCCATCGCCATGGGAGCGGCAGCCATGGCGCGCATGTAAGGACGGGGTGTGGACTGAACCTCATTGCTGGCGTAGAGGAGACTCCCCAGCTTGGCACTGAGACTCGTAGCCATCTGCTCGGCCTGGGCTCGGGCGCGCTTGAGAGCCTTGGCTGCGGCTTCTGCCTCGGGAGCGTTCTCGTCCTTGAAGCTCCACTCAATCTGACCGGACTGGTTGGCTCCAGCTTTGACAGCTGTGTCGAGAACCTTGGCGGCGTCCTTGGCGGCGGTGCGAATAGTCCAGCTCTGCGTGACCTGGAACTGACGCTGGGCCTTCTGCGCCTCGGTGAGCTTGTCGAGCTGGTAGTTCTGGACCGGGGCGAGGGACTGGTTTTCGCTCTGGATGGTGTCGTTCGGAACTCCGGCGGCAGTCAGTGCCTTGACGATGGCGTTCGAAGTGCGGGAGCCGTTGGCATAGGCGGCGTTGCTATCCGGCCCATACGCGATGAAACCGATGTGGACAGTAGCGATGTCGGCCAGGACTGTGACCTTGTCCGTTGCGGTGATGGCAATCGTGCGATTCTCCTTATTGACCTGAATGGTCTGAGCGTTGACGGAGAGGGCAAGAACGCCAAGGAGAACGACGGGCAGGAAGGTGACGATCTTTAGAGGCTGGATTGTGATTTTTTTCAGAGTAAATTCTGACTTCATCGTTGGAACCCTTCTTATTGTGCTGGCCTCAATCTGCCGGCGGGTTGGATGATAGGCGCTCCCTTGTAACGGTCACGCATTACTTTTGCAGATTGCGGCAAAGCTCAACATAATCTTTGGCCATGCGATGCGCCGTGAAGTATTGAGAACGCTGTGCTGCGCTTCCCTTTAATCTTTGACGCAGATCTGGATCGATCAGGAGACGCTCGATCGCCGCTGCGAGGGCTGGGGGATCTTGACCGGGAACGAGTAGACCAGAGTTGCCGTCATCCAGGGTATAGCGGTTGGCCGGGATATCGCTTGCGATGCAGGCGCAACCACTGGCTAAAGCCTCGAGGAGAGTGATAGGAAGACCTTCATTTTTTGTCGCGAGGACCTTGATCGTCATCCGCTGGAGCACCTCGGGTACATCGAGTCTGCCTCCGAGGAAGTGAAAGTTCTTGAGTCCGAGCTGCGCTACCTGCGCTTCGAACTGGGGCCGCATACGGCCCTCGCCGACAGCGATGAAATGGACATCTGGAAACCGATCGAGAACGAGCTTCGCCGCACTGATGAAGGTCGGATAGTCCTTGGGTGGGGAGAGTCTGGCCACCATGCCAACGACCGTTGCCCCGTATGGGATGCTGTCGAGTTCGACCCGGGCTGCGCCCTCAATTCTTGAAAAATCGATTCCGTTGGGAATGACGGCAAGCTTTCGTTTGGGGACCGCAACCCATTTTTTAATATAGTCATCGACCTGCGGGGTAAGAACTACGACCTTATTGGTAAAGAAAGAGGCGACGCGGTGCTCCAGGAAGAGCCTGCGCTGCTGGTTGGAGTGGTGAGTGTGGACACGCGGAACTCGCTTGAGAAAGCCAGCGAGGGCGGTTGGCAGCCAGACTCCCCAGTGACTGTGGACGATGTCCTGAGGGTGCTGGCTAAGGTACGTGGTTAGGGATCTGACCTTCGCCGACAGACTGCTGGGGCTGTTGAGATGTACGACGGGAAGACCGTATTCAGCAGCTTTGCCGTCCAACAGGCCTGGGCCGTACATCGAGCAGATCGTGACGCTCTCGCCGAGCTTCTTCTGCTCCCTGGCAAGATCGAGCATCATAACTTCGGTGCCACCAAGGTCCAGCGTGTGATTGACGTGAAGGATGCGCAACGAGGGCCTCAAAAGTAGTCGTCAGATAAGAATAGGCGCGGCGAGTGTATCAGACCAGTGATTTGGGACTGCGAAGAGAGCTGGAATAAGCATCACTGCTCTTCGGGGGTGCTGATGAGGTCGGCCAAGGTGGCTTTATGCTTTGGCTTGGCGGCCAGCTTCTGTTTCGGGTCGGGGAGGACGCGCTCCGGCGGTGGAGTGCCGACACGAGCACGGGCGTTAGCCTTCACCGCTTTGACCTTCGAGAATACCTGCTTCTTAGGTTTGCTCATAACGTCCCCGGCGGACTAGGAAGTCCATGGTGATTATGCATTACTCTTGCCCCGAAGGGCTCGTGTCAGGCAGGATGGCATGGGGATGCAGGCGGGAATTTCGCCGCAGCCAACGAGGTGCAGGATGGAAGAACGCGACTTTTTCGATGAGCGGCCCGAACAACGTACCCATGTGATGACATGTCCACACTGCGGCCAGCAGGGGGAGTATGAATTGAGTTGGCTGGTGCGACGAAAAAAAACCCAACTGCCGCGGGGAGCCGACGACCGGGACCGGGCTCGTTTCGCAAAGGCACAGAGCTATATGGTGCGCCGGGACGATATGGTGGGATGCAAGAATATTCGGTGCCGGAAGCGTTTTGATGTCGCTGGAATTCAGTCAGTGGCGTTTATTTAGCGTCTTTCGCTGACCACTGGCTGGCATGGGAAGTCCCGAATGCAAAGGCCGGTGCAGAGCAGCCCTATTTACGAATGAATGGGTATTCAGTTATGCTTTCGCTGCGTACAGGAGCTCGTCTTTGGCGTAAGGATTCGGGGCGGAGCAATGCTGTGATTTAATGGAGCTGTACTGTTGCCCGGCGGGGTGGCAGTCCTTCGAACCCGGAACAACACGCAGGAGACGAGAACACACCAATGGCCAACACACTGCTGCCCCTTGAAGAACGTAACCTAACGCCTGATCAGGTAGAACTGCTGGATAAGCGCCGCCGTCGCGGGCAGCTCTTTCTGGTGCTCTGCTTTCAATGCCTGATTGTGTCGGCGCTGCTTACGTTGTGGAGCGGGCAGGATTTAACGGTGTCGCCGGGATGGATTCATCCGATCGCGTATTGGAATGCGATCACGTTCACGCTGGCGGCGGTTTTTGGCATTACGGGTCTCCGCCTGCGTCGCGGCAGCGACGAGTTCATCAGCTACTAGTTAGCTTCTGATAGAACCGCCGGAGCCACTGCGGAGATTGTTCGGGATGCGCGCGATGCTCCATTGAGGCGTCGCCCGCGGATGGGTTCGGATGGTTGATGGGTCGCTTGTCACGGCGGTGGGTTCCCGTTATACGGGCTCGATACTTTTCTCAGGACTGCAGGTCTCGGCGACTCTAGCTGAGCCGGAGCATTTTTCCTGGCTTGAAGTGGGGCTGCTTCTAGCCTGTATCGTGTCGTCCGGAGTGGTGTTCTTCTGGCGGTTCGGGCCGATTCTCCGGAACATCTTCAACTCAAAGAAAGATACTGATTTCTCCTTGCGTCCGATCGGACGGCGTGTGTGGGACTTCGTCTGGGAGGTTCTCTGCCAGGCGAAGGTGATCAAGCAGCGGCCGCTGCCTGGGCTGGCTCATGCGTTCGTCTTCTGGGGGTTTCTGGCCTTCGCTCTGGTGAGTCTGAATCATCTGGCAAACGGGGTGCGGCTGGAATTTCTATCGCCTGCCAGCTATGTTGGCGGATTTTATTTTTTGTTTGCCGCAGCATGGGCGTTGTTGGTGGCTGTGTCGATCTTCGGGTTGTTCGTGCGGAGGTTCTTCGTCCGCCCCATCTGGCTGGGCAGGAAGATCTCGTATGAATCAGGGTTTATCGCTTTCCTGATCTTTCTCCTAATGGTGACCTACCTGGCGGCGTTCTTCGTAGACGAGGGCAGCGGAGCTGTGAAGGCGCTGTGGTGGACCCATACGCTGGCCCTGCTGGTCTTTCTGCCGCTGATTCCGCATACGAAGCATCTCCATCTGGTACTGAGTCCACTGACGATCTTCCTGAAGCGGGATGGCTTCTCGAAGATTCCTCCTCTCGCCGGCGATGAGGACTTTGGGTTGGTAGCTGGCAAGGATGTGACACAACTAATCTCGCTACAGGCCTATAGCTGCGTGGAGTGCGGACGGTGTACGGAGCACTGCCCGGCTTCGACTACCGGAAAAGTGCTCAATCCGAAGGAGATCATTCTTGGCGTGCGATCGTACCTGAATGAGTTTGGTCCGGCTTCGAATTCACCGTTGCTCGTTGAGGCGCCTGAAGAGTCACCGGATAATCCTCCCGCGAAATACATGAGCATGGAGGCGGTGTTCGAATGCACGACATGCGGAAGCTGCGAGTATCAGTGTCCCGTGGGGATTCAGCACGTGCCGATCATCGTAGGATTGCGCCGTGGCGCAACCAATACCGGCGCGTGGGAGGACAGCTATGGAACGAAGCTGTTTCTGGCGCTGGAGAAGAATGGAAATGCGCTTGGGTTGAGCTCGACGGAACGCGACAAGTTTGTTCAGAAGCAGGGATTTCCGATCTTCGACGGAACCCAGGAGTATTGCCTCTGGCTCGGCTGCATGGGCGGATATGATCCGAAAGGTCGTGAGATTATCGCGGATTTTGCAAGGGTGATGAACTACCTGGGAGCCACGTTCGGTGTGTTGAAGAAGGAGAAGTGCACTGGCGATCCGGCTCGGCGTCTGGGCAATGATCTGGTCTTCCAGACAATGGCCGAGTTCGGTCTGAAGGCATTGGAGGCGGCAAAGGTGCAGAAGATCGTGGCAATCTGCCCGCATTGCGTGAGGACAATCTCGAACGACTGGCGCGAGTATGGCATCGCTCCGAAGATCGAGCATCACTCCGAGTTCATGGCGAGGTACAAGGATAGGTTGCCGAAGCAAAGCTCGGGCGAGAGCATCGTCTATCACGATCCCTGCTACCTGGGGCGATACCAGAATGTCTACGAGGAGCCGCGCGAGATCGTGGCGATGGCAGGCAAGCTGGTCGAGGCGCCGCGCTCGCATGAGCGGAGCTTCTGCTGCGGAGCCGGTGGAGGCCTTGCCTTCCTTGGCGAAGAGAAGGGCGAGCGCGTGAGCCATGTGCGGGCGGCGGAGCTTGCCGGAACCGGAGCGCAGGTTGTGGGGACGGCCTGTCCGTTCTGCAATACGATGTTTCGGGATGCGCTGTCGAGTGTAAGCGAGGCCCCGCCACAGTTGTTGGATATCGCGCAGTTGACGGCGAGAGCACTGCCGGCCGTTGTTCAGCCGAAAACATCAGTTCAGTAGAGTACGGTCTTAGATATCGGAAGCGGAGTGATGATGAAGATACTTGTGGCTATCAAGCAGGTGCCGGAGCGGGATGCACAGATTCATGTCGCATCTGACGGCAGGTGGATCGACGAGAGCGATTTGAACTACACGATCAACGAGCCGGATGCGTATGCGCTCGAAGAGGCGTTGCAACTCAAAGAGAAGAACGGCAGCGCCGAAGTAGTGGTCGTGTGCGCCGGGCCGGAGCGCGTCACCAGCACACTGCGAGAGGCTTTGGCCAAGGGTGCCGATCGTGCTATTCACATTGAGGCTGACGATCTGGGTGAGCGAGACACGCTAGGCGTGGCGCAGGTATTGGCTGATGCCGTGAAGGCAGAGGCTCCGGATCTGATCCTGACGGGATTGCAATCGGATGACCTCGGGCTGGGACAGACGGGAGTCGTACTGGCCGAACTACTCGGAATGCCTCACGCAACCATCATTATGCATGTCGAGGTGAGAGACTCCGGACTGAAGGTAAAACGAGAGCTGGAAGATGGCTGGTTCCAGCACGTAGAGATGCCGCTTCCGGCGCTCCTGACGATCCAGTCAGGCGGCAACAAACTTCGGTACGCAACTTTGATGGGGATAAAAAAGGCCAAGACCAAAGAGACCAGGACGGTGCAGGCCACCGCTACAGCAACAGGCCCGGCGATTCGGCTGGAGAGGGTTTACCTACCGGAGAAGCAGAAGAAGACGGAGATGTTGACGGGAACGGCCGCCGAGGTTGCCGCGAAGATCGTCGAGAAGCTGAAGTTTGAGGTGAGGGTGATATGAGCGGAGTTCTCGTATTGATGGAGCAGCGCGGCGGCAACTGGAACCGCATGAGCTTTGAGGCCCTGGCCGCGGGACAGCAACTGGCGGCAAAGCTGGGTGAAGCCTGTTCGGCTGCGGTGATCGGCTCGGGCGTGGATGCGCTGAGCGCAGAGGTCTCGCAGAAAAAGCTGGATAAGGTGTTCGCCGTCGACCATGCTCTGTTGAAGGACTATACCTCGGACGGATATGTGGTCGCGCTGGAGCAGTTGGTGAAACAGGCAGACCCTGCCTATGTCGTGCTGCCGCATACGTATCAGGTGCGGGACTTTGCACCGGCACTGGCCACGAGATTCGGACAGGTACTGATCAGCGATGTCATCGCGGTGCATGACGGACCAGTGTTCGTGCGACAGCTCCTGCAGGGCAAGTTGAATGCGGACTATCGACAGACGGCGACAGGACCATGCTTCCTCTCGGTGCAGGCGGGGACGTTCCGGGCGGATGCCGTAGAGGCGGGAGCCGCTGCTGTTGAAGCGTTTGCACCCAGATTGGAGGCGGCGCAGATTCGCAATAAGCCTGGCGAGCTATTCCGCGAATCGGCTCAGACGGTGGATTTGAGCGCTGCTCCGGTGATCGTCTCCGTCGGGCGTGGGATTGGGGAGCAGGAGAATATCGGCATCGTGGAAGAGCTGGCAGCCGCGCTGGGTGCAGAGCTGGCCGCATCCCGGCCGATCTGCGACAACGGCTGGCTGCCGATGGAGCGACAGGTAGGAAGCTCGGGGCAGACGGTTTCGCCGAAGCTCTATCTGGCGGTCGGGATCTCGGGAGCGATTCAACATCTCGTAGGGATGAAAGGATCAAAAGCAGTGATTGCAATCAACAAGGACGAGAATGCTCCGATCTTCGAGGTTGCTGACTACGGGATTGTGGGGGATTTATTCGAGGTGGTCCCCGCATTGACCAAGGCTGTGCTCGCTGCTAAGGGATAGAGCAGGCGAACTCACTTGGCTTCGAAGGAGGGAGCACACACGATGCCACCCTCCCTCGCGTCCGCTTCCTACAGCTCCCAAGAGCAACGCGACACGACTATACTGATAGTTGGCACCACTGCTTCCCTTTTCGAGCCAGCGCATCCAAATCAGTATCGAAACGAAGCTTATGGCTACGATGTCGCCCCACATAACGATTCGTAATGACGCTGCGGCGACTCTGGAGCCGATTGAGGGTGCTCTGGAGAATTCAGCCAGGCTGCGGGATAAATACGGCCGGGCGATCACCGATCTTCGCGTGTCCGTGACAGACCGCTGTAACTATAAATGCGTCTATTGCCGGACAGGCAACGAGGGGGCGCAGTATACGGAGCTGCTTATTGCAGACTATCTACGGATGGTCCGTGTCTTCGTCTCGCTCGGAGTGGAGAAGATCCGTCTGACCGGGGGCGAGCCGCTACTGCGGCATGGCCTCGTGGAGATGGTGGGGGAGCTGGCGAAGATGCGCACAGCGTATCTTCCCGACGGGACTCAGATCGCCGATATGGAAGACGGTCGACCACTCGACATTGCGCTGACAACGAATGGGCATTTGCTGGAGGGGTTGGCCGAACCGTTGAAGGATGCAGGCTTGAATCGTGTGACGGTCAGCATGGATGCGGTGGATTCGGAGACATTCACGGCGATCACCCGGGTTCCGCGTAGCTTCGACAAGGTGATGGCCGGAATACGAAAGGCGAAGACTGTAGGGCTGGGTCCGGTGAAGGTGAACTGCGTTCTGCTTCGCGGATTCAACGATGGACAGATCGAACAGTTTGCGGAGTTCTCGCGACGCGAGGGGGTCATCGTACGATTCATCGAATTTATGCCGCTCGAAGAAGACCGCAGCTGGAAGCCCGAGACGGTGGTGCCAATGGACGAGATCGTCGTACGACTGAATGCCTTACGCCCTCTGGTGGAGCTTCCTCCGAATGCCGCAAGTGAGACTGCGAAGCGCTTTACGTTCGATGATGGCCTGGGCGAGATTGGAATCATCGCGCCAGTGTCGCATCCGTTCTGTGGACACTGCAGCCGGGTGCGGCTAACGTCGGATGGAAAGATAAGGACGTGCCTGTTTTCGCAGAGCGATCATGATCTGCTGGGTGAAATGGCGCGCGGTGGAACCGACGCGGAGTTGAGTGCGTATGTGCGTAAGGTGGTGATGCGGAAAGAGGCGCGTCATCACATCGGTGAACCGGGTTTCGAGAAACCTTCAAGAAACATGGTTCACATTGGCGGGTAGCACAGCTTATTATTGCGACTTCACGCCAATAGCCCTCTCGTTGATTTTTCAGAGACAAGAATAACTGTAAGAATTGTTGCTCTCCGGGGATGACTTTTGAAAAATAGGCGACAGTTTGAGGTGATTGAAAGCCGCCAGATGGATCATCTCCGGGTGTTCCACGATGTGGCACGGGCACTGACATCGAGTCTGGAGCTGGAGGAGATTCTGGGAGCCATCATGGACAAGATGGCCCAGTTCTTCGGACCGGAGCGCTGGTCGCTGCTGATGGTGGATGACGCTACCAGTGAGCTGTATTACGCGATTGCCGTAGGGGAGAATTCGAGCACCCTGAAAGGCTTGCGCGTGCCTCTGGGCGAGGGTGTTGCTGGATGGGTGGCAGCCAGCGGCAACCCCCTGGTGATTCCGGATGTATCGCTCGATGCGCAGTGGTCTGCCTTCTCGCGTAAGCATCCGGACCTGAATATCCACTCAATCGCCTGCGTACCAGTAAGATCCGGCAACAAGACGCTAGGCGTTATCCAGTTGCTGAACAGCAAGTTGGATCTGATGTCGGAGTATTCGATCTCGTTCCTGCGGATTCTCTGTGACTATGCGGCGATCGCGATTCAAAATGCGCGATCGATGACGCTGATTCAGGAGTTGACCATCACCGATGACGTCACCGGCCTGTTCAATGCGCGTCACCTGTACAGCATGCTGGACGAAGAGGTGCGAAGGGGAAAGGTCTTCAGCCTGATGTTCATGGACCTGGATCGTTTCAAGTCCATAAACGATACGCATGGACATCTCATAGGAAGTCGCCTGCTGTCAGAGGCCGGCGGTCTGCTGAAGCGCTCCGTGGGGCCCGCCAACTCGGCCTTCCGGTATGGAGGAGATGAGTTTGTGGCGCTGTTCCCCGGCATGACCAAGTCGGGCGGAATAGCAGCAACGATGAAGGTCTATGAAGATCTGCGAATGGCACGTTTTCTCGAAGGGGCAGGCCTCTCGCTGAGTCTCTCCGGCAGCTTCGGGCTGGCAACCTATCCGGAGGACGGCAACACGGTGCCTACAATCCTGCGATCCGCGGACACGATGATGTATGAGGCTAAAACGACGCGGGATAATGTGGCAGTCGTGGGCAAGGGTCTGCTGCTGGAGCGCGTTGCACTGACGGGTGCTGCGAAGAACACACGCTAGTCGGGCCGACGACGCTCCAGCGCCAGGGGGCGCTTCGGCTCGGGTTTGATGATGTCGCGGTTTTCGGGTGCCCTTGGGTGGATGCCGAAGTCCCATACGCCGAGATTGACCTCTTTCTCCGAGATAATCTCCATGAGCGCGTACTCTCCAAAGGTCAGTGGCTGACGCGGGGTGAGCTTCATCCAGTGGCCTCCGGGCAGTATCTCGGAGGTAGTTTCCACGACGTCCTCCTGTTGATGAACACCGCCGAGAAGATTGATCTTGAAGCTGGCGATGATGCGGGCACCGGTGCGGACGTCGGCACGAACGATGACGTAGCGGCTGTCGGGCGAGCCGCCGCTGGGCGTGGCCTTCATGCTGCTGCTGGCACCATGCGTATCGACGGTGAGAGGAGTGCTGCCGTTGGGGGCGGGTGTACCGTCACCAAGCCGCAGATAGAGGACAGGTGTATCGACATGAAGCTGGACCGGGGATTTTTCGCCCTTGAGTTGGACGATCTGGTGGGAGCTGGCCAGCGGGTTGATCACGGCTTTGAGGATGTTATGACCCGTGTTGCGGTTGAGATCGCCATCTGTCTGTGCAAGCGGGACAAGCTCCGGCGTGTCCCTGAAGGTATCCAGAACGAGGACGCTGTCCTGCTCGGGCAAACGGAGATCCTTTGCCACCTCAGGGGTGAGTGCGGCGCGATCAGCCTCTTCTTTCAGTAGTTCGGGGTCGATCGCGGGAGCCTGGGCAGTGCCACTCTCTCCTTCAGCCGGGGCTGCCGTATGCTGCTTCTCCCATCGGCGAGTGGCCTCGAAGTCCACCAGAGCGGAGGGAATCTCTTCCTCCGCGCCGCCGCGCTCCGCGCTGACGTAGCGGACGACGTTGCCGACCACCCTGTAGCTCATGATCACCTGATAGCTGCCGTCCTTGAGGATCAGTCGGGTGCGATGCGGATTGGCGGCTGGGTCGAGAGCGGGAAGAGGTTTCTGGCTTTGAGCAACCGCAACAGGGAGGGGTAATGCGGCAAAGAACACCAATCCGGCGGTGAGAAGAAACCGGGCGGCGGTAAACTTTATGGGCAGATAGCTCGTCTTATTCATGATCAATTCAGACAGTTTAGTGCTACCACGGTTAGACGCGCCTGAATGCATCCGGCTACTGCGGCCCGGTTGGCCTGCCAATCGGAGTATGCTAAATAAGATAGAGTACCTGAAATCAATGCAGAGCTTTTTCCAACGCGGACACGATGATCAGCGGCGCCCCCTATGGCTGCGGCTGATTGCGATTGTGTGTCTGTTTGTGGTCTGCGTTATGAGTACAGCACAGGTGTCCCATACGCACGCTGAATTCTCTTTCCTGAAGCAGAATTCACGTAACAGCCCCGCTCCCGACGACCATTGCCCGCTCTGCGTGGCGATGCATTCGGCGATGCCGATGGCGCTGCATACCGCTCCCGAGCCAATGCTGCAGATTCAGGCCCTGGACTCTGTCGCAGCGGATGCAGAAAGAATCTTCCGGTGGCGATTCGAGATGGCCAGCCGTCCTCCTCCTGCTGACCAGAACCGCGCTTAGCTTCTTGTTGCAGGCGTCAGGAAGCTTTAGAGCAATCTAAAAATCTGCCGTACTGTAATTCCGTGCCTCTTCCGGCATGGAGACCGCGCTTTTTCAGCACGATGCTCTTTTGAGCTCGACAGGAGTTACCCCTTACTATGAGCAGGCCTATCTCCACTCGACTTACTTTGTTCGTCTTCTCCCTGATTTTGCTGGTGACCGGCGCGGTGGCGCAGGGAACGTCCGGCAATGTCGCAGGTACGGTGACGGATGCTACAGGCGCCGTCATCGCCAATGCAACGGTGAAAGTGCTGAGCCCGATCAGCGGTCACGCGCAGACGGCTCAAACGGACGCCGGCGGTCAATACCGTTTCAACAATCTTCCATTCAACCGCTATCATGTGTCCGTCACCGCAAAGGGCTTTCAGCCTGCGGCACAGGACACGATCATCCGCTCCGCTGCCAGCACCACAGTTGATTTTCGGTTAGCGGTAGGCAACAACGAGCAGACAGTTACTGTTGAAGCCGAGGCCGAGGACATGGTGAACGGTGACCCGACCTCCGCGTCCGCAGTCGATCGCAATCTATTCGCGAAGCTCCCATCGGAGAGCACAAATGCTCCCCTCAGTTCCCTGGTTACTTTGAGTACGCCAGGCATCGCGTCTGACTCTAACGGTCTGTTTCACCCGATGGGCGAGCACGCCGACACCACCTACTCCATCGACGGACAGCCGGTGAGCGACCAGCAGAGCCGCGTCTTTGGCAACCAACTCTCCGTGAATGCGATTCAGTCGATCAACGTGATCAACGGGATAGCTCCACCGGAGTACGGGGATAAAGCTTCGCTTGTGGTACAGACGACGACACGCTCGGGACTTGGTCTCCCGCACCCGACCGGATCGCTCTCGCTGGGCTACGGCTCGTTTGGTACGGGGATCGGAAGCGCCGCCCTAGGCTTCGGAACGCAGCGCTACGGCAACTTTGCCACCTTTGATGCCATAGATAGCGGACGTTATCTTGATACGCCGGAGTACCGCCCCATCCACGCGCACGGCAACAACGAGAACTTCTTCGATCGCATCGACTACCGTCCAAACCTTGCGGACTCATTCCAGCTGAATCTCGGCCTCTCGCGCAGCTGGTTCCAGAACCCGAACCAGTACGACCAGCAGCAAGCCGGGCAGGATCAGCGGGGAAAGATCCTGAGCTATAACGTCTCCCCCTCGTGGACTCACATCATCAGCGCGAACAGCCTGCTCTCAGTGAACCCTTATCTGCGGCAGGACAACTTTCACTACTATCCCAGCAAGAACGCCTTGAGCGATACACCAGCGACACTGGCACAGTCCCGGCGTCTACAAAATGCTGGATTCAAGGTGGACTACAGCTACGCTCGCGGGATCAATACCTTCAAGGCAGGAGCGATGTTCTACCACACGTTCCTACACGAGGGCTTCTCGCTTGGCATCACCGATCCCACCTTCAACGCACCCTGCCTGAACGCCGATGGCAGCCCGGATCCCAATGCCAACGATCCGAATAATTGCCCGCAAGGCGACACCCCAAACTCCAACTACAACGCGGGAACTGCTCCGTTTGACCTGACGCGTGGAGGCTCCCTCTACAACTTCAATGGCCACACTGATATTAAGCAGGAGGCTATCTATCTACAAGACAATATCGTGTGGAAGAACTGGTCATTCCTCATCGGAGGCCGTTTCGATAACTACAACGGCCTTAGCCGTCGCTCGATGGCACAACCCCGGCTCGGTGGAACCTACAACGTGAAGAAGACCAACACGGTTCTGCGTTTGGGCTATGGAAAACTCTTCCTGACGCCTTATAACGAGAACCTGATCGTCTCCAGTTCGACCGGTGTTGGCGGACTCGAAGGAGCAGGCTTTGGCGCCGTTCCGTTGAAGCCCGCGAGCCGCAGCCAGTACGACGCCGGGTTTGAGCAGGGCTTCGGCAAACACCTGGTCGTCAATGGTGAATATTTCTGGAAGTACACCGACCGCGACTACGACTTCGATATCGTGCTCAATACGCCACTTGCCTTCCCCATCCAGTGGAAGAAGTCCAAGATCGACGGCTTTGGCATCAAGGTAACCGTCCCGGAGACTCATGGCATCTCTGCTTATGCCGTGCTGGGACATACGCGCTCACGCTTCTTCGGACCGGAAGTCGGAGGCATTCTGTTCAATAATCCGAACACGTCAAGCTCGGCTCCCTTCCGCATCGACCACGACCAGGCCTTCCAGCAGTCGACGCACCTGCAGTACCAGCCAAAACCAAAACTTCCGTGGTACGGCATCACTTGGCGGTACGAGAGTGGCCTGGTGGCCGGCAACGCACCCATCGATGATGGAAAAAATCCGACCGATCTCACCTACCTGACAGCGGATCAGCAGTCGCAGATTCTTCTGCGCTGCGCTGGCGTGCAGGCATCGCTCTCGGCACCTTTGACCAGTTGCCCAACCGGACAGCTTTCGTCACCGCTGCTCTCCCTGCCCAAGCCCGGCACGGAGAACGACGATCGCAATCCTCCCCGCGTAGCTCCGCGCACCATGTTCGACATGGCCGCCGGTTGGGATAACATCCTGCAACGCGATCACCTGAAGACCAACCTAAGCATAACCGCAGTGAACGTAACGAATAAGTATGCGCTGTATAACTTCCTGTCGACCTTCAGCGGAACCCACTTTGTCTCGCCCCGGACGGTGAGCGCACAGATCACTTTGAACTTCTAACAGCTGCAGCAGAAAAAAGCGGGCGTCGGCAGATATCTGTCGACGCCCGCTTTTATTGGGTCCCTAGTCATTTGCAGCAAGCACGATGCACTCCTCCAGAATATCGAGAGCGACATCGGCCTCCTGCTGTTTGACGATGAGCGGTGGGCACAAGCGAATGCTGGTTTCGCCGCAACCGAGGATCAGGAGCCCGCGTTCAAAGGCAAGCGCAACCACACGATCCCGCATGGCCACGGCAGGCTGACGAGTCTGCTGATCCTTGACGAGCTCAACGCCGATCATCAAGCCGCGTCCCCGGATGTCCCCTACCGCGGGATGCTTCGCAATCCAGGTGCGCAGGCGCTCCAGCATCTTCGTGCCCACAGTGGCAGCGTTCTGCAGGCCCTCCCGTTGAATGACGTCCATAGTCGCGAGCGCTGCGGCGATGCACACAGGGTTACCGCCAAACGTGCTGGCGTGAGAACCGGGAGCCCAATCCATAATCTCCGCCTTGGCCATGCAAATGCCGAGCGGCATGCCCGAGGCGATACCCTTGGCGCTGCAAACGATATCGGGCTTTACGCCAGAGTGTTCGATGGCCCACCACTTCCCCGTTCTGCCCGCGCCGGACTGCACCTCATCGGCGATCATCAGGATGCCGTGGCGGTCGCAGATGCGACGGATCTCATGCAGAAAGTTATCGGGAGCAACGACGTAGCCACCCTCTCCCTGAATCGGCTCGAGAATGATCGCGGCAACCTCCTCCGGTGGAAGGATCGTCTTGAAGAGCTTCTCTTCGATATAGCGCGCGCACTCGAGTGCAAATGCCTCCTGCTCCTGCACCCCTCCCGAGCAGCCACGATACGCATAGGGATAGCGGATATGGTGCACACCAGGAACGAAGGGAGCAAACCTGCGCTTCTGCTGCGGCTTCGAGCCGGTCAACG
Organism: Edaphobacter sp.; assembly: GCA_025462645.1. GTDB lineage: Bacteria > Acidobacteriota > Terriglobia > Terriglobales > Acidobacteriaceae > Edaphobacter. Next base: position 37,156 of record JAOAPB010000052.1, on the reverse strand, counting down.
ATAACGCGCCCATCGTCCGGCCGTGAAAGGCCCCGAAGAAGCTGATGATGTTCTGGCGGCCAGTATGATAGCGAGCCAGCTTCATGGCGCACTCTACAGCCTCGGCCCCGGAGTTTCCATAGTAGAACCTGTGCGGGCCGGGCATGGGCGCGACCGCGCTGAGCCGTTCGGCAAGTTGGACCATATGCTCGTAGTAGAAGTCGGTGCCCGACATGTGCAGCAGCTCTCCCGCCTGATCCTGAATCGCCTGGACGACCTCAGGATGACAATGACCGGTAGAGTTAACGGCGATACCCGCGGCGAAGTCCAGAAACACATTGCTGTCAACATCTTCGATGCGCAGGCCGCGGCCGCGTTTGACGACCAGAGGATAGCTGCGGGTGTAGCTGGGCGAGATCAATCGGTCATCGTCGGCGACGATCTTCTGTGCGAGCGGGCCAGGAATAGCGCCCTTCAGCTTGGGGCCAAACTCGGCATGCGTGGCTTCGGTAGCGATACGGCTGTGCTCTTGAGTCAGAGTGCTCATACCTGTCTCTCCTTAATTGGCAGCGGGTAAGTAGAAGGGCCGTTCGTAGCGTCCCTGCAAGGACCCGTCTCCGCCGCATGATGCAGTGGAGACGGCTTTCGCTGGAGGCGGAATCTTCGTCGGGCTGGAGCAGGAGAGTGCGCTAATCGGCGAAGAGACTAGGTCGCGTGTGGGTAGGCAGCACGCAGAGATACCCGCTCGACATCTGACGTGTCGATATCCTGGAACAGCACCCTGCGTCGTCGGCTCTATGGATCTGATCGGCTTGAAGTGAAAAAATACGCTTCATTGCAAGCTCCGCCTGGTGCCGCTGAGTATAGCGCAGAGCCCCTACCGAAGAACACTCCCAGGCACCAGGGACTGCGTTGGCCGCTCCTCGAACTGGACGGTGAAGGCGAGCATAGACAGGAGCAGATCCTGTCGCTGCGTGGTGAAGTCGAAGCAGAGGATACGCTGCGTCGCCTCGGCGGAACTGGACTTTCCGCCTTTTACAGGAATCTCTCGCAGCCAGCAGGCTTTGGCGGCGTACGTAGTCTTGGGAGCCTTGCCAGCCTGTACTTCGTCAGGCTCGGCCGTGGCCAGAGTGATGGCGGCAGGGTGCCCATCGATGGCATAGCGGATCGGCTCATGCGTAATCACTGGAGTGCCATACGGCTTCATCTGACGTAGTATCTGCTCCCGCGTGAAAGAACCAAGATGTTGCTGCGCTGCGTTTAGAACACCCGGACAAGCGTTGTCGATGGTTGAGAGGACAAAAACAGTGCTGCCCATAGTGTTGGTGAATCCAGCCGATAGAGTCGATCGGGCGCACTGCGGTGCGGCGGGCTCCGCACTTGCGGGTACCGCGAGGGTCTCTGCAATGAACTGGCTAGGGTAAGAGTAGGTAATCCCCAGGGCTTTATCGCGAAAGATCTTCGGAGTGTGAGACTCGGATTGAGCGGACGTGTGCGAGAAAACACCTGTAGAGAAGAGGAGCAATAAGAGTGCTGCGTACCGGGACAACATGAAGATATCGTAGTCCGGCTCTCCCTCCGAAGGCAACGCGCCCATGCACCCGGAAGCGGATACCATGGCATATGCCTTCTCGCTCCTCCCACACAACCCGCATCCTGCTTGCGTTTGGCTGCGTGTACTTCTTCTGGGGCTCGACGTATGTCGCCATACGGTTCGGTGTGGAGGTGCTGCCGCCATTCGTCCTGGCAAGCGTGCGGTTTCTGATCGCAGGGCCGTTAATGCTGGCGATCTGCGCCCTGCGCGGACTGAGTTTGCGACTTACGCGACGAGAGTTCGGCCTGCTCGCCGCCATTGGAGTCCTGATGTTAGGCGGCGGCAACATGGGTCTGGTGTGGTGCGAGCAGTATCTTTCAAGTGGCCTCGCAGCGCTGATCATTGCCGTCATTCCGCTCTACGTCGCCGTCTTTGAGGCGCTTCTGCCAAACGGCGAGGGCCTTCGCACAAAGGGCTGGTTCGGCATAGGAATTGGCTTTGCAGGATTAATCGTGCTCCTCTGGCCCGGATTGCTCGACGGCATGCATGGAGATACGCGCCAGCTACTTGGCGCTGCCGTGGCTTTGGGTTGCGCATTTTCATGGACGGCGGGATCGATCCTGTCGCGGCGCTCCAAGCTACCCGTCAGCCCCTTTGTTGCAGCCGCGTGGGAGATGGTGTTCGCAGGACTGTTCAACGCATGCGTGATGCTGCTGGCTGGCGGCTACCGCGAGGGGCAATGGGGCATACAGGCATGGTCTTCCATTCTTTATCTAGTGACCTTTGGCTCGCTCATCGGCTATACGGCCTACATCTATCTGCTGGAGCATGTGCCGGTAGCGAAGGTGGCGACCTACGCCTACATCAATCCCATTGTCGCCGTGATCCTGGGCGCGATTTTCCTGCATGAGCGATTTATTGCGATTGAATATGTGGGGATGGCGGCGATTCTGTTGGCGGTATTTCTCGTAACGAGTTCGAAGCTGAAGACTGGCGCTCCACTAGCGGAGACGAAGGGTCTGGCCACGGAGCCGCAGGCTCAGGCTTAAGCTACGAGCGTTGTACGAACAACTCTTCCTGCAAAAAAATAAAGGCACGAACGCGAATGACGTTCGTGCCTCTGTCTAAGGTTCCAGCAGATCTTAGCTAAGATGACCCATCTGGCCTGATTTGTAGTCCTGGAAGGCCTGTACCAGCTCCTCCTGGGTATTCATCACGAACGGGCCATAGCTTGCGACAGGCTCGTCGATCGGCTCCCCGCTTAGTACAAGCAGTGTCGAGTCCTCCTTCGGCTCCAGCAAGATACCTTCGCCTTCAGCGCTCAGAGTAGCGATACGGGCCTCTCCCTGCAGCGCCTCGGATCCGTTCAAGGCTACATCGCCTTTGAGCAGGATGACAGCCGCGTTGTGGCCGTCCGGCAGCGACAGCTTCGTCGCAAACCCTGCCTTCAGGCGCAGATCGAAGACGTTGATCGGAGTGAATGTCTTCGCCGGCCCGCTCACCCCGTCCAGTTCGCCTGCGATAATTCGTGCCTGTCCGCCACTGCCTAGTGTCACCGTCGGGATCTGTTCTTTTGTAATCCCTTGATAACGAGGTGCGGACATCTTCGCTGCCTTGGGCAGGTTGACCCAAAGCTGTATCATCTCGAACGTTCCACCCTTTTCGGCAAACTCCTGCGCATGCATCTCCTCATGCACGACGCCCGAGGCAGCCGTCATCCACTGCACGTCACCCGGATAGATCGTGCCCGAGTTGCCGGCGGAGTCGCGGTGCGAGACCGATCCCTGATACGCAATCGTCACCGTCTCGAAGCCGCGGTGAGGATGTTGCCCCACACCATGCGTACGCTTCGACGGCTCGAAGTGGCTAGGCCCTGCGTAGTCCAACATAAGAAACGGATTGATCTCCGCGTTGACTCCGTTTGATGGGAAAAGATTCCGTACGGGAAAACCATCACCTACCCAGTGGTCCGATCCCGCTCCATAGATTCCAAGTACCTTCTTCATTGTGGTCATTTCCTCTCCTTCCGGCGCTTTGTATCGCCGGCACTCTTCTGCTCTTCCAGTTGCCTTCCCGCCTCTTGCCCCAGCCTGCGAAGAAGGTCGATCAGCCTCTCGCGGTCTTGCAGCGACAACCCCGATGCAGCCTCTTCCATCGCAAGCTTGTGCTCCGCAAACGCCCTCCGAATCATCTGCCTCCCAACTGACGTCAACCGGACGATTCGGCTGCGGCGATCGTTCGCATCGTTGCCCCGTTCCACCAGGCCTCTCTGCTCCAGGCGGTCCACGGCAGTCGTAATCGACCCGCTCGTCAGCAACACTTTGGCCCCGAGATCCTTGATGGCCAACGGACCTTTATGCAGAAGCGCTTCGAGAACCCCGAAGTCGCTCAAGCCCATCTCGAGGCTTGCGATGCTCCGGTGCCCATGCTCTTCCAGAACGCGGGTCGCCTTCCACAGCACCAGCCAGACGTGTACGCCGCTGGTATCCACTCCATCGATTGGTTTCGCAACTGGCATGTCCGATTTACCTTGATATAGAGATGCTTTACATCAAGCAAAAGATTCAAGGGGCGGCATCCACCCGAATCAGGTAGGCTCATAACCATGGCGAAATCTATTAGTTCGCTGGAGTTGCCGCTCCGCGCCAGACCAGCGGAGACCACCCTCACGGATTGGCTCTACGCCGAGTTACGAGCCGCCATCCTCGACGGCAGGTTGAAGCGAGGAGTCCGCCTGCCCTCCACAAGGGACTTTTCGCTGCAGCACGGCGTATCGCGCGGCATCGCCATGCTTGTGATCGAACAGTTGCGAGACGAAGGCTACCTGATGAGCCGCACCGGGGCCGGCACTTGGGTCAATGAAAAGCTCCCGGACGATCTTTCGCTATCGGAGCAGGTCTGCGCACCCGCAGGGCAAGGAAAGGCAAAGGCGTTGCTGCCGACGGCACGCGAACGATTGCGACCATTCCAGGCCTCCGATCCCGAGGTAAACCTCTTCCCGATCGACGTCTGGTCACGTCTGACCTCACGCCAGTGGCGGCACGCAACGAAATCGCTGCTGGGCAGTGGAGACATCGCAGGATACGCGCCGTTGCGAAACGCAATCGCCGAGTACCTCGGCACCTCCAGGGGAGTACAGTGTTCCCCCAGCCAGATCGTCGTTATGACCGGAACCCAACAATCCTTGGACCTGACAGCCCGTCTACTCATCCGGCCAGGGGATGCCGCATGGATGGAAGACCCTGGCTACTCCGGAGCCACCCGGGCCTTGCGGAACGCCGGCGCCAAAATTATTCCTGTCCCAGTCGATGCCGAAGGCATGAATGTAGCAAAGGGGCGGCAGCTCGCCCCACAGGCCAAGATGGCCTATGTAACACCGGCGCATCAGTTTCCCCTGGGGAGCACGATGACCCTCGAGCGGCGCATCGCTCTGCTGCGCTGGGCAAGCTCGGCAGGATCGATCATCGTCGAAGACGACTATGATAGTGAGTTCCGTTTTACGGGAGTGCCGATTCCCGCGCTGCAGGGTCTGGACGAGGCCGAATCCGTCATCTTCATCGGAAGCTTCAACAAAGTTCTCTTCCCCAGCCTGCGCCTTGGCTACATGGTCGTGCCCGACCGCCTGATGGACAGGGTCCTGAGGCTTCGCTTCGAGACCGATCTCTGGCCCACCTCCATCAACCAGGCCGTGCTGGCGGACTTCATCGTCGAAGGGCATCTCGGCAGATATATTCGCCGGATGCGCGAGATCTACGCCGAACGCCTCATAGCCCTGCAATACTCTGCCGCAAAGCATCTCGGAGATGCCCTGCGCTTGTCGGGCATTCAGGCCGGCCTGACGACAGCCGCGTTCTACCGCGCTCCCATCGACTCGATCGCGTTCGAACGCATGGCCGCCAGTCACGGCATCGACGCATCCGGCCTCGATCGCTACAGCTTACGCAAGCAGAAGAAGATTCCCGGCGTCCTTCTCGGATTCGCAGCCTTCGAGCCGCGCGCGATTGACCGCGGGATGCAGAAACTGGCCGCGATGCTCGAAGAGTATTAGCCAGGGAGCACCGCCCGACAAGCCTCATAGCTTGAATTGGCCCACTGAAAATATAGAAAATGGACCTTCCAGCAAGTCCGTTTCAGGCCTATCGTCAGCACATGATACCGCGACGAGACGTACTCGAAGGCCTCTTCAAGACAGGAATGGCAGCGCTCGGCTCCAACATGCTGGGTGGCACGCAAAATCAGTCGACGCAGGGAAACACGGTCTTCGAACAGGAGCTGCCGCCTGTCTCTTTGGATCACTGGACCGTCACCGCGGTCGAGGTCAACTACCCGGCCGGCGGATTCTCCGAACCTCATCGTCATCCCGGCTTCGTGATTGGCTACGTTCTTGAAGGCGAGATCCGTTTTCAGCTCAAAGACCAGAGAGAGAAGACCTACCGTGCCGGCCAGGTATTCTATGAGCCTCCGGACAGCGTGCATCAAGTCTCGGCAAACGCCAGCTCTGAACGTCCGGCACGATTTCTTGCACTCATCTTCAAGAAACCGTGCGCTGCAAACAGTATCCCCAACTGAACCTCGGCCTAGCTCATCCCTTAGGAGAACGAATGAACCTGAGCCCCGAAGCACTGCAAAAAACTCCCACCGCAGTAAGGCGCACAGTCTTTTCTGTACTGTGGGTCGCTCTGCTCGCACAGGCAGTGTGGATGGTCATTCATCATCTTCGCCTGCATGAGTCTCTGCGCGAATCGTTGCGCAACATGTCATATCCGTTTATGTTCGCCGTCCCATTCGTACTGCTCGCGCTCACCGGCGGCCACATCCGTTTGATCAACGCCGCGCTGCGCCTGCCCGTCGCCATCGCCTTTCTGGATGCAGTGGCCGATCGTCTCGGCCTCCTCGGACCGCACGGCGCACCCGGCGTCGCCTGGGGCGATTTCGCACACTTCATCGCCTACACAGCCCGGATCAACCCTTTCATGCCCGCGGCAACGATACCTCTCCTTGCTGTATTGGCCACCGTCGGCGAGACCACATTCGCCGTTGCCCTGCTCCTGGGCATACGTATTCGTGCCGCTGCAATAGGATCTGCCGCGCTTCTCCTTCTGTTTGGGACCGCAATGACCATCTCGGGATTCTCCCAGTTCGAATACGGCGTATACCTGATGGCCGTCGGAATGCTGGCGCTCTCCACCGTCGACGCTTCGCTGCTAAGTCTCGATGCCTTTACCAGCAGCAAAAAAATACTATCCGCGCAACATCAGCCGACTCTAAATCAAAGAGCCTGACGATACGTTCCAGGGAGATTACCATGGGTCGCCGTGACGTCCTCCAGATGTTTCTGCTCTCCGCCGTATGGGGAGCGTCTTTTATCCTTATCGAGATCTCCGGCCGCAGCTTCCCTCCCACATGGGTAGCCTTGCTGCGCCTCACCTTCGGAGCGGCCTTCCTCTGGAGCGTCCTCAAACTGAAGGGGCGCACGTTGCCGCCGCGTCGTCTGCTTCTACCGCTCCTCGCCGTCGCCCTCTTCAACAACGCGATTCCATTCACCTTCTTTGCGTTGGGCGAGCGCACCGTCCCCAGCAGCATCGCCGCTGTCCTCAACGCCACAACGCCCATCTGGGCGCTGCTCTTGACCTTGGCCGTACAGAGCGCCAAGTCGAGCCGGTTCACCATCGCAGGCGTCCTGCTCGGCTTCACCGGTGTCCTGATCGTTGTCTTCAGCCACGGCCAGGACTCACATCACTACGGCGACACCGCAGCCTTCTACCGCGGCGTCCTGTTCATCGCGCTCGCCAGCCTCGGCTACGCCATCGCAACCGTAATCGCGAAGACAAAGCTCAAGGGTCTCGATCCCATTGGCCTCGCGACCACCCAGCTCTCCCTCGCGTGGATCATGATGCTTCCCCTCGCAGTATTCGGGACGCATCCTGCGGCAATACAGCGCAGCTCCATCTTCGCCATCACGCTGCTTGGAGTCGCGGGCAGCGGTGTGGCCTATCTGCTCTACTACGATCTGCTGACGCGCATCCCCTCAACCCACGTCGTCGCCGTTACCTATCTGCTGCCCATCTGGGGACTCTTCTGGGGGTACATTGCGCACGAACCGATCCTGTGGACGGCCTATGTCGGCGTCGCCATCGTCATCTGCGGATTGATCCTGTTGAACCTGACATCGCTCGATAAGGTAAGAGCTCTCTTCTCGATCTCGCCCAGGAAGATTGCCGATGCGAAGCCAGAGGTCTGCGACGCCGGATGACGCGCCCTGCTACTCCGGATAAGAGTCGCAGGAAAACGTCTCTACTTACGCTTCCAGCGAACCCCATCCTTCGAGTCCTCGATCAAGATGCCTTTAGCAAGCAGGTCATTGCGAATCGCGTCGGCTCGAGCAAAGTTGCGGGTCTTCTTGGCCTGCGTGCGTTCGGCGACCAGAGCATCGATATCGCCATCGGTGAGAGCCAGCGTCGCAACCAACGAGGGGTCAGCCTCGCTAATGCGGCCTTCTGTCTCAGCCCACGCAAGAGCAGCCCGGGTAATCGCAGCATCATTGTCTTCAAGCACGGCGAAGACGCCATCGAAGAGTGTCAGAGCCTTCAGGATCTCGACGACGTTTCCAGCACGCAGAGTACCTGCATCGGCGGCGGAGTTAGCGGCACGTACCAGGTCGAAGATGGCCGCGCGGGCCTCAGCGGTATTCAAATCGTTGGCAAGCGCCGCCGTGTAGCCATCGGCAGCCTTTACCGTCGCCGCCGATATCTCGGAGTTGAGTCCCTCCGCAAAGCCACCCTTCAACATACGCTGATGAAAGGTGCGCAGGCGGTCGACGGCGTTGGTCGACTCCGTGAGGCTCTCGAAGGTGAAGTTCATCTGGTTCCGGTACGGCACAGAGATCAGCAGGAACCGGATAGCCGAGGCGCGATAGCCCTTCAGCAGAAGATCGCGCAGCGTATAGAAGTTTCCCTCCGACTTCGACATCTTGCGGCCTTCGACCAGCAGAAAACGCACATGCATCCAGTGACGCGCGAAGGTGTGGCCGCTGGCCGACTCCGACTGCGCGATCTCGTTCTCATGGTGCGGGAACATCAGGTCTTCGCCACCGGCGTGCAGGTCGAAGGACTCGCCAAGAAACTTGGTCGCCATGGCGGAGCACTCGATATGCCAGCCGGGACGCCCAGAGCCTAGCGAAGTCTTCCAGCTCTGCTCACCCGGCTTGACAGCCTTCCAGAGAGCAAAATCCCGAGCCGCATCTTTCTCATACTCATCGACATCGACACGCGCACCATCTTCGATGCCATCGAAGTCCTTCTTCGAGAGCTTGCCGTACTCGGGAAAGCGGTGGATCCGGAAGTACCAGCTCCCGTCCTCCGCCTGATAGGCGATGTCCTTGGCGGCGAGCCGCTCGATAAGCTCGACCATGTCCGGAATGCAGCTAGTGGCGTGGGCGACCTGCTCCGCGCGCTCGATGCCGAGCGCATCGGAGTCTTCGAAGAAGGCACGCTCAAACTTGGCGGTATATTCGGCAATCGGCAGACCTGCAGCGGCGGCGTTGCGGATGATCTTGTCATCCACATCCGTTACGTTCATCACATGCTGGACTGCCATGCCCTGCTGGCGCACGAAGCGGCGCAACACATCGACATGCAGGAAGGTGCGAAAGTTACCGATGTGGCCGTAGTCATAGACGGTTGGGCCGCAACAGTACATTCGCAGTGCGGGGCTGCCAACGGGGGCCAGCGTTTCGACTTTTCCGCCAAGGGTGTTGAAGAGTTCCATCGATGCCACGTGCGCTTTATCCTGCCGCAGCCGAGCGCGTGGCGCGGTGCAGACTTTCTCCTGAGAATCCCTGTTGATTTTAGCTGATAGGCGGCAGCTTCCGGGTGTCATTGCGGTTATACCTGGCCGAGACGGAGTTGTGGGGTCGCTCCCAGATCCTCCGCGGCGAAGTCCCCCGCCACGAACTTCGGCCAGGCAGCCGCGGCGATCATGGCCGCATTGTCGGTCGAAAGCTCCAGCGAAGGAAAAGCAACCGGGAGACCACGACGGTCGGCCTCCGATTGAAAGCGGCGGCGTAGCTCCCTGTTTGCAGCCACGCCCCCCGAAACAACCACCCCCCGCGCTCCAAATGTCTCAGCAGCAGCGAAGGTCTGGCGAAGAAGATTACCCACCACGGCGTGCTGGAACGAGGCGATCAGATCGAGGGTCTCCGCATCGCAAAGACCTACAACAGCTTCGGAACCGGGCTTCAGTGTGGCGTCCGCAGCCAGGGCCGCACGTCGAACCTCAATCCTCTCCCGCATTTGGTGCGTCTCGACATAACGAAGAACCGCGGTCTTGATGCCGCTGAACGAAAAGTCGAAGCTAGGCCCGGTCGAGGCAGCAGGAGCCTTCTTGTTGGGAAAGGAGACGCCTTCGCGATGGGGACGCGGCTTGATCTGGCCAAAATGGAAGGATACAGCGCGCGGATTGCCCCGAACCGCAAGTGCATCGATCCACGGCCCCCCTGGATACCCCAGACCCAGCAGCTTCGCGACCTTGTCATACGCCTCACCCGCTGCATCGTCCACAGTGCGACCCACGTTTCGATAGCTCCATGCAGCCTCGCCACTCTGCCGCGCCAGATAAAGATGCGTATGTCCGCCCGAGACCACCAGCGCCAGCAGCGGCAGCTCCATCGGCGTCAGCGCCTGCGACCCTTGAGAGATCGCCCGCTGCCGCGCCTCCATCAGCACGGCATGGATATGCCCCTCAAGGTGATTGACGCCGATCAACGGCTTGCCCAGCCCGTAGCTGAGCGCCTTGGCATACGTAATCCCAACCAGCAGAGCCCCGGCCAGCCCCGGACCCTCCGTCACGGCAATGGCATCGAGATCGTCGAAGCCCACGCCCGCCTGCGACATCGCCTCCCGCATAACCAGCACGATATTGCGGAGATGCTCCCGCGAAGCCAACTCCGGGACCACTCCCCCATAGTTCGCATGCAGCGACATCTGCGACGCAACGACATTCGACAGCGCCTCGCTACCGCCACGGACAACGGCAGCCGCCGTCTCGTCGCAGGAGCTTTCAATGCCCAGAATGAGGCCGGTGCCGGTACTATCGCGCATCTCTTTATCATAGGGGAGAGCTATGGTCGGCCACACGAAGGACAACCCGGGCTACATCGCCGCACGAGAGATCGTCCTCACGCTGCGGACCGCAGGCCACCAAGCCTGGTTCGCCGGCGGCTGCGTGCGCGATCTTCTGCTCGGACTGGAGCCGCAGGACTTCGACGTGGCGACCAGTGCAACTCCAGACGTGGTTCTCAAGCTCTTCCCAGCGAAAAAGACACTCGCAGTAGGCGCGCACTTCGGTGTCGTGCTCATCTGCGACGAAGACGGTGCCAAAACCGAGGTCGCCACCTTCCGCCACGACGGAACCTACAGCGACGGACGCCGCCCGGATGCCGTGCGATTCTCCACCGACCCGCGAGAAGACGTCCTCCGCCGTGACTTCACCATCAACGGAATGCTGCTCGATCCAATCATTCTCGAAGAGACAGGAGACGCAGCGTCGGCAACGCTCGACTACGTAGGTGGCCGTGAGGACCTCGCCGCCCAAATCCTGCGAGCCATAGGCGGCCCCGCCCTCCGCTTCGCCGAAGACAAGCTCCGCATGCTCCGCGCCGTGCGCTTCGCGGCCCGCCTGGACCTCGAGATCGAGCCACGAACCATGCAGGCCATCCGCAACGCTGCCGCGCAGATCGACCAGGTAAGCAGCGAGCGCATCCGCGACGAGCTGACCCGCATGTTGACCGAAGGCCACGCACGCCGCGCCTTCGAGCTGCTGGATGAAACCGGCCTGCTGCAACAAGTCCTGCCCGAAGCCGTCCGTCTCCACGGCGTCGCCCAACCACCCCAGTTCCACCCCGAAGGCGACGTGTGGGTCCACACCATGCTCCTGCTCGAAAAGCTTCCCCCCGATGCCTCTCCAACGCTGGCCTGGGGAGCGCTCCTGCACGACATCGGCAAACCAGCGACATACCGCGCACCGGACCCCAACGACCCCAACGATCGCATCCGGTTCAATGGCCATGTCGAAGTGGGCGTCCGCATGGCCGAGGAGATCCTTGGGCGCCTGCGCTTCTCCAACGAAGACATCGCGCAGATCGTCGCTCTGATAAAGAATCACATGCGCTTCGGCGACATCCTCCACATGCGGCAGGCGACGCTGAAGCGTTTCCTCCGCCTCCCCCGCTTCGACGAGCATCTTGCCCTGCATCGTCTCGACTGCACCTCCGCCCACGGCGACCTGCGTCTCTACGACTTCGCAAAACAGCAGTACGAAGCCGCACCCGTGGAGGCAATCAGCCCTAAGCTGCTACTCACCGGACGAGAGCTGATCGCAGCAGGATACAAACCGGGGCCACGCTTCAAAGCCATGCTTGAAGCCGCAGAAGACGCTCAACTCGAAGGCCTCATATCGACGCCCGAAGAGGCACTGACAATCGTGCGTCAGCGATTCGGCCGTCCATCACAGGGTTTGCCCAAATAAGAACCACCTCGAATCCTCATCATTTCTGCGAGGCATCTAAAGTTCTCATGACACAAAATCGCACCGACACCTTGATAATCGGCGCAGGTATGGCCGGGCTCACCGCGGCCCGAGCTCTAGCGGAAGCCGGTCAGCAGGTCCTCGTCCTTGAGGCCCGTAACCGCATCGGCGGCCGCATCCACACGCAGCATGTCGGCAGCGAAGCCCTGGAGTTCGGTGCCGAGTTCATCCACGGTCGCTCGCCAGAGCTATGGGCGCTCATCGAAGAGGCTGGGCTGGCAACCTACGAGCGCGACGGCGCCCAGCTCTGCTTCGAAGCTGAGGAGCTCCGCGAGTGCGGCAACACTCTCGAGGAGATCTTCGATCCCCTCGAGGCGCTCGAAGACCTGCCCGATCCCGATGTCACCTTTGCCCAGTACCTCAACCGCATGCAGCTCTCCGATGAAGAGCGTGACGCGATCATCGGCTACGTTGAAGGCTTCAACGCCGCCGACCATCGCGAGATCAGCGCCGCATCGCTTGGAGCGCAGCAAAAAGCCGAGGAGTCCATCGAAGGCGACCGCATCTATCGACTACGCCAAGGCTACGACCAGCTCCCGGCATATCTCGCGAATCGCATCGCCGAATACAAAGGTTCTATCCGTCTTAGCACTCCCGTCCGCGAGCTCCGCTGGCAACCCGCTCACGTCGAAGCCATCACCGATACCGGCACCTTCACCGCGCGCCAGGCCGTCGTCGCTCTTCCTCTCGCAGTCCTGCAATGCGGAAGCGTAGCCATCACACCCTCTCCGAAGGCCGTGCTGCAAGCGGCTTCCCAGCTCCGCATGGGACAGGTCTGCCGCTTCACACTTCTCTTCCGCGAGCCCTTCTGGAAACATCTGCCACCGCAACCGGCCTTGCAGAATCTCAGCTTCCTCTACAGCTTCTCCCAGATGCCGCCCGTCTGGTGGACACCGCATCCGGAGCCCGGCAACAGCATCACCGGATGGGTCGGCGGCCCACGTTCCTCGGCCCTCACAGGCCTGAGCACCGACCAACTAGCCCATCATGCTTGTGCCACCCTGGCTAAGATCTTCAGCCTCAATGCCGACTCCCTCCATCGATCGCTCCTCGGCTGCTACACCCACGACTGGCAGCATGATCCCTTTGCCCTCGGGGCCTACTCCTACGTTGCAGCCGGTGGGCTCGACGCCCCGCGACAGATGACCGAGCCGGTCGGCAACACGCTTTTCTTCTCCGGGGAGCATACTGATACTACCGGCCATTGGGGTACGGTCCACGCCGCCATGCGCTCCGGCCTTCGCGCCGTCGCGCAGATTCTCGACGCGCCTGAATAACATCGAACCACCATGCAGCCATGGAAAACACCTGTTATGCTCCTCTGCATCGAAAGGGTATGAGTACCATGAAAAACCTGCTCAATACTTCCCCCGACTTCACCCCGAACACGCAACTCACGATTGACGGTCTATCTGTTCCCGCCCGCGTCGGCGAGCTGCTCATCGATCTGCTTAACCGCCACACGGCAGACAATGGGCAGAAGCCTGTTCCGCAGGTCTGCTACCTCCCGCAGATGGGTCCCATCCAGAGCTGCGACACCTGCATGGTCAAAGTAAATGGCGAATTAGTCCGCGCCTGCGCCACTCAAGTCGCCGCAGGCATGACGGTCGAGACCATAGGCGAGGCCGTCGACATCGCCCAGCGCGAGGCCTTCGACCGCATCCTGCAGAACCACATGCTCTACTGCACCGTCTGCGACAACAACAATCAGAACTGCACCATTCACAACGCTACCAAAGACCTCGACGTAAAGCACCAGCAGCGCCCCTATACCCCCAAGCCATACGAGCAGGACCACTCCAACCCCTTTTACCGCTACGATCCCGACCAGTGCATCCTCTGCGGCCGTTGCGTCGAAGCCTGCCAGAACGTCCAGGTCAACGAGACCCTCACCATCAACTGGGAGAGCGCCCATCCCCGCGTCCTCTGGGATGGAGGCGAAAAGATCGACGGCTCCAGCTGTGTCTCCTGCGGCCACTGCGTCACCGTCTGCCCCTGCAACGCCCTCATGGAAAAATCCATGCTGGGCGAGGCAGGCTACCTCACCGACCTACCGCACAACGTCCTCGACAGCATGATCGATGTCGTCAAAGGCGTCGAGCCGCCCATCGGCTACGGCCCCATCCTCACTCTCTCCGAGATCGAATCCGAGATGCGCAACGAACACATCAGGCGAGCCAAGACCGTCTGCACCTACTGCGCCGTAGGCTGTAGCTTCGACGTCTGGACCAAGGATCGTCACATCCTCAAGATCGAGCCCACGCACGGCCCAGCCAACGGCATCTCCACCTGCGTCAAAGGCAAGTTCGCCTGGGGCCACATTAACTCCGACGACCGCCTCGTCAAGCCACTGCTCCGCGACGGTGAAACCTACCGCGAGATCACCTGGGACGAAGCCCTCGACATCATCGAAAAGAAGTTCAAGCAGGTCAGGCAAGACCACGGCCCAGATGCTCTCGCCTTCATCGCCTCCTCCAAGTGCACCAATGAAGAGAGCTTCCTCATGCAGAAGCTCGCCCGCGCCGTCGTCGGTACCAACAACGTCGACAACTGCGCCCGCTACTGCCAGAACCCCGCCACCATGGGCCTCCAGCGCACCGTAGGCTACGGCGGCGACTCCGGCTCTATCGCCGATATCGAGAAAGCTGCCCTCGTCCTCATCGTCGGAGCTAATCCCGCCGAGAACCACCCCGTCCTCGCCACTCGCGTCAAGCGCTCGCACAAGCATCGCGGCCAGCGCCTCATCGTCGCCGATCTCCGCAAAAACGAGATGGCCGAGCGAGCCGACATCTTCTTCCGCCCCAACCCCTCCACCGATGCCGTCTGGATGTGCGCCATCGCAAAGTACATCATCGACAGCGGCCTCGCCAAAATGGACTTCGTCAACAAGTGGGTCAATCACTTCGACGAGTACAAAAAATCACTCGAGCCCTACACCCTCGAATACGCAGAGAAAGTCACCGGCGTCCCCGCCGCCACCCTCACTACCGTAGCCCACGAGATCGTCGCAGCCGACGGCGTCTGCATCCTCTTCGCCATGGGCGTCACCCAGCACTGCGGCGGCTCCGACACCGCCACAGCCCTCTCCAACCTCCTCCTGGTCACCGGCAACTACATGCGTCCCGGCGCCGGAGCCTACCCGTTACGCGGCCACAATAACGTCCAGGGCGCCAGCGACTTCGGCTCCATGCCCAACGTCTTCTCCGGCTACCAGAAGGTCGACGACAGTGAAATCCGCGCCAAATTCGAAGCCGACTGGGGCGTCACCCTCCCCACCACCACTGGCAAAGATAACCATGAGATGATCGAAGCCATCCTCGACGACAAGATCAAGGTCATGTACATCAAAGGCGAAGACACCATCACCTCTGATTCCAATGCCAACTACGTCTCCGATGCGCTCACCAAACTCGAGTTCTTCATCGTGCAGGACGTCAACTTCTCCCAGACCTGCCGCTACGCCGACCTCGTCCTCCCCGCCTGCCCCTCGCTCGAAAAGGAAGGTACCTTCACCAGCACCGAACGTCGCATCCAGCGCATCTACAAAGCGATTGAACCACTCGGTGAATCGAAAGCCGACTGGGAGATCATCCAACTCATCGCCAACCGCATGGGAGGCAACTGGAACTATCAGCACCCCTCCGAGATCATGGACGAGGTCGCCCGCCTCACCCCGCTCTTCGCCGGTGTCCACTATGATCGCCTCGAAGGCTACAACAGCCTCCAATGGCCCGTACACGCCGACGGCACCGACTCACCCCTCCTCTTTACCGAGAGATTTCCCTTCCCCGATGGCAAGGCCCGCTTCTTCCCCGTCGACTACATTCCGCCCTCGGAAGAGACCAGCGCCATCTACGACCTGCACCTCAACAACGGCCGCCTCCTCGAGCACTTCGAGCAGGGCAGCATGACCTATCGCACCGCAGGCATCAAGGCCATGACGCCCTCCACCTTCGTCGAGGTCTCTCCCGAACTCGCCGCAGAACGCGGCGTCACCAGCGGGCGCTACGTCCAACTCACATCGCCCCACGGCAAGGTCCGCGTGCAGGTGCTTGTCTCCGCTCGTGTCCAGGGCAAGCAGCTCTACATGCCCCTCAACTCCGTCGAAGAACCCGTCAACAAGCTCAGCAGCAGCTTCACCGACCGCAGCACCCACACGCCTGCTTTCAAGGAGACCGCCGTCAGCATGACCGTCCTCCCCGAGCAAGGTGATAACCCGCTCCCACGTCGTAACTTCCGCTACGGCACCCGCACCCCGCAGACTGGCCTGGAGATCGAGCGCAAGTGGGCCCGCGCCGACTACCATATCCCCGGCACTGCTCCTGCCGACAAACTCGTACAGATCGCCTCCACTACCGTCTAGCAAGCTCCAGGGAGTTATCATGGCCAAGCCAATAGCCTTCATACCCATCACCGTAGACTTCAAAGCCGACCTGCGGCGCCGCCTCGAAGAGGCCCCCGCCGAACACGCCGCTGCGCTCCTGGCCGCCCTCGACGTAATTGAAGTCGCACATCGCGAAGGCATTCTCGACCTCCTTCACGGCATGATCGGGGCCAAAGACACCATCGCCGCTCAGGTCGCCCGGTACGCCGCCCTGCCCGAAGGCATTGCTGGCATCCGCAACCTCCTCACCGCCGCAAAGATCCTCACCGAACTTGACCCCGAGACCCTCGATCACCTCTCCCGCTCCGTCGTCAATGCCACCCACGAGCACAAGCGCGAACAAAAGCCGCCCAGCCTTTGGCAGCTCGCCAGGCGGGCCAACAGTGAAGACGGCCGCCGCGGTCTCTCCTTCCTCACCCTCCTGCTCTCCAGTCTCGGCAAATCGCTCAAAGATTAACTCAGGGACTAATTACGCATTGACAGCAAGCGCCTGCCGAGTCCGTTTCGGCGGCTTCGCGTAAGTCACTGCATAAGCGTTCCGCAGCAGTTCTTCCAACCCTGCACTCCGAAAAGCTCCCAATGCTCGAGCGCAACTCACGCCCCGAGTATGAACCCGCTCCCACTCCCGTGCAACTGTGATGAAATAGCACTCGTGACCAATCCATTCAACATCGGCAGCGTCCCTGTAGGCCGCGGCCAGCTCTTCCTCATCGCCGGGCCCTGTGTCATCGAATCCGAGCAGCACGCCCGCACCATGGCCGACGCCATCCAGCGCATCGCCTCCGACCTCGGCATCCCCTACATCTTCAAGGCCAGCTACGACAAGGCCAACCGCACCTCCATCAAGAGCTTCCGCGGCCCCGGCCTCATCGAAGGCACTCGCATCCTCCGCACCATCGCTCAGAACAACGGTCTTCCAGTCCTCACCGACGTCCACACCGCCGAAGACTGCGCCCCCGTAGCCGAATCCGTCGACGTCCTCCAGATCCCCGCCTTCCTCTGCCGCCAGACCGATCTCCTCTTCACAGCCGCCCAAGCCGCAAACCAGTACGGCCGGGCTATCAACGTGAAGAAGGGCCAGTTCGTCGCCCCGCTCGACATGCGCCACGCCGTCGAGAAGATCCGCGAGAGCGGCTGCGACCGCGTCTCCCTCACCGAGCGCGGCGCCAGCTTCGGCTACAACAACCTCGTCGTCGACATGCGTTCTCTTCCGATCATGCGCTCCTTCGCGCCCGTCATCTTCGACGGCACCCACTCCGTCCAGACTCCGTCCGCCGGCAACGGCGTCAGCGGAGGCCAGCCCGAGTTCATCCCCGTCCTTGCCCGCGCCGCCACCGCCGCGGGCATAGACGGCATCTTCCTCGAGGTTCACGACAACCCGTCGCAAGCCAAATCCGACGGAGCCAACGCCCTCCACCTGAACCACCTCAAAGCCGTCCTCGAGCAACTCCTCGCTGTACACAAAGCCGTGACGCCAACCGGCGCGTAATTTCCATCCAGATAAAGTTAAAAAAAACGGCCCCTCATTGAGGGGCCAATCTGCCTTGGTTCTCTCTGGTTAGGAGAGGTTTTTGCGAGTGCGCTCTGGGGTCGCTATCTCAGCAAACTTGCGGGCGACTTGGTTTGCCCAAGCCGCCCTGTAGGGGAGGGCTACTAGTTCACCTCGGGTGGTGCACTCACTCCCGTTTGGGAGGTCTTCGGGGAACTCGGAACACTGTTGGACGCAGAGCCCGAGTCCATCGTTGCCAGGCTATTGTGCAGAAGTGTTACCTGCACGCCGTTTGAGAGTGGCTTCTCGTCGCCCGTGGATTTGACTGTGTTCTTACCAAGGCCCGAGCGATAGATGCGGTAGATCGGCACCTGATGTTCCGTCACGAGATAGCGAACAACAGAGTCTGCCATCGCCTGCGAAGTTTGCACGCCCGAGCGGCTGTAACCCTGCACTTCGATGATGTACCCCTTCTCGCTTCCGAGCTTCTCGGCAACCTCATCAAGGTTCGCCTTGCCTGTCTTCCCTAATGCCGTACGTCCAGATGCGAAAGGAACAGCTACTGTCGAGACCGTTTGGTACTGATCCAGATTGCTGACCGTGCCATGCAAAGACTCCGTTCGGGTGCTTGCAGTACCGGCAAGCGTCTGAGCCGAGTTTGCACGATTTCCGGCATCCTGTGCATGCTGATCGGCCGTGTTCGCCGCGGTCATTGCCTTGTTGATGCCTGCTGCAGCGCGAGAGTCTACATCGTGGATGTCGTTTGCATTCTTCGCTTGCAACTGGTCAAGTTCGTTGGTGCGATCCTTGATCGGATCAACCTGCCGTTTTACCCACTTCTTCCGGGCTAGAGGATTCATATGGCCCCAGAAGCCCTCTTTCGACTGATTCTCCAGAGGCTTACCGGTGGCATAGGTCGACTTGTCGTCAGCGCTCATACCATTGTTTGCGTTCGAGGTAGAGGTCTGTGCAGCCGGTGCCGCAGGATCGTTCGTCGGGGTATTCGACTGGGCCAATGCAGACACGCCCATCGCACTACCTAATACCAGTACTGAGAGACCAAAAGTATTACCAGGTTTCATCATGATTTTTGCTCCTGTGTACTAAGGTGCGCCTGTCATTCAGACGTCAACACGCAATGACTAGAGCAACTGCCATGCCAAACCTAAAACACACCTTATTATGATGAAAACAAATGATTTACCACAAAAGACCAATCAATCGCTCCGAGGAAGATGAGAGCGGACTCACGCAAAATCTTCCAGGTCACCGGTAACTATTGCTGAACGCCGACGACGGTAGCTGGAGGATGGAAAAACCTTCCGTATCCGCATGATGCGGAATCTCAGGCAGAAAGTAGTGCTACTCTCTGCGCCAGAAGAGTAGGACATGTCGAACTTCATCCATGTCACGCCTTTCACGCACGTCGATAATCTTGATCAAGGACCGAGCAGACAAGATGAGCAGACAGGAAAGACGGCGCCCGTCCGGTAACCGGCGCTTCGCCCATTACATCAACGTTCGCGACGTCGACCAACTCTATGCAGAGCTGAAGCCGAAGCTCGACACACTTCCTCAAGGTGGTGTTGATGGAACGGAAGATAAGCACTACGGCCAGCGTGAACTGCTCATGTCTGCGCCAGACGGCAACCTGATCGCCTTCGCGCAGGCCATCAGGAAAGACTGAATACTTGTCGTCCGAGTACTTGTCGCCCGGTCACTCGCTCCCTACTCCTGACTCCCCTCTTTTACCTGGTGTCGACTCTGACAAGGTGGACCTCCGGCATCTGCATATTCCAGTTCCCCGGAATCGCCTCGAAGATCAGGCGGAACTCCCGTTCATCGCCTGGCTTTAGGGGAGCCGCACCCACGGCCTGAGTATCGATATAGGGCTCCCGTGTACGAATCAGAGACATCGGCAGGGTCTCCACCTGCGGCGGCATCCCCTCCTCATTGCGAAACAGCACCTGAACCGTGATCCCCGTCACCGTCTGGCTACCCGTGTTCTTCACCCGCCCATCGACAAAGGTTGACTTCCCCCCCGACAGGCTGGTCGATTCGCTCATCGCAAGCTGCGATAGCGGCAGGTTCGCTGCATAGACTGCCAGCGGTTGAATCATATTCGGAGCTCCCGTCGTCTTGCGACGTCCCGCAAGTACAAGGACGACAACGACCGCCAGCACGACCAGCCCGGCAACAGCCCAGGCCTTGAGCGGCATCCCGCTCTCTCCAGACTTTTTCGGGGCAAAGATCTCGGAGTCGCTGGCACTGTACTTTACGTTCTTCGTCTGATCGTCATTAGCCCGCTGCTGTTCGCTCATAAGCCGAAATTTTATACCTCGCGAGCCATCCCACCCGACCATCCCCGTATGTCAGGATGAATCCGCTCAACACTCATACGAAACTTCGCTTGATTTTCATCTGAAACCAGAACTTCTTGAGGCAATATCGCGTTAACAATCATCTACTCCATTGTGAGGAGAGGCCATCATGAACCACGAGAGCCAGAGACAGAGCGAACAATCGCCACGGCCAGTCAATCGGGAAAAGAACATCGCGTCTGAAGCCACTTCGGAGGCAGTTCACCCAACAGCAGCCGATTACATCTACCGCATCGCAGCAGTAACTGCCGGAATCATCCTATTAGCCACCATCGTCTAAACCCCTCAGCGGATCCTGAAGGGCAACCTTGTTGAAGAAATGGTCTTGTGAAGATAAGGTCAAGAGAAATAAGGCAAAATAAGTCAAGACATAAGACATAAAGGGCAAGACTGACCTTTTGCTTGATCTCCGACGTTGCTTTTTGATCTTGCTTTGAGGATTAGCGCAGGGCTTCAGCCCTGCGAAAGAAACCATCAAAGGCAGGGCTTTAGCCCCAGGCTCTCTGCTCACGCACCACAGAGCGATTCGATCCGTTGCTGATAAATGTGGAATGAACCGGACGAACCAACCCGCTCAGGCAAAGCTCGCGCGCTTTACCTTCTGTCTGAAGTCCCCGCCCTGCATCTCCACCACAACACACATCTCCTGCAACCTCGATCGCATGCGTTCCCCGATGCGATCGCCCAGCGTCTCCTCCCGCATCGAAGCCCGCGCACCCGACTCTGTCCCCAGTGGCCCCGCATTCGCATAGTTCGTTGTGATGATGGTCGTCCGGCGGTCGTTATATCGGGTGTTGAGGATATGTGCGACCGTGTCCCAAACCCAATCGGTCGGCTTCGATGCCCCAAGTTCGTCCAGCACCAGCACCTCGGCCTCGAACACCGGTGCCAGAATCTCCAGTTCGGTAGCCGAAACCTGCCGGTTGTAGCTGTTCTGCACCTGCTTCAGCAGGTCGCGGTAGTCGTAGAACAGCCCCGTCGCCCCCCGCTCCGTCACCAGCGCCTGCAGAATGCCAACTGCAAGATGCGTCTTACCTACCCCAATCGATCCCGTCAGCAGCAGTCCTGTTCCTGCCGTCTCCACCGGATAGCTCTCGACGAACTTCCTAGCCCGCAGATGCGCTGCTCCCAGTGTCCGATGCGAGGAGGGAAAGTTGGTCTCATAGCTTTCGAGCGAACAATGCTCATACCGTCGCGGAATCTGTGCGCGTTCGAGCATCCGCGCCGCCCGCCGCTCTACCCGGCAGCCGCACTCCTGGGCAAACTGCCGCCCATCCTGCTGCACGACCCGCAGCCCCGACCCACCGCAAATTGGACAAACGTCAGCCATCGCTCACCTACAGTATCGCAGCATCCGATCCACAGAGCGTTGTCCTTTCCATTCGTTGTCCTTTCGCTGTCGTTCTGAGCGCAGCGAAGAACCCCCGTATTTGCGAGGGGAGCGCAGCGACCCGAGTGCCTTGTATGTTCTTGTTGCCGCTCCATCGAACACTAGTCCAATCCTGATTGCATAACGATGTCGTTGGCGGCGGGGTAAGCTCTGGGTATCGGTATAAGCCAGAGCTCCTGCATGGAGAAGGAACCAACGTCCTTAGAGATATCACGCCCTCTAACGACCTAACTCATTACAAATAAATAAGATCGAAGTGGCATACTAGTTTTGCCCAAACCGTTACACTAGATACAAGGATCGAAAAAAGCCTGGCCAAAACCCGGGCCTTTCCTTTTGGTAGCTATAACCCTTTTAGAAAGACGAATTTGGCCATAACCCTTTTGTATGGATGATTTTAGCAACAGCTATTTCCGTATCTCATTGTAATCAACTACTTACGTCCAAGTACCCGGGCGGGGGGGTACCCCCCGCCCCCAAACCCGTACCCTGAATCCAAATGCACCGATGCGAATCCAAGACGAAGCTGCTAAAATAAGAGAACTGCTTGAATTACCGGCGGCGCGACAGGCCCTTCGATGTGACGTGAACCCTTGACCGTTGCAAGCGATCCGCGAGCCGACAGGCACAAAAGCTCTGGAAAAGGATTAGTTACCATGCCAAAAGAAGGTATTCACCCGCAGTACAACAACATTACAGTCAAGTGCGCCTGCGGAACTAGCTTTCAGACCCGCTCCACACACAAAGGCGACATCGTCCTCGAAATCTGCTCCGCCTGCCACCCGTTCTTCACCGGCAAGCAGAAGCTGATCGACACCGCAGGCCGCGTCGAACGCTTCCGCCGCAAGTTCGCCAAGTCGGACGCCGGCAAGGCCGAGGCTGCGAAGTAAGCGGAAACCAAACCGTAAAAGGCCTCCGCCAAAGCGGAGGCCTTTTACTTGCCACAGAAGCCTATGAAGAAGCGCTACACGCTCGAGCAGAAACGCTGGGACTCACCCGCTGAGCACTCCATGCCGGAGCACACCCGCGTCCCTGCCAGTTTCACCATCGGCAACGTGAAGATCGCACCCGCAACTGTACTGGCTCCGATGGCCGGCGTCACCGACACTGTCTTTCGCCGCTTCATCAAGAATGCCAGCCAGTTCACCACAGAATCCACCAGTGCCGACGTCGAGACCACGCAATCGAACCAGCAATCCGGCTGCGGTCTCATCATGACGGAGTTCACCTCCGCCGACGGCCTCTCGCGCATGCGCGAGACCAAGCGCAAGCGCTACCTCACGTACTACGACGATGAACACCCCATCTCCGCGCAGCTCTTCGGCTCCAATCCCGAGACGCTCGCCGACTCCGCCCGCATCGTCCAGGACGCTGGCTTCGACCTCGTCGACCTCAACCTCGGCTGCCCAGCCAAGCGCGTCGTCGCCTGCAACGGAGGCTCCGGCCTGCTCCGCGATCTCCCTCACATCGAGACCATCTTCAAGGCAATCCGCAGCGCGGTGACGATACCGTTCACCGTCAAGTTCCGCATGGGCTGGAACGACAAGCACATCGTCTGCGTCGACCTCGCCAGAATGGCCGAGGACTGCGGCCTCAACGCCGTCGCCCTCCACGCCCGCACCCGCGAGGATGGATACACAGGCCAGGCTCGCTGGGAGTACATCGCAGCCGTTAAGGATGTGGTTAGCATCCCGGTAATCGGCAACGGAGACATCCGTACGCCCGAGGACGCGGCCGCCATGGTCGACGCGACGCACTGCGATGCCGTCATGATCGGCCGCACCGCACCCTCGAACCCGTGGATCTTTCGCCAGATCGCCCAGTACACCGCCTCCAAGGAGGCGACTGGCGTCGGCCGCTATGATCACCCCACCAACGACGATCGCTACCGCATGATCCGCACCTACTTCCAGATGCTGGTCGACGAGATCGCCATCGAGGAGGCAGCCGAAGCCGCCCGCGCCGCAGCCATCACCGCCGCAGGACAGATAGCCCGAGAGCAGCGCAACCGCGACTGCGTCGGAAAGATGAAGCAGTTCGCCAGCTGGTTCACCCACGGCGTCCCCGGCGGCTCCGCGCTGCGGAAGCAGATCTTCGAAGCCAAGAATGGACCCACGGTTCTTAGCGCTATCGAATACTTCTTCGAGAGCCGTGCTAACCAGCCAGAATCGGTGCCGGAGACGACAGAAGAACCGTTGCTGGCAGCTGCAGCCTATTGTGACTGAGGCCTACGGCACCTGCCCCAACGTCAAATTCATCTTCGTCTCGGTACTACCGCTTCTCTTCCGCCAGACGGCCTTCACCTTGGCTCGCCACCGCTCATCCAGCCCAACCAGGACCCACTCCACTCTCGGCGAGAGATAGCGCAGCACTATCTCCGTCGCCGGGTGTACCCGCAGAGCCGGTGCCACTAGATACAACCGTGGAGCCTCCGCCGACAGGCGGACGCCGCCAAAGTATCCGTGTCGCTGAAACTCTCCCAGGCCGAAGCTGGGTCCTGTTGCACTGTCGGACGTCTGCAGATGGTGCCAGCGCACCCGGATCCAGTAGTCCAACCCTTGCAGCGCAAGGTGGAGGTCCTCATCCGCTTTCAACTCGATCACCGCCAGGCGACCGTCACCGGTCACGCCGAGCAGATCGAGCATTCCACGATCTGCGGCGGCAAACGCCGGAACCTGCGTGTAGACGTGAGCCTTGTCGAGGTGGATGTCCAGCGGCTCCACATCCCGCCGCAGCACACTCTCCAGCCATCGTTCCGGCTGCATTCGGTAGAGCGGATCGCGCTTGTCACCGGCTGGGCTACGTCGCGCAAACAGTCGGGCCACCAGCTCTCGCAGGTCGCCTTCGCTCTCCTCCGTCAGCGGCGTCTCGTTCGCTCCTGTCCCGAAGGTGATCTCCTGGAGGCTGTTGAAGGAGTTCCCTGAATAGGCCATCCGGGTCCGCGCGAACTCCAGTCCGTGCAGGAGGAATGCCAGCTCGGTCCCGCTGCGAATCCTGTGCTCCACCACACCTCGCATCGCATCAGGAACCAGAGCCATCACACGCGCCGCGGCGTCGCCAAACCGCTCGCGCGCTGCCTCCTCGTTGGGTGCATGGATCAGTCGCGTGGTCAGGTTGCCGTGATCCGCGGCATCGCGTTGCTCCAGCTCTTCGGTCGCCTGATCTAGCTCCCACTGCTCCCACTGCGCCACGCTGGTGTTGAGCCAGGCCAGGCGAGAGAGCGTCAACGTTGCCATTCCACGAGGCACTATCAGCTTCAATCCGTGATAGACCCTTCGTCCGTCACCTGCCTCGCGGCAGTGGTGCAGCCAGAGGACTCCCAGCGTCAGGATTCCATCGACGATGGCCTGCGTCTCCTCCTCGTTGACTGCGATGACTGCCCAGGCTTGAGATCCCTTTACCAACGATCCTCGCGCGTAGGAGGGACCGAAGCTCTTCTCCAGGTCCATCGCTGTGCGGAAGCCATCGGCCTTCCACTCGGGGAGGGCTCGCTCGAGGACTCGCTCCAGAACTCGCAGATACTTCACTCGCGTCGCCTCGCGCGTGGAAGGCGTGCGGCGATCCCGGTCTGCAGCGACCTCCAGGGTCTGCGGCTTGGTCTGCCCAAAGCGATGTGTGCTCAACCGCAATATGCCATTGCGCGATGTCGCCGCACTGACTCGGCGCACGAGATTGCGGCTCTCATCCCACAGGTGCAGCGTGCAACGGCCGTGCTCTGTCGCCAGGGAGTACTTTGCCTCGCGCATGTCGAAGAGAACCTTGCCAGTCTCCAGCACCACCGCTTGAGGATGCTCGGCGAGGAAGTCTTCGAGTGCTCTGGCGATGATCTCTGGAGCCTGCCCGGCAGAAGAGCTTGTCATTAACCCCCTGATCCCCTGGTGCATAGACGCGATTGCTCTTTGAGGGGGGTACCCCCCCGGGGGGGTACCCTCAGATAAGCCCAATTAATACTATGAGATAGCCACTTTACACCTTCTAAACTCGTCCAAATAAAAGGGTTACAGCTAAATTCGTCTTTCTAAAGAGGTTATAGCGATCATCAGGTTTTACCTTGGCAAGTTGCACAGAGATACAGTTCTTATTTCTCGCTATTTCTATTGTAGAGAGTTGGGCATAACTAAGATGCCAATTTACGTGGGGAAATTTTCTGTCATCAAGTCTTTTACTTTGTTTTGTTTAGGTGTGCCATAGGACTTTTGATTTCGGCAGGAGGGCTTGACAGGAAAAAGGCGGCGGATCGAAAGACGCTTTCTTCCTTACCAACGCCTATTCGACGTGGTATGAGCCCTTACCCCAGTGGAAGGTGATCTTCGGGGCACACGTGGGGGCCTTCACTGTAATCGTCGTATCTCCAGAGGTCTTTCCCCTTACTGCAGGAAGAATCATCGACGCGAGTTCTCCCTTGGCGTTGACCTTCCATACTCCCGTCGCCACCTCACCAGCGGAGTCGGACGACATGGGAACGCCGGTGTTCGGGGGGAAGCCGCTGCCGGTAACCAGCACCACATCAGCATCCGGAGTCCCAAGCAGAGCATCGAGCGAGCAACCTGCATCCTTGCCTGTGATTGGAAATGCAACGACGGTGGCCAGAGCTTTGGACTTCTGATCGTCAGAGATAAGCGCGAAGCGCCTGGATTCGCCTTGGGCAAACGGCAGAGCGATATCGATGATGGGATCGTCGCCCGGCTTGGCTGGGGTGCAATCGGCGGGAGTCTTGCCCGCGCATTCAAGCCTTCCTTCGGGGGTCAGGGTAATGCCGCCACGGACCGGCGCAATCGTTCGATTCAACGGCCATGTCATCAGGGTGTAGTGGCGATCCGCCGGCAAGCCCGTTGTGAAGATGTCGTAGGTTATCAGTGTTCCCTGCTCAGTCTTCTTCCGACTTTTTTCCTTGAAGATGAGCTTCGCCGTGCCGGCTGCAGCGGCCTCGTCCCAGGCATGTTGCTGCCCGACCAGCTTGCGGGCTATCTCCATGCTCTTCTGGTCGTCTGTTTCACCGCTCTTTGTAGTCTGCGCATAGGCAAGTCCTGTGAAGATTGCTGCGAGGAGGAGGTATCGGCACACCATGCGCACTATGGTAGCTGAGATGACGGCATTTAGGGCGATCACGTGGGGAGCTACGATGGACGGCCCGGGGCTGAAGCCCCCTTTTATTTTGGCGATTTTATTCGTAGGGCTAAAGCCCTACGCTAATCCCAAAGGCAAGAACAAAGACTTTTCCGGATCCTCAAAACGCGGCCAAACGCCCCAATCGCAGATCAAGCCAAACGCAGCCAAACGCATGATCGCAGATCAACCTGAACGCAGTCGACGTCGTTTGCACTGCGCTCCACGATCAACCCTTCAGCGATCCCGCATATTACCAACCTTCTTTTGCGTTACCAATCTTCTTTTGCGCGAAGATGGGTGATGTGGGCAGTATGGTGGCGCGAGTGCCAGGCATACTGCAACGTCGCGAGCTCAACCGTCGTCGGCCCATTCTCAGGATGGCGAAATCCGCGCTGCCACTGCTGCTCGTCCAGTGACTGTAGCAGCATGACCCAGCGGGCGTGCAGGCTCTCAATCAGCTCGAGGGACCACTCCACCGGGGCAGTGGCGTCATGCAGCGTCGCCCAGGATTTTTCGTCATAGGGCTTGATCGCCGGCCAGTCTTCGGTCAAGGCCAGCCGTACCCGGATGAAGGCATTCATGTGGCTATCGGCGACGTGATGGACCAGTTGCCGCACCGTCCACCCGCCATCGCGATAGGGGGTGCTGAGTTGAGTGGAGTCCAACTCGTTGACTGCATTCCGCATCTGCTCGGGCAGCTCAGCTAGAGTGGTAATCGCGGCAAGGCGATCATCCGGCGTGATGATCTCCGGCTTCTCGAATTTGCCGACAGGATATCGGGGGTCAACCGCACTCAAGATCATTCCATGTCTCCTCGAATCTCATATAAAAAGCAAGTTAGCACAGGTCTTGTGTAATCTCTGTTTAAGAGTTGACTGGCCTCTCCATGCGTCTGCCGAAAACAAGCCCTGTCCTTGTCCTTGTCCTCGCCCTCGCCCTCGCCACCTTCGCCGGCGCTCAGCAGAACGTCCCGAAGCTGGCCTCTGCGGGGGAACGGTCCAACGCTGCTGCTCCACGGAGCTATCTGGGCTTCGACCGGAACGATTACCCCGGCGACGCGATCCTGCCCAATCTGCGCCAGCATCTTTCATTTACCGGATACTGGCTCAACAATCCTCCCGGCGAACGGCAGAATACGTGGGTGGGCAAACGCGAGATCCTGCTACGAAATAACTTCGGCTTTCTGGTTCTCTTCAACGGCAGGCTCGATGCCGAGATCCTCAAGACGCAGAAGGCTGGGACTCCTCCAAACGCTCTGGGACAGAGGGACGCTGCCGCGGCTGTTGCCGCAGCTCGGCGCGAGCACTTCCCCTCCGGCACGATCCTGTTTCTGGATCAGGAAGAGGGCGGACGACTGCTGCCGGAGCAGGCCGCCTATCTGCTTGCCTGGACTGAGGCTTTGGCGCACTCCGTCTATCGCCCAGGGGCCTATGTCAGCGGCCAGCCGGTGAGCGAAGGCCCCGGCCAGAGCATCACCACGGCGCAGGACATCCGCGCGCAGGTCGCCGCGCAGCATCTTCACCCCGTTGCTCTATTCGTCTATCAGGATGCCTGTCCGCCCTCGAACGGCTGCACGCTGCACCCTCCTGCCGTCAGCTCCAGCGGGACTCCCGACACTCTCGTCTGGCAGTATGCCCAGTCTCCCCGCCGCCCGGAGACGACCCGCTCCTGCGCTAAAACCTACGCCGCAGATGGCAACTGCTACCTTCCCGATGTGCCCAAGATCCACCTGGATCTGAGCGTCTCCGCCTCCTCCGATCCCTCGAACGGTCGCTGAAGAGGACACCTACCTTACACCTATCTGCGCCTCTCTGCGAAAAGCCGCATTTGCCGGGGCTCCCCGCGAAGCCTATCATCATAGGAGATGACAATTCCTGCCCCGGACCATAAACGCTACTTCATCGAGAAACTCGGACTCTCCGAACGCCTGATGGAACGCTGCCTGGGCGAGGCCCTGTCGGCCGGTGGAGACTACGCGGATCTTTATTTTGAGTCAGTTACCTCTACGTCGTTAGGCATCGACGAATCGCTTGTCAAGTCCGCAAGCCAGGGGATCAGCGTGGGCTGCGGCATCCGTGTCGTCGCCGGAGAACGCACCGGATATGCCTATACGGACGACCTTTCCAGCGACCGGCTGCTGCGCGCAGCTCGGACGGCAGCGCTGATTGCCAGCGGCCCCGCGAAAGAGATCATGAGCGGCTTTCGGCACACCGAGGGCACTTCGCTCTACCCGATCGCGGGAGCTACCAGCGACGCCGAGATCGCACAGAAGCTTGCTTTGATCGAACGCGCCGATAAGGCTGCGCGCGCCTACGATTCTCGTATCACCCAGGTTCGGGCCGGCTTCAACGATGAGCTGAGGCGGATCCTCGTCGCTGCTTCGGACGGCACCTTTGCCTCCGACACGCAGCCGCTTGCGCGACTCAACGTGTTCGTCATCGCGAAGGACGCGTCCGGTAATGCAGGCTCTGGCAGCACCGCACGCGGGACCAGCGGCGGCGGCGGTCGCGTCGCGATGGACTTCTTCGAGGGCGACAAGTCTCCGGAGCACTTCGCCCGCGAGGCTGCCCGTACCGCGATTCTTCAGCTTGGCGCCATCGAGGCTCCTGCAGGTGAGATGGAGGTCGTGCTCGGCCCTGGATGGCCGGGGGTGCTGCTGCACGAAGCTGTTGGGCATGGCCTGGAGGCGGACTTCAACCGCAAGAAGACCTCCGCCTTTGCCGGGCTGATCGGGCAGCAGGTCGCGAGTCCCAAGGTTACCGTCGTCGACAATGGGCGGATGCCTAATCGACGCGGGTCGATCAACGTGGACGATGAAGGCAATCCGACGCAGGAGACGGTTTTGATCGAGAACGGCATCTTGAAGGGCTATCTCTCGGACAAGCTCTCCTCGCGGCTGATGGGTACGCCCAACACCGGCAGCGGGCGGCGCGAGAGCTATCACCATATCCCGATGCCGCGCATGACCAACACTTACATGCTCAACGGCGATGACATGCCGGAGGACATCATCAAGAGCGTCAAGCGCGGGCTGTATGCCGTGAACTTCGGCGGTGGGCAGGTCGATATCACCAATGGCAAGTTCGTCTTCTCGGCCAGTGAGGCTTACCTGATCGAAGACGGCAAGGTGACGCGTCCGGTCAAGGGCGCGACTCTGGTTGGCAATGGGCCAGAGGCGCTGAAGTATGTCTCGATGGTCGGCAATGACCTCGCACTGGATGAAGGAATCGGGACCTGCGGCAAGGCCGGGCAGAGCGTGCCGGTCGGCGTAGGCATGCCAACAGTGAAGCTCGACCGTATGACGGTCGGGGGAACAGGACAATAATGGCAATCGAACGCGAGAAGATTTACGAGTGCGAAGTAAAACGTCGTCGCATTAAAGTGGGCGGCGGCTATGAGCCTTTCTGGAAGGTGAAGACCGTTGCCGATGCCCTGGCCGACAGCGATGCCGAGTTTCGCTGCAAGGACTGTTTCGGCGAGGTGAAGCTGTTGGGTCGCAACAATAAGACAGGCTCTCCTCCTTATGTTGAGCACAAGTCTCATGCCGACTCCGAGTATTGCGCGAATGGCCTCTTCTTCCGGAAGGCCACCGATGGCCGCGAGGCGAAGTCCTCGGACCACCCGGTTTTGTAGATTTTTTTCTGCAGGGGCGCTGGCAATCCACCCTGCGTGCACGACACCTGAAAGAACCAGCCACGAAGCACATACATGCATGTCGAGGTGAATTATGGCAACTGAACGCGAAGTTTTTTACGAGTGTGAAGTGAAGCGTCGTCGGGTCAGGGCCGCCGGCGGCTATGAGCCTTTCTGGAAGGTCAAGGCCATTGCCGAAGCCCTCGTCGACAATGACACGGAGTTTCGCTGCAAGGACTGCGGTGGCGCGGTCAAACTGGTCAAGCGCCGCTCGGAAGAGGGCCTGGCGACACACATCGAGCACAAGCTGAAGAGCGACTCCGAATACTGCTCCGCTGGCATGCACTTTCTAAAGGCTACTGACGGCCGTCAGGCACGGTTGTCCTCATCTCCCGTTCATTGAGGTTTTGAAACTTGTCACAGACCGCATCTCTCGCCGCGTCCGATTTGAAACAACTTGCTTCTGAGGTTCTGTCCAGAGCTCGCAAGGCCGGGGCTACCGACGCCGAGGCCGTCGTCTACGAGGGCGACGAGTTCGCGGCGAAGGTGCGCCTGGGCCAGGTGGAGACGCTGAAGGAGTCGGGCTCGAGAGCCGTTGGGCTGCGGGTCTTTGTGGGACAGCGAACGGCTAGTACCTCGTCTTCGGATTTTTCCGCAGAGAGCATCGAACGGCTCGTGGATGGGGCGATTACGCTGGCTAAGATCACCAGCGAGGACCCCTTCGCGGGGCTTCCCGAGCCGGAGGAGTTCGGCGAGCTTGAAGGCGACCTGAAGCTGTACTTCGACGATGTCATGGAACAACCGCCTGCGGAGCGCATCGAGATCGCTCGAAGGGCGGAGGCTGCGGCGATGGCCTACGACACGCGTATCCAGAACTCCGGCGGCGCGGACTTCGATACTGCGACCGGGCACAAGATCATGATGAACTCGCGTGGGTTTGCGGGTGAGTACCGACGGAGCTACTGCGGGTTCTCCGCTGTGCCTATCGCCATCGACGAGAAGGGCGGGATGCAGCGCAACTACTGGTACTCCAACTCGCGGACGACGAAGAAGCTCGAGTCGCCTGAAGAGGTCGGCCAGGAGGCGGCGCGGCGGACGCTGAGCCGTCTGGGTGCGCGACAGGTGAAGACGCAGAAGGCTCCTGTCGTCTTCTCGCCTGAGATTGCGCGGTCGATCATTGGGAATATCTTCGATGCTGCCAATGGGGATGCCATCTATCGGCACGCGACGTTCTTCGACGACATGCTCGGCAAGCAGGTCGCGGGGGAGAACATTACCGTGGTCGATGACGGGACCATGGTGTTCGATGGGATTGGGGGCTTCGGCACCTCACCGTTTGACGGGGAGGGCCTGCCTACGCGACGCACGGTGCTGGTTGAGCGGGGCGTGCTGACGAACTACGTCATGAACACCTATACCGCGCGCAAGCTTGGGATGAAGTCGACGGGGAATGCTTCGCGTGGGCTTGCTGGAAATCCTGGGATCGGCGCTGGGAACTTCTATCTCGAACCGGGTACGCTAACCCCCGAGCAGATCATCGGCGACGTCAAGGACGGTCTCTATGTCACCGAGACGATGGGCTTCGGCGTGAATCTCGTCACGGGCGACTACTCGCAGGGAGCCAGCGGCATGTGGATCGAGAACGGCGAGTTGGCCTATCCGGTTGAGGAGATCACCATCGCCGGGAATCTCAAGGAGATGTACCGTAACATCGTTGCGATTGGGAATGACCTGGTGTTTCGTGGGTCCAGTGCCGCGCCGACCATGCGGGTGGAAGGTATGACGATCGCTGGTGCCTGAGCTCCCCTAACAACAGCGACGGTGAGCAAGCAACGGCAAAAGCGAGATTGTTTTTGGGTGGTGGGGAAGACAAACAACAACAACTGCAAGAACAGGCTGGAGAAGGAATACCTTCCCACCCATCGCGATGAGACTGCGATGGATGGGGCACCCGATCGTTTGTGGCTGTTTGTGGCTGATTGAGGGAACAAGGCCAACGCAGCAGGGGCAGGGTAACGAACCGCAGAGCGCGGGAAGAATCTACAATCCGAATGTGGCTGTGAGCTTCCATTTCGACCATATCGTCGACTTTGCGCCGGAGAGCGCTGAGGAGATTTTGCAGGCCGTTCCGGCGGCACCGGGAGTCTTTGCACTGTGCGGTGCGCGCGAGGGTGATGAGCCCTATCTGACGCGAACGGCTGATCTGCGGCGGCGCATGAGACGGCTGCTGGCTCCGCCGGAGTCGCAGTCGAAGCGTCTGAACCTGCGAGATAAGGTTGCGCGGATTGAGTACTGCGTTACGGGCTCGGAGTTCGAGTCTTCGCTGGTGCTGTACTACGCAGCGGCTTCGCTGTTCGGATATGTCGAGGCACGGCGCCGACTGAAGCTGCATACACCTTATTTTCTGCGGTTCACGATGGAGAATGCGCATCCGCGGGTGTACTCGACGAATCGACTGTCTAAACGCGGTTTGGCACAGATGTATGGGCCGTTTCCCTCGCGTCTGGCCGCTGAGCGCTACTGCGATGCCGTGCTCGATCTGTTCAAGCTGCGGCGGTGTCACGAAGATCTCTCGCCGTATCCGGAGCATCCGGGCTGCGTGTACGGCGAGATGAAGAAGTGCATGGAGCCCTGTAAAGCGGCCTGTACTCCGGAGCAGTATGCGGCTGAAGCCGCGGCGGTGAAGGCCTTCTTCGATACGCAGGGGGAGAGCATGCTGGGGGAGATCGGCGCGCAACGGGAGCGGGCCTCCGCAGAGATGGAGTTCGAGATGGCCGCGTCGTTGCATGCCCAGTTCCAGAAGGTAAAGACTGCGGCAGGACTGGCGGACTGGATCGTGCGACCCGTCCCGAGGCTGCGCGCCGTGATCGTACAGAAAGCCGCAGAGGACGAGGAGCAGGCTGCCGTGTTTCTACTGGAGGGCGGCTGTATCGCGGGGCCGGAGCGGCTCTCGACGCTGGGGGTGAGGGCCGTGAAGGAGCAGACCAGTGTGGGCAGTTCGCTGTTTGCCCAGCCGCTGATGCTGGCACCGGTGCCGCTGGAGGGTGGACCAGCTGCGCCTGTCGACTCGCCTGAGGAGAGGGCCAAGGGGGTGCTCGAGAGGCTAGAGGCTAAAGTTGGCTCTGCGCATGATCTGGCCGTGTTGAGCGATCATCTTTCGCTGTTGCGGCGCTGGTACTACCGGCCGGAGAAGCAGCGGGTGGGGGAGATCTTCCTGCCGAACGCCGATGGAAGCTGGCCGGTGCGGAGGATTCTGCGGGGAGCGGCTCGCATGGTGCTCGGCGACCCGAAGCCAATGGCTGAGACCCAGCGCGAAGGCGCTAAAGAGGCCAAGGTGCGGATTCTGCATGAGGGCAGGGGTGATGTGGAGCGAGTTGTGCCCGTTGTGGGCAAGAGGGCGAAGAAGCCGGTTTAGTGGGTGATTTTCTTTGGGGTGCCGGCCTGAGAGTGTAACGATTTCTTGTGGGGATACGAACAGGCAACGGCAAAGGACGGTGGAGTTGGTTGTTGAAAAGGGTCGAACCGTTGTAGTGAGTGAAGACCTTCGGGATCCTTCGCTGCGCTCAGGATGACCGCAAAAACTTACAACGGCAAGAACAACCCAGGAGAGTTATGTGTTCCCATTCATCGCGGTGAGACTGCGATGGATGGGGCACCCGATCGTTTGTGGCGGATTGAGGGGAACAAGGCCAAAGCAGCTATCTTCCCACCCGATCTTTTGTGGCGGCGAGGAGATACAAATGCAAAAGGCAATGGCCAAATGCGGATCGCTGACGGAGCAGTGGACCGGGCGCTGGTAAACTCACAGGCAGGAGCGAACCTTGATTGAACTGGCATTTTCGATACTGGCCTCCGACTTCGCGCATCTGGCTGATGAGGTAGCGGCGGCAGAGCGGGGCGGAGGAACCATCGTCCACGTCGATGTGATGGATGGCCACTTTGTGCCCAACATCACCTTTGGGCCACCGATGGTGAAGGCCCTTCGACCGGTGACGAAGCTGCCGCTGGACTGCCATCTGATGATTGAGAATCCCGACGCGTTTATCCCGGAGTTCGCCGAAGCCGGTGCGGATATGATCAGCGTCCACCAGGAGGTCTGTCGACATCTTCATCGGACACTCCAGCAGATTCAACAACATGGGATGCTTCCGGGCGTCGTGATCAATCCGGCGACACCGGTCGAGACCCTGATCGAAGTGCTTCCGATGGTTCACTATGTGCTGGTGATGAGCGTCAATCCGGGCTTCGGCGGCCAGCAGTTTCTGCCTCTGGCACTGGATAAGATCGCCCATCTGGCCGAATTGCGGCATGAGATGGGGCTGAACTTCCGCATCGAAGTGGACGGCGGCGTTGCTCACGATACGGTCGCTCAGGTGGTCGAAGCAGGAGCGGAGATGCTGGTCGCCGGTTCGGCTGTGTTCGGTCCAGGGAGGACGGAGCACAATGCCCAGCAGCTTTTGAAGCTCGCGCGGGCTGCTGCTCCCGCACAAGACTGACGGAAAGACTAAAATAAACGACAGCCTGTGCGCCTGCGCGCGAGGCAGATGGGGTCTACAGCTGATGAATCAACGTTCCTTTTTCCCGAGTTTTAGGGCCAGCATGGTGGCAGGGCTGGCAGTAGCGAGTCTGCTGATATTTTCCGCAAGCGCAGTGGCCCAGGCGACAGGCTCTTCGGAGACGACGACCGCCCCCAACGGACAGCAGCAGGAGAGCGTCACGCTGAGCGCTCCCGTCGGCAAGAAGAATAAAAAAGAGGACAAGGTCGTCCAGTCCAAGGACACGAAGAGGCGTCTCCAGAAGGACAAGAAGATCGACCCGCAGGCTGTCGCCGACGCGAAGCTGCCCGATCGACAGCTCTACGACAAGGCTTTGCTGGCAACGAAGAAGGGACGCTTCGACGTCGCCCGGCTGGACCTCCAGACATTGCTGAATACCTATCCCGACTCCCAGTACCAGATGAAGGCCAAGCTGGCGATCGCCGACAGCTGGTATCGCGAGGGCGGAACCGCGGCCCTGACTCAGGCCGAGAGCGAGTACAAGGATTTCATCACGTTCTTCCCCAACGCTCCTGAGGCGGCCGAGGCGCAGATGCGTGTGGGCGACATCTACTTCCGGCAGATGGACAAGCCCGACCGCGACTACGCGAAGGCGATCCATGCGCAGGAAGAGTACCGGCTGATGTTGCAGCAGTTCCCGGAGTCGACGCTGGTGCCGCAGGCCAAGCAGCGGCTGCGCGAGGTGCAGGAGGTTCTGGCGACGCGCGAGGCCGACATTGCCAACTACTATTCGACGCGTGAGAACTGGCCTGCCACGATTGCGCGGTATCAGACTGTGGCCGACACGTATCCGCAGTTCAGCCACATGGACGACGTTCTGGTCGGCCTGGGCGATGCGTACGCGGCTGAGGCTCGCTATATTCGCACGCTGAAGCAGCTGCCTGAGGCTGGGAAGGCTCGGCTGGAGCGCGTCTACGATGAACAGGCTGCAGCAGCTTACACGAAGGTCGCGTTGGAGCACTCTGCCTCGCCCCACGTAGAGGATGCGCGCGACCGGCTTGCGGCGATGAATCTGCCGATTCCCACTCCAACGCCTGAGCAGGCAGCGGCAAGCGTTGCGCTGGAGAACAGCCGCAGATCGTACCGCTTGCAGGATCGGGCGAAGCTGATGATCCTTCGCCAGCCGGACGTCGTTATGGCAGCCAGGGATGGTGAGCCTCCGCTGGCGGACCCGAAGCCGACGCTCGCACCAGACATCTACCGCAAGGTCGCTGCGGACTTCGGTAGTGCGATGAATCCCAATGCACCTGCCCCTGCTCCCGTGGCGAAGGCTGCTCCAGCTGCCGACGCGACGCCGGCAGAGGCTGCTCCGGCTGCGGCGGCAGCCCCCCTGCAGTTGAATGAGGTTCCAGCAGCGGACAGCGGAGCGAGCGGCAGCTCGGCTGTGATGACCAATGTTCCTGGCGCAAATAGCAATTCAGGGGCAGCGCCAGGCAATTCCATGGGCGTTGAGATCATTACGCCCTCGTCAACGACGCCAGCGACCACGCCAGCCGATGCCAATAACGGATTGAAGGCAGTAGGACCGACCAACCAGCAGGCAGCGCCTGCAATCGAGAGGCCTGCCGCAGCTCCTGATCAGGTAAACGATATACCGACGGGGTCGCAGCCCGCAGCACAGGCAGCTCGTGCCGATGGCAAGAAGACGAAACCCGAGTTCGACAAGGGCGAGGAGTCTTCGAGCAAGCATAAGAAGAAGAAGGGTCTGTCCAAGATCAACCCTTTCTAGAGCCTGTTATGAACTATGATCACTGCTTCCCCTAGGACCCCTCCCCCCGGGGGGTACTTTGGCTGCAAGTCATCTGAATTCAGCGACTTAAACGAATCTATCGCTGCAAATTCGTCATTCTAAACGGGTTATCGCTAAACTCGTCTTTCTAAAAGGTTTATTGGTTTAAATTTAAAAGCCGCGGTGGTGGCGTGGGGCTTTTTCTTAATCTGTATTAAGTATAGCCCTTTGAGTATAACGAATATGCCTCTTTGCGGAAGATCATTTTCGGAGGCTAAGCTCTTGCTTTTGTTTGATTTGCGTACGGAACTGTGTATTAGTTTCTGCTGCGGGGGCTTGACAGGAAAAAACAGGGAGCGAGACTCAGGGGCATAGGACAACCATTGCG
>JAOAPB010000044.1 GCA_025462645.1 Edaphobacter sp. | reverse complement strand
GGCTTCCCACTCTTCCCACACTCTTTGGAAATCCCTTCGGGATTACCACATTCCCACGGCCTCGACAACGAGATTAGATAGTTAGAAACAACGGCAAAGACCCAGCACTAAACCCAGATTTAAGCCCCTACCACCGCAAGGGACTTGTAACGGATGTCCCCGGTCCAAAGTGTAACGGATGTCCCGGTACACTCAGGCGTAACCTGTTTATTTTGTTTTATTTGCTGGTTTAATGGCTTGCAAAATCGTCATTCTAAATAGGTTACGGGTAAAGTCCTCTCCTGATTGAAGTTGCGGGCGATCATGGGAAAGCCCCGAGCGTTGTCGGGGCTTTCTTTGATCTCTGTATTGATTGTAGTGGATGGAGGGAAACTAGTATGCCACGTCGAAGTCTTTGGTTTATATAGAGATAAGGCAATCAGGGTCTTGACAGCGCAGGGCGGCGCGTTTTGGCCGACAACCCGGGCCGGAACTCGCGAGGAGGGTCGAAGACCGCATGATTCCGTGGTAAAGGCCGTTGCTTGCGGTCCGCGGACCGGCTCCTACGCCCAGCGCAACCATTCCGATCGCAACGCCAATGATGCAACCGTTAGGGGGCCAGGAACAAAAACGCCCCGATCTCACCGGCAAGTGGCATCTGCGAACACAAAACGATAATGGTAAAGAGGACATCTCGACGCTTGACTTAACTGAAAGCGGATCGTCACTGGTAGGTACGGTTACGCCCTTGAACGGAAAAGCAATGAGCATCAGCGAGGGTTAACTATGTCGGCGCTGCTATCAAGATCTCAGCCTCTGGAAGGCAGGGTCTGATTTCAAGGTCGATAGAGATTTCAGGACACGTAGAAGGAGACAAAATGCTCTTGAATGTGAAAAAGGGAAATGGCACGACATATCCTGCTATGGCAGAGCGCATGCCTATGAACGAGCGAAAGTAGATCGCCACTCTCGAATCATGGCTGAACACGCTGCGCCCACAACCGCTTTATCTGGGCCAGCTGATTCATGTGCCTGGAATAGCACGCTGCAACCATAGTGGGACCAGTGTCCAATTTGGATCTGCAAGCTTTGCTCGGCCGGAACGACGTACCCACTAAGCTCACGATGAAGGCTTCTACCACCAAAATCCGCAAAGCGATCTGCATTTTGTTCAGAGACAACTATCTGAGAGGTCCATAATTGGCCAGCTATAGCGAAGTCGACAAACATCCAACTACCGGGGCAAATTACGCAAGTTGCTCACGAGATTCCATGTTACATACTGCCATGTACAGAGCGAGTGATCGGGTTGTTGTGAAGGCAATTCAATAGTTGCTTTGAAACAGGTGTTTGCGGCACCTTCCAGGTTCAATACAACCGGCGGTGGATAGTTTCCGTGGTTCGAGAATTTCACACCGATGGACACGTTGAAAGATGGTCGACACATGGGCTTCGACTTTGAATTGGCGTTCGAATAGACCAATCCTCATACAAATTCGTACAAATCTCAACATATTCTGACCGCATTGCAGTGTGATGGAAACTAACTTCAAGTTAACGAAGTCAGGCGCGATGGTTTCAGTTTCCACTGAGATCGTATTCGCCAAGTCCAAACGAGGGTAACTATGAAGTCGCACATTACGGGAATGATTTTTTTCGTTTTCAATATTGACCGCATCTGTATCACTTGCGGCCGCGCAGGAAGCTCAGCCTTCTCCCGAAAAATCGTTGTTGGATCGGGGAATGAGCTTCGGTGCAGACTCGATAAAAGTCTGCGCATCACCAAGTCAGGCGAACCGGTTACAGCGAGACTCGTGGAGCCCGTATATATAGGGACCACTCTTGCTATTCCCGAGGGTTCAAAGATTGTCGGGTATGTATCCTCCGTTTCCACAGCTCCTCTAAATAAGCGAACTGCGCGGCTCCTGAATGGTGATTTTACGCCGCCTCAGCCCGCAGACCGCCAACGTGACCTTTGACCATCTCATTCTCCCCGACGGAACTTCGCTACCGATTCATACTGACACGACGGTTGGCGTCAGTGGTGTGAAGACGGCGCAGTATCTATCTAAATCTGAACGTCCCGGCATTCACCAGAAAATCAAAGATGCAGCTGAGCCTCTCCGGGAGCCGAACAAATTGCAACGGCTCCGCGAATCCGCCATTACAAGGCTGCCATTCCATCCCGAAATACATCAATCAAGGCACGATCTTCAATTCGGCTTTGTTCGATCCAATTACAGCTCCAAGACCCGTCCAGTCAGTAGCCGCTTCCCATCCGCCATTCGGCGATAACTACCTTCAGCTTCGTCACCTGACGCCATTAAAGTCACAGATGATTGCACATGGAGCTTTCATCGAGGCGGCGGTCTCACGGCCGTATTACAACTCAGACCACGACCTTCTCTATCCAGCGGGCACAAGGCTCAAAGGCACCGTCAGCAAAGCAAAGTCCGCTGATTGGATGAAGAAGAATGGTGCTCTTCTATTCTCGTTTCAGTCCGCACTGGCGCCTGATGGAATATCCAGCAGTGTGGATGCAACTGTTGCAGGGGTCCAATCCTCCGGCGGCCAAAACCTCACCGTCGGTCGAGAAGGCAAAGGTTTTGGACTGCTTGGTGCCGGTGCAGCACAAGCGTCGGCAGCGACGGCCACAGGCTTTGGATACTTAGGGGCTTCTATGAAGATCTACGATACATTTGTAGCCAAAGGTTCGAACGTGGAGCTTCCGGTTAATACGCCGATCTTCCTGCGCATCAATGAGAAGCCTCAATCCGCTCCTGTGATTTCTTCGTATTTCAAAACGAATGTGCGTTCTGGCCTGGAAAATGCGACCTCGACAATTCTTAACGATTTTGTCAGGAAGTCTCACGATCCGAGAGGTACGTTCTTTCGGCAGGGCAATAACAGCTTTCTATCAAGTTGGACTCCCTCAGGCATCTGAAGCGGACCGAACAAAGTGGCAGCAGACTTTAGGGAGCAAAGTGTGGACCTTGTCATGTTCAAAAAATCGCACGGTTCGCGAAGATGGCTGTTTAATAAGAGTTTCTTCTTAGAGTTGCGCAAACGCCTGTTCTCAGAACCTGAGGGCGAGTGCATGTCCATCGACCATATGGCAGCAATACAACAGCACTTCGGAGCAGGCATTTACCATCCTCGAGGTTGCACATCTCGCTAGCTGTACAAGGTGTCTTGAAGCCACAAATTCATGCTGAACTCCCCAACCTGCACCAACGCTTTCCAACGGACACGATCAACCCGAGAAACGATGATTCTTCTAAGTTAGGCACCGGCTCCTCGGTCGGCCATTGCTTTCCCCACTTTGCCCAATGTGCGTGAAAGCCTTCGGCGGCAGATGAAACTCTTAGCCAAGGCTTTCCGAGGAAAGACTGGATTGCTCATCCGCTCTTTGCTCGCGGAAGCGCAATTCAACTCTGAACTGGAGACTGCGTTTCGCGAGCGGTGGATCGCAAAACGCCGTGCATCGACTATCGCCGTGATTAAGGCTGGAATCGCCTCAGGCGAAATTCCATCACGTATCGATCCCGATATTCTTCTCGACGTGCTCTACGGGG
The DNA here is from genome assembly GCA_025462645.1 of Edaphobacter sp. Taxonomy (GTDB): domain Bacteria; phylum Acidobacteriota; class Terriglobia; order Terriglobales; family Acidobacteriaceae; genus Edaphobacter. The sequence goes on along the minus strand of JAOAPB010000044.1, from coordinate 35,507 downwards.
GTTGTACTACCGTCTTCTGATCGGTACGGGGTCCATGTCCGATGAGTATGTTGATTCCGTTTGGGATACTGTAGTTGGGGGCTTGGGGGAACAATGACGTTTCAGAAACGCCAATGACCGAAACTGATGCATGCAAAAGGGGCATATTGGCATCTTTGTACTTATATCCCGGACAGACTTCAGCATGAACTTCGTCCGGGTTTTATGTGCAACAGTCCGGGATTTCAGTGCAGCGACAATGCAGTTAATCCTGGAAAAGGATTGAAAACAGACAAGCATGATTCCGAGATTTGAGCGATGAACGTATCCTATGTGGCGTCGCTAGTGGCAGAAACTGAACGGCAGGTCAGGGCTAATTGAACGGCAGACGTGAAGGTGAGACGCTGGTCAGGACGGCTTGGCAAGCTAAGACCTGGTTGCACATTGGTGCGTTTCTGCCCGCATTTGAGCGTGGTTCCGGTGTCATGCGATCGCTTGTTTGATGGCAGTTCGTCAGACTTCCGGCGGGCTCGACCTCGCTGGAGAGAATGATCACATTTCGCCACCGGGCCAAGCTGTCAAAAGGAGGCGAGATGGCAGCTTTGCAAAAAGCGGACGAAAAATTAAACCGACAGCAGCGGAAGGACTTGGTGCGGCGGCTATGGTCCAGCAACCCTGGGCTGGATGTCGTCCACCGAAATGCAGCTGGGATTGATGTTGGCAATGAGGAGCATTATGTGGCGATTGCGCCCACCTAGGATGAGGTGCCGGTACAGCGCTTCAACTGCTTTACCGCGGAGTTGATTCGGATGGCCGTGTGGCTGAAGGGGCGGGGAGTGCAAACGGTAGCGATGCAGTCTACGGGTGTTTATTGGATCCCTTTGTACGACATCTTGGAAGAGCATGGAATCGAAGTGTATTTGGTGAATGCACGGGACACCAAGAATCTGCCAGGCCGCAAGACCGACGTTCAAGAGAGTCAATGGCTCCTAAAACTGCATACCTATGGGCTGTTACGGAATTCATTCCGGTCGGCATCGGAGATTCGTGTTCTACGAGCCTACTGGCGGCAGCGTGATCAACATGTGAAGACGGCTGGCCAGTGCGTCCAACGCATTCAGAAAGCGCTAACGCAAATGAACCTGCAGTTGGCAAAATGTCATTAGCGATCTCAGCGGAAAGACCGGGCTACAAGTTTTGCGGGCGGTTGTGAACGCGGAGCGTGATCCAGCGAAGTTGGCCGACTTTCGCGATCCTCGGATCAAAGCCAGTCGTGAGGATATTATCGCGAGCCTTCGCGGAAACTGGCGAGCAGAACTCTTATTTCAAGTCAAACAAGAACTGGCTCGCTACGACTTTTGCCAAACGCAGATTGCGGAATGCGATCGCGAACTGGAACAACAGTTGCAGAGCCTTCCAGAGTTACGCGCAGGCGAAGAAAACAGTGGAACGAAGGAAACACAGCGGCCGCCCAAGAAACGGAAACGGCGAAAAGACGGCAACATTCCTCGGTTTGATTTGCATCACGAGCTCCAAAGAATCAGTGGCGTGGATCTGACCCGAATAGACGGAATAGATGTGATGACAGGGCAAACAGTCATCAGCGAAGTAGGATTGGATATGAGCCGCTGGCCGAGTGAAAATCATTTCGCATCCTGGCTCGGGCTCTGCCCCTCCAACGAATTGAGCGGAGGCAGAATTCTGAAGAAGCGAACGCGGAAGGTCGTCAATCGCGCAGCTACCGCTTTCCGCATGGCTGCCTCCACGCTTCGCACAAGCCAAAGCTATCTCGGTGCGAAGTTCCGTCGCCTTCGTAGCCGTCTTGGTCCACCCAAAGCAATCACCGCCATGGCCCGCACCTTGGCCATCCTCTTCTACCGCATGCTCAAGTTCGGACAAGACTACCTGGATCGCGGAACCGAGTTCTATGAGCAAAGACAGCGAGACCAGCAGCTTCAATACTTACAGAAAAAGGCTGCTCAATTCGGCTTGCAAGTCGTTGCATTACCGGAGACTCCAAAGTGAGTTTATGGAGAGTGCAGCGTGACAGCAACAGAGCCGCTTTGACCGCTGGAGGTCGGTCGCCATGGTCGTCGTGGTCGTCGTCGCCTTCCTGCTCAGCAAGAACAAGTCCGGACAGGGCGCACCCAAGGGCGAGGCGATCCACTAGACCCGAAGCATCACGCCCCACCCATCAATCGGCCGAGACGCTCTCCTGCATCATCGCTTCGTAGGAGAGCCCGGCCCCTACGACTGTCATCATCTCGCGAATCTGCTCGATCACCAACTCCGGCTCGTCCAGATGCACCCAGTGCCCACTCTTCTCTGCGATCAACTGCTCCGCATCCGGCCCGATCTTTCGCAAATCCGCGTCCGAGATCGCCTTTGGATGCCCCGGCGTCAGCAACACCACCGGCATGCCCACGATCGGCGTCGCATCCAGCATCTCCATCACTGTTCCCGGAACTCCCTGGATATGCGCGGTCATCCCGCGAAAATAAGCCGGGTTCGACCAGTGCGCCGCCACGATCGGCCACACCGCCGGCGGCATCTTGTTCAACTCGCTCGTCACCCGCTCCAGCACATTGTGCCCGCCAGTCGCGCGCGTGAAGAGGTTTGTAAACTTGCCCGACCGGCGGAAAAATGACATTGTCGTCAGTCGTGCCAGACCCGAATAGGCAATCGGCACGGCCCACTGCGTCAGCTGCACCCCACGGTTCAACAGTTTGCGCTGCGACTCATCCACCGGCGGCCACTCGTCGGTGCGCATTGCATCCACCAGCACCGCGCCCACCACCTCGTCGGGATACTCGGCCGCAAAATACCGCACCACCAGCCCGCCAAACGAATGCCCCACCAGCAGGTAAGGCGGCGCAATGCCGGCAGCCTGCAGCATCGCCCGCAACTCCTCCACTACCTTCGAAGGAATCCGCTCCGACACCGCCGGCGTACTCCAACCCAGCCCCAACCGATCGTAAGAAACCGTGTGCGCGAACTCGCTCACCGACTCCTGAATTCTGGCCCAGTTCTGACTCGTCGCCCCAATTCCCGACTCGAAGATCACCGACGGGCCAACCCCACCGCCCATCTCCATCATAAAAAGCCGCCGGCGCTCGCCGATGTCCACCAACTGGCCCAGCCGAAGAAAACGCCTGCGGTCATACCGCGATCCAACCCACTGATACAGCAATCCCAAAACCGGGATGATGGGACCTAAGAGCAAAAGCCACAACAAGCGGACCATGCACTGCTCTCCTTGAAGATGGAGCTGATGAGTTTCAAGTCTTTCCGTGCAAGCTTTAGAACCGAAGCCGCGAACAAGGAGTACTCCATTATTTCATCCTTCCATGTTGCGTAACGATGAAATTCGTTTCTCGTCCCGCGCCATTGCCGATCAATGGCCTTGCCCATCAGAGTTTCCTCGATCACGTTCTCCGGTATGTCAATCGCTATACGTTCTGCCTGTTCTTTCCCCGGACTGCGGCGACAAACCTTCCTCCTGGACGTTCTCAACGTACTTCGTGCGGGCACTCTGGAGCTGCTGAACTTGGTCCCGTCCAAGTGGACGAGCAGACCCGAGTTGATGGGCAACGAGAGCTACGTGAGCTAAGTGTTCAACGGTCTCCATCTTCATGAAAGCTTCCAGAAGAGTCACGCCATAGCTGACCGCACCATGGTTCTCGAGGAGGATCGCATCGTGCTCCGAGATGAAAGGTCTCATACTGGCCGCCACCTCAGCCGTTCCAGTGATTGCATAAGAGGCCAAAGGAACGGCTCCAACCGTCATCACTGCTTCTTGACAGAGAATCTCATCAAGAGCTCGCCCTGAGCAGGCAAAAGCTGTCGCTGTCGGGGGATGAGAATGGACGACGGCCCCTACATCCTGTCGTTGCCCATAAACGGCAAGATGCATGGATATTTCGCTAGTGACCTTTCTTGAGCCCGCGAGCAGCCGCCCGTGGAGGTCAACGATCACCATATCGGATGCTTTAACCAGACCTTTACTAACGCCAGTTGGCGTAACCAGCAGTCTTCGCGAGTCGAGACGTACCGAAAGGTTTCCAGAGGTTCCGGGGGTAAACCCGAGGCGTGACAGCCACCTGCTGAATCTCACCAGTTCGCGCCGCAATCCTTCTTCTGTCGTGCATCCACTTTCGTTCAAGGCTTTGCTCCTGTCGATCTCTGCTCGGGGTTAGCTGACAGGATCTTGAATGGGACTTGCTCGGTCTGCGTAGTCGGTTTCGACGAGAACGTCTCCTGCGCTTTACGCCAGCCTTTGCCAATCCTATCTGACGCCATGAAGAGGTGACCGGCAGTGAGCCTGCCGATCACTTTGTCCCTCCCACTGCGGCGAGTCCCATAGGGGCAAAGTATCCGCATTGCGAGCAGTCGGGATCTCCTCTGAACTGTCAAGGTGTGATCTGAGTCTTGAGATTGGCAGAAATGGCCTCTGTCGTTCGGGCGAAGATGCACTCCTCCGGGTTGGACGGCGGGGTCGCGATCTCGTCGATGACGATATCGTGCATGTCCAGCTTTGGATGGAGAGGGCGGAGGCTTAGAAGCTCGTTCATCACTGCAATTCGTTGAGCTGGCGACAGAATCTCAGAGTCACTCGCGCCGCGTTGCGGCGATGGCCAGCAGGGCCAAGCTCCAGGTCCTGACCGCCGCTTGCGACGTAGATGAGGCTGTCCTCGGGGTCGAAGAAGATTCATCGGCATCGTCTGCGACGGGGATGCTGGTGACTAACTGCAGGGAGCTCGGATTGAAACATCCATAGTGTTCTCGCTGCTTCGCGACACGAAGCCGAGGTGGCTGGTGGGATGAATGATGATGCCGAGCGTCTCAGGTTTGCAGGGAATGGTTACGACACCGGTGCTGATATGAGGTAAACTGAACAGATTGAAATTGTACTTGGTACAGAATGGGCCGGGTATTCTAGCTTGACCCAGGAGCCGATCGCGCAATCAATGTGTAGTGGTTTGGAAGTCAAATTCAGCAACAAACACAGCGGCAGTTGCAGGATAAACTGGCACTCGACTCTCGAACACGATAGGACGCACTCAAGCGCATGGGCTCTAAATTGTCGCCTGCAAGATTTGCCTGGAAGGATTTGGGGCGACTACGTCTTCGGACACTCATGAAATTCTGCGGGGCAAGTATGGCGAGCGGTGAATTCGTTAGTCTGGTTGGCTTTTCTCGCCTGTTTGAAGACGAATTGCTGGGCATTGTCTTGCTGGCCAAACTGACTGCCGGAGTGTTTCCAGCCTCGCGCGGCGTACGTCCTTCTACGGTTTAGGCGCTGCGCCATGGCTAGTCCCATTCTGGAAGTACGCAACCTGCGCAAAGACTACGACGAAGGACGAATCGAGGCTCTCCGCGGTGTCGATCTCTCCATCGACGCTGGCGAATTCGTTGCCATTAGCGGACACAGCGGTAGTGGTAAATCTACCCTGCTCCACCTGCTCGGCGGGCTTGATTCCCCCACCAGCGGCGATGTTCTTTTCCGCGGTGCGGCTCTGGGCTCTTCTATTAGCCTCGACACGTATCGATGTCACCATGTTGGATTCATTTTCCAGTCTTTTTACCTACTGCCCACCCTGTGTGCTGTCGAAAACGTTCAGGCCCCCATGCTCGCTACGAGGAATGGCGGCGGCAATCGCGAGGAACGTGCCGAGGCACTGCTGCGTGAAGTAGGGCTGGAGCACCGAATGCGCCAGCACCCGAATAAACTCTCTGGGGGAGAACGGCAACGCGTAGCGATTGCTCGGGCGCTGGCCAATAACCCTTCGATCCTGTTGGCAGATGAGCCCACTGGGAACCTCGACAGCACGAACTCCGCGCGAATTATGGAGATCCTCACCGGCATTCAGAAGACCCGCGGCATGACGTTGATTGTCATCACGCACGAGGACGAGATTGCGAACTCCGCGCCGCGTCACATCCGCATCCATGATGGAAGGATCGTGCCATGAGCCTCGCCTCTGTTGTGGCTGCGGCAATGCTGTTCATTGCAACCACTGCGCACGCGGCGGACGCGCGAGCGGTGATTGCCGTCGCGCGGCAGCGCATTGAGACTGCAGATTCTCGTGCCACCGGGCGCCTCGTCCGTGTGGATGCAAGCGGGAATCGAATCAGCAATGCATTTACCATCAAGGCGCACTGGTTCCCAGGCGTTCTGCGCGCGCTCATCGAGATCGTCCCATCCCGGACGCCGGCGGGAAATGCGCGCCAGGATGCGCGTGTCAGTATCTTGCTTGAAATGCGGCCCAACGGCCAGAATACGATCCGGGTTTTTCGTCCACACGAGTCAGCGCCGGTCTCGTTGCCTTTTGACAAGTGGAGTGAGAGTGTATTCGGCAGCGATTTCAACTATGAAGACTTTCTCCAGCCCGAGTATTACTGGCAGAGCCAGACGATTCTGAAGAGTGCCAGATTTGGCGCTCGCGATTGCGACGTATTGAAGAGTACAGCGGGCGCATCGGATCGTTCGCATTATGCCGAGGTCCAAACGTGGCTCGACCACACCATCGGTTACCCCATCTATGTGGAAAAGACGCTGAAAGATGCGGCAATCGTGAAGGAATTCACATACTTCGGTTTGAGCCAGTCGGGTGGAGTCTGGTCAGCCAGACAGGTGGAAGTGAAGATACATGGCCGGCCCGGATCGACCTTCCTGATTATCGAACGCGGAAGCACAAGAGCAAACCTCACCATCAGGGACTTCAGCCCTGAGCAGATCAGCCAATTCGAGGATCGCCCATGATCCTCCTTCCGGTTGGCCTTGCGACGTTGCATGTTGAGAGATTCCTATATCAGTGCATCGGCGACAGTATGGTGACAGCCGCAACCCTGTAGAGATCCCAGTAACAATTTGACTCCCTTGCACTATGCGGAAGGAAGCGAGCAACGGGTGAGGCCGGCAACGGCTATTTCAGTCCATCAGCCTCTGAAAATCGCTCCTGTAGCACCCGCCGAAGAAACTTACCGTTGTGATTCTGCGGCAAGTCGCCGGAGGCGAGAATCCAGATGCGCCGCGGCACCTTGTAAGCCGCGAGATTGCTGCGGCACCAATTCAGCAGGTCAACTTCTTCGGAAGAGGAACCAGGCTCCAATTCAACTGCGGCCACGGGGATCTCGCCCTTCTCCTGGTGACGCAGGCCGAACGCGACTGCGCGGGCCACAGCAGGATGGGCCAGCATTGTTTCTTCTAGTTCGCGAACGTACACTGAGTAGCCGCCCGACTTGATCACATCCTTTGTGCGCCCCACAAACCGGATAAGTCCAAGGCGATTGCGGGTGGCCAGGTCACCAGTACGCAACCAGCCGTCGCCGGTAAGAAGGCCCTGAGCATCGCCTTTGTCCTTCCAATAGTGCGGAGCGAGACCGCGTCGACGAATCTGGCATTCGCCCGCTACCCCCGCTGACACGATCCGGCCATTCTCATCGACCAGGCGGATGCGAAACGGCGGCACGGGGAGACACAGGTCGCCACTCTCGCGCAGCAACGGCAACTCAATGCCCATCATGGCAAGGCCGCCCAACTCCACCATGCCATAGCCGTTCAGCAGAATGGGTGGGACACGCCAACCACCGGCCAGTCGGAATAGGGCTCCGAACTGACGCAGTCGCAGTCGAACTTCGGAGGGAAGGTGATCACTGGCGGAGAGCCAAACACGCACACTCGCCAAGCGTGCAGGTGCGGGGTTGCTGTTGACCAGGCGGGCAAACATGGTGGGCACGCCAACGAAGGCGGTGATGCGGAAGCGCTCAACAAGGTCCAGCGCAGCATCGACATCGAAGCGATCGAGAAAGCATCCACGGATACCCGCCATGAGGCCGTACAGAGCAATGCTCACAGCCATTATGTGTGACCAGGGCAACGCTACGAGCGCAAGGTCCCGCGGTCCCAAAAATATCCCAGAGAGTACCGTGGACGCGCGCGCCCCAAGCAATGCGTTGCTCGACAAGGCTGCGCCCTTGGGAAATCCACTGGTACCGGACGTATGAAAGATGGCAACCGTTGCGGCCGGATCGATGGTGACTGGTGGTGACGGCACATCAGTTTCGGAGACGCGTAGGAATCCGTCGAGCGTCTCCTTCTCATCATCTGCCTGTATCCAAGTGCGCACAGTAAGGGCCCGGCGATCTCCGATGGTCCGTTCAAATACCACTCTGTCGGTAACGAGAATCTCTGTGCCGCTATCGGCGAGAATCCGGCGCACTTCGGCAAGGGAGAGCTGCGGATTCAGCGGAACCGCGATGCCTCCCGCGCGGATAATGGCAAGAAACCAATGGAAGCATTCCCGATTGTTGCTGCGATAGATGGCAACAGGCTGGCCCGGGCGAAGCGCGATGGCCTGACGCAGAAAAGTATCGATGGAGCAAACTTCGTCGTGCAGATCGGAAAGATGAAAGACGCCGCTTTCGTATACGGCGACTTCGCAATTCCCTTTTCGACGAACCAATTCATCCACAAGATTGGCGACCGTGACTTCACGGTCCCGCGCGAGTTGATAACGTTGGATGATACTCATTGGGCAGAGATCGGATTGCGGCCCCAGTCGCTGGCCACGCAATAATGGAAAAGGCGGTCGAGATAATCGAGTACCGGTGGAGGACTGACCCCGGCAGGCTGCAGAAGACGTTCGGCATTGCTGGTGTCAAACTGCATGCGCATGGTGAAGTAATCCCGATAGGCGCGGCCGTCGCGCAGCACACGACGTTTGCGCCCCCACAGGGAGAGAAACAGAAGCGGCCGCACCACGGCGAAGAAGAATCTCGGATCAACGAACCGCGGCTCTGGACCGTTGAAGTATTCCATGGCGCGATGGGCAACTTGCTGGATAGTCGCGCTGGCGCGCGGTCCGGCGCAGAGGTGAACTGTACAGCCCAGGGCGGCTTCATCAAAGAGGAGTTGCGCGACGGAACTGGCGACAAAATCCACGGGCACAATGTCGAGTACCGCGTCCGGATAGCCAGGGACGGTGCGCCAAAGGCGTCGTGCGTAGATCTTCAGCGGCCAGTACATCATCTTGAAGCTGGAGGTAACGCCGGTTCTGGAGTCCCCCACGATGATACTGGGACGCAGTATCACGCCGGGAAGCGAAGCGAGACGCGCTTGTACCAAGGCCTCTGCCTCTGCCTTCGTTTGTTCGTAGGTGTTGCGATAGCTCTGGCCCACGGCAAGCTCGTTTTCGCGGACCAGGCCCGCGCGCTCGCCAGCCACGTAGGCTGTACCGACGTAGGCGAAGCTTCGAAGCTGGCGCGCGCCGCCCGCAAAATCGAGAATATGCCGGGTGCCCTCGACGTTAATGCGGCGTGCCTCTTCGAGCGAATGATCGAACCGCACTGTGGCAGCGGAGTGAATCACTCGGGTTGTTTCAGCCGAAAGGCGCCCGTAGGCAGCCGGATCCAGCCCATAGTTAGGCTGGCTGACGTCTCCAGAAAAAACCTGAACACGCGACCGCTCCGCTAAAGGAACGAATGAATCAGCACGCTGCCGAGCCGATTGCCCGGCTCTGTCGCGGATGAGCAGCGCCAGCGTGGCGTTCGGTTTCCGCTCCAGAAGTTCGCGCACCAGCTGCACTCCGAGGAAGCCAGTTGCGCCCGTAACTAGAATGAGCTCTTCGTTGTTCAGTTCAAAACCTTCCTTCGTCCGCGCACAAAAAGAAGGCCAGGGAATCATGACCGCTGGGTGCCTGTGCGACGGCCTGCGCTACGGCTCAGTATAGCCTGCGAGCAGTGTCGAGCTAATTTTCTCCTCCAGAGACAAGAGGATAACTTTACTCGAAGTACCCGAAATGGCCGCGAGGCAGGGTCAGAAAGCGCTATCGGCTGAAGCGACTGTTACTGTCTTCTATGGCGTCTGGATGGTGCGCGGTTCCAGTCGGCAATCCGGGCTCGGCGAACTATTGAGATACGATGTTCCATAACGCATCAAGTCCGGATGGCTGTACGGGCAGGTAGGGGTCGATAGCTAGACTAAAACCAGCTAGCACTTCGCCGACGACTTGGCCGAGCGCACCCCTTGCGCACGAAGTTGTGCGGATGGGAATCTACGTCGCGACAACGGAGAGCTCTGGCCGCCGGAGGTCGAAATTGGAACTAACGCCCTGGACCTCTTATTCTGAATGGGCACATCCAATACCGTCGCGACAAACTAGCAGCTCAACTTTCTTCAACGCGAAGACAAAAGGACGCATTCCAATCTCATGGCCAAATCATTGTCGTTCACGGGATTTGTTTTGAAGAACCTGCTGCGCCGACGGATGAGGACTCTCCTCACGCTGGCTGGAATCGGAACGGCGGTGGGCGCGTTCGTAGGCCTGGTGGGCTTTTCGAGCGCGTTCGAACAGCAATGGTTACGTATTTACTCCAGCAGCGGCACTGACATCGCCGTGATTCAGGGGACCTTCCTGAACACTTCGATGGACGAATCGACGACGGCAAAGCTCAGGAATTTGGCCGATGTGGCGCAGGCCTCGCCTACGATCTTCAACCTGATGGACCTGACACCGGACGTGAATGCGCTGGTATACGGCTGGAAGGCCGATGCTTTTCAGTTTGATTCTCTGCAGATTCTCACAGGGCGGCGCTTTCGCGACGGCCGCGCCGAAGTCATGCTCGGCGATATGCTCGCGCAGAATCTGAAGAATGCCCCCGGCGACATTCTCGACATTCAGGGCACGCCATTCACGGTAACGGCTATTTATCACGGTGCTTCAACGCTTGAGGCGGCCGCGGTTATCATGCCACTGGACCAGTTGCAACAGCTAAGCAGCTTGCAAGGCAAAGTTTCGACGATTGATGTTCGGCTGCGCCCAGCGCCTCGCGGAGAGACGCCGGAACAATACTTAAAGCACGCGCAAGCTGAGATCGAAGCAGCTTTGCCAGGAATGCGCGCTGTTCCCGCAGCCGAGCGCGCCGGTAACAATCAGTTTGTGAAGCTGGCCCACGCTTCCGCCTGGGGCACCTCTTCGCTCGCTCTCCTCATCGGCATACTGGGAATCGCCAACACCATGGCGATGTCGGTTTTCGAGCGCACACGAGAGATCGGCATCTTGCGCGCTCTGGGTTGGAACCGATGGCAGGTGCTGGCCCACATTGAGATTGAAGCAGTCACACTCGGCCTGGGCGGGGGATTTCTCGGTATCGCTTTAGGGTGGTGTGCTCTGCAAGTGCTGGCGGCTTTGCCACGGACCGCAAGTCTCTTTTCGGCGTCACTCCACTGGCAGCTTCTTACCGAGGCGGTAGGAATCGCGGTGTTCGCCGGGCTGATTGCCGGAGCGCTTCCGGCGTGGCGCGCGGGGCAACTCTCACCTGTGGATGCGCTGAGGCACGATTAGCCGATCTCGCACAGGAACCGTTCGCCCAATCCTGGCCGTGGGATCTTGCCGTTGCGATGGTTGGCAAGTTGCAGGGCCAAGAACTCAGATCTGGCGCGGCGCTTTGCTCGAGGTACCATTCCAGTAGATCGTTCTCATCGGCGGCCGCACCCTGCTGCAGCTGGACCTTTGCAGCGGGAATCGGACACTTACTACCGTAGCAGCCCTTACTGGCACATGAAATCAACGAATTATTGAAGAGGGCGATGGCAAGATTTGGGGCATTTTGTTTTCCGGGAATCGGTCATCTCAATCCGATGACCGCGCTGGCGCATTCCTTGCAACTGAGAGGCCATGAGGTAGTAATCTTCGGGATCGCGGACACCGAAGCGGGTGTGCGTGCCGCGGGTATCGAGTTTCATCGGATCGGCGCCGAAGACTATCCGCCCGGCACCCTCAAGAGGCTGGACGAACAATTAGCGCGGCTAAAGGGGATTGCGGCCTTTCGATTCACGTTGGAGCGGGTGAGAAATTCGACGCGGATGATCCTGCGCGACGGGCCGGAGGCGGTGCGGACAGCCAATGTAGAAGCGCTGCTGGTCGATGAGTCGGAGTTTGCTGGAAACGTCGCAGACCATTTAGGCCTGCCCTGGATCTCCATCGCCTTGCTTCCTCCCCTCCTCCCCGACGACCGGTTTCCGCCCTTCTGGCTCGGCTGGGCGGCGGGACAGGATCGGCTCAGCCGTTTGCGGAACCGCCTTGCAATTCATTTGCTTTTGCGGATCGCAACCCCCATGTTCAGAGAAGTGAACCAGCAGCGTAGCGCATGGGGGCTGAAGCCCCTCACGCGTCCCGAGGACGGGCTATCGCCTCTGGCGCAAATTACACAGTTGCCTGCAGCACTGGAGTTCGAAATCCGCGGCAAAAAGCCAGCCGGGCTTCACTATACCGGGCCGTTCTTACACGCTCAACAGCGTCCTGCCGTTGACTTTCCCTGGGACCGCCTCGACGGACGCCCACTTATTTACGCATCGCTGGGCACTCTCCAGAACGGTTCGGAAGCCATCTTCAGAACGATCACAGATGCCTGTGCCGGACTCGACGCACAATTATTGATCTCGCTGGGTGGCGGCCTTGATCCGGCAAGACTGGGAAAGTTGGCCGGCGATCCGCTGGTAGTGCACTTTGCTCCCCAACTGGAGATTCTGAAGCGGGCCACGCTGGTGATCACGCATGCCGGCCTGAACACGGTCCTGGAGTCGCTTTCCGAGGGAGTGCCGATGGTGGCCGTGCCCCTCGCAAACGACCAACCCGGGGTGGCGGCGAGGCTCAAGGCACGCGGAGCATGCGTGGTGGTTTCACGGCACAGGCTAAACCCGGCCCGGCTTCGCAAAGCAGTCATTCTCGTGCTTCAAGATGCCGGATACCGTGAAGCGGCCCAGGTCTTGCAGAGAGCTATCCAGCAGTTGGACGGGCCAGACCGCGCCGCAGATCTCATCGAACAGGTGCTGAAACTCCGTTCGACTCAGCCCCTAGCCTGATCCGCCTCGTTCATCCCGGAAGCGCGCATGGAGCGGCTTCAATGCATGGAGAGCTTACATGCGAAGCTCTCATGGTTAGCCGTTGCGTGATAGCGCTGTTGCGGAAAATGCCCAACAAGGCGAGCAAGAACCATGTCAGGAACGGTCAACCAGGGCCAGCATCGCATGGATCAGATTGTGTTTTCGCAAAAGGAAGCATGGCGTGCACGAAGGGCTGGTATGGGGTGGCTTCGTCGACGAAGCGTGCCCCCTGCTATCGACGATGATGGAACCCGGCTTACCGCGGTCCGGGCCGAAGTGCGGATATTTGTCGATAGACCCGTCCTTGCGACGGATCACTGAAACCGGTGCCCACACGCCATTTTCGGGGTTTAGCTTGCCGAGCACACCCCCGGCCTCCTGCCCGAGCCGGATTCCGTCGCCCACGTTTTCTTCCGGCTGCACCGAAATATGCTCTTCGGGATAGGGGGATATATTTGGCCCTGAGTTCGGCGTTCGCGCCAAAACCGCCGCTGGCGAGGACGATGCCGCGACGCGCCCGGACGGTCACCAGTTTTCCCTCGCGGTCGATGACGACGCCGCGAACGGCCCCTTCTTCGGTTACCAATCTCACGGCCGGTGCGCTGCGCCAAAGCTCAACTTTGGCGTCGAGCGCCGACCGGAGCAGTCCACCAACCAAGGCACTACCATTGGCGAGATAGGCCCCGCGCCCGGAGCGTACGGGATCGCGAACATAACCCAGCAGCTTGCGGGTAGTGAAGAGGAATGCCGCAGGGCTCTTGAAGGCATCGCCCGAACCCGTTGTTTGAGGCGGCGATGATCTTGCTCCACAACATTGTTCAGGTACTTGCTGGACCGTATCTCAACCCGGCGTGCTAACGTTCCCGCGGATTGCAATTCCGTAATGGCTCGATGCGAAGCCGCGTACGCATCGAGTGTGATAACCTGCGGTGTGCCGTGCTTATTCATCTCCTTGCTGAAGAAACGCTTGGCTGCCGCAACATCGCGCCGTTCACTCAGCAGAAAGTCTATCGTTCGGCCGGAGCCACTCCGCCAGATCAAGTAAATCCCGTGTTGTACAACCGAAGCGGCGAAGATCCCTCGCGGGCTTGCGCTTTTGCTCAAGAAGGATATACACGCAATCGAAGACTTGTGAATGTCTAAACCACAGCAGCTTTCGTAAAGTACTTCCATCCTCGCCTCTTCTGCCATGCTCGCAAGGATGCAGATAGCGAGGGTCTCCCTCGCGTGCTCTTCGTAAAGAGGGCAACAGGCCGTTGTTCCTGAAAGCAATGCCATTATCGATGACTTGGACATGCTGATAACTCGGATACGGGTGCGATTTTCGACGCTGTGCTGAGCTTCCTCAACCCCGATGTCTTTACTGGTAAAGTGAACCACGACATCAGTGAGCGGCATCATCTCTCGGCCACCTACATCGACAGCAAGATTCCTCGCAACAAAATTGGCACAGGCCTGCCATTCCCACTGCGTTCGGATACCTACACCCTTCCCTGTGAGTCGACGCTTCGTTAACGAGATTGTCCTCGGCGAGGAGAGTGATGAATATCAGGGGCGCCCGATCAGCCGCTTCGAGATATATCTCGAAACGATGGAGCAGGTGAAGGCAGATACCCTGCGATTCGCCACGTAGTAAGCTGCGCCCCGCAGGGCATTGACAGGCTGAGTTTCGAAGGAGTCCCGGCAGCGGCGAAAGAGTTCGTCGAGAAGACCTTTCGAGTCATTCACGGGGACTCGTCGGCTGCACAGGCGGTAGCTTTCGCGTTCGGCCGCGAGGATGCGATTCCGGACATGTTTCGATCTCTGGTGCGTCAGCTAAACCAGGAGATGAGTGGCGAACTCGACCAGTTGGTCTGGTATTTGGAAAGGCATATCGAGGTTGACGGTGACGATCATGGACCGCTCTCGCGGGAGATGGTTGCCGACCTATGTGGCGACACCCCGGCGCTCTGGGAGGAGGCCTCCCAAGCTGCTGAGGAAGCGCTCCGTGCGCGGCTCAGGCTGTGGGATGGTGTGCTGAAGCAGATAGAAGAGAGCTAGCCGGGGGATCAGGCAGGAAACTACCATCTTTGAAGCAGAATGGCCGAAGCTAGTAGGATTCCTTCTGCATTGCTCGCCCACAATCAGACAAAGTGCAGTCCTCCTTGGCAACTTACGGGATGCTAAGTTGCGAGAGGCGATTTTGCACTCACTGTGGGAAACCAAAAGAGCAACGCGATGAAGCAAAAAACGGATGTCTGGCAGGGCACGCTGGGCCTGATGGTCCTAAAGACTTTGGATGTGCTGGGGCCGCTACACGGCTACGGCATTGCTCGGCGGATCGAACAGATCAGCGGAGATCTACTAGTCGTGAACCAGGGCACCTTGTATCCTGTACTGCTGAAGCTGGAGCATGGGGGCGCGATTGCGTCCGAGTGGGGCGCCTCGGAAAACAATCGTCGGGCACGTTTCTATCGACTGACACGGGCCGGACATAAGTTGCTGGAAGCCGAGACCCTGGGTTGGGAGAGAACAGCGACGATCATCGCGCGGTTCTTCGAGGTGAGAGCGGAGGATCTGCCATGAGATTGCTGAGGAGGTTGCTGACTCGTGGGGAAGAGATGGAGGAGCATCTCGCCCTGGAGACGGCGGAGAATCTGCAGGCGGGCATGCCGCCGGCCGAGGCGCGCCGCCAGGCAGTGCTGAAGTTTGGCGCACGGAGGCGATACGGAGGAGTATCACGCGGAGCACGGGCTGCCGTTCCTCGAAAATCTGCTGCGAGATTTGCGCTTCGCCCTTCGCACACTGATAAAGTCGCCGGGGGTTCGCTACCGCCGCGATTCTAGTGCACTTGGACCAATGCCGTTCTTTACAATCCATGGCCTCACGTCACCGCGCCCCGTAACGCTTGGCGAGAAACCTCCCGCTTTACCCCCATCGACAACGTGGAGCCTCTGCACGACCGCATGCAACACTTCTTCCTTTTGCTGCTACTCGCTACTACTCCAGGCGCGCTGATAGCGGCAGGCTTTGCCGGGTATGCCATCGCTCGTCGAGCTCTGCGTCGGTTTGTTGCCAAGATGAGCGCTCCGCATAACAACTCGATACGAGCGCCGTGAAAAGGTCTTCGACGTTGCGCTACAATGACGATCCAACTGTTTCAATGGTTAGGGCAGCCCCAGTAACATCGGAAAAACCAACACCTACTCTTAAAATTGTGTTGGGAAACTCTACGATTCGAGTGCGCTAAATCATGAGAAAGCCTGTTGTTCTGTTTCTTTCCTTTACTCTTTCTACCTCTATCGCACTCGCACAGCGACCCACGCCGGGCTCCGTCAGTGCCGAATATCTCTATGGCCAGAACTCTCCTGTAAAAGTCTTGCAGCACGTTCGCATTATTGATGGCACGGGTGCAGCGGTCCTCCAAGACCAGACCGTCATCATCGACGGCATGAGGATCACCCGCATCGGCCATGACGTCGCCACACTGGTCAACGCAGAGATTTTCGACCTCACTGGCTATACCGTCCTCCCTGGCCTCGTCGGCATGCACGACCACATTTACTACCTACAGCGCCCCAACTCCGACGCTGCCGGTTCCGAACGCCCCACACTGCTCCCGCAAATGACCTTTTCGGCTCCGCGCATGTACCTCGCAAACGGTGTCACCACAATTCGAACCGCCGGCTCCGTCGAGCCCTATGCCGACATTAACCTTCGTCACCTCATTGACGGAGGTAGCCTTATCGGCCCACATCTCGAACCCACTGCGCCGTATCTCCAGGGTCCCAGCGACATCTTCATACAGATGCATACCCTGACTGGCGCTGAGGACGCTACCTCCTTCGTCAAATTCTGGGCTGCCGCCGGCTCCACCAATTTCAAGGCGTACATGCATATCACCCGCGCCGAACTCGGGGCCGCCATTCAAGCTGCGCATGCCCTTCACTTGAAGGTAACCGGTCATCTCTGCTCGGTCACCTATCCTGAAGCCGCGGAGCTCGGCATCGACAACTTGGAGCACGGCTTCTTTGTAAACACCCAGCTCGACCCGGATAAGCAGCCCGACCAGTGCTCGC
This sequence comes from Edaphobacter sp., assembly GCA_025462645.1. Classification (GTDB taxonomy): domain Bacteria; phylum Acidobacteriota; class Terriglobia; order Terriglobales; family Acidobacteriaceae; genus Edaphobacter. The sequence continues at coordinate 18,584 of JAOAPB010000044.1, read as the reverse complement.
GAGAAACTGGCTCCGCCACACTCGCCCGGATGACACCCGACAGCCCCGAAGCGGCCGCTCTCATCAAACTCCTCGTTGCCCATCACATCGCCATTACTAGCACGCTGCCCGTCTTCGAGGCAAACCTTGCGGGCAAACCCGTCCTGCGGCCCAAAGCCCTGGCCACACTTACACCCCAGGCTCTCGAGGCTTACCTCTACAACCGCAACCGCCGAAACACCTCGCTCGACTCGCCCGCGCTCCAGCGCGGAGCTACTAATTACAAAAACGATGCCCAGCTCGAACACAAGTTTGTAGAAGCCGGGGGCTTTCTCATGGCGGGGCTGGATCCTACCGGCAACGGCGCTACCTTGCCCGGCTTCGGCGACCAGCACGAGGTCGAACTGCTCGTCACTGACGCTGGCTTCACCCCTACCGAGGCCATCAAAATCGCAACTCTCAATGGAGCCACCTATCTTGGCCAGCAGGACCGCATCGGCTCCGTAGAGGTCGGCAAAGACGCTGACCTCATGATCGTCAAAGGCGATCCCTCCACACACATTACAGACATCGAAAACGTTGAGATTGTTCTCAAGGACGGAACAGCCTACGACTCAGGCAAACTCCTTGAGTCAGTCAAGGGCCATTACGGACAATACTAAGAGCTTGCGTCTCGGCCAAGTTGGCGTCGTGTTGGGTCACAATTGGCGAGCATGGTATAAATCTCGGCACACCCAGGCTTTCTATGGTTTTTAGAAAAATGCTCGGATGAATGATGTGGCAGTGTCTTAAGGCCAGTGTTGCTGCTGGGTGAACCATTTTTATAAAACAGGGAGAAGACGATGCGCATGCGATGGCGGTGATGGTGATGACTGGGGTCTCGACTTTGCCCTGTGTGGCGTTAGCTGAGGTTGCTGGTAAATGGGTGGCTGAGATCTCAAGCCTGGTGTTACTGAGCCGGTTTATGCACGTGTATCGCTCGAGCGCAGGGGCAACGCTTTGAGCGGCACATGGGGCAGCGCGACTGTGAAGGGATCGGTCAAGGATTCAACGGTGACCATCGCGCTGAACGACGCGGAGGGCAACGCTGCCGGTACTGTGACGGGCCAGATTGCGGGGGAAGGGGGTGAAGGTTCGGGAACCATGATGGGCCTGGGCCGTAGGCCGGGCGGTTTTGCCGGTGGTTCAGGGGGCCACGCTCCGGTGCCACAGGCCATGATGTGGACGTTGACGCGTGAGCTGGTGCCGCCGGCCAAGCCGCGCGAGATAAACTACGAGCCCACGACTTTCGAGGCCTACTACTATGCCGGGAACAAGCCCGGCATTCATATCTTCCCGGGCGACATCGTTCATACGTGGTCTCCGGATTCAGCGGGTATGGACAAGAATTTGAAGCGCGTGGCCTTGGGAGGTAATGCAAACATTGGGCCGATCTATGTGGAAGGAGCTCTGCCGGGAGACACGCTGGTGGTGCACCTCATCAAGATTGAGCCAAACCGCAAGACGGCACGGCAGGGCAGCAGAATTCAGCAGTTTGGTGTGACGCCCGCCTACAACCTCGCAGCGGAGTACGACCAGCGGTTCAACGGTGAGTATCAGCTGGACAATACTACGGGAATTGCGATGCTGACAGCTCCGACGCCTGCACTGAAGAACTTCAAGGTGACGATGAAGCGCCGATGCTGGGCTGCATCTCGGTTGCACCGCCAGGTTTTGAGGCCTTCACCGGACCGCACCTTGGAGTTTATGGCGGAAATCTCGATTACAACGGAACGGTGTCGGGGACTACGATGTTCTTTCCTGTTTTTCATCCAGGCGCGTTGTTCGGCTTCGGCGACGGCCACGCCGCGATGGCGGATGGGGAGGTGACCCAGACAGGACTTGAGACATCGATGGCCGTCGACTTCTCGGTTGAGGTGATCAAGGGCTACCAGACGCAGGGGATTCGCGAAGAGGATAACGACTACATCATCTCGTTCGGCGTGGCTGGCTCGCTTCAGGAGGCGTTAAAGGTCTCAACCGCGCAGCTTGCGACGTGGATCAAACATGATTACGGCCTCAACGACAGCGAGGTTGCACTGTTCCTCGGAGCGGTGATGAAGATCGAGGTGACGGAACTGGTGGATCCGGAGCTTGACGTAGTGACGAAGGTGCCGAAGAGCGCTCTGGCCATGCTGTCTGCTCCAACTGCGAAATAGAGCTCATTTCAGACAAACGATGTAACGAAGGCCGTCTAGAAGATGGCTTTCGTCGCATGATGTTGCAGCCAAGATTGGTGAAGTAGTAGAGCCGTTTCAGTAGAAATACCTACGAAGTTCGGCGTAATACTCAGTATTTATACGAATATCGCAAATCGAAAACTTCCTGCATAGTGGAGGAACCCTGATAACGAGGTTCCGACATGAAATGGAATGCCTTCTCCTTCGGCAGATGCAGAGTTGCGTTTAATCTCCTGATCTTGCTCCTGACGGCACATCTGGCAGTTGGCCAGACGTCCACCACCGGTGCGATCCGCGGTACTGTGACAGATCCACAAGGAGCCGTAATCACCTCCAGCATCGTGACTGTAAAGTCGCAAGGGACGGCCGCGGTCCGGACAGCATTGACCGACAAGGACGGTCAGTACACGGTCGGCCTGCTGCCACCGGGACTTTACAGTGTGACGATTGGAGCCCCCGGATTTAAAACGCAGAACCCGGGCGACATCACCGTAACTGTGACGGAGACCGTTCGCGTGGATGCCAAGCTGTTCCTGGGCAGCCAGAGCGAGACCGTGGAAGTAAGTTCACAAGAAGCGTCCCTGCAGGTAGAAAACGCGACTTTGGGCACCGTGGTAGATGGCACTACGATTCGGGAGGTCCCGCTCACAAACCGCAACTTCACGCAGGTGCTGACGATGTCTGCTGGTGTTGCCGGTGACGTAAACAATGCGGCCGCGCTGGGTAAGGGAACACAGGATGTATATGTAAACGGCGCCAGCAGTATCAGCAACAACTTCCACATGGACGGCGCGGACATCAACAATTTCGGCTCAGGCCGCGCGGGTGATTTTGTGCAGCAGGCCGGTATCGCGATTCCGAATCCGGACACGCTGCAGGAGTTCAAGATCCAGACGACGAACTACGACGCAGGTTTCGGACGCGATGCGGGCGCGAATGTGGACGTGATCACCAAAACGGGCAGCAACGCCATTCACGGGTCGGTGTGGGAGTTCTTCCGCAATGACGTGCTGAATGCGAACGACACTTTCCTGAAGATCGGCGGACAAAAGCGCGCGGTGATGAAGCAGAACCAGTTCGGCGGAACGCTGGGTGGGCCAATCCTGAAGGATAAGATATTCATCTTTGGGTCATACCAGGGCACCCGTCAGGTCAACGGCCTCAGTTCAAGCTCGCTGGCCAGCAATTCGCTGTTTCCCATCACGGACGACCGAAGTGCAGCCGCGATCGGCAGAATCGCATGTCCCAGCGGAAGCACTGCAAGCACAGCCGCAGGAAAAGCGAAGTGGGCGCCCTTCAACGGCGGAGTGAGTGTAGCCTGCGATGGCAGCAACATTAATCCGGTGGCACTGAATCTCTTGCGTCAGAAGATTGCAAACGGCACCTACCTAATTCCAACGCCGCAGCGCTACAGCACCGATTCAAATGGCAATCCAATCGGTCTATCAACGTTCAGTATCCCATCGCACTACAGCGAAGACCAGTTCTTGGTGAATACCGACTACATCATCTCGCCGACGCAGACTTTCTCGCAGCGTTACTTCTACTCAAACCAGCCACAGAACCAGCCCTTCAGCAATACCACCAATACGCCGGGTAATGGTGTGACGCCGACTTTTAACAGCCAGGTGGCGGTGTTGAAGCTGACTTCGGCACTTAGCCCGCACTTCTTGAACGAGGGGCTGATCGGCTACATCCGCAGCGTGGGTCGTCTACAAACGCAGGCGAACCTGACCTTTGACCAGATCGGCATGACTGCGCCGAGCGATCCCACCTATCCGCTTACTCCAATCATTTCGACCACCGGCTACTTCAATCTGGGTGGCGTCAACAATGATGTTTCGTTCTCCGCCGTCAACACCTTTGAAATCAGCGACCAGATCTCGTGGACACACGGCAAGCAGAGCTTCCGCGCCGGCTTTCTAGGTGAGAAGAACCAGTTCAACTTCGACGACCCGAACAACAAGCGTGGCAGCCTAGGCTTTCAGACTTTCCAAGATTTTCTGCTGGGCATGAGTGCTGCACAGAACGGTTCGGGATTCAGCAATGTGAATTCGAGCGGAAGCCAACAGGGCTCCTACTACAAGGGTTATCGCGGGACCAGTATGGCGATGTTCATCCAGGACGATATAAAGCTTATATCGAACCTGACGGTGAATGCCGGGTTACGCTGGGAGCTGAACAGTGGCGTAAGCGCAAATCATGGCCAGTTGAGCAGCTTCTACCCCTCCCTGGTAACTCCGTTCGAGCCTGTGCCGGCCGGCGGAACCTTTCAGGGCTTCGTCGTGCCGAACAATTATCGGCTGACTCTTCCAGCAGGCATTAAGAGGCTGGGTAGCACAAGCCTCTCAGACAACGATATCCCCCTGCATAACTTCGGGCCTAGGATTGGTTTTGCCTGGCAGCCGCTCGGCACTGAGAGCTCGACTGTGCTGCGTGGCGGCTATGGCGTTTTCTATACGCTGCCAAACGCCAACTCCGTGCTACAGACGTTAGGCGGTCAGCCATTCGTAAGCTCGGCAAGCCTGAGTGGAACAGCGAATGCCGCTGCGACTTTCCAGACTCCGTTCACGACTGCGCTTACGCCCGGTGTGTGGCGGCCACGTTCGCCCAACTACACCCTGACGGTTACCGGCGTTGCCCAGAATATCGACTCGCCTTTGGTACAGCAGTACAACATGGACGTTCAGCAACAGCTGCCTGCTAAGCTGGTGCTCGAAGTGGGTTATGTGGGAACGCGCGGAACTCGTCTTGCTGAGTCTCGCGCGCTGAATAGAGCCTACCTGGCCAGCCCAACCAGTCCGATCAATGGTGTTACCACAAACACGGTGGCATCCGCTAACCTGCAAGCGCGCGTGCCCTACCAGGGCTTCACGCCTGGCGGCGTAACGCGCATTGAGACGTATGGCTTCTCCAACTACAACAGCATGCAGTCGACGCTAAAACGACAGATGAATCACGGCGTGTTTCTGCAGGCCGCATATACCTGGAGCAAGGGCATGACCACGGTTACCGGCGGCGATGGCCTGAACGGCGTCTTCTCCGGTGGCAGTGGCAACAGCAACGACCCGAACAACCGCTATGCCCGCTATGGTCTGGCGGCTTATGACCGCACGCACCGGTTAGTGGTCGCCTACATCTGGCAGTTGCCGAGTTGGAAAAATGGTGGAGCGTTTGCACGGGTGGCTACTGGTGGATGGAAGTTCTCCGGTGTGGCGACCTTCCAATCGGGTAAACCGCTGACCTTTACCGATGCGAGGAACGGTACCGCTTATGGCACTGCAAGCCGTGCGCAGCTCGCGCCAGGCAAGGGCAATGCGGACATCCTGAACAAGGATGGCTCATCCCTATTGACGCGCATTAAAAACAACACCTACCTGAACCCGAGTGGGACTGTTTTTGTGACCGCTCCCGCTGTTCCGTTTAGCGCTGCTGCTACAACTGGAGGCCCGCAAGCGATCGACTACGGTAACAGTTCTGTCGGCGCGGTTCGCGGACCGGGTAACAACAACTGGGATATGACGCTGGCGAAGTCCACCAAGGTCGGTGGTATTCGCGAGGATGCTACGCTCGACTTCCGAACAGAGTTCTTCAATGTTTGGAACCATGCGCAGTATGCCAACCCAGGAACCGGTGTGGGAACTGCGAGCTACAGCGTGATCAATGCTTCGTCTGTGGCTCCACGATTGATTCAGTTCGCCCTCAAGTACCAGTTTTAAACTGCGATGTAAAAATGACGATTGTCGTTCCAATAAGCAAGGGAAGGCAATCGTCGCAACCCAATGTTTTTAACCCTTTTCGAACAGTGAGGACTGAATGCGTGGTTCGTTTGTGCTTGCCGGAGTTTTGTTGTGTAGTTCGCTGCCACTTCTGGCGTCGGACTACACGTTGTCTGCCTCGTCCAAAACAGTATCTTGGGGACACTATGGCGTTCAGAAGGCCGCGTTAACGGTCAAAAGCGGCGATACTGTGCGGATTCAGACTCTCTCGACGTGTGGGCCGACAGACAGGTTGGTGGCGAGGGGAGTCAAGGCTGAGGATATTCCTGCCTATAACGATGAGGTATACAAAAACACGCCGGCCGCGGACAAAGGCCCGGGCGGACACATTCTGACAGGGCCGGTCGCAGTGGAGGAAGCGGAACCGGGTGATGTGCTGGAGGTGCAGATTCTAAAGGTTGATATCGACGCGAACTTCGCATGCAATGGCTTCGGATTGCACCGCGGATTTCTGCCCATGGAATTCCCGTACAGCCGGCAGCGCCTGATTCCTCTGGATCGCAGCAAAATGATCGGGCACTTCGCTCCGGGGATTGAAATTCCATTGCACCCGTTCTTTGGCAGCATGGGCGTCGCTCCGGGCAGTGGTCGCATCGACAGCGCTCCTCCCTTTGCGCACGCAGGCAACATGGATAACAAAGAACTGGTTGCGGGAACAACGCTTTACATTCCAGTGGCTGCCAAGGGAGCGCTGTTTGTGGCTGGAGATGGACATGCGGGGCAGGGCAATGGCGAGGTGGACATTACTGCAATGGAGACGTTCCTGACCGGAACGTTCAAGTTCGTAGTCCATAAAAATAAGCCGATGTCGTGGCCGCGCGCGGAGACACCGACGCATTACATCACGATGGGCTTCAGCCCCGACCTGAAGGAAGCGACTGAGCACGCCTTACGCGACATGATCGATTTCCTGGTGGAAGAGAAGCATATGACGCGGGATGACGCATACATGCTGTCGAGCGTGGCCGTGGACCTCGACATCACCCAACTGGTCGATGGCAATGTGGGCGTACATGCCATGTGCCCGAAGAACATTTTTATTACCACCGCAACAAAGTAGGTGTACCAGCGACTCCGGCCATGGTGAAGTTCGCTGGATCGTTGCAACGACTATTTAGGGCAACCCTGCTCCACACCCGCGGATCGCGGAGAGTGCAACTGCCGGACGGCTTGAACCCGGCAGTTGCACTTATTTGTGTGCAATTCCTTTAATCAGCTTTACGGATTTGTGAAAAGTCCGTTATTCTTCGAATAACTTACACATTTTAGATTCACGAGCAGCCCCAACATGCTTTTGCACTAATCGCAATAGTCACGATGGAGGCCATCATGAGAGAGCATGAGTTTCTCGAAACTCATACTATGTTCCCTTTCCCGCGGACGGATGCAGGCACTTCCGCCACCTATCTGCGTGCTCTCATTGAAAATAGCCCGATCGCTATAGTTGTTCTCGATGCGCTGCATCGATTTACGATGTGTAATCCAGCCTTTGAGAGACTCTTCCAATTCACGCCAAAAGAGCTTTTAGCGGCAGATCTGGATGGTTTGATAGCTGGACCGGGTGAAGTTGAGGAAGCGGCGCGACTGAGTGGGCTCGTCGTGCAGGGGCACAAGGTGCATACTGTGGCGCAGCGTCGCAGGCGCGATGGCATGATGGTGGATGTCGAGATCTATGGTATCCCGTTGATCGTGGACGGTGAACTGGCCGGAGTCTATGGCTTGTACCAGGATGTAACAGACCGGAATAAGGCGCGGACGGCGTTCCGCGCAATTTCAGATCAGATGGACAACCTGCAACAAGAGGAACGCCGGCGAATTGCGCGGGATCTTCATGATTCGACCTCGCAGGAGTTAACGGTGCTGAACTGGAACCTGACGCGGCTCAAAAACCTAGTGGGGGATAAGGATGAGGCCCTCAAGGTACTCGTCCAAGAGACCCGGGAGATTGCGTTGCAGTGCTCGGCACGGATACGGAGTGCCTCCTATCTGTTGCACCCGCCTTTGTTGGGAGAGGCCGGGCTTACGCGGGCGCTGCCGTGGCTGGCAGAAGGATTTGAACAACGCAGCGGGATTCGGGTGGCGCTCATGATGAGCTCCGACCTGGGACGGTTTCGCGACAGAGTGGAGATCGCCATATTCCGGATTGTGCAGGAAGCACTGGCGAATGTTCTGCGGCACTCGGGTAGCCCGGTGGTATGTATTACGCTGCACCGTATAGAAGGGTGGCTACAACTGGAGGTAAGCGACGAGGGTCGGGGTCATGCACGAGAAGTATTGATTCAGGCGCGCGACAGTAAAGGCGGTGTGGGCGTCAGTGGGATGCGCGAGCGTGTGGAAGAATTGGGGGGATGTTTGACAATCGATTGCAATGGCGAGGGGACGACCGTGCTGGTGATGATACCGATTGCGATGGGCGCCCATGGCTGAGTTGAGGATATTAATTGCGGATGACCATGAACTGATTCGTCGTGGTTTGCGCGACCTGCTGTCTACGCAAAGCGGATGGCAGTTGGTCGGCGAGGCGAGCAATGGGATTGATGCAGTAGAGATGGCAGTAAGCCTGAAGCCGGATATTGCGATTCTGGATTTTTCGATGCCGGGACTGAATGGGCCAGAGATAGCCAAGCAGATTGTCGAGAAGGTTCCACAGACCGGCGTGGTGGTGTTGACAATGCACGACTCCGAACAGGTAATTCGCGAGGTGCTGCATGCTGGAGCACGCGGGTTAGTGCTGAAAAGCGACGCGGATAGCGACTTGCTGGCGGCGGTGGAAGTGGTGGCTGAGAATCGGCATTTCTTTGCGTCGCGGGTAGCGGAGCTGATCTTACGAGAATACCTTACGGGCAACACGGTACCAGCAATAACAGGGAAGAGGACCGTATCGCAATTGACCGAACGTGAGGATGAGGTAGTACGGCTGCTGGCGGATGGTAAGACGAGCAAACAGGTGGCGATGCAGTTGCAAATCAGCATACGGACGGTGGAGTCGCACCGGATCAACATTAGTCGAAAGCTGGGGTTCAGCTCAATTGCGGACCTGGTGAGGTATGCCATTCGAAATGGGATTGTCGCGCATTCGTAGGGCTGCTCGTGCCAAAATTCAATCCGGGTGCAAATCAGCACCTGATGCTCGGGTGTTCTATGAGGACTCTCCTGACCGTCTGAAGGCTCCGCTCACGCGGGAACAGCTTGCGGAGAGGCGGACCTTCACTGAACCGATATGTCAGATATCGAACACGTGATCCGTATGTCAGCATTGCCAAAAGAAACCCCGTCACAGGGAGGATGCGCCTGTGATGGGAGTTGTTTGAGTGCAGCCTAGAAGCCAGGAGGTCCCTGGCGAGCACCGCCCTGACGGGGAGTTCCAGTGCGGACAGGTATTTCAGGAGCGGGAGCAACAGCAGCGCTGCAATGGCCCTTAGTGTCGCAGGAGCGGATGCCGAAGTAGACATTGTCCTTTGAGATAGGAACGGTGATGGTGTGCACGGCGTCTTCGACCTTGTCGTCGTACTTGGCGGTATTGCCGCTGTACTGCCAGTCGGATGCGTCGGTCTCACGCCCTTCACCCACAAATAGCACATTGTTATCTGCGAGCCGCCGCCACGAAAGCTGGCTCGTTTTAACCAGGGACATATTTCGCTCACGCGGGCCGAGAAGCTTACCTATAAGAAAAGAAGCGTCAGCCTCTCCAAAGGCCGTGTAGTAGCGGCTTGGCTGGATATCCTGATTCTGCAGAGCGTTCCGAAAAACGGTTATGGCAGGAGAATCTGAGATGTCTTTCCACCGATTGAGAGACCCCTGTCCCGGTAATAGGTTCCGGGAGCCGAACGTAGTTGCACAAAAGGGGCGAGCGGCTCTCGTGGACACATACCAATTTAGAAGTAGCTGACGTTCCCGATGTGCGAACACCATCGACGAGCGAGAGCGCCGTTTTCTTTTGATTCAGCTTTCCTCATCCACTTTGTGAAAGAGCGCTGAAGTTTGTGCCTGTGTCAAGCAGAAGCATCACGGGACCCCATCGAAGTTCAAGTGAGCGATATATCGATCTTCTATTCTACCCAACTTGATGGGAATGCCGTGATGCACCATGGATGTACGGTCGAACGTAACGGACCCCGCAGAATAATCAAGCGTGACCGTATATTTGCGGAGTAAATCATTTCCCAAAGCACCATCGATGTGGACACCAAGAGCGACGGAACTTGCTGTTAGATCATCCATCATCACCTTTAGATCGTGTGAATGGATTGAATGTCAAGGTTATGTACGAGCATAATCTCGGTTTTGTCCGACGAGTAAGGCTTCTGAATATTGGCAACTGCAGCTGGGCGAAGACCTGGTCGCTGCGCGAAATCCGGCTCTGCTGCTGGCAGACGGCGCGTGTGGTGTCGAGGTTCAAAAGACCGAAGCACAACGTGTTGGAATTCCGGCTAGTCACCCCGATCAAGGAAAGAATGTCCGCACCAGTGTCGAGCATTAGAATGGCCGGTATCCGTTTACTCTGGCATCTACCAAGAAGGTGCCGTCAACATTATGCGACTGCGCGTCGGCGGTCATAATCAAAGTCCCGCTCAGGACGCTGAGAGTTACAAGCAGCAGCATTCTTCTGAAAACTTGTGACAGCGATTTCACGGAGCGTGTGCGCATGAATGTCATCTACATCGGACAAAAAGGGAAAGCACGTTCCTGCAAAGAAGCCCCGAGCACTTAGGATGGAGAAGCAAGGCAAGGTAGGTGCTACGGCCTCAGCACCTCGACCGCACAGCGAGCCTTTACGAATTCCTATCTAGCGGAAGGAAGTGTGGTTGGCAACAGTGCATGCGCCGTCGCCAGTCATTCGGTTTAGGACTTCACTAGGAAGGCGCCAGTTATCCGATTCTCGCTGTTGCGAAGGTCGGAACTCCAGCCTGGAACGACAGATCCCGGAGCTCCGGTATTACTGCCAGGAGGCGTAACGCCGCCGGGGCCACTGAAGTAAGGCACATTCGCCGCGCGATGGTTGTACTCGAGCCGGTAGGTGAAGTACTGGCTGGGCATGTAGTCGGCGGCGACGGAGGCGTCCCAAGTTTTGTACGGATCGCCCGGATTCTCAAGGCTGACCCAACTTGGCAACAACACTGTGGTTTCGTTCGAAGACGACTCGCTCCTAGGCTTCGTCAACATTTTCGATACACCCGGAGATATGATCCGCAATTGGAAGGCTGCAGAACAGATCTTCCTACGAGCGCAGGCAACGAAGTTCAGGGCTGCAGGGGATAAAGCATGGAACGTATATTGTGTCCTGCTTTGCGGAGCTCCGGGGACGCGCACGAAATACGTCAAATAGGGTGGATTGAGGAAGATCTCGAGAGGACGATAAAACTGACGGCGTGCAGTATAGCAACCCGTTCTGATCTCTCGAAAGCTTCGGCCCGATGCAGACTTGGCGTGAGATTGAGGCCGACATCGCGGGCCAGGTTCGCGCGTCGCTCAATTTCTCTGTGGGAGATGGCAAGAACCCGCAGTTCTTGTTCAGTAGCGGCCAAAGGCGTGCCGCTGGGCTAGCGTTTCTTCTCGCCCTTCATCCTTCACGTCCCTGGTGTAGACTCGAAACCCTTTGTTTGACGATCCTGTGCAGCATGTCGACGACTATCGGGCGTTAAACTTAGTAGAAGTGCTCTCCACCGTTCGGAGAAGCGGGAGACAGATCATCATTGCGGTAGAAGACGGAGCTCTCGCTGATATTCTTTGCCGCCGGCTCCGGAGCAGTCTCAAAGAGAATGGAAAGCGATTCGATCTCGGCACAGATCTGGATGGTTCGGCTAAAGATGATTCCTTGGACTCAATACATTCAGCGAGCTCTGAAAGATCAAACCTGCAAGTACTTGATGGGAATCTTGATTGATTTCTTGGAACTTACAGAAAATGAGGGGATGGCGCAACACGAGGAATGGTTGGCGGCATACAAGAGTGGCCAACCACCCCCTTCCTGCAACAACGCGACTTCACTTCGGAAGTGATCAGCGCACTCAATCTCTTTAGACACGAGAAGATTGGGAAATGGGAAGATAGGTGGGGCTACCTCGACGATCTGAGCTTCGATTCGGACACGCAGGCTTTGGCGAGAGGCGCGTTCGATAGGAAGAAGCAAGATGCACTCTACGTAAACATTGACCGAAACGGCCGGGTGTCGAACACGCCAAAGCCGTATTCGAAGCAACAGGATGAACACGAAAAGGAACGTGCCAAGCGATTTGGTAGCTTTGCTCGAAGATTGGTTTCAGATCCTCCTCCTATTGGATTTGAATACAAGCGGCTAACTGAGGTGATTAAGGCTTTATTCTCTAACGCGAATACCTACGTCGAATTTCCAGACGAATCGGAATGAAGATGAGCTTTAGCGTAGACTGATGACCTCAAGAGCTGACAATCCGAGCCGCACCAATTCCTTTCTATCTTCAAATAGATTCAATGCCCTGTCGAAAGCGGCGACTTCGTTATTTACTGTTCTTGATAAGGGGTCACCACACCAAAAGTCCAAAATCGTACGTTTAGGTTTGTTGCGGCAACCTATCGCCTTTAGAAAGGCGATCGCAATACCTTTATGCGATCCGAAATACGGGTTTTTCTGCAAGTGGAGCATCCTTGCAATAATCTTCGTTTATGCGCGCTTGGCTCCCATATGCGATTCGCCCCACCTGATGGCAATTTGTTCTTGCTGCTGTCTCAGCCGAAGGATACCCATCCGGCAAATGATGCTGGGGAGGAACATTCCTCATTCAGAACTTCGCGATGAGAGTTACCCAACCGACCAGCAGACAAGCGCCTACGATTCTCCAGATATCTCGTAACTAAGGTTCATCTCACAGAGATGCCCAAAGAAACAGAGGAATGGTCTTCGGCTTCCCCGGCCCGAATCGCTAAATCTCATTGAACAACGAGCCTAAGATTTGAGAACACATCGGTAAAATTGGATGATGGCTCGGCCTTCACTCCATCAACTCGGCGCTGTGTTCCTTCGGTACGGCAATTGGACTCTTGGCGGGGGAAGTGCTACCGTCGCGGTGCTGCAAACGGAACTCATTGATCAGCGGAAATGGGTAGATCAGGAGACGTTCACCTGTGTCAAACCCTGCAGGAAGAATGGTGGTGATCTGGAGCAGATCAAATTCTTGCTCGGGCACTCGTCGATAAAGACCACGGAGCGCTACCTGGGATCGGATCAGGAGATCGCAATTGCGGTGAACGACAATTTGGGATTATGAAATGGCCGGCGAGGCGCAGCCAATCTGGTCCGGACCGCATGCTACAGAATACAAATGTGCCGGAAAAATAGTCGGCGAATAGGGGGCGGGATGCCTGAAGTGGTGACGTGGGGTGTGATCGGTGGAGGCGATGCCGCAAAGCGCTTTGCGGCCGGACTTAAGCATGTAACTGGAGCAAAGCTCACCTCTGTATGGATGCGGAAGCGAGAGGCGGCCGAGGCATTTGCTGCGCACTTCGGCGGAGCGACCACTTGCACACTCGAGCAGATGTTGAGCGGTCCTGTCGACGCCGTGTACATTGCCACTCACCCCGACAGTCATCAGGCCTATGCCTTAGCGGCCCTCACAGCCGGAAAGCATGTGCTCTGTGAGAAGCCGTCCATGCTGAATGGACAGCAGTTGGAGGAGGTTTTGGTCGCCGCGAGTATACGCGGCCTGCTCTTCATGGAAGCAATGAAGCCACCATTCTTCCCTCTCTACCGCAGGCTGCGGGAACATCTTGAGCAGGATCCAATCGGACAAGTTGGCTTCGTCCGTGCGGGGTCCTCCATCGCCAATATTCCACTGAACCATCCGATCTACAACCTGGATTGGGGTGGCGGCAGCCTCCTCGGCATTGGCCCTTATGAAGCCTTCCTCGCGCTCGACTGGCTCGGCCCTGTAGAACGAGTCCAGACCTTCGGCCAAATAGGCCCAACGGGCATCGACACGTTTGCCACACTACAAACCAGGCACCTCAACGGGATAGCCCAGCTTTATTGCGGTCTTGGGCTCCACGGCGAGGGCGACGCTTTACTCGCCGGGCCATTAGGAAATGTCGCTCTCCCGAGCAAGTGGTGGAATCCTGTCCATGCGACCATCCGGTACGTCGATGGACGCACTGTAGAACTTGATGAGCCCTTTGAATCCACCGGGTTCAATTATGAAGTTAATCACTTCTGCGATCTCCTACGCAGCAGCCGCACAGAGAGTCCAATCATCTCACACGACATGTCGCGTCAGATGATGAGCATCCTCGATGATGCCCGAGTTGCGATCGGCCTCGTGTACCCCAAGAGCACTAGAGGCTTCCATGAGAAGCCGGCCTGATGTCAAATAATTTTCTATGCCACCCACAAAGGCCGCCGCCATCCAACGCTGGATGGTGCGCCACCCGCGCTTCCATTTCCACTTCACACCCACCTCGGCAAGCTGGCTGAACCAAGTGGAACGCTTCTTCGCCGCGCTCACCGAGAAGCAGATTCGTTGAGTCAGCTTCCGCTCTACCCAGCAACTGGAAAGCCTCGATCCGCCAGTACCTTGACCATCACAACGCTCAGCCAAAACCCTTCCTCTGGACAAATCCGCCGACGATATCCTCAACTCGCTCGCAAAATATTGTGAACGAACTAACGACTCAGGACACTAGAGAGGTTGGCTTCCAAATATATTTTGGGGTGGCTGCTAGTTCGGCAGGCCGAACGCGATTATGTCGGAACCGGTTGCGACAGCAACGTATTGTTTGTTGTCGAACAAATAAGTCATCGGCGAGGCATGCGGCGGCTGGCTGGTCTGGAACCTCCAAAGTGACTTGCCTGTCTTTGCGTCTGCAGCTGAAAAAGAGTCGTCGTCTGCTCCGTATAGAACTACGTTGCCGGCTGTGCTGAGCACACCGCCAAAAGTATCTCCAGAGCCTGTCTGGGGAAGTTCCCACACTGGCTTACCTGTATGGATATCGAATGCACGCAAGACACGTCGTCCCGGGTCAGCTGGATCGGAACTGAATGAGCCTCCCATGAAGCCGCGGCCCTGTTGATACTGCATATCGGTACGTGTGTAAATGCCACACTTATCGTTGGTCTGGACGTAGTAGAGCGAGGTAAGCGGATTGTAGGAGGCCGAATACCAGTTTGACGCACCGTTTAGCCATGGGCAGATCAGTGCCCCTTCATGCGTAGGTTCGTGTCCCGGAACGATAATTGGGCGGCCTTCGGGAGTAAGGCCTGTTGCCCAGGTCAGCTTACTGGTATAGGGGCGTCCCAACAAAAATTTGCCATTGGTGCGGTCCAGCACGTAGAAGAAGCCGTTACGATTGGCCTGAACCATCAGCTTGCGCGGCTTACCTTCCCACAATGCATCGATCAGCGACGGCGGCGCCATGGCGTCGAAGTCATGCACGTCATGTGGGGTGAACTGGAAGTACCACTTCAACTTGCCAGTCTCTGGATCGAGCGCCACGATTGAGTCGGTATAGAGGTTATCGCCAGCCCGATCGTCTCCGATCAGGTCTGGGCCGGGATTGCCGACAGGCCAGTAAAGGATGTTCAGATCCTTGTCATAGGTCCCCGTCATCCAAGTCGCACCACTCGGATGATCAATTCCTGTTCCTTGCCAAGTTTCCGAACCTGGTTCACCACGTTTCGGCACTGTCCAGAAACGCCATACCTCCTTGCCGGACGATTGATCGTATGCCGCCACAAAGCCCCGCGCGCCCTCATCTCCGCCAGCGATGCCGGAGATCACAATTTTGCCAACCACAAGTGGTGCACCGGTGGCGTTGTAATTGTCATGCCAGTCAATTATCTCGGTCTCCCACACGAGCGCTCCAGTGATTCGGTTAAGCGCGATCAGGGGAGCATTATCGGTGACCATAAATACTTTATCGCCAGCGACCGCCGCGCCCCGGTTCGCGCCTCCTGCAGCCACTCCGGTGACACCTCGCGTGCGCGTGCGCTGATAATGCCATATCTGACGGCCGCTGCCTGCATCGAGCGCGTAGCACTCGTTGGCAGAGGTTACATACATCACTCCATCGACGACAATTGGGGTCGACTGAACTTCCCTCGTGTTTCGCAAGGTAAAGATCCACTTTGCCTGTAATTGAGAAGCATTAGTATTTGTTATTTGCTTCAGTGCGCTGTAACGGCTGCCGACAGTCTGCCCGTTGTAGCTCGGCCAATCTGACTGCGAGGTTACAGCCCTGTACTGACCAGAGCTTATTTTTCGCAGAAGATAAAGCTTATGGTCATTCCCCAGGAGTTGCATATCGCTTGCTGAGCGGTTCAGGGCGATACCTTGAAGCATCTTTCCATCCTGTAGCCTCACTGAGGCGCTTGCCATGGCCGCCCCGTGAGACGGCTGTAGGGTTCGCAGGAAGCCGATCAGGTTTGTACGCTCTTGATCTATGATGTCTGGAAAAGCCGGCATGCCCGACGACAGGCCATCATGCAGTAACCTTGCAAGTTCGTCGTCCGTGCGCAGCGGTACGCGGTCCACAATCGAGGGTGCGAACTCGCCTCCATTTGCGGTGGTCCCATGGCAAGAAGCACATCGTGTTGCGAAGACTTGACGGCCTGCGGTCTGCGACTCCGATGCCGTCTTTGCCGTTGGAGAATTCTGGCCTTGAACCTCGCCTGCCGACAGAAGCGTCAGAAAGCCACTCAACAGCGCCGCTTTCAATGTCCCGCACTGTATTTGCATCTACCCCACCCTGGACGATGATAATAACGGCCACTCAAAATAAGACTTTTGAGAGTTGAGCCAAATAGGCAAGCAAAATGTCCTATTGGAGTATGATACCGGAAATTTTCTTCATGAAGGACACGGTTGATTACGCCTGACCTTACGTAAGAAGCGACGGATCTTGTGCAAATAGCTTTTTAGCTCGAGTGGTCGGCAATCCTTACCTTGGGATTACTTCAGGGTTGCCCGTGACACGATCAGAATAATCGAAACTCCGCGATGACCTTCCTTATTGGAAAGGGTGATCAGACGGCAAGAGCCGCACGGCGAGGGGAGCGAGATCTGGCGGCGCTGCCCCATGAAGCCCGGCCAGCGCTTGGCAGCTGCAGCGCCTTGTCAGGCCGCAGAGAGTGCACTGATCGTAACGTAATATCCGTATAGATCTCGGAGCGAGAACTCCTTGGTTTGAGTGTTCGGATTCACGGGTGGCTCCTCTTCGAGCCGAGTGACGAGAGAGCGTGCCCTTTGAAGCGCCAGGTCGAAATCATCGACACGGAAGAACAACAGGAGCCCGTTGCCGGGTGTCCCGTGATCGGGGCTCATCAATGAGGGATGCATGGGCATGGAGGTAATGAGCGCGTGTTCCGTTACTCGCCGTGGACGAGCTGCGGCAACCTCCGTGCCCGAGATGCAAAGAAGAAGATCGGCCCGCACACCATCCATCACACTACTGCAACGTACCTGCCTCGTGCCGGAGTAGACATCGACACCGCGCATGGCTGGGGCACGTCTCGCTCGACACCACCAATATCTATGCCGAGACCGACAACACAGGCCGAACTTACTTAATAATCCGTTTTCTGACGGCGACCCTATTTAGCTACTTCTCCGTTGGGTACAAACTGACGCAAGACTCAGTATTAGGAAGACGTTACTCGAATTCTATATAGAGACACGCGTGACTACTTGCATTATATAGTTATTATCTTATCAGCATAAGATAATTCTGCTTGACAGTGCCTCTATCTGACACCTATACAAAATAGGAACTTGATAAAGAAGAATCGGAAACGCCACATCCCTTCCGGCAAACTGGCACGACCATGAGACCACGGAAGGCTGTGGCTCAAGCCTCGGGCCCCCGTCCCAGTGTGCCGATCCCTGTGGCGTGTGCCCACCATCGTCGAACTTGGACAGTTCCTGAACTGGAAAGTGGGCGTGCCTGTCGGAGGCTGCGATCAGGATCGACGATTTGGAAATTGGCATACGTGGAGAGCTCAAAACACTCAATGGGTGAGCCCGGAGATCCGCAAGAACCTAGATTACAATTTGACACCTGCCGACTTGACTGTCGTGAAGAACCGGCTGCGCAAGTTTCATGTACAGATCTTGGCCTATCGCGTCGATACGCTTGGGCCGGATAATGCCACCCGCCGGAAGGTTTTCGAGTTCGCGAAGGCAATGGGCGTCGAGATGATCGTTTCCACAGTGGTGCCTCCCTCCCTGCCGGCGATCGATAAGCTTGCAAATGAATTTGAAATCAACTTCGCGATAGAGAGCAGAGGCGATCCAAAACCCGCTCTTGCGGAGTTGCAAGGGCTGAGCAATCAAATGGGCGTGCAAGTAGATGTTGGCAACTGGCTGCAGGGCGGAATCGATCCCCCTCAAGCCATGACGCAGCTGAAAGACAGAGTGATGGCCCTGAGTCTGCACGACTGAAGTTCGCTCAAGGGCACGAATCGCGAAATGCCTTTGGGCTGCGGCGATATGGGTACGAAACAACTTCTGCAGGAGCTTTACAAGCTCGGCGTGAAACCGTCGTTCTTCACTTTGAATACGACCGCCGACCCGGCGCGTTCCGTCGATGGTTTGAACCGGCGCTTCTGTCATGATCCAGAGGTCCAACCTGTTAACCATTCGTG
>JAOAPB010000010.1 GCA_025462645.1 Edaphobacter sp. | reverse complement strand
GTCTTCATAGGGCTGGCCCTGCTCTATGGAGAGGTGCCGGAGCTGCACGGCATGTACGCACTCACGCTGCTCGCCGTGACCTTCCTCGGTCTGATCTACGTGGCCCAGCGACAAGTTCGCCTGAAGCGGGCAAACAGCGGGAAGGCTCAGAGCACAACGGGCGCAGTGGTCGATACAGCGGTTTAGCACTGAGCATTCCGCATAGAGGACAGCGGTTCGTCGTTAGGGTGGCGGAACTTTGACCGAGGCCATTCCTCGGGGGTCGCCCCCTGAACGCCTATCTCGGCGTCTTAAGACGAGACCTGCTGGGGCTCAACACTAAGCCGGGCAGCAGCAATCAAGGGATGGCTCGGGATGCGGCTTGCCTTGCTGGTCATCGCCGGCAGACCATCGGGGCGAAGCGGCAGACCCAAGTCAAGCGCCTGAAGCGACGCCGTGGCGGATTCACCTGTGCTGCCGGAGATCACCCGCGAACGGAATGCTACCGTGGCTCGCGCGGAGTGCTCCACCAGTTCCGGCACAGCTTGCAACTGCGTAAGCGCAGCGAGGTAGAGCGATTCCTTCTGTGCGAAAACCTCGTCCATCGGCATGGCGGGACCATACATCCGGTTGAGACTGGCAATGATCTCTTTCTCGTCCACGGCGCCGCTACTTGTGAGCAGAACCGTCATGACACCTGACACCCGGTATTCCGCCGGGAAGGCTAGCAGCGCCGCACCAGCAGATTTCTCCGCCACTACTCGAAAGGAGTACCCGTGGAAGGATTCACGGGCATTCGTGTTTCAGCATTGCCAAGCTCCGCTGTCCGTATCTGGCCCGCTTCTTCTCACGAAATGCATGACAGATAACCTGTTCCGGGTACGTAGAAGCTGCGAGGATTTGTACAACGAGCGAATCCGGATACAAAGCGATTGGCGCAACTAGCTGTTGCAACTCTTGCGCCGTGGGTGGGCAGAGGCAACTGGAGTGGGTGTGGTTGGCTCGTCTGCAGCATAGCTAGTTCTCCAGGAACGTTCAGTAACGACAAATGATCTCGTCGCTACCGTCGCGGTACTCAGTCAGAAGAGGCATTCAACGCGCCATTTCTCGGGCATTCGGTAAGAGCTTGCAAATGCTTTTTCACGAGCCACTTATCGTGCCGATTGTGTTTGGGGTGTGTCAGCAGGCGTGGGCCAAAGCTATTGTCATCGTTGCTTTTTCGACTTTGCGTCAACTGGCCGTCATCGGCCTGGGACACCTGACCGGGTCGTAATCAGTTATTTCCGGCACATTCCTCTTAACAAGTTCAATAAGACTCGCAGAATGTGCTCGGGCGGAGTGCGGTTGCACAAGATGCATCGCGTTTGGGAGTTTGGCAATTGAGGTGCTTCAATCTCACGTAACGAAGCTCATCGGTTCCATAGGGAGCGAGAAAACCTCGAGAAGTAAAGGAGCAATTATGAAACTAAAACTGATCAATTATGCGGTACTAGCGGCTGCTCTATCACTGATTGGCGTTGGATCGGCACACGCCGAAGTCGATCAAGTGGAGAAAGCTAACATTCCCTTTGATTTTTACGCGAATAATCAGAAGATGCTGGCCGGCACCTACAACATCGGGATAGATCTTGAGGGCGATATCATTAGCCTCCGTGATAGCTCCGGTCATGCTGTGCTTCTGATGGGAGTACCCGCCAATGACGGCGGCGGAGAACAGTCGGACCTAGTGTTCGATCACTCGGGGAATTCTTACTTCCTACGGGAAGTCAAGAGCGATGAACTCGACGTGAGCTTTTCAACCACAAAGGAACAAGCGGACCGTATGGAGTCTGCACACGTTTCGCTGACACCGAACCATTCTTAAGAAGACACTGCTTGGAGGCCAACTCACTGAGCTGGCCTCCAAGCAGAATCACCGCGTGAGCCACTTATGAGGAGACTGATCGTCCCGCTTGAGCCAGAGGATGAATTTAGTCGCAGCCCTATCGTCGAAAATCAGGTTATTTCTCCGATTAAAGTACTCCTGCTGCTGTGACTTCATCATTCGGGGTGAGGTGCATTACAAACGTGGCAAGCCGCCAGTCACAAATTCTTAGCTCATATTGGGCCCTTCCGATCTCATGAAAGTTTCTTCCCATCTCCAAGAGACAGACCCAGTGAAACATACGTCTGCAATATGCTATTCAGGCGTTGTCGCCGCAGTCGTATTTGCACTGTGTGCCTTTCACGGCAGCGCATCAGGGCAGACACCCACTCAAGGGCCCGAGCACTCTGTGAACGCCAAGGCACATGGCGGTTCCGGCGCTTCCGGTCTTCTACGAGAGCTCAATACCTCATTGGTTACCTTAACCAAAGATGTGACACCTGCGGTTGTTCAGATTATGGTTACATCATACGGACCCATTGAGCCCAGCAGCAACACGGGCGATGTGGCTCTGTTTGCTCGGCAGCATGCTATTGGTTCCGGCGTTATTCTCGATCCCAACGGCTATATCATTACGAATGCTCATGTAGTCGAAGCCGCGCAGCGAATTCGCGTCACACTGAGCCCGGCAGCCGCCAATTCTCAATTTGATGTTGCGGCTGCGGGTGAGCACAGAATTCTTGAAGCCAAGCTCGTCGGAGCCGACAAAGACACTGATCTGGCACTCCTAAAGGTGGATGCGCACAAACTTCCCGTCCTGGGCCTGGCAGCATCTCGGCCTGTGTATCCCGGCGAAATAGTCCTGGCCGTCGGCAGCCCTGAGGGCCTGCAGAGTTCCGTCACGATGGGCGTTGTTAGTTCGGTAGAGCGACAACCGAATCCGAATGAACCGGCGGTTTATATTCAAACGGATGCGCCAATCAATCCGGGTAATAGCGGAGGTCCATTGGTCGACATTGACGGCGATGTCATCGGTTTGAACACGATGATTTTGAGCGAAAGCGGCGGAAGCGAGGGACTGGGCTTCGCAATCCCGGCACGTACTGTCCGGTTCGTATATGAGAACCTACGCAAATATGGTCACGTTCACCGGCTAGAAATTCAAGCGGGCGCACAAGAGATTACGCCGACTCTCGCGCAAGGGCTGAGCCTATCCCAGGATTGGGGGGTCATCATCTCTGATGTTTCGCCAGAGGGGCCGGCAGCCGCCGCAGGATTGGAAACGGGCGATGTTGTGTACTCAGTAGATGGACGACGAATAGCCGGACTGCCCGGCTTCGCGGCAGCACTCTACCTACATGCGCCCGATCAAGCCCTCCCGCTAGATGTGCTGCGTGGCTCGCAAAAGTTATCTCTTGTCGTTCCTGCCGCGCAGCATCATGACAAAGCAGACGATCTGAAGGATTTTATCGATCCTCAAAACTTGGTCAGCCCTCTGGGTGTATTCGTTCATGACCTTGATGACGATCTTCGTAATGCTTTTCCGCATATACGAATTGCTTCGGGAGTCATTGTGGTCGCCCAGTCACCGGACCTGAACTCCTACACGTCCAGCTTGAGGGCAGGCGACATCCTGCACGCTGTCAATCAAACGTCAATCGAATCGGTTGACCAACTCAGGTCGATGTTTCGTGCCATAAAAAGTGGACAGTCAATGGTGCTACAGATCGAACGCGCTGGAAAATTGCAATACGTTAGCTTTGAGTGGGGCGATTGACGAAGCCGATTGAGCCACTCGCCTGCTGTCAACCTCAGGATCAAGAGATCATCCCGACCAACGGGAGCACATGTATAAGTGTGTACCTCGTCACCGGTAATACGAGCAAATTCAATATAAGCAACAGCCTGACTGGCAAGTCGGTGTGCTACGGTACGCCGATGAAGACGAACCTACTGCTCGCGAACCCTGCAAAGGATGAAGTGTCAGTTTTTCGACATAGCTGTCAGACGTCGCACCCCGTGCAGTCGCAATTTCGTGTTCCTGTTCCCACGGCTGCGACTTTCGCTAAATTGTGCGTTCAGTTGCAACGGCTTGTGCAGGGGAGAGAATTTGGAGCATTGCGTGCTTCAACAAGGTTGAGGTGAATATAAAGCCATGATCAATATCAGAATTGCCATACACACGACGTTACTGCTGGTGGACGACGACATTGATCAACTGGAGCTGCGGGCTCTGGTGCTGAAGATGTCCGGATTCACAGTGCTCACCGCAAGCTCTCCTGTCGAAGCAATATCAATCATGACGCAAGGAAGGGGCGATACAGTGGACGTAGCAGTCGTCGAATATCACATGCCAGTGACAAACGGCTGTGTCCTTGCCGAGTACCTCAGAAGTCGGTATCCAGACCTGAAGATCATTTTGCATTCCGCTGCTCTAGACATCCCAAAAAGCGAGATGAGCAGTGTTGATGTGTTCGTCCCCAAGAGCGAGAGCATAGCCCCACTGCTTGCGCAAGTCTCAGAATTTGCTTAGATCCGCTGTACAAGCTTAGCGTCCAATACTCGAGACCTGCCGCGACTCGCTACGCTGTAGCGTTAGCTCAAACACTGCGATGGCAAAACAATATTCCTCACCACGGGCCGCGTATCTTCTTAGGAAGGCGGGCATCGGGAGAAAGAACACCGAGGCGCAAATCACTAATATGGGACTGCCCGTGAGCCGGTCACGGACGAGCGCAATGCGATGGAGTCAGATCGGCAACGCTATCTTCCGGCTTTCCGTGTGTAGCGCAGCCGTGCTCGCGGTCACCGTGGTGATCTATGTAATATCCTTTCTGGATCGGCCCTTTACCGCGGCTCTGTTCTTTCTATTTATTGTGTTGATTGTCTCGACTGTCTGGGGGCTTCGCTACGCAATTTTCGCCTCATTCCTTGCGGCCCTGGGATTTAGTTGGGTGAGCCCGCCGCTCGGCCGCGCCTATATCAGTGATTCGCGTGACATCTTTGCATTGGCTGCATTCCTGGTCACTGGAATCCTTACGAATTATCTGTCAGACCGTGCACGCAGAAGGACTGAAAGATTGCGGCAGCTAGAGGCCGATCTCGCGCACATCAACCGCGTGACCACGATGGGAGAACTGACTGCGTCGCTTGCACACGAAGTCAATCAGCCAATCGCCGCTGCCATGACTAACGCCTATGCCTGTATGCTGTGGCTTGCCCGCGAAAACCCCGATATCGAGGAGGCGCGCGAGGCAGCCCGAAGAATCGTTACAGATGCACAGCGGGCAGGGGAGATCATCAGCCGCATCCGCCAGCTGTTCACAAAAGGCACCCCGCAACGGGAGTTGGTCAACATCAACGCAGTGATCAACGAGATTGTCGCGCTGCTGGGCGATGAAGCGGCCCGACACGGCGTTTCTATTCGAAGTCAGCTCGCTGCAGATCTCCCGCAAGTCATGGGAGATCACGTCCAACTGCAACAGGTTCTTATGAACCTGTTGCTCAACAGTGTCGATGCGATGAAAGCAGTTGACGGTACGCGCGAAATCAGCCTTACCTCGCATTGCGAAGGCAGCGATCACCTCCTGGTTTCGGTCAGTGACACAGGCATAGGGTTGCCGCTAGAGATAGGCAGAATTTTTGATGCATTCTTCACTACCAAACCTCACGGAACGGGAATGGGATTAGCGATTAGCCGTACCATTATCGAATCCCATGGCGGCCGTCTGTGGGCGACTGCGAACTCAGGCCAGGGCACCATCTTCTACTTCACGCTTCCCACAAGCTTCGAGACGTAGCGATGAGACTCGCAGACACGTCCACCGTTTTTATCATTGACGATGACTTGTCAGTTCGGATTTCAATCCAGGGACTCCTGAAATCTGTCGGATTGCGCTCGGAGTTGTTTGCGGGTACGCAAGAGTTCCTGGCCAGACAGGTTGCGGACGGTCCCCGTTGCCTCGTTCTCGACGCGAGATTTCCGGGCTTAGCGGCCTCCACTTCCAGCGCCAGTTGACTTAACAAGCAAGTGGCCTCGAGGTTTGAGAGCAGCGGAATCCCTCCGAAGATCAATCGCAGGTACGTCATGCGCAAGATGCAAGCTGAATCCCTAGCCGAGTCGGTGAGG
This sequence comes from Edaphobacter sp., assembly GCA_025462645.1. GTDB lineage: Bacteria > Acidobacteriota > Terriglobia > Terriglobales > Acidobacteriaceae > Edaphobacter. The sequence continues at coordinate 17,393 of JAOAPB010000010.1, read as the reverse complement.
ATGGCGAATAGGCTCGGGCAGCGACCGGTAAATAGTTTGTGAACGCCGAAGAAGCGCGCATCACATTTCCGAGACCTGGAAGAAACCGGACGGGTCACACTCTGACTACTAGAGGCTGTAATGAACTTTGCGAACTGGCCTGCGCCTCAACCATTGTGTCTTTTGCTGGTTGACGGCAGTTGTTGTCCTATGCCCCTGAGCCCCGCTCCTGTTTTCCTGTCAAGCCACTACAGCCGAAACTAATACGCAGCTCTGTACGCAAGTAAAACAAAAACAAGACCTTAGCCTCCGAAAATAGTCTTCCGCAAAGTGGCATATTAGTTTTACTCAATCGGCTATACTTAATACAGAGTCAGAAAAAGCCCCGGCCAACCACCGGGCTTTTCTCTTTAACCCATAAACCTTTTAGAAAGACGACTTTAGCCGTAACCCCTTTAGAATGACTATTTTGCAGCGATAGATTCGTTTAAGTCGCTGAATTCAGATGACTTGCAGCCAAAGTACCCCCCCGGGGGGAGGGGGTCCTAAGGGAAGCAGTGAATCGTAGTGCATAACAGGCTCTAGATGTTGTTGGCGCTATCCCCACCGGTCACGTCGTAGGTCGCGCCTGAAACCATCCGTGAAGCGTCCGAAGCGAAGAAGACAACGACGGGAGCCATCTCCGAAGGATCAATCCAGGGAATCCCCAAGGGAGATTTGGCTTGAAGAATCTTCCTGGCTGCTTCTTCGTCTTTCTTCACATCTCCCGTCGGGATTCTCCCTGCAGCCTGGAGAACTTGCTCGTATCGCTCTTCATGCCGCGTCAGTGGCGTGTCAATGAGACCTGGCACCAGAGCGTTCACGGTAATTCCATGCTTCCCCAATTCCAGCGCTGCGGATTTCATCAGACCGATGATGCCCCACTTGGAAGCTGAGTATGCGGACGCGTTGAGGGTGCCGTGCCGGCCCTGAGTCGAGGTTGTCATAATGATTCGGCCTTTGCCTTGCTTTACCATTGCGGGTGCAAACGCTCGTACAGCATTGGCGGTCCCTGTCAGATTGACGTCAATCTGAATGTGCCAATCCGGATCCTCCATCTCCAGCAGCGGACGAAACGCCTGGATCCCAGCATTCGCGAACAGGATGTCGATATGGCCGAAGTCCTTCTCGACTTCCGCGGCAGCTTTGCGAAGAGCCGAGAGATCGCGCTGATCGAGCACGATGCTCTTCCAGCGAACGCCTGCGGCGGTCACTTGCTTGCCCGTCTCCTCCAGTTCCACTTGCGTTGCAGGTTCAACCCCGGAACGTGGATCGACGACCGCGCAAATATCAATCCCGACGATGTTCGCGCCACACTCTGCCATCCCGATCGCAGCGGCTCGCCCGATCCCGCGTGCTGCGCCAGTAACTACGGCCACCTTGCCATTTAGAATCTTTCCCCAGCCAAGCGTCTGTCCAGTCTGCTGTTTCATCTGGGCCTCCAACCCTCCTGAAAGCGCTGCGGCCGTCAATGCAAATGATCCAACCGCTAAGAAGTTTCTTCTTGAGACAGTCGTTCTTTCGGACGTCTCACCCGTACCTTCGCTCATCGCTACCTCCTAAGCCGGTCGCAGGAGCGTAAATAGATAACTCCGCATGGCACCGATCATCGTTAAAGCAGTTGCTGTGCCAAAACGAGGATGACGTGGGGTCCTGCGGCGGTGGCTCAACGTATTGAAAATGAGCGTCCTTGCAGGAATACAAGGAGTGTGGGAGAGGGATGGATGTCAGCGTTTCGACGGGAGTGTCAGATAGCTCTTCGCCACATCACACGCTGTTATCAGAATATACGAAGGTATAATTGCGCATTTCCTCACACCCGGGTAATTTGTTCTTATGCCGACTCAGGTGAGAACAAAACTGGTTGCAATCGTAGATGATGATGAATCAGTACGAAGTGCGCTTCGGGGCCTGATGAAAGCGGCCGGGTTCTCGGCACGTGCGTTCGCATCTGCCGAGGAGTTCCTCAATTCAGGCGAGCAACATGACACCGGATGTTTAATCGCTGATATTCGCATGCCGAGAATGTCCGGCCTGGAGTTGCAGGCTAAGTTGAACTCGGAGCGCTGCAGGATCCCAACTATCTTTATTACAGCGCATGGAGACACAAACATGCGGATGAGGGCGCTGCGCGCAGGTGCAGTGGAGTTCCTGACAAAACCATTTAACGACGATGTGCTGCTTGAGCACGTTAAGGCAGCTCTGGAGATCTAGGCCCTCGCAACACAGCAAACCAGGAGATCCTAGTGGCGACATTGGCAATACCGAACTTCGGCCAAGACGAGTTCACCAATCGAAGGTTCGAGCAAATCATTGGGAACAGTCCTGCTCTGGAAGCGGTGCTCACAAACGTCGAGCGCGTAGCACCCACGGGTTCCACCGTACTGATCGAGGGAGAGACCGGCACAGGGAAGGAGCTGATCGCGCGCGCAATACACAACCTCAGTCCGCGCTCTGGTCGCCCTTTCATCAAGCTGAATTGCGCGGCCATCCCACTTGATCTCCTGGAAAGCGAGTTGTTCGGACATGAGAGGGGCGCGTTCACTGGAGCTATAGCTCAAAAAATCGGTCGCTTCGAAATGGCTGACAAAGGGACGTTGTTTCTGGACGAAGTCGGAGACATCCCGCCTGCACTGCAGCCTAAGCTGCTGCGGGTTTTACAGGAACAGGAGTTCGAACGTCTCGGCAGCGGCCGGACCCACCGGGTGGATGTCCGCTTGGTGGCAGCGACAAATCGAGATCTTGCGGGGATGGTGAGCCGGAGCGAATTTCGCAGCGACCTATACTACCGCCTCAATGTGTTTCCCATCTCCTTGCCGCCACTCCGCGCCCGCCAGGAAGACATCCCCGCGCTGGTGGAGCACTTCATCGCAGTTTTTAGCCACCGGATGAGTAAACAAATCGCGCACATTCCTCCGGAGACTATGGCCGCATTTGAGTCGTACTCCTGGCCGGGTAATATACGCGAGCTTCAGAACTTGATTGAACGTGCGGTGATTCTGGCTAATGATGGAGTGCTACCTAACCCTGTACCTGCACCAGAGACGCTTACCTCGGCAGTACCAGAGACGCTTACCTCCTCGGCAGTACCACATACGCTCCGCGAATCCGAACGTGCGCTTATCCTACGGACGCTGGATGCAACCGGATGGGCCATTGGAGGAGCCCATGGCGCAGCCATAAAGTTGGGCCTGAAGAGGACCACGCTGATCTACAAGATGAAGAGACTTGGGATCGAGCGGACGATCCGGTACGCTGATGGTGACGTTGCGTCCACCGATCCTCAATCCGGCTCATAACTGGGACTCTAGAGCCTGTTATGAACTACGATCACTGCTTCCCATAGCCCCCTCCCCCCCGGGGGGTACTTTGACTGCAAGTCATCTGAATTCAGGAACTTAAGCGAATCTATCGCTGCAAATTCCTCATTCTAAATAGGTTACGGCTAAATTCGTCTTTCTAAAAGGTTTATTGGATTAAAGAGAAAAGCCCCGGTGGTTGGCCGGGGCTTTTTCTGACTCTGTATTAAGCATAGCCGATTGAGTAAAACTACTATGCCACTTTGCGGAAGATCATTTTCGGAGGCTAAGGTCTTGTTTTTGTTTGATTTGCATGCGGAGCTGCATATTAGTTTCGGCTCCAGGGGCTTGACAGGAAAAAAGGGAGCGGGGCTCAGGGGCAGAGGACAACAACTGCCGTCGACAGCAAAAGGCTCAATGGTTGAGGCGCAGGTCAGTTCGCAGCCCTTCAAAATCCCCCTACCGTAGCAGGAGAGTGCTACGTGCCTCGCTTTGGCTTCGGAGCCTTACGACGTGCAAGCTCCTGCTGAAACTCTTCGTGCGTCATCTTGAGCTTCTCGGGATGAGCGTCTATCCACTTGGCCATGGCGTCGTACTTTGCAGGAGTCCAGCCACCTTCGAACTCCGCTCCGTTTTTGCCGGAGGCATTGAGTTCGAAGTTGAAGGCGTCTTCCAGGCTGGTGAACTCCGCATTTGTGATCGCTCCGATGGCGAGATGAGCAGGCACGAAGATGATGCCATCTGCCTTCGCAATCACCAGGTCTCCGGGTAGCACCGTCGCTCGTCCTATTCGGATAGGCGCGTTGATAGAGGTAAGGGTCATGTCCTTCCACGCCGAGGGATCGCCTTGACGGTAGAAACCATTCATGTTCGGAACCTCTTTATTCTCCTCCACGTCACGTATCCCGGCATCGAAGACAAATCCGGTCTGCGAGTGTGCTGCGATGCCGCTGCCCAGGTTCGATCCAATCAGGGTTCCCTCGACAATCTTGCCGAAGCCGTCGGCAACGTAGACGTCGCCGGTGGTGAGCTCGTTGATGGGCCACATGTTGTTTCCGCCCAGGCGATTCTCCTTTTTGCCCTCGGCCGTAATGGCGGAGACCATGTCCGGTCGTGCCGGCATGTACTGCGCCGTCAGGGCTCGGCCGGTCATAGGCTTGTCCATGTGCAGGGCCTGCCAGTTGCCGTCATATTGACAGTTATAGCCGTGCTCGCGCAGATAGCCCCAGACATCTTCGATCGTGACGTGCTTCGCACGCTCTAGTAGCCCTTCTGGTATCTTTGGCCGCCCATCCGGGAACCGCTCACCCTTCCACTCCGACGTGTAGAACATCATCTGTTCTTTCGTCATCTTCACCTGCGCTTCGGCTGCAATGGCTCCGACAGTCCCACAGACACACAGCGCAATTACTAGAATTCGCTTCACGACAATCGCCTCCTCGGATCGGTTCCTAAAGTTGAGCACCGGCGGCAGCAAATCGTAAAACCGCAGTCGGCGCAAGGTGTGTTTTCGTTAGCTGAAGATGTAGTCGTCAAACGACTGCTTCTCATCCCACATCGGCGTCGGTTCGAAGTATCCGGTGCCCGGTTTCAGGTGCTTCTTGCACTCCTCGTCGTTCAACGTCACACCCAGCCCCGGAGTATCAGGCACTGTGATGTAACCCTTATTGACGATGGGCTTCTCGATGCCGTTTACGAGGTTCTGCCAGAATGGAACATCCAGCGAATGATTCTCCAACGCGAGAAAGTTCCTTGTTGCCGCTGCGCAGTGCACGTTCGCCATGCAACTTACAGGCGTGCCGGCAAAGTGCATCGCCATCGGAACACCATAGCGGAAGGCCATGTCCCCGATCTTATGCGTCCGCAGAATGCCGCCGGAGGTCGCAAGATCCGGGTGGATCTTGTCCACTGCATGAGTCTGGCAGAGCTTCTCGAAGTCTGTTATCTCATAGATGTCCTCTCCGGTGATTGTTGGTGTCGTTGTTGAGCTAGTGATCTCTTTCCACAGGTCCGTGTAATACCAGGGAATCAGGTCTTCCATCCACTCGAGGTTGTACTTCTCGAAGGCTCGGCACAGGCGGATTGCAGATTTTACACCCACATGGCCAAGGTGATCCATGGAGAGCGGCATGTCGTAGCCGATAGCTCCCCGCACGGCATCCACGTACTCGCTCATGCGGGCGATCCCCTTGTCAGTCACCTCGATGGCTGTGAATGGATGAGGTTGATTCCGCATCTCCCATTTGCTCATGTCGGAGGGCGCCATCACCATACCGGGCTGGTCCTTCAGCATCTCGATACCGAGGTCCATCTTCATCCACGTAAGGCCCATCGCCTTCCGCTCCTTCGCTCGACGCGCATACTCCTTCGGATCGTCGGATTCGGTTGTATCGGCGTAGATACGAATCTTGTCCCGCCACTTGCCGCCCAGCATCTGGTACACCGGGCAGTTGTAGACCTTTCCCGCGATGTCCCACAGCGCCATCTCCACAGCGCACACCCCGCCGGCCTGCCGCGAGATACCGCCGAACTGCGCGATCTTCTCAAACAGGGCATCGACGTTCAGGGGGTTCTCGCCAACGATGCGGCTCTTCAGCACCATGGCGTACTGGTAGTTTGCGACGTCACGCACCTCGCCAAGGCCGTAGACACCCTGGTTTGTGTCGATGCGTATCAACACGCATGGGCTTGGCCCCGGCTTCACAATGACGGCGTAGCGCATATCGGTGATCTGCAGCTTCGATGGACTGGAGTTCAGGTTCACGTTCTTGATCGCAGGTTCCGCCTCGGCTTTGCGCGCGCTTGCTCCCGCAAGGCCGCCCGCCACGAGGGCAAGGGATGACTTCAGGACGCTGCGTCGGTTGAATGTTCTTGGAATCTGCTCGGCCATTCGATCTTTCCTCCAGAGTCGTTCTGCTGCGTTGGTCTCAGCGATGGGGGTTATCCCCACCACACCTCGCCGGGTGCCAGGTGTGCTTTGGCTACGTCCGGGTTAATTTCAATGCCAAGCCCTGGCTTGTCCTCGATCACGTAGTACCCGTCCTTCCAGAACGGGCCTTCGTGAATCACAAGCGTGGGCCACCAATCGATCCACTTCGCAAGTTCGTGGATGCGAAAGTTGCGCATCGCGGCCGCGGAGTGCGCAGACGCAATGGTGCCAACCGGGCTCGCTGGATTGTGTGCCGCAGTCCAGATGTCGTACAGATCGGCAAAGTCGGAGATCCGCTTCGACTCAAGCAGGCCACCGGATTTAGGAATGTCGATGTGCACCCCGGCGCACGCCTGGCTCTCGATCAGGGTACGAAATCCGTGCAGGCCATAAAGATTCTCACCAGTGCAGATCGGAGTGCGGGTCATCCGTGCGAGCTTCGCCATGGCGTCGGTGTTTTCAGCGGGCAGTGGATCTTCCAGCCACATAGGCTCGACGTGCTCGAGTGCGTTCAGAAGCTTCACCGCGTCGCCCATGCTGTACTTCCAGTGACACTCAATCGCCATGTCCACATCGGGTCCTATAACCTGGCGGTTCGTCTCCATCCGAGCAACGATACGATGTATATCCTTGTTGGTCAGTTGCAGCGTATACCGATCGTGGCCGGGTTCCTTGAAGTCGGGATCCGCTGTCGGGGGAACGCTGTCGCCCTGGAACTTGAATGCAGTGAAGCCGTACTTGTTGTCTCCAACGGCCACCTCCGCCTGGTGCTTCCAGGCGACCGGATCCGCCGCGTTGCCCTCAGGGACTGGCAGCGTGCGATAGAACCGTACACGGTCGCGGAAGCGGCCCCCCAGCAGGTTGCAAACGGGCGTCTGCAAGATGCGGCCCGCCAGATCCCATAATGCGATCTCGACACCGCTGGCCGCAGTAATAGTGACTCCACCGATAGCTCCGTAACCACCGCTGCGAAGCAGCATCTTCTTATAAAGCTTGTCGACGTTTAGCGGGTCTTCGCCGATCAGCAGCGCCTTGAACTGCTTCTCGATCATGTCACGAACGCCGGGTCCCCAATAGGCTTCGCCGATTCCGTACAGTCCCGAATCGGTCTCGACCTTGATGAGGTTCCAATCCCACGTGCCGCGGATGATCATTACCTTGACATCGGTGATCTTCACTTTCTTTCGCAAGGAATCAGCAAGTGCCTGGTACGGCCGGGGTAAGAGGAGCGCACCCGTTGCAAAGGCGGCGGCATTTCTTAACAAACTTCTGCGATTGCTGATCATCACTCTCCCTGATAACTGCTCAACCTCGTCACCCAGATCTACTGGCAACAGCAACTGCGGCCCGCACAGAAGGAGGGCAGAGTCCCGGCAGAAGGGACTGTCAATGCCGTTTGCCGACACTGGTTCAACGAGTCTGGCAGTGGTCAGTTGTTATAGTCAGCTTCAATCGCCTTGTCAAAAGAAATGGAATTCCAGGTTCCGGGTCTCGAAAGAAACAGCATGCCGTTAGGGCTTCCTGACGCGACCCTGACGAACAGGCAAACCTTCCTGATAAGGTACTCCGCTAAATCGCTTTTTTGCGACAATATTTGCTTTGACAACCGCGTGCAGAGGTGTCTATAAAGCTGCTCGCATTCAGAACACCAAGCGTCGCGTCGACCGATGTAACAGATCACGCGCGCAAAACCTGCCTGTCACCTCACAGTCGAAGACATTGGAGGCTCTGCTCTATGAAACTAAACCTGGTTGGTGGGCGAATCGCTTTCTTCGCGCTCGTTATCGCGGTCTCCTTCACGAGTATCGCGGGCGCGCAAATGACCACGGGAAGCATCCTCGGTATCGTTCACGACTCCACGGGCGCAGCGGTATCTGGCGCGAAGGTGGTCGTCACCGATAACGGCAAAGGCACTTCAAAGACGGACATAACCGATGCGGATGGCGGGTACAACGTCCCCTTCTTGCTGCCCGGAACCTATACCGTGAGCGTCACGACGGCCGGATTCAAAACGAGTCTCTCCAATAACGTTACAGTCGATATAGACCAGAAGGCTCGCGTCGACTTCGTTCTGCAACTCGGCGGTGTAACCGATACGATAACCGTGAATACGGCAGCGCCTTTGATCCGGCTTGAGTCTTCCGAAACGGGCGACGTCGTTGGTAAGACGCAGATACAGAACCTGCCCCTGAACGGCCGCAACTTCGTTCAACTCACCTATCTGGTTCCCGGTGTGACTTCGGGCCAGGCCGGTGAAAACCTGAGCGGTTCCTCTTCCTTCAATCCCCGCGCCGCATCGAATTTCAACACTCTCGGCAGCCAGGCTAACACGAATGCCTACCTGGTCGACGGCATCGTGGACAACGAGTACACCTTCAACACGGTCATGGTGCAGCCGTCCGTACAGTCGATCGCCGAGTTCAAAGTGCTAACCGGATCCTATTCCGCGGAGTACGGTGGCGGCGCTGGCGTGCTGTCTACATCGACTCGATCCGGCTCAAATGCACTTCATGGAGAGCTATTCGTTTATCTTCGCAACAGCGCCGTCGATGCTCGCAACTACTTCGCGCGTGAGGGTGTGACGGCCAAGCCCGCGTATCGCCGCGGACAGTTTGGTGGCGCAGTCGCAGGAGCCATCATCAAGGACAAGCTGTTCTACTTTGCCGACTATTACGGTCAGCGCTCGCTGAAGGGGATCACCAACCTGAACAGCGTTCCTACAGCCGAGCAGCGGCTGGGCGATTTCAGCAACTTTCGCAACGCGAGCGGAGTCTTAATACCCATCTACGACCCGCTGTCGACTGTGGCTACGACGGTAGGCTCTACGACTACCTATACGCGCACGCAGTTTGCAGGGTGCGATGGCCTGCATCCAAACGTGATCTGCAGTAATCGCCTTTCGCAGGTTGGCCTGAACGTGGCCAGTATCTATCCTCTGCCGCAGACCCCCGGCACGTTTAATAACTTCACCTCGGTTGCGAATCAGATCATTAACGATAATGGCGGCAACGTACGTATCGATTACCACTTCGGGGCCAAGGACTCCATCTTCGGTCGTTGGAGCTACGAAGAGTTTGTACAAACCTCTCCAAACCCACTTACTGGCGGACAGGGAACATGCTGCTTGCCGACGCCGGCCTCCGCTGCCTCCAAGTTTGACCTCGGACCTTACGTCGCCGGTATTCAGAACACCGACCTCAAGGCCCAGGGGCTCTCCCTCAACGAAACTCACATATTCAGCACTTCCATATTCAACGAGTTTCGCGCCGGCTATGCCAGAACCAACCCGTTCACCTACCAGTCCGACTTCGGACATAACTCGTCTACGTCGCTTGGCATTCAGGGTTTAAATGTAAGTAGCTACACGACTGGCCTTCCCAACATCACAGTCGGCAGTTCATGCGGTACGGAGTTCACCTGTCTGCAGGGTGGCACTGCCTTCCTCCCTGCGAATCCCCGCCAGACGAACATCCAGGTGGAAGACAACGTCACCGTTGCGAAGGGCCATAACACGGTCAAAGTGGGATTCCGGTACGTTCGGATCCTGGCATCGCCGTTCACCAATACCACCACTCGTGGCGGTCTCACATTCAACACCAACTTCACAAATAGCGGTACCAGTTCGACAGGCGGCTCTGGCTTGGCTGCAATCCTGTTAGGGTTCCCGAATGCGGGAAGCCGAAACTTCCTCATCAAGCCGTACTACATCACAGACCAGCAGTATGCGGCCTTCGCCCAGGATGACTGGAAGGCAACACCGCGCCTCACGCTCAACCTTGGTCTTCGCTATGACGTCTTCACGCCTGACGTCGAGAAGGACAACCGGCTCGCCAACTTCGACTACACCAACAACGTCTTCGTGTTCGCTGGAGTGAATGGCGTTAGCCGGACAGCAGGTGTCCAGACGACGTATGGGAACGTCGGCCCCCGTATCGGTTTCGCCTACGACGTGGACGGCAAGGGGAACACGGTGCTTCGCGGCGGCTTCGGCATCTCGTACTTCGTCGTACCTAAGTCCGCCTCGGATGAGCTGGGCCAGAACCCTCCGTTTACGGTATCGCAGACGTTCTCTAGTCCCGCAACCTTCCCTCTTCCGAGTTCCTTCGCGCCATCGAACCAGTGCTCGGGAAGCAACCTGTCGGCCAACTGTCAGCCTGTGCTCAATAATCCTTTTCCCGCGGGCGCTATTACTCTGTCCTTGGCCACGCTCACCAACACGGCTGCACTCAATGCAGCTGCTCCCGCTATCGTGAGCCAGTCCATGAAGAATCAAAACGGCAGCATGCAGACCTACACGTTGAATATGGAGCGTCAGATGTTCGGCGGCCTCTTCTCCGTTGGCTACGCGGGCAGTCACAGCATTCACCTCATGTTCGGCTATAACCCCAATGAAGTAGGGCTCATTCGCCCGGGCGGACCTACATCCGCAACCGCTCGCCGCCTCATTCAGCCGCTTAACAATATCTCTACATGGGTAAGGATCGAGCCCATCAACGCGTCCAACTACAACAGCCTCCAGACAAAATATGTGAAGCGGTACTCTCACGGGCTTACCGCATTGGTCAGCTACACATTTAGCAAATCGCTGGACTACGGCGGCTCCGTCGCTTCCGGTGGCGGCTCCGCCGGCAATCCTCAGACGGTTACAAATCTACGCGCCGGCTATGGTGCATCGGGCTTCGATCAGAAGCACCGTTTCGTCAGCTCTATCAACTACGAGCTGCCCTTCGGTGGCGACAAAGCATACTTCCAGAATGGTCTGATGTCGCACCTGCTCGGCGGCTTCGAGTTGGACGCAATCACCACGTATGGCTCGGGCGCTCCCTACACGGTGACACTCAACTCCGGTGTGAACAGCGGCTCGCCGAGCTGGCCAAACCGGATCGGCAGCCGCGGAAAGATCGACCACGGAATACCCACTCGCTTCTTTGACACGACGCTGTGTCCGGTCGGAGCCACTTCTCTCGCCAATGGAACACCTTGTGCATTCCAAACGCCTTCAGCCAATACCTACGGCAATTCCGGGCGCTCCATCCTCTACGGTCCAAGCACCAAAAACTGGGATGTCGGTATTCAGCGGAAGATCACTCTCTATCACGAGAAGAGCCTGGCGTTTAGACTGGACGCGTTCAACCTCTTCAACACTCCCAACTTCTCCACTCCGAACGCTGCCCTGGGTTCGTCAACGGCTGGTCAAATTACAGGCACCGTGAACGACAATCGCGACCTGCAGGGTTCGGTGACACTCTATTTCTAGCAGGGAACTCGCCAACAGAGGAATCGGGACGTCATTAGACGTCCCGATTTCTCTGTTCGGTATACAAGCTCTGCCGAAGATCTCAAGCCCAGAACGGCTCGCCCTCGGCCAGGTGCTTCTTCAGGAAGTCGGTGCTCAGGTCGAGCCCCAGGCCCGGGCCGTTGGGTATCGCCATTTCACCCTTGCTCACCTGTGGCGGATTCGACGCTGCCATCGCCTCCACATAGCGGCCCGGATGCGCCAGTGCACTCTCTACCCTGAAGAGATTCTGGATCGATGTCGCAAAGTGGGCATTCGCATGCGTCATCACCAGCGAGCCTACATTATGCAATGCGACCGGCGTGCGCGAGAGCGCAGCGTAGTCCGCGATCTTCTTCGTGCCTGTAAATCCTCCCGCAAATGCCAGATCGGGATGCACAATGTCCACCGCGCCATTATCGAGAAATGGCCGGAAGCCCCGCACCAGTTCCAGCTTCTCGCCGGTGAGCAGCCGCGTATTCGTCGATCTGCGCAGATTCATCCATCCCTCCGAAAACACCGGATTTAGAGGGTCTTCAATCCACAGCGGATTCATCGGCTCCACCGCCTTCGCCACTCCGATAGCGCTCGGCGCGTCCAGCTCTCCATGGCAATGTACCGCGATGTCGATCTCGTCTCCCACTGCTTCCCGGACATTGGCATAGGCGCGCCTCACGTTGTTGAGTTGCGTCGTGGTCAGCGTATTGGCAAACACTCCCGACGGGACGCCAAGTACCGTATGGATGTCGCACTTGTAAACAGTGAAGCCCTCCGGCAACTGCCTGATCTTAGCGGCCCACTCACGGCATGAGTTCTTGTCCAGCATGTTCAGACCTATCCCATGCGAGTACATCGGAATCGTCTCGCGAAATCCGCCGCCCAGCAAAGTGCTTACCGGAAGATTCAGGATCTTGCCCGCCAGGTCCCACAAGGCAATGTCAATGCCGCTCGCTGTAGGGATGTGTGCCACGTAGTTGTACATGAGGGAGCTCATCCGCTGAAAGTGAACCTCGATCGCCAGCGGGTCTTTGCCTATCAGTAGCGGCTTCATTGTCTCGATTCGCGCACGCGCAATTGGCCCCGTCGCGCCTGCCTCTCCATATCCGGTCAATCCGCTGTCCGTGTCGATCCGGATCAGGCAATTTCCTGCAATGTTGGTCAGGCCCATCGCCTTGATATCCGTGATCTTCACCTTACCGGCGAGCGGCGCGGCGAACAACCTGAGGTTTGAGAGGAACGCTCCAGCAGGGAGCATGAGGGCGAGACGCACCAGGTCACGGCGCGTCCACGATCTTCGAGGAGTCGTTGCAAACGGATCGTAAAACATTAGGCCAATTCCTCTGGAGAGAAAGTTTATTGATCTAGTGCGGCACCTAACTGTACAACAGAGCAAAACCTACTCGGCCTCCAGCAACTCCGCATAGCAGAATCCAATCCTGTTCTATCTGCTCACCAACCTCCGCGCGAATCTCACAGTGGACTGTAAGCGCACTCGATCCAATCTTCTATAAAAATTCTTGCTGCGAAGAAGGAGGCGGTCGGCGAAGGTAGCGAAGCCTATGCCAACCAAGCCGGCTTGCGATCTGCGGCCGATGAATTCAGAAGAGTTCTAGACCGCGAGAGCAGGCCGAAATGGGCCGGGCAGTCTTTACCAATCCAGCATCTGTGATGCTTCCTCGCACTGCAATTGAGTTCGTCTAGCCGAAAGGATTTCTGATCCACAGGAATAATAATGGCGATATTAGCCATCTTCGAGGCCGGGTCGGAGGAGGATAGCCCACCCTAATGTGAACCCTCCGTAACGTCATGCGCCGGGAGCAATCGAGGCCGGTAAGAGGCGCACTTTCGAAACACCTACAAAACCACTGCAGTGGCAAAACTGAAGGGCCAACCTCTGTCGGTTGGCCCTTGTAACTTATTGATTATTTGGATTGGTGCGGAGGAGGGGACTTGAACCCCTATGCCTTGCGGCGCTAGCACCTCAAGCTAGAAGTCAGTGTATCACCGGGTATCGTGAGGCCGCAACGTGGCTATGCCGTCGAGGGCTTCGCCCCGACGGGCCGCGCCGCACGGCAGCTCCGCGACGCCGGTATCTCCGCAGACACCTTGCAGAGCTTCCTCGTGCGTGGTGGCCAGCAGACCGCAGGCGATCCCAACAGCCGTCATCTGTACATGGTCGATGAATCGAGCCTTGCCAGCACCCGACAGATGCAAGCTTTTCTGGAGAAGATCGGGCCGCAGGATCGCGTCCTATTAATCGGCGACACCCGGCAGCATCAGGGCGTAGATGCGGGCAAGCCATTCGAGCAGATGAAGCAGGCGGGGATGCGGACGGCGCAGCTCGATACCATCATGCGCCAGAAAGACCCCGATCTGCTGCGAGCGGTCGAGCATCTGTCTCGGAACGAAACAGCCACCGGCATAAGCCTTTTGCAGCAGCAGGGCCGCATCACCGAGATACTGGACAGGGCCGAGCGCGTCGTGGCTATCGCCAAAGAGTATGCCGCCCGGCAGGAGAACACGTTGGTCGTCTCGCCCGACAATGCCAGTTGCCGCGAGATCAATGAAGCCATCCGCGCAGAGCTGCAAAGCTCCGGTGTCGTCTCCAAAGACGATCACCGCATGGAGATTCTGACACATCGGTCGGACCTTACCAATGTGGAACGGAGCTGGGCTGCAAAGTATGACCCCGACGATGTGCTCTATTACACGCGAGGCAGTAAAGAGCACGGCATCGAGCGCGGCAGTTATGCCACGGTGGTTTCCACCAACGCGAAGGATAACCAAATTACGGTCGAGCGTAACGACGGCCAGCATGTCACCTACGACCCCAGGCGGTTGCAAGGCATCACCGCATACCGTGAGATAACCCGCGAGTTCGCTGAGGGCGACCGTATCCAGTTCACAGCCGGCAACCGCGAGCTGCGTGTCTCCAACCGCGATCTAGGCACCATTGAGCGGATTGACGGAACGAATGTCACTGTTCGCATGGATGGCGACAAGGAACGCTCTGTCCGCTTTGATGCGGCGCAAATACGTCACTTCGATCATGGCTACGCCGTGACCTCGCACAGTTCGCAAGGACTCACCGCAGACCGCGTGCTGGTCAATATGGATACGACCACACACCCGGAGCTGATAAATACACGTTTCGCCTATGTCTCTGTCTCCCGCGCCGCACGGGACGCACAAATCTTCACCAACGACACCGCAGTGCTGGGCGAACGGCTCAGTACCAACGTGAACAAAACGTCCGCCATCGACCTCCAGAAACCCCAACCCACAACGCATCAGCAAACCCCGACCAAGGAGCCAGCGATGGATAACAAAGTGCAGTCCAAAGAAGAACAGCGGCAGCAACGTCATGAGATGCCTGCCACCATCTACGCCGACCTGCTCCCCAAACGAATGATGGAGCAGGACATTCGAGACCTCACGAAAGCAGCTATTCCGGGCAACGAGGTTGCGGTAGAGCGTGTCGAAGCCAGGCACAGCAAATGGAATAGTGGGGAAATACCAGAGATCGCGGGGAGATACATCGACCTGGTGAAGGACGCCCTCCGGGAACACCCGGAGCGGACGGCGCAACAGCACATTGCCGCACTGAAACCGAGCGCCGAGGACAAAGCTCACTGGTTGCCACTGGCGCAGGCCCTCGACTACAAGACTGCCGAGACCTTCACCTGGAAAGGAGAGACCGGCCCGATTCAGAGTTATCGCAGCGAAGAGACGAAAGGATGGCTACACATCGACCGGCATGGGGATTTCTACGACCGGCACGCCCAGCCCATCACGCGAGAAAATGCACTGGAGCAGGTAGGCAAAGGAGCTGCGGTCAACATGACTGGGGAGCTTTCCAATGCGAAGGGCGTGGGGAACGATCAAGGAATCAGTTTGTAATTCCTCGAAATCGCGGAGGGCGAGGTACGGTCGCTATTGCTGCGTCTCTAACGTCCGAACGCGATGTAGCAGTCTCTCGATTTCAGCATTTCGATTCTTGAACCAATCCGTAGACCAAATCCGGTGTATCTTCCACCCTTGATTCTCAAGAGTCATCTGACGCAGCCTGTCCCGGTCGCGGGCGGATCGTCCCGAATGATAGCTCTTCCCATCGAACTCGATACCGAGCAGGAACGCCCCCGGCTTGTTCGGATGCCGCACTGCCAAGTCGATATAGTACCCGCTGACACCCACTTGCGGTACAACGTCATATCCTTGTGCTTTCAGCACTGCCCCTACCGCGGCCTCGTGCTCATTCGATGGCTCCGCACCGGGAGAGACTTCCGGCCTAGCGGAGATTCCATTTTTCGCAAATTGCATATAGCCCTTCAGCGCACGGACGCCCCAGGGGGTAGTCGGCTCTGAGCGGATCATGTCTGGATCAAGTGAACTGAATACCACGGTGCGTTTCTTTGCTCGCGTAATCAGGACATTCAGGCGGCGCTGACCCGTCTGACTATTAATGCCGGAGAATCGCTGAAAGTAATTGCCCTGGGAGTCCGGGCCGTAGGTTACGGAGATAAAGATAACGTCCCTCTCATCCCCTTGGACATTCTCCAGATTCTTGATGAAGAACGGCTCGGGAGTGTTTTCTCTGGTCTCCATCCAAGCATTCGAGAAGGAGTCTTGCTTCAAGCGCATGGCCGTGGTGACGTTCGGCGCGATATGCGATCGCTACATTCAGGAAGAGTTGCCAGAGCGGCACTCCACTTCAAGATCGTATCGGTCCAATATCAAGAACTATCTCAAGCCGCGCTGGGGTGATTATCTGCTCGACCACATCCGTCCGATGGCGGTCGAGGATTGGCTGAAGAAGCTCCCTATGGCTCCGAAGTCCAAGACCCATATCCGCAGCGTGATGCACCTGATGTACGAGTGCGCCACTCGCTGGGGAGCTGTTCACCGACCAGAGAAACCCGATTGCGTTGGTACGCATCAGGGGCGGCAGCAAGCGCTGTCAGCGTCCCATCATTTTGACTGTGGACCAGTTTGAAGCCGTCGCTGCGCTACTGAAAGAACCGTATCGCACGATGGTCTATATCGCCCAATGCCTCGGTCTTCGCGTGAGCGAGATCGCGGCGCTTCAGTGGGACGACTTCGATTTTGAGAAGAATCAGCTCCTCGTCCAGCGCAGTTTCGTGGACGGGCGGGTCGATGAGGTCAAAACCGAATACTCCCAGGACTATGTTCCTTTGCATTCGTCGCTGAGCGAGATCGTGCAGGAGTGGAGCAAAGAGGCCGTGGCGACGAAGAAAGGCTGGGTCTTTGCCAACCCCATCACGGAGCAGCCGTACTTGCCCACGTCGATTCAGAAGCGGCATCTCCGGCCCGCCGGGTGTTGTCTCGCAGCGTGTCCGAAATGCGGTGCCGCTGTCGGCGTTTGGTGCCGGCAGGATCGGCTCACCCCCAACGGTCAACGGCTCGCCATTCACGACGAGCGCCGGGTTGCCGCTGGGAGGTACGCGACGATCGGCTGGCATACGTTCCGCCACACGTACCGTTCGTGGCTGGACGAGACCGGAGCGCCCATGAAGGTGCAACAGGAACTGATGCGTCATGCCTCCATCCAGACGACGATGAACATCTATGGACAGGCGATGTCGTCCACGAAAAGAGAAGCGAATGGGAAGGTCGTCGAAATGGTGCTCAAGCCAGTTGCAGCGAGCGCCTAAAACAGCGATTTTTCTTATTGGGAGTTTATGGGAGTTTGTTCGAAGAGTCCGAATCGTAAGTTGTTGTGAGATTTGGTTGCGGGGGCCTGCAATGCACCGAATTTGCTGTACGTGCCGTTCAGTTTAGGGTTGATACGCCCGATTGCTTGATTGGATTGGAACTCGGCGAGCTAAGCTTAACGGCAAGGACCCCTAATGGA
>JAOAPB010000009.1 GCA_025462645.1 Edaphobacter sp. | reverse complement strand
TCCATTAGGGGTCCTTGCCGTTAAGCTTAGCTCGCCGAGTTCCAATCCAATCAAGCAATCGGGCGTATCAACCCTAAACTGAACGGCACGTACAGCAAATTCGGTGCATTGCAGGCCCCCGCAACCACCCCAATTTGCTCGTTTTGTTTCAAGTGGCTGAACCAGGAACTGACGCGCAGTGAGATGTACCGAGGTAGGTAATGTTGAACAAATACCGCCTTGGGCCATGAACTATAGGACATATGGCCTCCACTGCATCGTCAGACACCAGAGAAAATCGCAAGTTTATGGCATCTAATTGCCGCCAATAAGGTACAAAACGGTACTAAAACCAACTTCGGAGTGTGGATCTCACCCTGATTGACAGCTCGCACCACCCAGAGATTTAAATCCTCCGGATGCAGATCGATCCACTTAGAAGGCCAACTCCTCCGGACGGATCGAACTGACCGCCATCAGATAGACAAGTGTACTGATCGGCTCCTTAAGGGCGTTGATCAACAACGAGAGCTGATCCCCGGTGGGGAGCTTTTTCCGCTCCTTGACCCCTTTCGGAGGAAGGTCTGCAGCTGATGCGGGGTTTGATTCCATGTATCCGTACTTCACTGCGGCAACGAAGATCGAGCTCAGCCCCACTTCAGATTCTTGAGAGTCTGAACCGCTTTACCTTCCTTTGCCTTCAGGTTAAAGAAGTCCTGGACCGACTCGGCCGTGATCTCGGACAGCTGCATATTGCCGAACTCCGGAAGGAAATGCGCGTTTATGTTGGTCTCATATCCGTGCACTGTGGTTCCTTTCTTGTTCGCTTCAGCGTCCGATACTTTGCGATGAAACCTCGAAAGGTCATCAGGGTCTTTGGTTTGCACTTCGCTTGGTTGATAGGTTCAAGAATGGCGGCCAGCTTTCGCCGGGCGGCCTTCTCGGAGAGTTCTTTCATCGAGCCCAGGTTGACCGAACGGCGTCGCCGTCCCTCTTCCCTGCCGCGGTGACCACATCCTCCCGATAAAGCCCTCCCAATAAGATGGATTGCCATCCTCACGCAACCGGACTGTACCGATCTGTATACGATTCCGAGTCATATGCCAGTGTTCCTTTCCGTTGACTCGGACACTTCCGTCGGATGAATCCAGCCTAGCACTCACCCGGTGATGCTCGCGACTGCGGATATAGGGGAAAACCTGGTCCGGATCGAAGCGCAGGCGCGTCCCCAGACGTACTACGGGCAGGGGGTCTGGTGCGTCCGGCTTGGTTCGCTCGTACACCCAATCGGACGATACTCCCAACTTGGCGCAGAGCTGCTGGACCGAGAGCAACGAGGGCGGAGCAGCTGGGCTAATCCCGGAATTCAGCGAAGCGGTTTCGGACGGCAGGGTGGGCATAGGTATCTCCAGCTCCGCGGTTCGGAGCGTGGAGATGTTGGGGTCGATCGAAAACTCGATCAAATTCGGGATTTTTGTCTCCAAAACTCGCGGAGATCGCGCGCAGGACAAGCCCTCGGGCGAGCGCTGGATCCTTCGATGTCCATTCTGCCAGAAGCCAGAGCGTTTGATTTCAGTCATTTGCGGGAAAATTTGACCGAATTTTCGATCACCACCATGCTCTTCGCTGTGTAAGGAGGAGCAGCTCTATGAGCAGAGGCGTTCAACTTTGGGTCTTAGCCAGCGTGATGACGGTCGCCGATCTGGCGGTTTTCATCCATTGCGTGCCGATCATTTGTCAGGCATGGGGCTCCAATCGCTGGTTCATGGGTTCCCTGTTTGCAGGAATATTCGTTTGGGTCGAATCTCATGCGAACCTGTGGCGCGCCGGGATTCGAGATCTACAGTCCCCTCGAATAGGGCGCCCAGCTTCCGTGTTGCTCTTGCCGCTCCTCGCGCCCGATGAAGGGGAAAATCCAAATGTTTGATTCGATCGAGGAGCTTTCCACCAGGTTGACCGCCACCGGATACTTCATCGACCCCGTGATGACACAGGTGGTCTACCTGGCCGGAAGACTGAAAAAGCCCCTTCTGCTCGAAGGGCCTGCTGGGTCAGGCAAGACCCAGCTAGCTATCTCGGTTGCTGCCGCGGCTGGAACGCACGTGGAACGGCTGCAATGCTACCGTGGGTTAGCCAGGACAAGGCCATCGGAAGCTTTGATGAAGGCTTGCGACGGCTATACATGGAGTTCTCGAAGGGACACCACGAGAGTTGGCAAGCCGTGCAGGCGAGCCTGAAGGCCCGGGACTTCTTTCGTCGGGACCGCTCATGCGAGCACTGGAGTGCGAGCGGCCTTGTGTGCTCCTGATCGACGAACTCGACAAAGTCGACGACGGCTTTGAAGCGATGCTGCTTGAGATATTGTCCGCCTGGCAGCTCTCTATCCCTGAGTTCGGCACGGTTGAGGCGAAAAGCATCCCGTTTGTCGTTTTGACCAGTAACGAAGAAAGGCGCCTTGGCGATCCCATCCGCCGACGCAGTCTTTACGTTCGCGTTGAACATCCCACACCACAGCGCGAAGCGGACATTATCGCCAGCCGCACTCCGGACGCCGGTGCCCCATTTCATCGGGAGATGGCGGGGATTGCACTCTCATTCCGGAGCTATTCACTTGAAAAGCCGCCGTCTGTTTCGGAGATGATCGACTTCGCGAACGCTCTCCAAGTTCTGGGTGCAGACCATGTAACCGAGGAGCATCGGGATGTGTTGCTGCCCTTCCTGGCTAAGACGGAGAAGGATCGCCGTCATCTCCTTCTCCGCGAAGAATATGCACTCAACCCAAGGAGAAGCAATACTTCCTCAAAACAAACCCAACACTGGGTGTAAGACGCAGCACAGCTTAGCCAGACTGGAGGTGTGACTACTTTACGACAGCGGTTTGGAAGACGCATGGTAACGATTTCCCATTCATCCGATCTATTGGGACTCTGGAGTGGTGCCACGATGTTCGTACATGTCAAGTCACGGTTTCCTTAAGCTGAAGGATGCGAATGATCGGCACTATCCAGGCCTATCTCCGCTGCAAGTCGCGCTGCATTCTTTCGTGTGCGTGACATACGCTTTCCATATTCAAACAGCAGAAGACAATTTATCGCGAGCAGTGCGACGCTCAAGAACATGCCTCCAACCCCTCCAATTTCTCCGCCGAGGCCATGAAACACGATGTGAGCAGGGATCGCATGCACTTCAGGATCATGCGGTGAGCATCTTGCATGACAGATTCCCGCGCTTGGCGATCCGTGTCTCGATTCAGGCCCTTTGCCGGATAAAACCACAATCCGATGAGCGCGTCAACGCTTCGCAGCTCTACACTTCTCGACAAACTAACAAGCATTAGGATCCCAACTCTCATTAGCTGTGTCGAGAAGTGTCGAGTCGGGAGTCGATTGAGTGATTCAAGTCGTCTGCTGCTTATGGCCTCAATGACGACCCGATTCCAACATGCACTTCTTCTCCTGCCTCTCTGTTTTTCTGTGATGAATGCACCAGGCCAACAGATTTCAGCTCCTGAACCACAGGCTGCAACCATCATCGGAACTGTTACCGATGGGGATGATGCCGCAGTCCCCGGCGCTATCGTTACCGTCGATGGCCCGGCCCCAGCCGATCATCATGTCATCACGGCCAGATGGAGCTGCCTTTTTCACCTTGACCGATGTTCCTTCCGCTGTCCCTCTTCACGTCATGATCAGCGCCAAGGGGTTCGCCGATTGGACCTCACGCGAGTTGACTCTCATACCCGGTCAATTCTTGGAGCTCACCGACATCAAGCTCGTGGTCGGCGAGGTGGAGACGTCTGTGAACGCAGTCGACCCGGAGCAACTCGCCATCCAGCAGGTCAAGAACGAAGAGAAGCAGCGGATCTTCGGTGTCATACCAAATTTCTATACTTCGTATGACGAGACTTTCGTGCCGCTCTCGGCCAAGCTCAAATTTCAACTCGCATTCAAAGCATCCACGGACGCCGTTAGTATCTCAGCGGCCGCCTTCCTCGCCGGTATCAATCAAGCAGCAGACACCCCTAACGATGTGCAGGGGGCCAAGGGTTACGGCCAACGGTTCGGTGCCGCATACGCAACTGGTGTCTCCGACATCCTGATTGGTGGTGCTGTATTGCCCTCGCTGCTCCATCAGGATCCCCGTTACTTCTACCAGGGCACCGGTACCAAGAAGTCTCGGGCTCTTCATGCGATCTCTAGCCCCTTCATTGCCAAGGGAGACAATAGTAGCTGGCAACTCAACTATTCCAGTGACGGTGGCGATTTAGCTTCGGGCGCCCTGTCCAACCTGTATTACCCCTCGTCAAATCGGGGGGCCAGTTCGGTCTTTACCAACGCCTTGATTACGACAGGAGGCAGGATGGCCAATGCTTTGGCGCAGGAGAGCGCCTTGGCGTAGTTGCGCTTAGAATGAGCCGAGGCAACCGAGTCCAGGACCATCTTGCGCAGCCGGGCCTGGGCCTGGGCCGGGTGAGGGTGAAGGGCTCCCCTTCCCTGCTTTCGGGCGGTGTTGGAGCCAAAATGAGCTGATTGCACTGGAAAAGCAACGCTCTTCCCCGGCGGAACTTCCGGACCTCCGGTGTTGTTTTTTGTGGTCGTCAAGCATGGCGAGATGATTCGCGAGGTCGTGGATGGAAATGCGACCATCTCGACAGGTAACAAACTTGATTAGATCCCGAAGCCAGGTGCCCCATTCATGCGGCTTCATCGCATGAGTGGGCATTCGACGGGTGGCCAACATCTTGGATAGGCGGAAGCCGGGTGCCCCCATATCTCGATTTTGAGATGTGGGACACATTCGGCGGCTTGCGCGTGAACGGACGGAAGCGACGGCTGGCCTTCTGCTCCTCGACCAGGCCGTCGACCCAGCCGAGGAAGACCTCAGTGGGACGGTAGCGGCGGACCTCGCCGCACAGGGGACACGCGACAACGGTGTTCCAATTGAAGGGAAAGACTTCAACTCCCGCAGGAACGTTGCGCCGGCAGAGCACTATTGTATTCGCCTTGATTCCCTGCTATCCCCCGAGTTACCTAGCTAACCTTCCGCCTGATCGTACGGATACTGCGTCGACTGCTAGCACGAACCGACCACTAAACGCCAGAACATGAGTCTTGCCTTCAAACTTTCGAGGACAGGGCGCATTTCTATCTCTGTGGCAGATTCTCCTTTTATTCGCTATACTAATCCCGTGTTCGACCCTGACTCCCACCTGCCCCGAATCAATAAAGGAATGGTCTATCTCGGAGCGTGCCTGATTGCTGGGATTAGATTGGCCAAGGAGAAACAGGTAAACGTGCGGGTAGTTCCCACGACCCTCGTCACTGCCGCTATCGCGCTGTGGAACACGGTTTACCTCGAAAGAGCCACCAACGCATTGCGCGCAAATGGGCAAGCATTCGATCCAGCACTGCGGCAGCATCTCTCACCGTTGAGCTGGGAGCACATAAATCTCACCGGAGACTACCTGTGGCGAAACACCAAGAAGATCGGAAGGCAAGTTCAGGCCTTTGCGGTCGCCCTAACGTACGATATGATCCGTTTTCTGAGAGGACCCTACCTGACATCTCATCCAGACAGATAGCTGGGGAGATGAGATGAGAAGCCCTGAAAACCGCGCCACTCCCCTTGACAGTATCTAGTCCGGGTGAAACTCTCTTGTCGCACGCATTCATGCCGAAGGTGGTGCAAAATGCGAATCACTCGATTATCACTTCCTTGCGTTCTATTCTGCTCGTTTCTGGTTGCTTATGCCGATACGGTTGACTTCAAATACAACGGCGGACTCTTTACCGGAACTGGCAACTTTAGCTACGCCTCAACTTCCAGCAACATCACACTTGCGGACCTCAAAGCGTTCGACTTCAACTTGGTAGTTTCCAATTCGGTAGATTCACCGCACTTCTATGCCATCTTCAGTCCGATGACTCTGGCCACACTAAACTCTTTTTCAGCTACCGTAAGCAATGGCTTAATGACCTCACTGTCGATGGACACCGCCTATGTAGATCCGATCTCTTCTAACTGCGGAGAGGGCTGCGCTTTCGGGAACGAGGAACTTCACGTTCTTGGACTCAACGGCTATACCTGTTCTGTCTGCAGCGATTTCTACGGCGAAACTCTTATATCCTCTTCTGGGCCTGTAACCCAGACAGGCTTTGTCCAAACCAATCCGAGCCCAGTGCCTGAACCGGCCAGTCTCGCCTTGCTTGGCACAGGCGCCGTTGGCCTTAGTCTTATTGCAGCGGCGAGACGGAAACTCCGTCGCACCTAGCTCGCGGATGATCGTCAGGGCGTTGTCGTATAAACCGGGCTCTCTTGGTGAACTGTTGAGCGTTCTCCAGAGTCAACGAGACTCGATCTGCGGAAGTGCCCTGGCGCCATCCACTACATTAGTCATACTCGAATTAGGTCATACTCGATATGGCGGGCTCGTGCAGGATCTAGCTCAACCGTCTTGCTGGTATCCATAGGCTCTCTTCTGAACCGATGCCAACTCGCGTGTGCGGATGACGTACTCTTGGAGGACAGTGATCTGAAAGGGCCACACCGAGGTCGTGGCCGTTTCACCGATACTCGGAGTTGTGCAAGCGCATTTATTTCGACTAACGATGAACTTAAAGAAACAATTCAGCGAAACACTGGGCTCTCATGCCGTTTGCTCGTCGCGGAGCCGCGTTAGACATTGGCATCGTGGGATAAGCGGTTCTTCCGGGGGAATACGTGCCCTCGTATTCTTCCCGATGGCGGATGAGGAGAAGTCAGTTACACCGTAACTTCAGGACGCCATTGATCGGGTTGTAATAATGTCTGGGCCCACAGTCTTTTAAGTTGACTTCTGTCATACTTTGCGGTAAATTTCGCTCCAACATTTGCGGTGCATTGACTCTTGATTTGACGTATAGTTCGCCCGTTTAGCCAATAGAGCTTGGTTTAGTAGTGACCGCTGCGCGGGAAACATAATTCAGCCTCAGCTGATTTCCTGTTGGTTCAGCCATCCGCAGAAGGTCTCCCGGCCCACAAAACCCCGCTATACCGCGCCACTCACGGAATGCTCCGGCGCCAAACTGCGCCCCTCCCCGGCCCGCAGCGGCTTGGGATGATCCAATTCCGGCAAGTGGAAAGTAAGTTATCGGTATGCACAAACTTGAAACGGTGATTCGATATGCGTGCCCAACAGTTATTCCAGACACAAGTTATTCGAGTGGAAAATCAGGGCCTTCTTGCTCAACGGCTGCAGGCAAATTTTCGGATCTTGCTCTGCGCAATGTGGTTTATTGGAATGGGAATCCCGGTCTGCGCTACCGCCTCTGCACAGACTCCTGCGGCGGGAATCACTGAAAGCCCTACCACCATTGCATCCGGTGGCAGCTCTACGCTGACCTGGACGACCCGGAACGCGGTGAGTGCTGATTTGAATGGCATATCGGTTGCATTGAATGGATCTCAAGTGGTCTCGCCCACGGCGACCACAACGTATCGTATTACCGCTCACAGTTCAACGGGGGCGACCGACTGGGGACAGGTCACCCTCACAGTGACCGGCGGCAGTGGTGCTCCGACCGCCGCCATCGGTGCGAATCCAACCTCGATTGCGTCCGGCGGAAGCTCTACGCTGACCTGGACATCGACGAATGCCGTGAGCGCAACGCTGAACGGAGCTACAGTCGCGGTCAATGGATCGCAGACGGTTTCACCCACGGCAACAACCATATACACATTTATCGCTAAGAATGCTGCGGGCGCCACTGCCTCGGCCCAGGCCACAGTTACGGTCAGTGCAAGTGCGCCGACCGTCGCTATCGGTGCGAATCCGACCTCGATTGCGTCCGGCGGAAGCTCTACGCTGACCTGGACATCAACGAACGCCGTGAGCGCAACGCTGAACGGAGCTACGGTCACGGTCAATGGATCGCAGACGGTTTCACCCACGGCAACGACTACATACACATTTATTGCTAAGAATGCTGCGGGCGCCACTGCCTCGGCCCAGGCCACAGTTACGGTAAATTCCAGCGGCGGCCCTCCCTCGGCGGGACTCACCGAGAACCCAACCGCCATTGCGTCCGGTGGCAGCTCGACGCTGACGTGGACGACCAAGAACGCGGTGAGTGCGGACTTGAACGGCGCGCCCGTTGCATTGAATGGATCTCAAGTGGTCTCGCCCACGGCGACCACCACATATCGTCTTACCGCTCACAGTTCGACGGGGGCGACCGACTGGGGACAGGTCACCCTCACGGTGACAGGCGGCAGTGGTGCTCCGACCGCTGCGGTTAGTGCGAATCCGACTTCGATTGCGTCCGGCGACAGCTCTACGCTGACCTGGACATCGACGAACGCCGTGAGCGCAACGTTGAACGGAGCTACGGTAGCGGTCAATGGATCGCAGACGGTTTCACCCACGGCAACGACTACATACACATTTATCGCTAAGAATTCCGCGGGCGCCACTACCTCGGCCCAGGCTACGGTTACGGTCAGTGCAAGTGCTCCGACCGCTGCGGTCAGTGCGAATCCGACCTCGATCACGTCCGGCGGCAGCTCTACGCTGACCTGGACATCGACGAATGCCGTGAGCGCAACGCTGAACGGAGCTACAGTCGCGGTCAATGGATCGCAGACGGTTTCACCCACGGCAACGACTACATACACATTTATTGCTAAGAATGCTGCGGGCGCCACTGCCTCGGCCCAGGCTACGGTTACGGTCAGTGCAAGTGCTCCGACCGCTGCCATCAGTGCGAATCCAACCTCGATTGCGTCCGGCGGCAGCTCTACGCTGACCTGGACATCAACGAACGCCGTGAGCGCAACGTTGAACGGAGCTACAGTCGCGGTCAATGGATCGCAGACGGTTTCACCCACGGCAACAACCACATACACATTTATCGCTAAGAATGCTGCGGGCGCCACTATCTCGGCCCAGGCTACAGTTACGGTAAATTCCGGTGGCCCTCCTACAGCGGGACTTATCGAAAACCCAACCACCATTGGGCCCGGAGGCAGTTCTACGCTGACTTGGACGACCACGAACGCGGTGAGTGCTGATTTGAATGGCACATCGGTTGCATTGAATGGATCTCAAGTGGTCTCGCCCACGGCGACCACCACGTATCGTCTTACCGCTCACAGTTCGACAGGGGCGACCGACTGGGGACAGGTCACCCTCACAGTGAGCAGCAGCGCGCCTACCGACGCGATCAGTGCGAGCCCAGCTACGATCGTCTCCGGTGGCAGCTCTACGCTGACCTGGACCTCGACGAATGCTGTGAGCGCAACGCTGAACGGAGCTACGGTCGCGGTCAATGGATCGCAGACGGTTTCACCCGCGGCAACGACTGCATACACTCTCGTGGCGACCAATTCTGCGGGCGCCACTGTCTCGGCCCAGGCCACGGTTACGGTCACTTTGACCGGTCCTTCGATCACGGGACAGTGGACACAGGTTCAGACGTGGCCCTTCATGGCCGCACACTCGCACCTGCTCGTAAATGGCAAGGTCCTCTTCTGGCCAACATTCGCGAACGGGGACAACCCGACTTTATGGGATCCCGTGGCCAACACCTTTAGCACGCCTCCCAAAGCTACATACAACATCTTCTGTACTGGCCATTCATTCCTGCAGGACGGCAGGTTGTTCGTTACCGGGGGGCACGCTGGAAATAATAGCGACGGACTGATCTATAGCTCTGTTTATGATCCGGTTCAGAATACTTGGACAAAGACTGCAGACATGAATGCCGCCCGTTGGTATCCCACCAACACTACTCTCCCGAATGGCGACGTTCTGGTTGTGTCGGGCTACAATACAACCGGTACCTTCAATACACTGCCACAGGTTTGGAATTCGACTACAAACACTTGGCGCAATCTCAGCAGCGCGCAATTGATGTTGCCTCTTTACCCCTGGATGTTTGTAGCGCCAAATGGGAAAGTATTCAACGCTGGCGACGCGACCGAAGCGCGTACATCGACATTAACATCCCGATACCTCGACACTAGCGGAACCGGTGCGTGGACACCAGTGGGCACCTACAACTACAGCGGCTTGCGTGACTATGGTTCAGCCGTGATGTTCGATGGGAAGGTTCTAATTGTCGGCGGCGACGGTGCTTCAGCTGGTACCACCGCGACGAAGACGGCTGAGGTCATCGACCTGAACGCAATGAATCCTACGTGGAGTTACACAGGTGCTTTGGCGGTTGCGCGTCGTCAGCACAATCTGACACTTTTGCCAGATGGAAGAGTGCTGGCGACCGGCGGCAGCGGTGGCGGAGGATTTGATAATGAAACTTCTCCGGTGTACACCACAGAGATGTGGGATCCTGCAACCGGGACATGGTCAAACATGGCCAGCATCACTATGTACCGCGGATATCATTCCACAGCTCTACTGCTTCCCGATGGTCGCGTGGCTTCCGCTGGAGGAGAAAAAACAGGAGCCAGTGCGGAAATCTATTCCCCTCCATATCTGTTCAACGGCGCTCGGCCGAGCATCACATCTGGCCCTACCAGCGTGAAATACGGCAATACATTCTTTGTGGCCACGCCGGATGCTGCGGACATTACGCAGGTGACATGGATTCGGCTGGGGTCTGTCACGCATTCGTTCGACCAGAACCAGCGACTGAACCATCTCCAGTTTGCCCAGGTCACTGGGGGCCTAAACATGACGGCCCCGGCAAATGCAAACATCGCTCCCCCGGGCCATTACATGTTGTTCCTTTTGAACAGCAAAGGAGTGCCATCGATCGCTAAGATCATCCAGATTACGAACTGACTGAAGCCTGTAGACCTGCTTCAGAGAAGGACAGACGATGAAAAGCAAAGTTCTGACTCGCATTGTTAGGTGGTCATCGGCACTACTGTTAGCCACGGCGTCAGTATTGAACGCACAGACATATATTGTCGTCGACCTGACTGCGCTGCTCGGCGGAAGTACAGTCGCAAAAAAGATCAATTTGAATAGGCAAGCTGTAGGGCATTCCGGAGCGCTTTATGGCGAGCACACTCGCGCCTTTGTCTGGGCTTCAGGCAATCTGCAGGACTTGGGAACATTACCAAACGGAGACTATAGTTCAGCCTTTGATATTAATAAAAGGGGGGCTGTGGTTGGTGATTCCAACACAGCGACGAACATCCACGGCTTCATATGGGACACGGCTGGCGGAATGCAGGACCTTGGAACCCTTCCGGGCGATACCGGCAGCAGAGCGTTCGGCATCAATGACTCCGATCAGGTGGTTGGCTACTCCAGCGGCCCTCATGGAGTAGCGGCATTTATCTGGAAGAAGAACACGGGGATGACCAGCCTGGGAGTTCTGCCTGGAGGTGACACCAGCGAGGCCATTGACATCAACAATGCCGGATCGGTTGTAGGTTTCTCAACGACAGGATCCGGCGACAAGCATGCGTTTCTATGGACGTCTGCCAATGGCCTGCAGGATTTGGGGACACTGCCGGCACATCTGACGAGCGAGGCGCACAAGATCAACAATAGCGGGAACGTGATTGGTTCTTCCACAGGACCGAATGGAACCCATGCTTTTTTGTGGACGGCCGGCGGTGGCATGAAAAACCTCGGAAGCCTGAACGGTAGTTTCAGTAACGCATTGGATGTGAACGACAATGGCGAAGTTGTGGGCGCCTCGAGCACGGCCCAGGGAGGCCACGCGTTTCGCTGGTCGGCCAGCGCTGGAATGGAAGACCTCAATACTCTCATTCCGTCTAATTCCGGAGTGGTGCTAACGTTAGCGACTGGCATCAACAACCTTGGAATTATCACAGCCGTCGGAGCAGTTACGACCGACCATAGTCAGCCGATCGAACTCGATGACACGCACCAGCACGCCGGTCCGATTCACGCATTTCTGCTGATACCGCTATCTTGAGCTGCCGCGCTCGAGGACGATCTGATTCATCCGCTCGTTTTACAGTGATTGTGATCAGTCAGTCTTTTGGGCGCAAGTATTTCCCAGGGCAGAATCCGATCGGTAAGTACCTCCGAGTGGAGGCGGGTGACTGTGTATTTGATCATTCGATGCGCGAAGTAGTAGGGATAGTGGGGGATATTAAGCACAAGGGACGACGGCTGAGGTCTGGCCGCAGTTATTACCTGCCCTCACACATTGGACGTATACGCGAATAAGATTATCGAGCAGAATCCCGTCGTTACTGACGATTCTCTTCGGCTCGCTGCTCAAAGTAAGGAAAGCGGCATCGTCAATTTAAGGATGTGAGAAGCTAAGGCGGTGATTACAGCTGAGAGCCGATATCGCCGTCACCGATTTCCGATCGAAATAGTAGAACAATGCGTATGGCTGTACTTCCGCTTCGCTCTGAGCTATCGGAACA
>JAOAPB010000005.1 GCA_025462645.1 Edaphobacter sp. | reverse complement strand
GCCATATTTTGCCTAGTTTTATCCCTGGAATCTCGCCACGCCGCGCCCGGCGTTTCACCGTCTCCGGATGCACCCGCATCAATGCCGCCGCCTGATGGCTGTCAAGCAGAGGTTCAAACTCCTCCGGGTGGTGTTGCATAAGCTGCACTCAGCGGTGAAGCTGATTCAGAGAACAACCACGGAGGCTCCTCGATGACGACTATGAACTATATCGGCTTGGAAGCCTGCTCTGGTGCGCACTTTCTGGGCCGTGCGCTGCGCAAGCAGGGCCACGATGTCCGGCTGATCGCAGCGCAGTTCGCAAAGCCTTTCGTGAAGTCCAACAAGAACGACTTCGTTGATGCAGAGGCGATCGCCGAGGCGCAAGAACATGCGCTTCGTTCCGATCAAGACGGATGATCAACTGGACCTGCAGGCGATCCACCGGGTTCGTGACCGGCTGATTTCGCGTCGAACAGCCGTGATCAACCAACTGCAGGCGTTTCTGCTCGAACGCGGCATGGTGTTTGCGCAGAAGCCCGCGAAGCTCAAGGCAGTCATGATAGACATTCTGGAGAGCGCAAAAGCAGACCTGACGTCGC
Organism: Edaphobacter sp.; assembly: GCA_025462645.1. GTDB lineage: Bacteria > Acidobacteriota > Terriglobia > Terriglobales > Acidobacteriaceae > Edaphobacter. The sequence continues at coordinate 5,738 of JAOAPB010000005.1, read as the reverse complement.
AGATGCGCAACCTGATCGACATGCTGTGGGGCAAGCATAATCGTGGGTTTGGTGGAGAGAAGCGTGGATCTGGAGATATGAGCAGAAACTATCGCAGGCAAGGACTTTACACCGGCAACTTCCTATTATGGTCTGGTTATGTAATGCGTTCCCAGTTTGCGTAAATGGGATTCCACGGCAAGAATGGAGTTCATGCTTCGACTTTGTCTTGCTGCCGCGCTCTCTCTCGTTGCCATCTCCGCTACCAGTCAATCGCTTCCTGAAGATCTGGTTCACCCACTTACAGGAACACAAAATGAAGGGCAGACGTATCCCGCGGTCGGACTTCCTTTTGCTATGACGCACTGGACGCCGCAGACCCGGGCCGGGGAGACCAAGTGCATCGCACCGTACTACTTTACGGATGCAAAGATTCAAGGCTTGCGGGGTTCGCACTTCCTCAGTGGAAGCTGTGTCCCTGACTACGGCAGCATGACGTTGATGCCAGGTACGGGCTCGCTTAAAACGGCTGCTGTTACGCGCGCCTCAGCGTTCGATCGTGAGACCGAGCATGCAACGCCCTACTCGTATGCGGTCGACCTCAAGGAATCGCACGTAAAAGCCTCAGTAACCGCGACATCCCGCGCCGGAATCATGCGCTTCGAATTCACGACAGACGATCCAGATGCATGGGTTGTGATGGAGAACAACGCTCGAGGAGGCGATGGCTGGGTGGCAGTGGATGCTGCAAAGAAAGAAGTCACCGGTGAAGTGCCTGTCCGTCGGGAATATGCCGGCAGCGGGAAACTAGCGGGCTTTAGTGCGTGGTTTGTTGCGGAATTCGATCACACCATAAAGTCAGCCGGCACCTACATCGGGTCGGAGACAACCGATGGACGATCCAAACAGGTTGGTGACGGACAGCCCGTCGGGGTTGTCGTCGTCTCCAAGATGATGACTTCAACGGGTGGTGCTTCGGCAGCTGCCATGACGCAGCCTACCTCAGCGCCACGTCCTGGCTTTGGTACCTACCTGCACTTTGGTCCCGTGCATCGTGGGGATGTGATCACAGTTCGGATCGGTACCTCTTTCGTTTCGATTGAAGAGGCACGCAACAATCTTCGCGCAGAGATCCCGGACTGGAATTATGCAAGGGTGGTGGCCGCAGCACGCAGCGCTTGGCACACACAGCTGGGCCGCATTCAGATTGCGGGCAACGATCCGGCTAAAGCGGTGTTCTACACCTCGCTCTATCACGCCATGCTACAGCCACGGACATACAGCGACGTAAGCGGTACCTACCCCCGCTTTCACGATCACGGACAGGTCGAGCACACCGCGACGACGCAGTATGACGATTTTTCGGTATGGGACATCTTCCGCGCCCAGGCGCCACTCATGATGATTCTGGATCCGAAACTCGAGGCGTCCATGATGCAGTCAATCATCACGAAAGGAGAGCAAGGCGGCTTCCTCCCAATCTTCCCAGCGTGGAACAGCTTCACCTCCGAGATGGTCGGTGACCATTCCTCCGCCATGATGATCGATGCCTGGCAAAAAGGTATCCGCGGCTTCGATATACGGCGCGCTTATCCACTCATACGGAAGAACGCATTGGAGATGCCGGCAACACGCGAGGAGTATCGCGATGGCAAAGGACGTCGCGGTCTCGACTCCTACATCAAGTACGGTTACATCCCTCTTGAAGACCCGATCGACGATGCTTTTCACAAGAACGAACAAGTATCGCGCACGCTTGAGTATGCGTATGACGATGCAATGCTTGCCAACATTGCTCAAGAGCTGGGGCACAAGGAAGATGCGGCTCTCTTCCGCAAGCGTGGAGAGAACTGGCGCAACGTGATTGATCCCCAGACCGGCTTTGCGCGCGGACGTCATAGCGATGGCTCCTGGGCTACCCCCTTCGACCCTGCCAAAGCCTACAGCTGGATCACGGAGGGGCTACCGTGGCAGTACACCTTCTTCGTTCCGCAGAATGTCTCGGGACTCATCGAACTCGAAGGCGGCAAGCCAAAGTTCGAAGCCAAGCTTGACGAACTCTTTGCGGGGAACTATTACGCGCACGGCAACGAGCCCAGCCACCACATTGCATATCTGTACGACTTCGCCGGGGCGCCTGAGAAGACGCAGAAGCATGTCCGAGCGATTCTCGACAGCGAGTACAAAGATGGGCCTGCTGGTCTTGCGGGTAACGACGATGCGGGGCAGATGAGCGGTTGGTACGTCCTGAGCGCTCTCGGCTTCTACCAGGTTTGCCCTGGCGTGCCGAATTACTCGCTCGGCTCGCCGCGCTTTGACGATATGACTGTCACGCTTCCGACCGGTCGCAAGCTGCACGTGATTGCGACCGGCGCAGAAAGCGGCAAAGTTTACGCACGTATCATCACTCTAAACGGCAAAGTGATTACGGACTCCACACTCACGCACGCGCAGCTTATGGCTGGCGGAACACTGCGCTTTGATATGAGCGATACTCCAGGAAAGTAAACAGAAGAAATACTAAAGACTTACTGTCCTGAAGATGCTCTTACGACGTTCATCTCGGCAAGCTGGTTTGGTTTCGCTAATAAGTAACGGTAAACGCCGAAGGGGTTTCGATCGCTTGGCCCTTGCCGCCCTGCCTGGTTTTGTAGCACGCAAAAACGGTCTGCTGATCAACATTGCCTCCGTCGTTGCTCTTGCGCCAGACCTTCTGAACGGCACATACAGCGGCACCAAGGCGTATGTCGTGAACTTTACGCAAGCGCTAAGAAACGAAGTGGAAAGCGCGGGCGTCATTGTCCAGGTTGTGTTGCCCGGCGCAACTGCAACGCCGTTCTGGGCAAAGGCCGGTCATCCGGTGGAGGACCTGCCGAGCGAGATCGTGATGGTCGCTGAGGATAACCATCTTCCGTGATCCCGAACTGCATCCATCCGCTCATTCCCGCCTCATAGAAATGTTCACAGAAGTAGGTATACCGATACTTCTGGGGTGCTCCGCCCGCACACCTGCTGAGATTCAGTGGATGGTGAAAGAACGTTAACCTCGCCTTCAAATGCGCTTCATTCCACGCATTGATCGAGTGCCCGTGTTCCGTAATCGCTGCACGTTATCGCTCGGTTGTTTGAACCGAGACATGTCCCAGCAGGAACTGGATCTGCTCCAGTTCGCTTCCTGAAGCGTGGCACAGACGAGCACACGTCCGCCGCAGGTCATGAGGGGCCAGTTTTGGCATACCGATCCTGTTTGCGCAATCCTCCACAATGTGCCAGATCGACTTTTCCGTCATGCATTCTCAACATGTCCGCCCCATTCTGGTGACCCTGCGAAAGATTCTGCCTCGGGCAATTCCAGCCGCCCTCAGCCACTCGTCCAACTGCCCTTTCACCCAGTCGGGGATCGGAACCGTTCGGACATGCCCTGCCTTGCCCAGCAAATCGACAATCGCCCAGTGTTCTTCGCGTTGCTGTAGGTCATCAATCCTCAGGCCAACGGCTTCATGCCGCCTCAGCCCGCACGCCAGCAGCAACGCAAGAAGTGCTCGGTCCCGCTTCCCTTTTGAGCCCCTGGCTATCGGGCGCTTGCCAAAGAGAGTGAGCCTGCTCTACCGTCAACCAGTTTCCAAGACGAACACCCAGTTTCTTCACACCTCTGACGCGGCGAATGCCAGCCGCGAGATCCGAGCTGAGCAGTCCGCAATCGGCAGCTTCGTACGCGAGCCGCCGCACAGCGCCCAGGCGGAGGTTGACAGTTCCTGGAGCCAGTTGCTGGGATTCCAGATAGCTCCTGTACCGTAAGACCACGATCCGATTGAATGCCAGACGGGGCTCAGAGCAATACCAGTCAACGAACTCGTCGATGGCATGACGATACCCGCGCTGGGCGTCGGCACTGGTCAGGCTGTTCAGGACTGCTGCCTTGGCATGTTCAAGATCGGGAAGGCGCAAGACAGTCTTGGCTTTCTTGCGATTGACTCGGGAGCGCGGCTTCCGCTTCATGGTCTGTGGCCTCCGTGCCACCAAACCATGATCCGACCCAGCCTTGCAGTTCTGTCCTGTTTGCCCGTAATCCGTCGACAAACCTTCTCCACTTCAGGCACTTCTCGGACATACAGCCAACCTCAGCCACCGTACCTGAGGCTCAGCCGTTTCCCGAAGATCTCTAAATGAGCCAATCGACGCCGACCAGAGCCGCTTGCGGCCCGATTTCGCATTTTCTGTATCGAACGCAATCGGTGTATCGTGTTCGATGATCGATCTAACTGGGAATTGAAAAGATTTGCGCCACTTAGTGATCGAACCTACACCCATGATGGTTCGTGGCACTCCGTTCGATTCACTCGACTTCCTCAATAGTCGGATGAATTTCCCTGGGAGCCATTGGGCAAATTCACAAGCCGTCTGCCAAATATTTTGTTATCCACCGAATAACCTCCCGGACCGAGAACGCCAAGCGCCAAGCTGACGACAATCGCCGCAATCAAGTGGAATAGATCGACATTGTCTCTCGCGCAAAGCCGCCAGAATTCGAGGCATCCCGCGAATGCCGCGGCATACGGAGTGAAGATTCCAAATACAAGGCAAACGACTGCAACCAATGAACCGGTGGCGCGTCCCATAGATTGTGGCACTCCATACGGTGATCCATCCACGAGGAGCATGGCTGCGACTGTGACCCGAACGGCGATGAGTCCAATTCCGGGTAAGCCTGTAGGAAACATGGAATAAAGTCTCTGCACTGAACAAAATTAACCATATCGAGATTGGAGCGCAATCCCGGAAGGAGTATTTCAACTTTCACCTTTCGGACTTTCATAGCGCACAACGTTGGCGGTATTCTTTGGCCTACTTGTCTTTGCGGCAGCGATTATGGCTATAGTTTCCCTTTGACAGGCGCGACACATCGATTCCCCAGCAGCGCTGACCCGATTCGTCGATGTGATTTCGGATGCGCTGATTTGCTGCTGCTGGCTCTGAGATCGGGGGTTGTCTGGACATGCGCTTCGCTAGCCACCATCGGCGTTCCAATCGCCCGCACATTGGATCTTCAACAGTCGGAGGGACAGCTCTACCACATACGTTGGACAAACAAAGATGGATTGGCGGGGATAGCCTTAGCCTTGGCGCAGACGGCGGATGGCTATTTGTGGGTAGGAACTGCACTAGGACTCTATCGCTTCACCGGCGGTTGTCTTTCGGCTGCTTCCTGTTGGTTCTATTCCTGGCAAGTGCAGTGTTTGCACTGAACCCGGACAGACACATTTCTCAGTATGGTCACACCGCGTGGAGAATACAGGACGGATTTTTTGGTGGCCCGGTACGCTCCATTACCCAGACCATGGATGGGTACATTTGGATAGGAACCGGAGCCGGACTTTTCAGATTTGACGGGATCCGGTTTGTCTCATGGAGTTCGCAGGAGGTGGAACAGCTGCCTTCCATCTCTATCACTGCTCTGCTGGGCGCAAGAGACGGAAGCCTTTGGATCGGCACTGATGCCGGTCTGGTTCACCGGGTAAACCAGCACTTGATCACCTATCTAAAGGGAGAGGGGTCCATCTCATCCATCCTTCAAGATGCGAACGGGGAAATCTGGATCGCACGTGTTCGAAGTGGTGATAACACCCAGCCCCTTTGCAAGGTCATCGGTATAGGAGTTCGTTGTTACGGGAACGAGGACGGGGTGCCTGCGTTCCTCGCAGGACCTCTAGTGCAGGATGCTTCGAGCAATCTGTGGCTCGGCGGCGACACCGCACTAC
>JAOAPB010000120.1 GCA_025462645.1 Edaphobacter sp. | reverse complement strand
GGAAGGCCAATGATGCGCTGAAGTATCGGCGACTGGCTGAAGATGGGGTGCTCGATGTCTACAGGATGGACTCTGCCGTACTGCCATCTGCTGAGGTCGGAGGGGGCATGGGCCTCCTGGAGACCCTTGTCGACGGCGGCGGCGAGGAGATCGTTCCAGTTGGTGTAGTTTTTTGGGAGCCAGCGGTCGGGGGTGTGCATGATGAGCTGCTCTTCGGCGTAGGTTTTTCCGCCCCAGGTGTAGAGAAGGGCGGAGTTGGCGGGGGTGGGGCCTAGCTGCGGGTTCAGGATGAGAGGCCAGAGGGCGTCGCGGGCGGCATCGACGATGGCGGGAGCGGAGGCGGAGGCGTCTACGGTGCCGTTCCAGTTGCGAAGGAGGTCGGCGGCTTGATGGAGGCGTTTGTCTTTCGTAGATGAATGGTCGATGGCGTAGGCGAGGCGCTGGGCAATGACGTGGTCGAGGCCGGAGTAGATGTCGGTCTGGAGGGCGAGCATGTCGGCGGGCGTGAGGTGCTGGCCGGCGTTGAGGACCTTCCAGATGCGCTCATTGCGGTAGGGGGCGGCCCAGTTGAGGGTGATGGGGAAGGGATAGCCTTCGGGGGTGACGCGGGCGTTGGCGGTGGCGAGGATGCCGTTGGGCGGGTCGAAGGACTGGGGAAGTTGGTCGAAGGGGATGTAGCTGGTCCACTCCTGGGTGGCGTCGAGCGCATCGGTTGGAACGGGGCTGATGGGTGATGGCTGAATGAGGTTGCCACGCAGAGGAATCTTGCCTACGGCGTGGTAGCCGATGTGGCCCTGATCGTCGGCGTACATGAGGTTCTGGGCGGGACCGCCGAAGGTGGAGAAGGCGGCGGTGAGACTGGGCCAGTCAGTTGCTGAGTTGACGGCGAAGAACGAGGGGGTGATGTTGGCGGGGTCGTAGATGGTCCAGCGCAGGGTGAGGGTGCGCTTCTCCGTGGGGAAGATGCCGGAGATGATGGGGGTGGTGGCGGTGCCGTGTTGGGTGGCGACTACGTCGAGGAGGACATCCTTGCCGCCCTTGACGTGGATGATCTCCTTCTGGTGGAGGACGGGGTGCCAGGTGTTGTCGGAGGACTGGTATTCGGCGGTGTCGCCGGTGCCTCGGGTGTGCTCGATGTAGATGTCCTGAACGTCGGCTCCTAGGTTGGTGAAGCCCCAGGCGATGTGGGCATTGTGGCCGACGACGATGAAGGGGACTCCGGGGAGGGAGACGCCGGTGACGTGGAAGTCTGCTCCGTTTGCGGAGGGGGATTGGAGGTCGGCTTCGTACCAGATGCCGGGGACTCCGTGGGCGAGATGCATATCGTTCGAGAGGAGAGGCTTGCCGGTGGCGGTGTGGGCTCCAGAGACGGCCCAGTTGTTGGAGCCGGAGGTGCATCCGTCGCAGATTGGGTTTTTGAGGGTTTGCTGGAGGGTTAGGAGGTCTGTGGCCGAGGCGGTGCGGGCTTCTGTGGATCCCACCCTTCGCGATGAAGCTGCAAAGGATGGGGCACCCGGATTTAATGGGGTCTCCGGATTTGTGGTGGAGTGAGGCGGTGTTAGCTTGGTTTGGGATTCGTCGAGGGGGATGTCGGGGACGTTTTCCTGCGGGGCGGTGAGATCGATGATGGGCTGGGTGGGTGGGTGATCGCGCCAGGAGCCTACGGGGTAGAGGTCAGCGAGGAGAGCGGGTGGGAGTTGGGCGGCGAGTGCTTCACGGTTGAGCTTTTGGGGGAAGCTGTTGGTGAGGTCCTGGAACATGGCGAGGCCGACGAGGATGGAGTCGCGGGGCGTCCAGGGGGCTGGCTCGTAGCGGAGGATGCGGAACTCGAGGGGGAGATGGGCGTGCTGAGTTTGGATGGAGGCGTTGACGCCGCGGGCGTAGAGATCGAACCAGTGGAGCTGGTCAGGGGGGAAGGTGGCGAGGGCTCGGTCGGCGGCGGCGCGGATTTGGAGGGTGCGTTGGACGCGATCATGGGGGATCATGGAAGGGCCGAGGATCTCGGCTAGATCTCCGGCGGCGTGACGACGAAGGGCGTCCATCTGCCAGAGGCGGTCCTGGGCGGTGATAAAGCCCTGGGCGATGATGAGGTCATCAAGCGAAGCGGCGCGGATGTGGGGAACGCCCTGGGCGTCCCGCTGAACGGTGACGGGAGCTGAGAGGCCGGCGATGGAGAGGGTGCCGTCGAGCTGGGGGAGAGAGTCGCGCATCGCTTGACGGACCCAGTGGCGGCCGCTGAAGAAGGCGATGATGACGAGGATGAGGAGGAGGGGAATAAGGACCGCGACGGTTTTGAGAAGGAGGCGCCTGCGGAGACGCGGGGCCGCGCTGATAGGTTCGTCGTCGACTGCGCGGTGGGAGAGTGGGGCTGCTTCGGGAAGTTCGGATTCGTATTGATTCATGCGTTCCTCCAAAGTCTAAATGGAGCGCTGGCGAATGAGGGAACGAGAGCTGTTGCTGAGATACGGTGCAGTTTTGGCGACAGAGCAGGGCCAGTTTTGTTTTACTGGGGAGAAGATGTGGCACTTGCAGCGTGAGCAGGGGTTCAGAGGGACGAAAGGAGGTTGATCGGATGTCTTCAGTTGCGACTCTTCATGCGGTAGAGGCGGTGATCCTGCTACTGCTAGTGATGGTGGCGGGGTTCGCTGTGATCGCGCACAGGCTGAAGGTGCCGTATCCGATCGTTCTGGTACTGGCTGGGCTGACGATCAGCTTCGTTCCCCATATGCCGCGAATCCCGCTGGAGCCGAGCCTCGTGTTCTTGATCTTTCTGCCTCCACTGCTTTATTCGTCGGCGTGGTCGACATCGTGGAGGGAATTTCGTAGCAATCTGGTGGTGATCGCGCTGCTGGCCTTTGGTCTGGTGGGCTTTACCGTGTGGGGTGTGGCGGAGTTCTCCGACCGCTTCATTACGGCGCTGGATTGGAAGGCGGGATTTCTGCTGGGCGCGGTGATCTCGACGACGGATGCGATTGCGGCGACGTCGATTGCGCGATCGATCGGTCTGCCGCGGAGGATCGTCGACATTCTGGAGGGCGAGAGCCTGCTGAACGACGCGACAGGTCTGCTGGCGCTCGAGATCGGAGTGAAGCTGATTACGAGTGGGGAGACTCCGACGATTGAGAGCGGGATGGCCCGGCTGTTGTATCTGGTAGTGGCGGGGTTGGGGATCGGTCTGTTGATCGGAGTGGTGGTCGGGTGGCTGGAGAGGTTTATCGACGATGGGCCAGTGGAGCTGGTGGTGAGCCTGATCGTCCCGTATGCGGCCTATCTGGCTGGCGAGGAGATACACGCGTCGGGCGTGCTGGCGGTGGTCGCATGCGGGCTTTATCTGAGCCGGCAGAGTGCGACGTTCTTTTCACCGTCGGTGCGGATGCAGGTGGTCGGGGCCTGGGATGCGCTGACATTTGTACTGAACGGAATTGTGTTCGTGCTGATCGGACTGCAGTTGCCTTATGTGCTGGCCGCGATCCATGGGCAGTATGGAACTGTGACGCTGGTGGAGTATGGAGTGATCTTCAGCGTGATATTGATCTTGCTGCGGATGGTGTGGGTGTTTCCGGCGGTGAAGATTGCCTCGTTCGTAAGGCGGGTGACGGGGCACGAGGAGAAGAAGCCGGGAGTGCGGGATATCTTCGTCATGGGGTGGACGGGGATGCGTGGGGTAATTGCCTTGGCGGCGGCTATTTCGGTACCGGAGTTGCGGGCGAATGGGCAGCCGTTTGGACCGAGGAACCTGATCGTGTTTCTGACGTTCTGCGTGATTCTGGTGACGCTGGTGTTGCAGGGGCTGACACTGCCATCGCTGATTCGCGCGCTTGGGCTTTCGGGAGAGAAGGGAATGGAGCCGGAGGAGCGGTATGCGCGGAGGGTCGCTCTGAAGGAGGCGCTGGAGTTTCTGGAAGAGAGCCGAAAGGAGAATGGGGAGGAGTTCGCCCATGCCTATGAGGACCTGATCGACCGATATGAACATCGACTGGTGGAGGTCGACGAGGATCATGCGGAGCGCGGGGAGCATAGCAAGGAGACGTACCGGCAGGTGCTGGTGCTGGCCGAGGGGGCGGTACAGGCAGAGCGGCGGGCGATCATCCGGCTACGGGACGAAGGGCTGATCGGCGATGATGTGCTCCGGACGATGGAGCGGGAGCTGGACCTGGAGGAGACACGCTATCAGGTGGCGGAGATGCAGAAGGTAGGGTGAAGGTCCGGGCTTGTCTATGAATCGATTTTGGAACATGGAACAGTGTAGAGAAGGCATACCCCAGGGGAGATCCAAAGCTAGAGCATTGGCTACCAGCCCTTCTTCTTCTTGCGGGACTGAGAGGGCCCTTGGCGTACCTAGAAGCAAAGGCAAGGTGGGATCCTCGTGTCGTTGAAGGATATACGGTCAAAGGAGTGGATGGTTGCGTGGGGTTCTGCTGGAGATGGTGCGGTATGCTAACAACTTCGGACGTTGGCGGTTGAAGGCGTCCTGCGATGGGGGTTAGCTGATTGGATTGCCGGATTTTTTATCACGATAAATGTTTCGACGGGGCCTGCTCGGCCTCGGTGTTTACGCGGTTTCACCGGGAGTGCGTGAAGACGGCCGCGGGGTTTTCGTATCACGGATTGGTGCATCGCGCTGGTGCGCTGTTCGACGAGAGAGACTTCATCGATGGTGAGAATGCGATCGTCGACTTCAAGTACTCGGCTTCGCCCAAGGTGACGTGGTGGTTCGATCATCATCAGAGCGCATTTTTGACGCCTGAGGATCAGAGGGACTTTGAACGCGGGCAGGCAGATGGTTCGCAGGCGATGCGGAAGTTCTTCGATCCGAAGTATGTCTCGTGCACGAGCTTTATCGCGCATGTGGGGAAGACGAAGTTCGGATTCGATGTTGAGCCGCTGGCTGAGTTGATCAAGTGGGCAGACATCGTCGATGGCGCGAGGTATGAGAGCGCGAAGGCCGCAGTGGAGATGGCGGCCCCGGCGATGAAGCTGACGATGGTGATCGAGAGCGCTTCGGACGATACGTTAGTGCAGCGGATCATCCCGCTGCTGACGGAGATGCCGCTGCAGTCGGTGCTGGATCAGGGGTTCGTGCAGGAGCTGCTGGGACCGCTGATGGAGCGGCACTGGGCTGGGCTGGAGCTGATTCGCTCGCGGGCTACCCTTGATAAGGGCGTGATTACATTCGATATTACGGATCAGCCTACGGAGGGATACAACAAGTTCATTCCCTATTATTTGTTTCCTGAGGGGACTTATAACGTTGGGTTGAGCAAGTCTTCGTTCAGGACGAAGGTGGCGGTGGGGACGAATCCGTGGACTCCCTTGCCGGCGGATAAGCTGGTGAATCTGGCGGCTATCTGCGAGCGGTATGGCGGCGGGGGGCATGCGCGGGTGGGGGCGATCAGCTTTCCGCCGGATCGGGAGGATGAGGCTCGGAAGGCTGCGGGGGAGATTGTGGCGGAGTTGAGGCAGTCAGCAGGTTAGCTAGTTAGCAGAGACGACAAAGGCGGTTGGCAAGATAGCGAAGACTTCGCTGGCTTGCCAACCGCCTTTTTGCTGGCTTGTTACGTTACGGCTTGAGTTTGCTGAAGAGGGAGAGCTTGCTCAGGTCGTTGAAGATGACGAAGGCGAAGAAGGCCAGGAGGCAGACGAAGGCTACCTGGTAGACGCGCTCCTTGAGTTGCTGGTTGAGGTCGCGGCCGATGATGCTCTCGACGACCAGGAAGAGGATCATGCCGCCGTCGAGGATCGGGATCGGCAGGAGGTTGAAGATGCCGAGGTTGAGGCTGATGTAGGCCATGAGACCGATCAGCGGCATCCAGCCGGGCATCTGGACAGCCTGGTGGATCTGCTGGCCGATGCCGATGGGGCTCTGCAGGCTGCGGACGGAGACCTGGCGGGTGAAGAGGCGCTTGAGGACCTCGATGATGAGGGAGGAGCCCTTCTTGTTGAAGTCCCACGAAGCTACGATGGCTTTGCCAAGGGGGAGGCGCTCTACCTTGACGGGGGGCTGGACGGGGTGGAAGCCGAGCCGGTAGGACTTGGTGCCGTCCCCTGCATCGGCTAGCTCAGGGGTGAGCTGGATCGGGAGGGTTTGGCCGTTGCGTTGGATCGTCAGAGCGGCGGGTTTGCCTGCCTGGTCCTGGAGGTAGGCGAGCAGGGCAGGGACGGAGTGGAACTGGAGGCCGTCGATGGAGACGATCTGGTCGTGGGGCTGCAAGCCGGCGCGCGAGGCGGGCATGTTGGGCTCGAGCGAGTCGACCTGAACGGGAGTCGGCTGCATCCTGGGGATGAGACCTAGTCTGTCCAGAGCGAAGTTGTCGGTTCCACCTTTGGACTCGACGAAGATCTTCGTGTCAACGCGCTGGCCGTCGTGGAGGTAGGAGAAGGGAACGGTCTGGTTGATGTTGAGCAGGGAGCGGATGGCAACGTTATCCCAGGTGGGGTTCTCGATGCTGTCGTAGTGGACGATGAGGTCGCCGGAGCGGATGCCGGTCTTGGAGGCTGGGGTGTCGACGGGGATGTAGTCGGTCTGGGCGGGACCGCCGATGTACTCCTGCACCTCGTTGTGGAGCATGGAGACGCCGGTCATGAGGGCGATGGCGAGGATAAAGTTGGCGAAGGGGCCAGCGAGGGCTACGAGGATGCGCTGCCAGCGAGGGTGGGCGTTGAACTCACCGGGATCGCCTGAGGGAGCTTCGCCTGGGTTGTCGCCTGCCATCTTGACGTAGCCGCCGAGTGGGAGGACGGAGAGGCGGTAGTCGGTATCGCCGCGCTTGAAGCCGAAGAGACGTTTGCCGAAGCCGATGGAGAAGACCTCAACGCGGATGCCACAGAGCTTGGCAACGGCGAAGTGGCCGAATTCGTGTACCAGAACCATGATGCCAAGGACGATGGCAAGCTGGATAATTGTCGACATGGGAGAAGTTAGGACCTCGAACTTTAATGGCCGTGCTGGCTATCGTAGAACGCCAATGGACTGGCGGGCAATCACTTCGCGCGCACATTGACGCGCGGCAAGATCAGCTTCAAGCACTTCAGAGATAGACGATGGGCGTGAGCCCGAGGTTAGCGTCAGCACTTGCTCTATTGTACGCGGAATGCCGAGGAAGGGGATATGACCTTCGAGGAAGGCGGCGACGGCGATCTCGTCGGCTGCGTTGAGGGCGATGCAGACTTTGCCTCCGGCTTCGGCAGCCTCATAGGCTAGGCGGAGGCAAGGGAAGCGGGTAAGGTCTGGGGTGGAGAAGTCGAGCTGGCTCAATGCGGTGAGGTCAAATGTTAAATCTGAAGGTACACGTTCGGGGTAGGCGAGTGCGTAGAGGATGGGGAGGCGCATGTCGGTGACGGAGATCTGCGCGAGGATGCTGCCGTCGACGAACTCGACGAGGGAGTGGACGGTGGACTGGGGGTGGATGATGGTGCGGACCTGGGCGGGGGGGAGGGAGAAGAGGCGGCAGGCTTCGATGACCTCGAAGCCCTTGTTCATCATGGTGGCGGAGTCGATGGTGATGCGCTGGCCCATGACCCAGGTGGGGTGTTTGAGGGCTTGCGCGGGGGTGATGTGCTCGAAGTCGGCTAGAGGGGTGTTGCGGAAGGGGCCACCGGAGGCAGTGAGCCAGACCTGCTTGACCTCCTGCGGGGTTCCGCCGCGCATGCACTGGTGGACGGCGTTGTGCTCGGAGTCGATGGGGAGGAGGGCTATGTTGTGCTGGTGCGCGGCGGCGATGATGAGCTCGCCTGCGGCTACGAGGCACTCCTTGTTGGCGAGGCCGATGGTCTTGCCGGCCTTGACGGCGGCGTAGGTGGCTTCGAGGCCGGCTACGCCGACGATGGCGGAGACGACGAAGTCCACTTCGGGGAGGGTTGCGGCGTGGATGGTTCCGGCGGTGCCGTGGACGACTTCGATGCTGGTGATGCCTTCGGCTTTGAGGCGGGTGGTGAGGGCCGCGGCTAGCTCTTCGGTGCCAAGGGAGATGACCCTGGGCTTCCAACGAAGGCACTGGGCGAAGGCTACTTCGAGGTTCTGGCCTGCGGCGAGGGAGACGACCTGGTAGCGGTCGGGGAAGGACTCGCAGATGGAGAGCGTGCTGTGGCCGATGGAACCGGTGGAGCCGAGGATTGCTAGTTTTTTCACGAGGCTTATTTTCTCAGAGTGTGACGGGTTGGTGTTGCGTGGGTATCAATGTGTTTGGATCGGTGTGGAGGGGTACCCCCTCCCCCCCGGGGGTACCTTTTGGTGTAAGTTGTTTTGAATCAATCTCATGCGCGGTATTGTTCGTGCAAAGTCGTCTATCTAAATGGGTTACACGTAAAGTCGTCTCCTAATTGAAGTTACGGTGATTAACGGGAAAGCCCCGGCTTGAGCCGGGGCTTTCTTTGATCTAAGTTCAATTGTAACGGATTGGGAATAACTAGTATGCCAAGCCTATTTGCTTTGTTTGCATTGGGTTAGGTGGGTAGGGGAGTTGACAGGGGTTTTTGTTGGCGTTTTCGGGGAGAACGAGCAACGACAATGGTTGGCTGGGTGGTCGGGATACATTCCCACCCGATAAGACTGCAAAGGATGGGGTACCCGAACGGTTTGGGCTGATCGAGGGAAGGCGGTTCGCGCTTTGCGCGAATGCCCACCTTAGCGACGATAGAACCCGTCGCGAAGATGGGGCACCCGATTCATCGGTTGGGAGGCAGGTTAGAAGCGGCCGAGGTCGAAGAAGGTAATCACTGCTTTGCTTGTTCCCTTGTCAGGATTGACGTGTCGAGATTCTTGCCATCTGGAAGAAGGAGAATCAACTTGTTTCCTTCGATCGCAGCCTTGAGTTGATCCCCGACGATAAGACCCTTGGAATAGTCCTTGGTTCGATGGTTGGTCTTTTCCCCACGCACCGTGTAAACGATGTCGGATACCTGGACCACGAATACGGCATGACCCGTCTGGAAGAGTAGGGCCGAAGTACCTATAGCAGTTCCGATGCCCATGTCGTTTTGGTTAGCCACGCTGAGTAGCTTGCCCTCTTGCCATAGGTGATCGTTGGCAAAAGCCGATAGCGATAAAACAGGATGAAAATCGCAGCCAAGCGCTTCACTAGTGCTTTGCCGTTTTGGTGCCCGCCTTACCGGTATAGAGGTTGTAGTTCCCCTTTGTTGAGTAGTTGTTGCGCTGGGTCGAATCCGGCGATGTTCTGACGTGCGGCTGGCGGTATACGCCCTGTTTGGTGACGGTGGGGCGCACTCGAACCGGAGCGGCGAAGGCAGTAGAGGCAAGTAAAAGAATTACAAGAGCTTTCATGCGGGGAAGAATAACATTTGGGCTCCGAAGATCAGTACAACTTTCGTCCGCCTTTGGGTGTCGCGATGAGACCTGCGACACGGATGGGCACCCGAACGGTTTTGCCTGGTTGAGGGAAGGCGGTTCGCGCTCTGCGCGAATGCCCACATTAGCGACGATAAAACCGTCGCGAAGATGGGGCACCCGATTCGTCGGCTGGGAGGCGGTATTGGTCGAGAAGCGGGTTTCTCCGCTGCGCAGTTCGCAAAATGCGCGAGCTGGCTCCGGTCGAAATGACGATTCTTTCGTGAGGTTGAAGAGAACAGGCAACAACAAAAGCAGATCCCTACGGGATGACAAACAAAAGAACAAGGCCGAAGAATACCACTCGAGCTAGAAGCGGCCGAGGTCGAAGTGGTCCTTGAGGATCAGAGCGAACCAGAGGACGGGTGCGGCGAGGAGGAGGGCGTCGATGCGATCGAGGATGCCGCCGTGTCCGGGGAGCATGGTTCCAGAGTCTTTGACACCGGCTCCACGCTTGACGGCGGATTCGAGGAGGTCGCCCAGCTGAGCTGCGATGTTCAGGATCGCGGCGAGCAGGAGGGTCTGCCAGATGGGCTCAGTGATGTGGAGGAGAAGGTTGCCGCGGGCGGTGAGGAGATCGCCGATCCAGATGACGAGACCGGCGGCGAGGAGGCTTCCGGCGATGGAGGCGATGGCGCCCTCCCAGGTCTTGCCGGGGCTGAGGCGCGGGGCCAGTTTGTGTTTGCCGAAGGCCTTGCCTATGTAGAGGGCGGCGATGTCTCCGGACCAGACGCAGACCATGAGGAAGAGGACGAGGGCGGGGCCGTCCTCCTGCTTCCAGAGGAGGGGAACGAGGGTGAGGGGGTAGGCGATCCAGATGAGGCCGAAGAGGCCCTGGGCGGTGTCGGGCAGAACCTGAATGAGGGGGGAACGGAAGCCGTTCCAGGCGAAGAGGATGAGAGTGAGGGCGCTGAGGACGGGGAGTTGCTCGTCGACGGGGAAGTTGGGCAGGGTGACGATGAAGGCGAGGGCGGTGCCGAGGGTCATCCACCAGAGGGGGATGCGGAGTTTGGCTCCATGGGACTCGGCGCCTACTGCGGCGAGCTTGAGGTACTCGTAGCAGGCCAGCTCGGCCACGATGGCGGCGAAGAGGGTTATCATCCAAAGCTTGCCGAAGAAGATGAGGGCGAAGACGGCGGCGATCAGGACTAAGGCAGTTAGGATGCGTTTCATGAGTTCAGTGGCTAGGATACATTGCCGTGGATGGGAGATAGGGGAGGGGGGGCGGTGGGTAGTTTCCGGATAGACCGTCATTCAGGAGTTATCGTCAGGGAGTAGAGATGGCCCGTTCGGCTAGTGATTGTGGATTTCAGGCCTCGAACGTACTTCAAGTTAAACCTTTGTGAAGATATCGAAAGCTCTCCAGATCGAGCGGAGGGCATCTGTCGCCAGCTGCCATGTAGAATTCGGATGCCCGCAACACACCATGCGCCTGTGGAGGTAGGGATGCCCGATCTAAGGCGAGTACTGACCGCTCTGCTGCTCATCGTTCCCCTCTCGTCAGCACAAGAGACTCACAGCCACAGCGCACCGGAGAGACTGGGGAAGGTATCGTTTCCGATCTCTTGCACACCGGCTGTTCAGGAGCAGTTCGACCGAGGCGTGGCTCTGCTTCACTCCTTCGCTTATACGGCCGCCGAAGATGCATTTCACAAAGTGGCCGAACTGGATTCGCGGTGTGCGATGGCACATTGGGGAATGACGATGGCGTACTTTCGTCAGCTTTGGGAGCCGGCACTTTTGCCCGCGACAATTTCGACTGCGCAAAAGGAGATTGAGCGGGCGCAGCAGATCGGGAGCGACTCCAAACGGGAGCGCCAGTTTATCGGCGCGCTGGCGTTGCTCTATCAGGATGCTGCGACTGTTCCGTACCGCACGCGAGCGTTGAACTATGAGCATGCGATGGGTGAGCTGGCTGCCGAGAACAGGAAAGATGTCGAAGCACAGGTGTTTTATGCGCTCGCACTGCTGGCGACTGCATCTCCTGCCGACAAGACGCATGCGAACCAGAAGAAGGCCGCCGATGTGCTTGAGCCACTGGACCGCGTCTATCCGCAGCACCCGGGAATTCCTCATTACCTCATCCATGCTAACGACAATGCGGAGCTTGCGCCGAGAGGCCTCGCTGCGGCGAGAGCCTACTCGCAGATTGCACCCTCTGCGCCTCATGCGTTGCACATGCCGTCGCATATCTTCACGCGGCTTGGCCTGTGGGAAGACTCCATCACTTCCAACCTTGCGGCAAGGGAGGCGGCGCACCAGCAGGGGGACACCGGAGAAGAGCTGCACGCCATGGATTATCTGGTGTATGCCTATCTACAGAGGGGACGTGACCAGGATGCGGCTCAGGTCATTCAGCAAGTTAGAAACATGCCGGAGCTGAACGCAGGCGATTTCAAGATAGCGTACGCCTCTACCGCGATGCCGGTTCGGTACGCGGTTGAGCGGGGTCGATGGGCCGACGCTGCCGCCATCGCTCCTCCCGCAGGAGCTCCGCCTCATGTTGTCGCAATTGCGGTTTGGGCTCGGGGCTTGGGACTCGCCCGGAGTGGACGCGCTGACGAGGCGCGCCCGGAGATTGATCGATTGCGGCAGCTCGAAGCGCAGCTCCGTAGCTCGGGTAACGACTATTGGGCTACCCAGGTCGGTATTCTGACGCGCGAAGTGATGGCGTGGTCGGCCCAGGCGAACGGAAGGCCGGATGAGGCCGCGACTTTGATGCACGCATCAGCCGATGAGGAGGATGCGATCGAGAAGCTTCCGGTGACACCAGGACCGATTGTTCCGGCGCGCGAACAGCTTGGCTGCCTGCTCACGGAGCAAAATCGTCCGGTCTTGGCACTGAAAGAGTTTCAGACGGCACTCGCGAATGCTCCCGGGCGACAAGGGGCATTGCAGGGCGCGGCGCATGCCGCTGAACTCATCGGCCAGAGATAGATTTCATCGCGGTGAACTACGGGCGACCTTGTAGCTGGTTGCTGACATCTATTTTCCGCTGGCTTGTCTGGCTTGCGGTTAGCGGCGGGTGAGTGCGTGGGCGGGGCGGGGGAGGAGATGGTCCTTGATCTCTTCGGCGACCTCGTCGGCGGGCTGGAGGCTGTCGATGGCCTCGTCGGTGAAGCTCTCGGCGAGGCCTCCGAAGCGGCGTTCGCGGCGCTGGTAGGCTGCGATGGCCTCGAGGAGGTGAGGGCCCCGGAAGTCGGGCCAGAGGCGGTCGGTGACGTAGATCTCGGAGTAGGAGACCTGCCAGAGAAGGAAGTTGGAGATGCGCTGCTCGCCGCTGGTGCGGATGAGGAGATCGGGGTCCGGCATGTGGGCGGTGTATAGGTTGCGGGAGATGCTGGACTCGTCGAGGGAGTCGAGAACTCCGGCTCCGAGGAGGTCTTCGACGGAGCAGCCGCGGGTGTGGGCTTCGGTGGTGAGATCGGTGAGGATCTTGCGGACGGCATCGACGATCTCTGAACGGGCACCGTAGTTGAGGGCCAGGGTGAGGGTGGTGCCGGTGTTCTGGGCGGTGGACTCGGAGGCCCACTGCATGGTGTCCTGCACCTCCTGCGGGAGGTCGTGGGTGCGGCCGATGTAGGCCATGCGGACGTTGTTGTCGTTCATGCGCTTGACATTGCCGATGAGGTAGGACTTGAGCAGCTTCATGAGGAAGCTGACCTCGGGCTTGGGGCGGCGCAGGTTGTTCTCGAGCGAGAAGGCGTAGAGGGTGAGCCAGGGCAGATTGATGCGGGAGGCGGTTTCGACGACGTATTGGACCGACTCGGCACCCTGCTGGTGGCCGAGGAAGCGCTTGAGCGCACGCTTGCCGGCCCAGCGACCGTTGCCGTCCATGATGATGGCTACGTGCTGGGGGATTTTTGTTGGATCGAGTTGCCGATAGATGCTCTGCTCCTCAGGGGAGAGCTCATGAACGCGGCTGGGGTTTGATACACGCAAAGCGACCTCGCAGCATTGACGCTAGCACACCGATGTTGGCTGTGCAATGAACGCCTTTTCTTCCACGTTCGGGTCGTCTCGGTGCGGTCGAACGCATCTTTATCCTACGATGTTTTCTTTTAACTTTCCGTGACAACCGCTAGTCCCCATCTGCCAATGCAGAGGGACTAATGGCCTTCGGAGTTTGAGACGTTGTCCCGTGGAGCGCTCGACTTGAAGAGGAGAGCGAGCGCCGCAGTGAGTGCGGCGCTCTTCGGGAGAGGGACAGGATGGTGCGGCACTCAGCTCAGGCTGTGCGGCGATGGCCGGCGGCCAGCTCGCGAACGTGGTTGAGGAAGATAGAGCGCTGCAGGGCGTCGAGCTGCGAGGTGTAAGCCGCAATCTCGGCGAGGAAGGGGTCGGTCATGAGTACGGCCGTCTCGTCACGATGGCGGTTGGTGGAATCCCGCAGCAGGGTGGAGATGTCGACCTGGAGGGCTCTTGCGAGGCGATCGAGCGAGGAGAGCGTGGGCATGGCCTTGCCGTTCTCGATCTTCGAGATGTAGGTGCGAGGCACATTCATGCGGGCGGCGAGCTGACGCTGCGAGAGATTGCGCACGTGGCGCAGGTCGCGAACGGCAGTGGCCACCTGAAGGCCTTCGGGCTGTGGGGTTGACTGGGGTACGAGTGCCAGCGGGGCAGGAGCCGGTTCGGGCTCTTCGACCTCGAGG
Organism: Edaphobacter sp.; assembly: GCA_025462645.1. Classification (GTDB taxonomy): domain Bacteria; phylum Acidobacteriota; class Terriglobia; order Terriglobales; family Acidobacteriaceae; genus Edaphobacter. Next base: position 43,902 of record JAOAPB010000120.1, on the reverse strand, counting down.
CATTTGTGGCAGCGACGGCACAGCGCGTTGGCTGTGCGAAACTGCACCAAGCTGCAATGGTCACAACGCAATACCTCACGCTGTTCGACGGGTGCCATCATGGTTGCCATAAGTTGTCTGTAGCGGGCGGATCCAGAGCAGGGACCGCATCACATGTCCGATAACGGAGCGTGTGATGTGCCTAGAGTGACACTGGGGTTACTTGTGAGTCAAGGGGAATCCCGATGATTATTACCTAAATGCCTAAAAAAACCGGAGAGGAACCAGAGTAGTAACTTTGTTTCAGGGCTAATTGATGGTTAGGAGGACTGGATGAGTGAGTTCGGACGGGAGAGTGCACTGGCTTTGCTGGAGCAGTGGACGAAGGGCGAGTCGCTGCGGAAGCATGGCATGGCGGTGTCGGTTTGCACGGAGGCCTATGGCGTGATGGAGGCTGCGCGGCTTGGATTGACGGGGGCTGAGGCTGAGGCCTTTGCGGAGCCTTATGCCTGCGCGGGTCTGCTGCATGACATGGACTATGAGCGGCATCCATCGCTCGAAGAGCATCCGTTTGTGGGGGTGGCTCATCTACGGGAGTTGGGGTGGCCGGAGAGCGTGCTGCACGCTATTTTGGCTCATGCGGACTACTCGGGCGTGGGACGGGATTCGCATCTGGATAAAGCGCTGTTTGCCTGTGATGAGCTGGCGGGTTTTCTGACGGCTTGTGCGCTGGTGAAGCCGAGCAAGTCGATTCTGGAGGTGGAGGTTGCGGGAGTGAAGAAGAAGATGAAGGACAAGGCTTTTGCGCGGGCGGTGAAGCGGGAGGATATTACCGGGGGCGCGGAGTTGCTGGGGGTTCCGCTGGAGGAGCATCTGGAGAATTGCCTGCGGGCGATGCAGGCGAGGGCTGAGGAGTTGGGGTTGGTGGGGAGTGCAGTTGTTGGCTAGTTGCAGCCGTGCGCATATGCGAGAAAGATGATTGAGAGGATGACGGAGCCGGCTACGCCTATGGCGAAGAGTGGGGGGCGAGTGGCGGGGGAGGCGGCGGACTTGCTGTTTTGCTGCGGGTCCGATGGGTTGTAGGAGAGCGGTAGGGTCTGGCCTTGCTCGAGGTAGGTGGGTGAGGTGAACCGGTCGGTGTAGGTTCTGCCTTGGGCGTAGTAGGTGAAGGTGATGAGGAAGTGATTGTCGTCGGTGGGGGTGCCCAGGGTGAGGGTGTTCATGCGGGCGAATTGATATTTGCAGGCGGTGACTTTGGCCTGGGTGTCGAACCAGGATGGCTTTGGTGCGGTACTGCTTGTCATGTGGTGAGTATCTCTGTGGATTGGATGCGCGGAACACTGGAGGCGGCCAGGGCTTCGTTGGCGGCGGCGACGGAGCCGGGTAGATTGACCGGGCGGGTGGCGTCTTCGATGACTGTGGTGTCGAAGCCGAGGTTTTTGCCGTCGATGGCGGAGTAGCGGACGCAGAAGTCGTAGGCGAGGCCGACGAGGAAGAGGCGGGTGAGGCTGCGCTCGCGGAGGTAGCCGGCGAGACCGGTTGGGGTGAAGTGGTCGTTTTCGAGGAAGGCGGAGTAGCTGTCGATGTGGCGGCGGAAGCCTTTGCGGAGGATGAGCTCGGCGTGGGGGATCGAGAGGGCGGGGTGGAAGGCTGCGCCTTCGCTGTGCTGGACGCAGTGATCGGGCCAGAGGGTCTGGATGATATCCGGCGGGCCGTAGGGGGCTTCGATGGTCTCGTAGGGCTCTTTGTCTGGGTGGGTCGATGCGAAGGAGATGTGGTTCCGAGGGTGCCAGTCCTGGGTGAGGATGACGTGATCGAACTTCTGGGCGAGGGCGTTGATGGTGGGGACAATGGTGTCGCCGTCTGCGACGGCTAAGGCTCCGCCGGGGCAGAAGTCGTTCTGGAGGTCGATGACCAGGAGGGCGTCGGTGGGGCCGGGGGAGAGGAGCATAACTGTTTGATGATTATTTCTTACGGTTGGCAGTGCTTTGGATGGTGCCGATCTTGATGTCGGTTTGTTTGCAGGCTTTGTCGATGCAGGTGCTGGTAATCCAGACTTCGCCGTTGCCGAACATGGCTCCCTTGTAATTGACGAAGAGGTCTTCGTACTTTTGTCTCTGGATGACGGTGGCTATGGCGGGGGTGATGATGCGATCGTAGCGGGCGATGAAAGCCTGCGGGGTTCGGATGGTGAAGGGCCTGGTACCGGGATTGATCTTGATGGGGTAGTGGACGAGGGCGGCTACGGCTGCGGCATCGTGTTTGGCTACGGCCTGCTGGAGGTCGGTGACGAGGTGCTGGACTTCGGAATGGACGTGGTCTCCGAGCATGGTGTCTATCGATTTGTCGATGTCGGCACGGCTGCTCTGGGCTATGGCGGGGGAGATGATGATGCCGGTGAGGACGATCAGGCTCGCGAGTTGGGTGCGGGTTTTCATTCCGTCTCCATGCAGGGCGTAGAGGATTAGTCTCGAGGATAGGCTACACGGCTGTGGTTTATGAAGAGCGCGCAGCGCGGCCTGTGGCTATGATGCTATGCTGACGAGTTTTCTTGGGACGGTGCGATGGTGGAGGGCTTGAAGTTGGAGAATGCGTTGACGACGAAGTTGGATGTGACAGCGGCGCGGTTTGTGGCGAATCGGTCGGCCATGGTGGCGTTGCTGGGTGGGATGCGGGAGCAGGAGGCGAAGATTCGCGAGGGTGGAGGGGCGAAGGCTGCCGAGGCGCAGAGGGCGAAGGGACGGCTTACGGTGCGGGAGCGGCTGGCGCTGCTGCTGGATGAAGGGACCGAACTGATGGAGCTGGGGCTGTGGGCGGCGCATGGGATGTATGAGGAGTTTGGCGGGGCTCCGGGGGCTGGGGTGGTGACGGGGTTGGGACGGGTGAGCGGGCGGCTGTGCATGATCGTCGCGAACGATGCGACGGTGAAGGCGGGGGCTTTCTTTCCAATGACAGCGAAGAAGGTGCTGCGGGCGCAGACGATTGCGCTGGAGAATAGGATTTCAACGCTCTACCTGGTGGACTCGGCGGGGGTGTTCCTGCCGCTGCAGGAGGACGTGTTTCCCGATACGGATGACTTTGGGAGGGTGTTTCGGAATAACGCGGTGATGAGCTCGTTGGGGGTTCCGCAGATTACGGCGATCATGGGGATGTGCGTGGCGGGGGGAGCGTATCTGCCGGTGATGACGGATACGGTGCTGATGACGGAGGGGTCGGGGCTGTTTCTGGCGGGGCCGTCGCTGGTGCAGGCGGCGATTGGACAGAAGACAGGGGCGGAGGAGCTGGGTGGGGCTTCGATGCACTCGGAGATATCGGGGACGGTGGACTTCAAAGAGCCGAACGACCATCTGTGCCTTGCACGGTTACGTTCTCTGGTGGGCAAGCTGGGGGAGCGGCCGGGGGCTCCGTTTTCGCGGGTGGCGTTTGATGAGAAGGCAGATGCTCCTAAGTATGCAGCGGAGGATTTGTATGGGCTGATTGATCCCGATCCGGCGAAGGCAGCTACCAATGTGTATGACATGCGTGAGGTGATCGCGCGGATTGTGGATCGCAGCGAGTTCGACGAGTACAAGGCTGACTATGGGCGGACGGTGCTGTGTGGGTATGCTCGGATTGGCGGGCGGGCGGTGGGGATTGTGGCGAACCAGAAGGTGCATCAGCAGCAGATTGCGCTCGATGGCAGCAAGCGGACGGAGTTTGGCGGGGTGATCTATACGGAGAGCGCGCAGAAGGCGGCGCGGTTCATTATGGATTGCAATCAGAGCCTGGTGCCGCTGATCTTCTTGCATGATGTGAATGGTTTCATGGTGGGGAAGGATGCGGAGTGGAGTGGCATTATTCGGGCGGGGGCGAAGATGGTTTCGGCTGTGAGTACTTCGGTAGTGCCCAAAATTACCGTTATCGTTGGGGGGAGTTTTGGTGCGGGTCATTATGCAATGTGCGGGAAGGCTTATGATCCTCGGTTTCTGTTTGCGTGGCCTACGGCGAGGTATGCGGTGATGAGTGGGGCTTCGGCGGCGAATACTCTTGTGGAGGTGAGGGTGAAGCAGTTGGAGAAGAGCGGGAAGACGATCTCGGAAGAGGAGCGGAAGGGGATCTACGACGAGATTAAGGCGACGTATGATGCACAGGCTGATCCGAGGTATGGGGCGGCGAGAGGGTGGATCGATGCGATTATTGATCCGGTGGAGACGCGGAGTGTGCTGATGACTGCGCTGGAGGCGGCTAGTTTGAATGCTGAGGTGGCTAAGTTTAATCCGGGGGTTTTGCAGACGTGATATCGCTGCGAACGATTATCTGGTTTGTTTTTGATGCTGCTCATCTCAGCAGTTTTGGCGGTGCATTCTTATGAACAGGGAAGGCCATGCCGTGAATGGAAGAGAGCTCATCCTACTGCCGATCTTTACAAGGTTTCAAGCGAAGATGAAGGAACGGTAAGAAGGAGCAAGAACAAGCAACAGCAAAAGCGAAATACGGGGGTTCTTCGCTTCGCTCAGAATGACAACGTAAAACTAGCAACAGCAACAGCAACAGCAACTGCAACTGCAACTGCAACAACAACTGCAACTGCAACAGCAACTGCAACAGCAACAGCAACAGCAACAGCAACAGCAACAGCAACAGCAACGATATAAAGCATATCCCTATGGGATGACGAACAAAGGACAAACAACAGCAAAAGTAACGCAAGTGCAACCGCAGGTCTTCGACCTCGTAACTCGCAGATGCGCGAGTTACTTCGATCAGGATGACACGGTTGAGGTAGTAAGAAATACTGAGGCGGGTATGAGTGATTTGGTAAAGATTATTGAGTGTCCGCGGGATGCTTGGCAGGGGCTGCCGGTGAAGATGCCGGCGGAGGTGAAGGCGGACTATCTGCGGGTTTTGATTGCGGCGGGATTCAAGCATATCGATGCGGTGAGCTTTGTTTCGGCGGCGGCGGTGCCGCAGATGGCGGACTCGGAGAAGGTGCTGGAGTATCTGGATCCGCCGGATGACGTGGAGATTATCGGCATTGTTGTGAATGCCAAGGGGGCAGAGCGGGCGATCAAGACGGGGGGGTTGCAGACGCTGGGGTTTCCTTATTCGATCTCGCCGGGGTTCTTGCAGCGGAACCAGAATCAGACGCCGGAGGAGAGCCTGGAGGCGCTGGAGCAGGTGGGGACGCTGGCGTATAAGGCCGGGATGGATGTAGTGGCGTATATTTCGATGGCGTTCGGGAACCCTTATGGCGATGCGTGGAGTATCGACGAGGTGGTGGATGCGTGCGACCTGCTGATCGACTCGGGCGTGCGGCAGATCTCGCTGGCGGATACGGTGGGGATGGCTACGCCGAAGCTGGTGGCGGATGTGGTGGCCGATGTGATGGCGGTGCATGATGGGGTGGAGATTGGGGTTCATCTTCATGCTCGATATGAGGGCGCGAGGGAGTTGGTAAGGGCGGCGTATGGGGCTGGGTGCAGGCGCTTCGACACGGCGATTGGCGGGCTGGGAGGATGCCCGTTTGCGCAGGATGTACTGGTGGGGAACCTTCCGACGGAGATGGTGTTAGAGGAGTTGAAGGCGCTGGGGGCGGAGCTGCCGCCGATGCTTCCGCTGGATGGGTTGTTGGCGGCTGGCGCGGAGTTCTCGCGTAAGTATGGGGCTAAGGTTCAATAGACGGGAGGCGGTATGGGTAGAGAAGCGGATCTCTCCACTCGGCGGCAAAGGCGCCGCCTCCGGTCGAGATGACGAGATTAGAGAGTATAAGACGGCAAGACGCATACAGGGAATGGAGCTAGCGATTTATGAGTTATAAGACGATTCTGGTGACGGAAGAAGATGGAGTGAAGACGATCATGCTGAATCGTCCGGAGCGCAGGAATGCGATGACGCCGGAGATGCAGGATGAGTTGATTGTTGCGTTGGAGAGGGCAGCGACTGGGCACTGCCGGGTGGTCGTGCTGACAGGCGCGGGCGAGGCGTTCTGTGCCGGGCTGGATATGACGCATCTGCAGGCGATGGTGGGTAAGTCGCAGTCGGAGCATGTGGCGGACGCGGAGCGGGTGGCGCGGCTGTTTCGCACACTGTACGAGCTTCCGAAGCCGACGATTGCGGTGGTGCAGGGGGCGGCGATTGCCGGTGGTGCGGGGCTGGCGACGATTTGCGACTTCACGCTGGCGGCTCCTGCGGTGAAGTTCGGGTTTACGGAGGTTCGGATTGGATTTGTGCCGGCACTGGTGTCGGCGTTTCTTACGCTGCAGATTGGGGACAAACGGGCTCGGGACCTGTTGCTGACGGGACGGCTGTTCCAGTCGGAGGAGGCTGAGGGGCTGGGGCTGGTGAATGAGGTGGTTCCGGCGGAGCAACTGGCGGCACGGACGCTGGAGGTGGCGAAGGTGCTGAAGGGGAATAGTCCGCAGTCGATGTCGGCGACGAAACAGCTGCTGGCGGCGCAGAATAAGGTCTGGCTGGATGCTGCGATTGCCCATGCGTTGACGGCTAACTCGGAGGCGAGGTCGATGCATGACTTCAAGGAGGGCGTGACGGCGTTTTTGGAGAAGAGGAAGCCAGTTTGGGGGAGATAGTTTGGCATTCCATTAGACTGGAGAGATGAGTGGAGTCGTGGCGTTGAAGCAGGAGGCCAGTGAGGCGCGGGTGCGGGTGCGGTATGCCGAGACCGATCAGATGGGTGTGGTGTATCACGCGAACTACCTGGTGTGGTTTGAAATAGGGCGGGTGGAGTTCATTCGGCAGTTGGGGCTGGACTACAAGTCGATGGAGCGCGAGGAGGGGTGTGGAATCGCGGTGGTGAATGTGTCAGCGAGGTATAAGGCTCCGGCACGGTATGACGATGAGTTGGTGATCCAGACGCGGCTGCTGGCGGCTCGGGGGCCGGTGATACGGTTCGGCTACAGGATTGTAAGAGCAGTGGATGGGGTGCTGTTATGTGAGGGCGAGACGGTGCATGTGGTGGTGGACAAGGATATGAAAAAACGGTCGCTGCCGCAGAGATATGCGGATCGTTTCGCGACGGCTCTCATCTCATAGATATTTAGACATTCCCTGAATCAATCAGGACAACGAGGTGATTTTGCGATGAGTACTACGAAGAAGATTGCGTTGATTTCGGGCGCCAACAAAGGGATCGGGCTGGAGACGGCGCGGCAGTTGGGCAAGCAGGGCGTGACCGTGATTCTTGGAGCGCGCGATCTGGCCAAGGGAGAGGCGGCCGCGGCGCAGCTGAAGAGCGAGGGCATTGACGCGCGCGCAGTGAAGCTCGATGTGGGGAGTGCGGCTGATGTGAAGGCGGTTGCCGAGAAGATCGAGCGGGAGTTTGGCGTGCTCGACATCCTGGTCAACAATGCGGGTATCTCGCTTGATCCGATCGGAGCAAATACGACGAGTTCCACGTCAGAGGAGACGCTGCGGAAGACATTCGATACGAACTTCTTTGCCGTGGTTGCCGTGACGCAGGCGCTGCTGCCGCTGCTGAAGAAGAGCGAGGCGGGGCGGATTGTGAACGTGTCGAGCATTCTGGCGTCGTTCACGCTTCACGCAACGGAGGGATCACCGATCTATGAGGCGAAGATGTTTGCGTATAACTCGTCGAAGGCTGCGTTGAACGCGTTCACGATTCATCTGGCGCATGAGCTGAAGGATACGAAGATCAAGGTCAACTCGGCGCATCCAGGTTGGGTGAAGACGGAGATGGGCACGGATGCGGCTCCGATGGAGATCGTCGATGGCGCGAAGACCGAGGTAGAGCTGGCCACACTGGCAGCGGATGGGCCTACGGGCGGGTACTTCCACCTGGGTGAAACGCTACCCTGGTAAACAGGCAATTTGCTCTGTTGTTTCGTGGAGTGCGTCAGTTTGTGAAGAGGCCGCGAGGTTTTATGTTCTCGCGGATGAAGTTGACAGTGGTTTCAAGCGGCGTTCCCGGTCCGAAGATGGCCGAGACGCCGTTTGCTTTTAAGCCTGCGGCATCCTGATCGGGAATGGTGCCGCCGAGGACTACGAGGATGTCTTCGGCGTGCTGCTCACGGAGCAGGGAGGTGATGCGGGGGACGATGACGTTGTGGGCTCCGGAGAGGATGGAGAGGCCGATGCAGTCGACATCCTCCTGAATGGCGGCGTTGACGATCATCTCGGGAGTCTGGCGCAGGCCGGTGTAGATGACCTCCATGCCGGCGTCGCGGAGGGCTCGGGCGATGATCTTGGCGCCGCGGTCGTGGCCGTCGAGGCCAGGTTTGGCTACGAGGACTCGGATTGGGGGCTTAGTCATGCGGATGTGAGTATACGCGGGACCAGGTCAGGGACTAGGGACTAGGCGCACTGCCGGCTGGGGTGAAGGGGATCTTCTCGGAGGAGTTTGCCAGGTCCGTTGCAGAGAGAAAGACGAGGCGGATGATCTTCGTCAGTTTGGGGTAGTTGATGCGTTGCCAGGTGTCGTTTTCGGTGTGGTAGTCGTGATGGAGGCCGGTCTGGAATTCGACCTGGGGGATGTGCAGCGTGGCGAACCAGAAGTGATCGCTGCGGGACCATAGGGAGTCGTAGTCGATGACGTCCATCTTGTAGTCGAGCTTGAGACCTTCGTGCTGGTTTTCGCGATCGATGATCTTTCTAAGGGCTGGGTTGTAGCGGGTTCCGAGGATGTTGACCATGTTTACATTGCGGTCGGCCGGAGTGGGCCAGTTGGGATTGTCTTCGTTGCGGCCGATCATGTCGAGGTTGATGTTGGCTATGGTCTGGGCGAGGGGAACGATTGGGTGGGTTACGTAGAAGTAGGAGCCGAGGAAGATGCGCTCCTCGCCATCGTAGGCGATGAAGAGGATGCTGCGTTTGGGGTGGATATCTCCTTTGACGAGAGCTTTGGCGGTTTCGAGCAGGCCTACGACGCCTGAGGCGTTGTCGTCTGCGCCGTAGTAGATGTGGCCGTCGATGGCTCCCATGTGATCGTGATGCGCGGTGAGGATGATGGTCTGGGACTTGAGCGTCGGATCGGAGCCTTCGAGGAGCGCGACGACGTTGCGGCCCTTACGGGTCTGAAGGTTGTTGTAGGCCTTGGAGACGCAGACGGAGCTTTGGGGCACATCGAAGGAGTCTGGGTGGGTGGTGCGATCGATCTCGGCCTGGAGGGTGTCGGCTGTCTTGCCGCTGGGGGCCAGGAGCTGGTCGGCTACCTCTCTTTGAAGGGAGAAGACGGGGATGTCCCACATCTGTCCAGCCAAGGCGTAGCTGGGGCCTCCGGCGGAGCGTTGGGAGCTGGCGGGGATTGGCTTGATGGCGCGGGGAACGCGATCCTGCACGATGAGGATTGCGGCTGCGCCTTGCTTTCGTAGCTGTTCGATCTTGTCCCAGTAGAAGGCATGGTAGCTGTCGAGCGTGCCCATGAACTTCGAGTGAGGGTCGTCGGCCTGGGGCTCGCGGGCGAAGACCAGCACTACTTTACCTTTGAGGTCGATGTTAGCGAGGTCGTTGTAGGAGAACTCGGGGGCCTCGATGCCATATCCGGCGAAGACAATGGGGCCGCAGGCTGTGGCAGGGTGAAGGCTCTGACGGTTCCAGCGGAAGTCTTTGTCGAGGGTGTAGGTGTGGTCGACGTTGTTGACCTTAGCCGTCATCGTGGTGTGCTGGTGGTCGAGGTCACCGGAGACGATGTCCATGTTCTGGAAGAAGGTGCCGTTGTCACCGACGGGCTTGAGGCCCAGCCGCATGAACTCTGCGGCGATGTAGTCCGTGGCTATGCGGTCTTCGAGGCTGGTGATGTTACGACCAGCGAGATCACCGGAGGCCAGGAAGGACAGGTCGGCTTTGAGGTCCTCCGGTTGGATCAGGTCGGCTGCCTGTCTCGCCTGCTGGCTTGTAGCTGCTTGTGGAAAGGACGTCTGTGGGCAGAGGAGACAGACGACGAGAACGGCGCAGAGGGCCGAGGACTGGCGGATGGGCATGCGTCTGTTGTAGCACGGGAGGGACTATCGTTTGCGGGTTGTTTGCCAGGCCTTCGAGTATTTCCAACTGGTGTAAGTGGAGTGATAGATGTGGAGGAGGAAGCCCTCGCGGCCATCGAGGAAGCCGAAGCGAAAGATGTAGTTCCAGATAAAGGTGAAGGTGGGTATGACGAGGATGTTGTAGTAGAAGCCGAGCCAGGAGCGGCTGGTTTGTCCTTTGGAGACGACGATCTGAGCGCCCAGGGTGCTATAGCGATCCATGTGCTCGATGTAGCTCTCAATGGTGGGGTAGGCGTGGTGGACGAGATCGGCGTGAAGGGTCTCGAGGTTGCCGTTGAGGGCAATGGTCTCATGAACGGGACGATCGGTGAAGCGGGCTGGCGGAGCGAAGTTGGCGGCGTGGCGGCGGAAGAGGCGGAGCTTGGGATCCGGGTAGTAGCCACCGTAGCGAATCCAGCGGTTTAGGAAGAGATTGCGCCGGCGGAGGAGGTAGGCGTCGGCGGAGGGGTTGCCGCGCAGGAGGGCGCGGACCTCAGTTTGAAGCTCGGGGGTAAGTTCTTCGTCTGCGTCGAGGGAGAGGACCCAGATACCGGTACATTTCTCTATGGCGGAGTTCTTCTGGGCGGCGAAGCCCTTCCACGGCTCGGAGTAGACCTTTGCATCGAAGGATTTGGCGATCTCGAGCGTGCCGTCGGTAGAGCCGGAGTCGATGACAATGATCTCATCGGCGAATTGGACGCTGGCCAGAGTGCGCGCCAAATTCGCTTCTTCGTTGAGCGTGATGATGGCTACAGACAGCGTTGGCGGCATAGGTTGCGGCGATCTTGTTCAGGGATTTTGTTGGGTAATGTTTTTATAGTACCGGTTGAGGGCGAATGGCCACACCACAAGATTGCTATTTGTTGGTGAAAGAGGTTCGTCGTTTCCGTTTTGATTATGGGTCAGGTCAGGGTGATGGTGGGATCGTTGAGTTGTTCGCGGAGGAGACGTTCGATGAGGGTTTTGAGATCTTCGCCGGTCTTGGAGAGGGTGAAGGCGCGGGAGGATTCGGACCAGTCGAGCTTGTAACTAGTGGCCTGAGCGGAGATCCATATCTGCCGGATGGGGGTATTCGGTGTGACGACGAATTTACTGGAACCGTCTTCGAAGATGATGTTCATGACACCGTTGTTGTCTTCGAACTCGAAGGTGCCATCGTTGTCCTCTGCGGCGATGAGAGACTGTTTGAGGGATTCGAGGGCGTGGTCGGACTCGCGGCGGAAGGTGGATTCGTCGATCATGGGCTTAGTGTAACGGTAAGGATTGGGGATTGGGGAATAGGAAGTCTCGAGGTAACAGGAACGGCAAAGGTGGCGAGAGGGTAAAATTGCTGTATGACCGGGTCGATTGAATGCCTGGCAGTCCAATTTTTTAGGAGTGGGTCCGTTGCATAAGATTGTCTTTCTGCTGATTTTTCTGGGGATGTTCCCGTTGAACGTTGAGGCCGAGGATGACTCCGAAGGTTTTGCCGAGAAGTGGCAGGCGCGTGCTACCCGAACCCAGGCGAAGCAGCCCAAATGGAGTGTGCCGATGGTCGCTCCCTTTCCCATGCTGGCGCAGGTGTATCGAACCGATTTCACGCATCAGACTACCTCGACAGGGGCAGAGACCTGGAACCTGGGGACTGGCAAGGGGTTCAACCTGATTCCATTTGCCAATACACAGATCGATATTTTGATGCCGGGCTATGTTCTGCACAGCGATAGCGCTCCGGATGGGTTTGGAGATATCTCGTTCCTGGCGAAGTATCGGTTCCTCTCTGCCAACGAGCAGCATGGCAACTACATTATGAGCGGGGCGGTTGCGTGGTCGTTTCCTACGGGGAGCTACAAAAATGGGGCTGCAACGGCAATGATTACGCCTTCCCTATTGGGAGGGAAAGGGTTCGGCAGACTTGCGGTGATGAGCAGTCTGGGTGGAGGTCTGCCTACGTCCGATGCGCGGACGAATGGACGGACAATCCACGCGAATACCGTGGCGCAGTATCATCTGGGAAGATATTTCTGGCCTGAGGTGGAGTTCAATACGACCAGCTATCTGGGTGGGTCGCGAGATGGGAAGACGCAGACATTTATCACACCTGGATTGATGGTGGGAAAGTTTGCGTTGCGGTCGGAGAGTGCAAAGAGCCGGATGGGCCTGGCGGCGGGAGTGGCCTTTCAGACCGCATTGACGAGCTTCCACACCTATAACCATGCGGTGGTGGTCAGCGTGCGATTCGGTTTTTAGATCTCCGTGCTCTGCCCCGAGATTGAGTGCACAAAAAGTGACAATGCTATTTCGATTAAGTATCGCTTGGGATGTCGTCGAGTTCCAGTGTAGGTTCATGCTTTGAATGGGCTCGCATGCTCCAGAAGAGCGCCGCTGCGAAGATGGCGATAAGTGCGATTCCACGAAGTGCCGATGGGTATCCGTACCGTGCGAAGGCTGCTCCCGCACAGGCTGCGGCAATCGTCTGAGAGGCTGCCATAGTAAGACTGTTGGCGGCAGAGGCCCCGCCCCGTTCTTCGGGCGGGACCATATTCATCAGCAGACTGTAGAGTCCGGGCTCGTTCATCCACTGAAATGCGGTGAATCCGACATAAGCAGCTGTGGCAGCGAGAGGATGACCGATCGCAGACAGAACGATGAGGAGGAGAGAGGCTGCGACCTGTGTAAAGACAATTCCGCTGATCAAACCCCAGCGCCTAAAGATAACGGGAGCGACAAGGACAGCGACGACCTGCGAGACCTGCGAGATGGAGAAGGCGTTGCCGATCTGGGGCAACGACATATGCATATGATGAGCGAAGTATACGTTGGCGAAGGGGCTGAACGATCCTGTCACAAGGCTCCAGACTGCAATTGCTGGAAGGAACCGGAGCAGAAACGGCGAGAGAAAAGGCCTGACCCGAGCCGGTAGGCTTGCACGGCCAAACTTGAGTTTTGCTGCAGGCCACAGACCGAATCCTACGATACAGCAGGAGAGCAGGAGGACGAGTTGTTCTGGCTGGAGAGAGCCAACCAAGATGTGATGGCTCGCGAACCAGCCCGGCAGCCTGCTGCCAAGGAGACCTCCCAGGGCACCGACACCGATACCGAGGGAGAGAATGAGACTAAAGGCAAAAGGGCGTTGCCGCTCGTCTGTTAGTTGCGCGACCGCGGGGGAGAGGCAGACAGCCCACGCCGAGAGCGCGATTCCTGCCAAAAAGGCGAAGAGTAGCTGCAAGGGGAAGGCAAGCAGGATAGCGCGTCCCGAAAACACAGCAATCGCGAGGAGAAAACAGAAGAGCAGAACGACGCGCAGGCCAAATCGTTGCGCAAGCTTGCCGGCGGGGATGGCACCGGCGAGGTTTCCCACGGCCATCGCGCTTGTGAGAAGGCCTAGCGTTTTTTCTGTGTAGCCGTGATCTAGTAGAAAGAGATTGAAGAGGAAGAAATAGATTGACAGGCCCAAGTCAAAAAAAAAGAGGCAGCAAGAAAAATCCAGAACTGTCGTACGAGTTGATGATGCGAAAGTCGCCAGCGGAGGCCCCGCAAAAGAGTGGTCACGCTGAGATGGATATACGAGACGGATCGTGAGACGAGGTAGGCGGCGTATTGTTTATACGGATTTGTGCCGTTCGATCTTCTCGATCGCCTGTTATCAATGTTGGTCGCCGGGGAGTTGATGGGCAAGATTTGACTCGGCATAAAGAGTTGCTTAAGTAAAGTCAGTTTTGCTCTGGGCGATTGAAGGAAGCTAACGTGCAGCCAGAACGAATCTTTGTTCCGATAGAACATGTTCTCAATCGCGGATCCTGCGAAGCGGTGCAGCCAGCTTTGTCGTATTGTGGAAAGGCTGGCTATCTCTTTCTCGACTCGCTGATGAAGCTGGCAACTAAACCAGGCGCGGGCGTGGTAGAAGGCGATCGCCTCGAGCTGTCGCAGAGAAGAATTGTGAGTTTCACTCCATGCCTCCCAGAAGGCATCGTCGTTTGCGTGAGAGTGAAGAAAAGTAGCCAGTTCGCGGACGTGATGAACTACCCACTCCCGGGCAAACAAATTACGGAGGATGTGAAGAGCGAGATGGCCGAGTTGGTCGACAGGGCTCAAGCATGAGAAGGAAAGACTATCGATGACTCTCGTAGTTCGTCTCTCCCAGAAGCCATCAACCTCCAGGATGGGAAACAGGGAGACCGCCTCGTTCCAGAGACAGAAGTGCAGTTCGATGGAGAGGGGCATCTCCGGATCGAAGGGATTGCCTCTCCACTGCCAGTTGCCTATACGAACCATGGTCGGTATATGATCGGCAACACGACTTTGACGCATCTCTGTGGATTTGTAGCCTGTGGATTGTAAAGCCGTTCGAGCGGACTCGATCATTTCGGGCGGGCAATACAGATCAAGATCGGATTGCGCACGGAAGCGTGGATCTTTGACGTAGTCGGGAGCCTGGGTGAAACCTTTGATCAGGATGTGATCAACTCCGGCTCTATCGAGAGCCTCTGCGGCTTCTTTGTAGGTGGCCTTCATGCGCTCGAAACGAAGGGCGTTGTCGGAGACATTTGTGTTGAGCCGCTCGATCACCCATGATGGAAACCCGGATCCTGGGAGTTGCGCGAGCGGCAACGTGAGATGTGCCAGGTCGCAGAAGGCGAGCAGGCTAGTCCATTTTTGATCGTCCAGTTTTTCCAACGACGTCGTGTCTGGTTCGCGTAGCTGAAGAGCGGCTATGAGAGCGGCGACCTCGCGGGGAATTTGTAGCGCTGACATATCGATCGTAGTGGTATGTACGTTCATAAGGATCTATCGTCCAGTGAGTGCCAAGGTTTGAAGTCGCTCTATGGCCCAGTCCAAATCGGTGTAGCGGAGTTCGAAGATCTCGACGTTAAGCAGGCGGCCAATAGCGGCCATTTGATCTGAGTATGATCCTGTGGTTTTCATTGGAAATTGATTGAACCAGGACAAAGCAGTCTCTCTGGAGTAAGGGAAGAGGCCAGGAGTTTCTACGTCACGGCGGTTGAGGAAGATGATGGATCTTACGATTGCCGATTCGGCGGTGAGCAACTCGGGGAGATCTGCGGTAGGTATTTCGATGGAGGGCTTTCCGGTGGCCCGTGGAGTAACGGGACGTCCCTCAAGCTCAGGAAAGAGCTGGACTCCCGAGTCGCGGAGACGAACCTGATGGCAGTTGCCTAGAACCATGCGGTCTGTGCGATCGAAGGGAAGATAACTGGCATCGTCGCAGACGAAGGTCCAGCCGGCGCGTGCTCCGGCAAAGGCGAGTGATGATTTGCCGGCACCGGAGTCGCCGCAGAGCAGCATACCGTGTCCAAACGGAACGACACAGGCAGCATGGAGTGGCGCGGCGCGGAGAGTGGACACCATGCAAAGAGCCGCAGTTTCAAGAATGTGGTATCGCAGGTACAGAGGAGATTCCGTTGTCTCTTGTGTAACCCATCCAAACGAGAATCCAGCGTTGAGATCGGAGATGACAAAGTTATTGGCGTCGGCGATGTTCGACATCAGCCCTTTTTGAATCCTGCAGATCGGGGCTGGCGGTATATCGGGCGAATCGGCGGCGTTTCCGGTCACTCCAATGCGAAGAATCAGTGGAGGGCACGAGAATTTGGGTTGGAACAGGCCCCAGCTTTGCTGAGCGGCTGCCAGAACCGCAGGTGAGTTAGTGGCGATCTCCAGCGGAAAGCCAAGAGGGAAGTGCAGCGCCCTTAGAGGTAATTCGGCATTCAGGAGTACAGGATCGGCCTCGGTGGGCACGATCTCTTCCATAGCTCTGATGATCTCAGGAGTCAGCATTTTCATTTTGTCTCTTCTATAGGAAGTCGAATGGGATGCGGCATATAACTTCGTAGTGGCCATCTACTTTGCATACTCATCACCTGAATAGGTACGTGGTTCTCCCAAGCTTCCTGCAGGCGGCAGATGCCGCAGAAAGACGACGATGGTCCAAATGTCCTCATCGCTGAGAATCCCCTTCGCCGCAGGCATGCCGGAGGGGGAGAGGCCATTCTCGATGATCCATTTCAGCTGGCCATCGCTATATCGTTGAATTTCCTTAGATGCGAGCGAAGGGATTGGAGGTGACATATTGCCAGCAAAGGGGACACCGGTATTTTGTCCGTCGCGACCGTGACAGACGACGCAATAGAAGCCGAAGGTCTGCTTTCCGGCTTCGATCTTGTCTGGGGTGCTTTGAACGGGATTTTTATCGTGTTTGCCACCGACAGTAACCGTGTGCTTGGTCCACTGGACGACTGCAGTTTCAGCCTTACCGGGCGGAGTTACCTTACACCCGGCAAGGGCTAGACACGCGACACATCCGAAGACAGCAAAGAAACTGCCGAGCCGCATAATCAATCCTTAACGTGAGCGGTAAAGAGCATCGATCCGTGGCCGCTGCCGCAAAAGTTTGCGCACTCACCGCGGAAGTCTCCTGCGCTGCCAGGCGTGACGGTGATCTCGGCTGGATGACCCTTCGAGACCGCCTGTTTGATTTGGAGACCAGGGATGAAAAGTGCATGAGTGACGTCGTCTGAGATGAGACGCAGTTTGACGGTCTCACCTTTCTTCAAAGTGATTTCAGACGGAGAGAAGGAAAAACGATGCGCATGGATCTCAATGGTGCGAATCTCTTCCTGTGCCGAGGATTGTGACGGTATCTGTGTGAAAAGGCCGAGCACCAGCACGGCAGACAGGAATCGTTTTATATACTTCACAGTGCAAATCCTCCTTTGCTTGGGTTAGGGTTTAATACTTCAGGTGAATTACTAAGTTAAGGCGCCATGTACTTCAGGAGAAGTTGTTCATCCTGACGAGACAGGCGTGCGCGTGTGCGCATGTGCATGAGGACTGTGCCTGTGATCCTTGGCGGGATGACCATAGGTGGGACGTGGCAACGGCCGCAGTTTGCCTTGAAGACCCCATCTCCTGTGGGTTGTGCACTCTGAGCAGGAGCGGATGTGCTCTGTCCGTTGTTCGGGGATGATTGCTCAGCCTTTTGCGCAGTATTCGCTAGTGCAGCATTCGCGAATGCCAAGCCTGAGAGAAGCAAAAGAACGAAGACACAAAGATTAGAACGTTTCATTTTGTCCTCCCTGGCCACAACGGAAACAAGAATCGGTAAGTGAATCCCACGTTCCAGATGTTTGAATTTCCTTGCGAGCTGAAGTTTCTTCCATAGCTGGAGACGAATCGCAGGTCATCGCGTACGTAGTAGTTGAGGCCGGCATCAAATCTCTGGGTGTTGACGCGAGGGAGACTATTTCCTCCTCCGTTGGAGGGAAAGAAATGCTGCACGCGACCCACAATCTGTGTTTTCCGGAAGATGGGGGGTATAGGGAGTTGCTGCAAGAGGTATGCGGATTCCAGCCAGTAGCCGCGGCCATTGAAGCTGTAATCGGCTTCGGCTTTTATGTCTAGTGGAATCGAGGGCGGCTGCCAGGAGATGTAGTTCGCTACGCTATTGATCTCGCGATTCTGAAGGAAACGCTGGTAGGAGGTTCCTATTTCCAGATGAGCACGCGTGAGATACAGGCTGGCATCGCCGCCTGCAGCACGCGCTGACTGTAACTGATTGATATTGCTGCGTGTCGAAAAGTAGGCTGTGTACTGAACAGAATAGGAGGGCCTTTGTACGGCGACTCCGCGCATCATGAAGCCGTCGCCCGATCCACTTGTCCGCGTACCGATGGTGGTGGTGATCGGCGCGTCCTGCAGGTTCCTGATCCAGATGGGTTGGAGGCGCTCATTGTAGAGGCCGAATGGAAGCAAGTACCTTCCGGCTGTAAGGATTAGATGAGTATTTGCCAACCAGTCTACTTGCGCAAATTCAACAGTTTTGAAGACCTTGCCAGTGAAGGGCCCGCTAGTCAGATGTTGCCGCTGAAAGAAGCCAGTGAAGTCGGTACGGGATTCGAGCAGTACATGGGAGCCAAATGGCACAAGCAGAATGGGATTGATCTGAGGCTCGAGTGAGGTCACTCCGCCACTCACGTTGTGGACATAGCCGAAGCCGCCAGATATTGCTGGCACATATCCGGCATGATTCTCAACTGTTTGCGGATCCTGTGCGGCTACATGCCCAGACAGAATCAGACAGAGAGCGATAACCAGCGTCGGATAAGCGCGTTTTGGTTGTTCTCGTAGTCTCACGATATTGGTTCCGTCCCTTTTGGCGTCGAATGCTCCAACGCCGTGGAATGAAATCGACTATAGATATATCTGCATGTCGATTTGTCATCAGTGTGTAAGCGCCTTGTCAAAGTCTCAATATGACAAAGAACGCGTAAAACCTTGACGAAATCGTGACAAATGGAGCGTGCGGAGTGGTCGATACTTAGTCACGATTCCCATTTAGCGCTGAGGCGAGACCGTGAATTATCTTCTGGCAAGGTATTTTCGAATAGGGCAAGTTATAGTTCTACTTCTGCTGAGCGGCTTTATGTGCGCTCAAAGTCCTGGGACCGGAGCTATTGCCGGGACTGTCACTGATTCTTCCGGCGCAGTTATTTCGAGTGCAAAGGTGTTGGTGATCAATGACGAGACACGGGCTGCCAGGGCGGTCGTGACCTCATCGGAGGGAGCTTTCCGCGTCTCGCTGTTGTCCCCGGGAGTGTATTCTGTCTCCGCGGCAGCCCCGGGATTTTCGGCCAGGCAGATGCGTTCTATCCACGTAGGGGCAAGCGAGACCAGCACAGTCGAGCTCAGGCTCGTCGTTGGAGCGACCGACGAGACGTTGGAAGTAAATAGCGACGCCGATCTCGCGCAAGTTGAAAGTTCGACGTTGGGCCGAACAGTCGACGAGAAGATGATTCAGACTCTGCCACTTGCCAATCGTAACTACACTCAGATTATTGCGCTCTCTCCAGGAGTAGTGGTCGAGCTTCCCAATGCCGCTGCACTGGGGAGGAACAGTCAGAACGTTTCGGCGAACGGTAATAAGACCACTGCAAATAATATCCAGTTCAATGGGATTGACGCCAACAATCTATCGCAGAACTCGGCTTCTGGGTACCAGTCGGAGGTGGGTACTGCCATTCCTGCTCCAGACACGATCGAGGAGTTCAGGGTACAGACAGGTAATTTTGACGCGGGTTATGGCAGAGGCGCTGGGGCGAATGTCGACTTTATCAGTAAAGCCGGGAGCAACAAATGGCATGGAAGCCTGTGGGAGTTTCTGCGCAATGATGCATTGAATGCGAATGACTTCTTCGCCAAGAGAAATGGACAACCGCGGCCGGTCCTGAAGCAGAACCAGTTTGGATTTACCGTTGGTGGACCTGTTCGAAGAGACAAGCTCTTCTTCTTTGCCGGATACCAGGGATCGACACAGCGTAACGGTCAATCCAGTCTCTCGCTAGTCACTGCGATCCTGCCACAGCTAGGAACCGACCGTTCAGCTACAGCGCTGGGAGCTCAGTTCTGCCCCGCAAATCATCCTGACAATCCCGGGTACCAGACATTCGCCGGTGGCAAGCAGATCGCCTGCGATGGATCTAACATCAATCCTGCTGCGCTCGCGCTTCTCAACTTTAAATTCCCGAATGGGCAGTATGCGATTCCTAGTCCGCAGACCTTGTTGCCCAACGATCCACAGCAGCTGCCGATTGGGGAGTCGACTTACTCGATTCCTGCACGCTATAGAGAAGATCAATATACGGGTAATGTGGACTACGTAATCTCAGAGAAAAATCAGCTTGGCGGCCGGTTCTTCTACTCGCGTGCTTCGACGGGCGAGCCGTTCTCTCCATTTGGCGCCAATGTGCCGGGCTGGGGGACGAACGAACTGGATCAGAATCACATGTTCGTTCTCACTGATACTCATGTCTTTCATCCGAATCTCGTGAACGTCGCACGAGTCGGCTACATGAGGTTCGATGGAGACGCGGTGATCGCGCAACCGATTAATGCTGCAGATGTTGGCATGGCCACTCCGTCGGGACTGCCAGAGACTCCAGGGCTGACTATCGATGGGCTGTTCACTATCGGCACGGCGGGACAGCCCTTCTATTGGCAGAACACCAATACGTATGTCTGGCAAGATACGGTTGCGCTCACTCACGGTCTGCATAGCCTAAGGCTGGGGGTTGAAGCGAAACGCCATCAGGTCGATGTTAATGTTCCTTTCGTGAGCGACGGCTTCCTCGATATACGTACGCTTCCGGACTTTCTACTGGGCCAGAGTGCGGCTCAGAACGGAAGCAACATAAGCAACATTTTCTCCGCTACCGGTTCCTCGGGTATCTTTCGCAAGGATGAGCGCTACACCGACTTTGCTGGATTCGCTCAGGACGACTACAAGCTAAAGCCATGGCTCACGCTGAATGTAGGTGTGCGGTATGAGATCTTCGGGCCGCCCTCTGATATCAATGGCAGACTTCCAACCTTCGACCCCACCATCGCATCCCACGATGCACCCGCGACAGGTACCTTGAGCGGCTTCGTTCTTCCGAGCAACTACACAGGGCCTTTGCCAGCAGGTGCCGTCAAGTCATCGCACTCCGGACTGTGGGGGACCAGTTACAAAGATGTGTCTCCACGCATCGGCTTCGCAGCTCGGCTGCAGAATCATCCGTTATTGGTGCTGCGGGGAGGATACGGCATCTACTACGATCGGATGTCCGGCGATCTGGCCGAGCAGACAGTGGGCCAGCCTCCATTCTCATTCAAACAGTCCCTGCAAGGCGCGCAGAACGCAGGTGCCACACTGCAGCAGCCATATAACCCAGCGCTGCCCCCGAGCTCGAGCTTTCCTATCTTTCTTCCTCGTGTTCCTGGTGGTGGCTTATCACTAGCGGCGATCTCTCCGCACCTGGTGGATCCCTATGTTCAGCAGTACAACCTGAATCTTCAGTATGAAGTGACGCAGAACCTTCTTTGGGAGATTGGCTATGTCGGCGCGAAGTCGACGCACATTCCGGGATGCCTGGAGTTCAATCAGGCGCTGCTGGCCAGCCCTGAGCATCCGGTGAATGGTGAGACTACAAACACAAATGAAAATATCGTCCAGCGTCTTCCGTTCAGTGGCATCGCACAGGGTTCCTATATCTGCCAGACCAGCTTTGACTCTCGCTATAACTCCCTTCAGACGAGTGTGACGAAGCGGCTCTCGCATGGTCTGCAGTTTCTGGGCAGCTATACCTGGTCGAAGAACCTGAATACGACGAGCGGATCAGGAGGGCTGTCGAACTTCGAACTGGGCTTCCTTACCAACGATCAGACGAATCAACGCCAAGCACGCGGGTTGGACGACTTTGACCGCACCCATCGCGCTGTTCTTAGTCTCGTCTATGCTCCGCCGAGGCTCACAGGCGGGCCGGTGATAGTACAGCGGATGCTTTCCAATTGGCTTGTATCAACGCTCGCGGTGGTGCAGTCGGGAACACCGGTGACAGTGACAGACAGCAATGCCGGTAGCGTGTATGGCAATCTGTCGGGCTTCTCGCGGGCCCAATGTACCGGAATCAACCCGGCCACATCCGGGTCCTTGTTCTCACGTCTAGATGGGTATCTCAATCCGGATGCCTTCACATCCGCTCCGGCTATCGGAGATGGCACCGACTTCGGCAACTGTGGTGTCGGTATTCTGCGGGCTCCGTTGCAGAGGAATATCGACCTCGCCTTAGCACGCACATTCCCTCTCAGAGAGTGGGGCTCTCTGCAGTTCAGAAGCGAATTTTTCAATCTTACCAATACGCCGAATTTTGGCGGTCCGATCAGCAATCGCGTTGCCGGAGCTGCGTTTGGGTTGATTACGTCAACGACAACCAATCCGAGGATCATTCAATTCGCGCTGAAGTATGGATTTTGATGGCGGCGAGTAGACCTAATTTGAGAAAAGCAAATGGCATGAAACATGGATTTCTTAGTGTCATCCTCGTCTTGTCGACTGTTGCAACGCAGGCGGCGCACGGAGGAGTATTTCAACGTGGCCAGGTTCAGTTGATCTGCCACCGCACGGCCAATGCCGACATGCCGGAGAATACTCTGGAGTCACTAGCCCTGGCGGCGCGTATGGGATGCAACGTTGTGGAGATCGATCTTACGCGGACGCTGGACGGTCAGATCGTTCTGCACCATGATGGCCTCCTCGAGCGATTGACGAATGGGATGGGCGTTGTGGAAGAGACTTACTCCCAGGAACTGGCTCTTCTGGATGCGGGTTCATGGATGAGTTCGCGCTTCGGCGTGATGCGTATCCCAAGACTTGAAGACGCTCTCCGAGTGGCTCGTGAGCAGGGGATTGGGCTCTATCTGGATTTCAAGTCGAAGGGAATAGGTCCGCAGGTCGTAGCCCTTCTCCAGCGTGAGGGGATGCTTGAGAGAGTGCGCTTTGGCGGTGAGTGGGATGATGTGAAAGCGATTTATCCGCGGGCCAACGAAGATGAGGTGGCCTCAATCTCTCCAGGCGCGACGCACGAGGAGATCGAGACCGCACATCGTGACGGCAAGTTCGTAATCGCTAGTTTCTTTGCAAATCACCACGACATGGACCTGGCCGGGATGCGGGCATCTGTGGCGGCCGGAGCCGATGCACTCTTTGTCGACTATCCTCGCCTTGGTGCCGATGCCGTGGGAAGATCGGTCGAATCGAAATTGGCGGCATTGGTGAAGAAGGCAAACGAAGGTGCCGCAGCGGATCGAGCTGCCGCGATCTTTGCTATCGCGCAGTACGATGGATTTCCTACAGAGAAGCTCTTTGAGGGTTGGCTACTTGATAGCGATAATAGGGTCTCACGAGCCGCCGCGATCGCGTTGGTTACATCGCATCCGCCAGCCGACGCTGCATCACTGCAACAGGCCCTTGGGTCCAAGAATGCCAGTGCGAGAAGAAATGCCGCATGGGCGATGGGAATGCTGAAGGCTCCAGCAGAACTCCTCCTCCCTTTGCTGGGCGACAGCGACTCGCTCGTTCTGCAGGAGACATTGTTGGCATTGAGCCGGTGTGCCGGTGATGTTCCGGCAGAAAAATTGCGGCCATTCCTCGCAAATCAATCTCCGCTGGTTCGCGGAGCGGCGGCTTTGGCAGTAGCTCGTCATCAACCACAGATGGCGACTACAGTTGTACCAGAAGCTCTGAAGAGAGACGAGGCATTTATTGCGGATGACTATGCTCGCTATATTCAGCGCGGAAGGCCAAAACTGACGCAGCAGGAGATTGATCCTATTGTCGCCATGTATCGCGGCCAGATGAAAATGATTCAGGCTGGAGAGCAGCTTCCGGAAAAGAATGCCTTGGCTTTGCTTGAAGGGCAGGCGTTTCGATCCGTTGAGGACTATTCGCTCGTCGCCGGGCTGGTCTCTGGATACCAACTATGGGACAGAATGGGAGAGAATCCGTCAATTGCTATTGCGGCTATGGGTTCGGTCGATCCCGACGTCGCTAACCGCGCCGAATGGATATTGGTAAAGGCTGGGCCGGCGGTCCTTCCGAATGTTCGAGAGGCGCTTCAATCCGGGAACACTCAGATGCGTGAACGATGTATCCGGATCCTTGCATGGCAAGGGGACCGTGAAGCTCTTCCTACGCTTCGGTCGATTGCTCGGTCGCATCCTGAAGACGCTAAGTTGATCGAGTGGGCGATCGAAAAGATAGACATCCTGACCTTCGTATTTTGAAGTTCCACCCAGCTTAGCCAGTTCTCTTTTCTATGAGAGACACGCTATCGAGGAAGGAATCAGAACTTCTATTCTGGAGGAAGGGGAGTAGGGCTGGTTGCCCTAGTCCCCCTCCTCTCACTAAAGGTGAAATGAACACAACAGAGATGGATTAGAAGGGGATGTCGTCATCGGTGATACCGGTGTCGGCGTAGTCGGGCTGGCTGGATGGGGTGCGCTGATCGTAGCTGGTGGTATTGGATTTGGAGTAGCCACCTTCGCCACTGCCGGATTTTCCGCCCAGGAGGGTTAGTTCGTTGACGAGAATCTCGGTCTTGTAGCGCTTCTGACCGGATTCCTTGTCGTCCCAGGAGCGATTGGTAATCTTTCCTTCGACGAGGATCTGGGAGCCCTTTTTGACGTAGTCGCGGACGACTTCGGCGGTGCGCTGGAAACAGACGATGTTGTGCCACTCAGTCGTATCGACCCAGCCTGTGCCTTCTTTCTTGCGGTCGGCAGTGGCGAGGGAGAAGCTGGCGATAGTCATGCCGCCGGCAGTGGAACGGATTTCAGGATCTTTGCCTACGTTGCCGAGGAGGAATACTTTGTTGACGCCTTTTGCCATGCTGATGCTCCGGTTTGTTACAGGTTTAGAAGGTTGAGGATAGCAGATGGAGGGCTGTGAGGACGATGGCTAGCGGCGGCGGTCGGCGAAGAGCTTCATGGCGGCGAGGATGAGGGTGAGGAAGCCCGTGGGGAGGCAGCCCATGGCCAGCATGAGGGAGAGCCAGCCGGCATTGGTGTGGGGGCCCTGGCGGCCTACTCCGCCGAAGATGGTGAGGGTTGCGAGGGCGGCGATGACTCCGATGGCGAAGATGGTGAGGCCGGTACGGAGGAGTTTTTTTGTGTCTGGCTGCATAGGGCGAACGACGACATTGGAACAGATACGGCAGGACCGGGGTTAGTGGATCATGGACTGCATGAGGTAGACGATGACTCCTGTTATGGAGACGTAGAGCCAGATGGGGAAGGTGTAGCGGGCCAGCTTCTTGTGGGTTGGGAAGCGTCCGGTGAGCGAGAGGAAGAAGGTGATGAGGATCAGCGGGAGGGCGAGGATCGACAGGAGGACGTGGGAGAGGAGGAGCTTCCAGTAGAAGGGCCACCAAGGGCTGAGGCGGTTGAAGTGGGTCTCTCCGTGGAGGGTGAAGTTGACGAGGTAGGAGACCAGGAAGATCGACGAGAAGAAGAAGGCGGTGAACATCGCGGCGCGGTGCTTGGGGATCGCACGGGTGCGTATGAAGCGGTAGCCGAAGAGGAGAGCGATGGTGCTGAGAGCGTTGAGGACGGCATTGAGCAGGGGAAGGGAGCGGAGCTGGGTTCCGGCTACGTCGGTGGGGGGGTGGAAGTAGACGAGCCAGCAGATGAGTGCGCTGGCCAAGGCGCTGACCACGATGATGGCGGCGATGATGGTGGGTGGGGTGCGAAGGTTGGTGGCGGGCAGGGAGCCTGGGGTCGTCGGAGTCGTCGGGGGCATTAGAAGAGGAGTCGTCCTTTGGCGTCGAGCATCATGGCGGCGAGGAGGAGGGGGAGATAGAGGACGGAGGCCTTGAGGAGGTCGCGGGCGTATTCGCGAGAGGATGGAGCGAGGGGGGAGCGCAGGATGCGGGCGAAGCGGATGGTGTACCAGAGATAACCGAGGCTCAGCACGGTTGCCGCGACGGCGTAGAGGTAGCCGGTGGTGTGGAGGGCTACGGGCCAGAGGCTGGCGGGGATCATGAGGACGGCGTAGAAGAGGGCCTGGATGACGGTGCTGCGGGCGGCGTCCTGCGCGTCGATCTGGGTGGGGGTGAGGCGGATGCCGGCAGCGGCATAGTCGTCGCGGTACATCCAGCCGATGGCCATGAAGTGGGGGAACTGCCAGACAAAGAGGATGGCGAAGAGCGCGACGGCAGGCCACTCGATGACGCCGCGGACGGCGGTCCAGCCGATGAGGGGCGGGAGGGCTCCGGGGAAGGCTCCGATGAAGGTGTTGATAGGGGTGATGCGCTTGAGCGGGGTGTAGATGCCGACGTAGCCGATGGCCGTGAGGAGGGTGAGGGTTCCGGTGAGGAGGTTGGTGGTGTAGGCGAGGTAGAGGCTGCCGAGGAAGATGGCGGCGAAGCCGAGGATGAGGCCGTGGGCGAGGGAGATGCGGCCTGCTGCCATGGGGCGATTGGAGGTGCGGCGCATGGCTGCATCGGTGCGGCGCTCGAGAGCCTGGTTGAGGGCGCTGGAGCCGCAGGTGACGACGGCGATTCCAGCGAGGGCCTGGAGGAGTCCGGCGTGGAAGGGGCTGATTCCGCTGCTTAAGCTGCCGAGGTAGAAGCCTGCTCCGGCGGTGATGATGACCATCGTCGAGACGCGGACTTTGAAGAGGGTGGCGTAGTCGGAGAGGAGGCTGGGCGTGGCCTTCGCGGGCGCGAGGATGTGATCGGTTGTCGCGGAGGTAGCCACGTTTTTTAGGATACCGCGTGCAGCGTCGATTTTATGGAGACTGTAGCCATGAGGGGCGATATTCGATTCTGCTTGCGTCGGTGAACTCCTTGAAGAGGGGACCCCTCCCCCCTTGGGGTATTTGGAAAATAAGTTGATTTAGATCAATAGGTTACATTGGGTTGTTCTTTATAAAATATAGATTCTAAATGCTTTGCGTACAAAATATAGATAATAAATGGGTTATGGCGTCAAGGGGAAAACATTTGGTTTCAGCCCTTTTTAATCCTTTTAAAGTGTACGGATGGAGGGAAACTAATTCGCATTCGGATGCCGCTGATAAGTAATGGGTTAAGTGGGCTTGACAGGTTTTTTGAGTATTTCTTTGGAAAAGGAGCTGTCGCCATACGGCGGTCTTCGAAGCGAAGGCGCTCGGGTCGCTGCGCTCCCCTCGTAAATACGGGGGTTCTTCGCTTCGCTCAGAATACGGGCTCCTTGGTGAAGTAGATGAGCTCTCTTGGTCAAGATAGGCAAGCGACAGATCAAAGAGACAAGCGGCAGATTGAGGTAGACAAGCGGCAGGCAGACAAGTGACAGGTAGAACAAGAGAGTAAATACGGGAAGATTGGTCGTTGAAAGATTTGTGAGGTTTGTGTGAGTGGATGCGATGCTGTGTTATCCCCTGTGTGAGTGAGGAGCGATTTATTTGGCTGAGATGGTGGATGCGGTGAACTGGAGGCATGAGCTGAAGACTGCGATCGCTGCGGGGATCTGTCTGGCGCTGGCGAGGGTCTTCGGGTTTTCTCAGGGATACTGGGCTTGTGTGACTGCCGTTGTGGTGATGCAGTCGGAGAGGGCGGCGACGCTGACGGCGTCGCGGGATCGGCTGGTGGGTACTGCAGTTGGAGCATTGGTGGGATGGGGTGCGGCGGAAGTATGGCATGGGCATTTGATCGTGTATGCCGCTGTGGTGCTGGTGTGCATGGTGATTCCAGAGTTGATGGGGCTGAAGGGGGCAGGCCGGATGGCGGGTGTGGCGGCGACGATTGTGCTGCTGGTGCCGAGTGCGGCTTCGCACTGGAGGGTTGCGCTGGATCGGTTTCTTGAGGTGAGCTTCGGGATTATTGTGGCGCTGGTGGTTTCGCAGGTGTTGTGGCGGGAGAGTGTGAAGGTGGAGTCGGGGACGGCCTAGATAACTTTGGAGGCCTGCACTCGGGTTTGCTGGGTGAACCGGGGACGGGCGGTTAGGAGGATGAGAGAACAGGCAACTGCAACCGCAGGTCCTTCGACTGGCGATGTGCGCTCGCTCAGGATGACACTTTTGGGGAGGGGTAAAAGAACAAACAACAGCAAAAACAAATGCGGGGGTTCTTCGCTTCGCTCAGAATGACAAGCGTAAAAACAATAGCAAAAACAAGAACAAGAACAAGAACACTCAGGGTTTGGGGCGGAGTTGGGTTCGCAGGGCTTCGGCGGTGGGTTGGGTGTTGATGAGGTCTTCTTTGGTAAGCCAGGCTCGGCGGAGCTGGGTGATGCCGTAGCGGATCTGGTTTAACTCTTCGGTGCTGTGGGCGTCGGTGTTGACCGTGATCTTGCAGCCATGTTGTTTGGCGAGGCGCAGGTGGAGATCGTTGAGATCGGATCTGGCCGGGCTTGCGTTGTGCTCTACGGCTACGCCTAGTTCAGCGGCTCGCTTGAGGATCTGGTCGATGTGGATGGCGTAGGGTTCGCGGCTCAAGACCTTGCGGCCGGTGGGGTGGCCGAGGATGCGGGTGTGTGGGTTTTCGAGGGCGCGGAGGACACGGGAAGTCATCTCTTCGACGGGTTGGTTGAAGAGGCTGTGGACGCTGGCGATGACGATGTCCATCTGGGCGAGGGTGGAGTCGTCGAGGTCGAGAGTGCCGTCGGCGAGGATGTCGACTTCGATGCCGGGGAGGATGCGGAAGTTCAGCGGTAGAGAAGCAGGTTTCTCCGCTACCCCTTCGACTCGCGTTGCCCGCTCAGGGTCCGGTCGAAATGACAGGCTGTTCCAAAGGATAGAGAGACGAGGGTTGGCAGGTGGGATGTCCTTCATGAGGGCATCAGCTAATTCGGAGAGGTTTTGCTGGAGTTCGGCGTCGACTTCGCGGATGCGTTTGATGTGGGCGAGAGCTCGGGTGTCGTCGAGGCCGTTGGTCATGGCGAGGTTTTTGCTGTGGTCGGTGATGGCGATGTAGCTGAGGCCACGGGCGAGGGCGGCTTCGGCCATCTGGAGGATGGTGTCGCGGCCGTCAGTGGCGTCGGTGTGCATGTGGAGGTCGCCGCGGATGTCGGCCAACGTGATGAGGGTGGGCAGGGTGTGATTGACGGCGGCTTCGAGCTCGCCGGAGTTCTCGCGGAGCTCGGGTGGGATGTAGTCGAGGTCGAGGGCGCGGTAGATATCGGCTTCAGTGGCGGCGGCGACGATGGTGTTGTCCTCGACGCGGAGGAGGGCGTACTCGTTGAGGGTGAGGCCGCGTTTGATGGCGCGCTGGCGGAGGGCTACGTTGTGCATCTTGGAGCCGGTGAAGTATTGGAGGGCGGCTCCGTAGCTGGCGCGGGGGAGGAGGCGGACGTCGACCTGGAGGTTGTTGCGGAGGGTGAAGGAGACCTTGTTCTGACCCTTGGCGATGAGCTTGTCGATGAGGGGGAGCGAGGCTACGTGTTCGATGGCGGCGGCTACGATGTTGGCCTCGCAGGCGGGGCCGGTGACGAGGAGGTCGAGATCGCCTACGGTCTCGCGGCCTCGGCGGAGGGAGCCTGCGGGGGTGATCTCGTCGATGCCAGGGAAGGCGCGGATGAGGGTGGAGATGCGGTCGGCGTGGTCCATGGCCTGATCGATGCGGAAGCGGCTGGAGTTCTTGCGATGGTCTTCGATGCCCTTGAGGAGCTTGGTGGTGAACTTCTCTCCCATGCGGGGAAGTTTGTTGAGGTGGCCGGCTTTGGCGGCCTCTTCGAGGGCGTCGATGTCGGCTACCTGAAGGGCGGACCAGATGAGGGCTACGGTCTTGGGGCCCATGCCGGGGAGGCGCAGGAGCTCGAGCATGGTGGGCTTGTATTTGGTGAGGAGCTCTTCGCGAAGGGGCATAGTGCCGGTGGCGACCAGAGCGACGATGTTCGCGGCCATGCCCTTGCCGATGCCGGGAATGGCAAGGAGGGCTTTGGGATCGGAGTCGGGAGTAACGAGGGTCGCGACTTGCGTCGTCTGCTGCTCGACGGCTTCGGCGGCACGGCGATAGGAGCGGATGCGGAAGGTGTCTGCTGCGTCGATCTCAAGGAGAGCCGCAGTTTCGTCGAGGAGACGCGCGATAGAGATGTTATCCATGAGAGTCGGTGGCCGGCGTTACGTTCGCTAGCCTACCGAGTCAGTATGCAACATCCCACCTGGAAAAGGCGAAGTGAGCATCCATACATAAGAGGTGCTATGCCTTTCTGAAGGCGATTCGGTGCATAGCACCTGGGAAGGATGAAAATTAGCTAGCTTCTTTGAGACGAGCCACCTGATCGGCCTGAGGGCCTTTGGTGCCCTGTATGATGTCGAACTCAACCTCATCCCCCTCTTTGAGGCTCTTGTAACCCTCGCGCTGGATGGAGCTGTAGTGAACGAAGACGTCGGCGCCCTCGTTGCGGCCGAGGAAGCCGTACCCTTTTGCGTTGTTAAACCACTTTACTGTTCCCTTATATTGTGCCAAGACCAAACTCCCTTTCTACTGTTCACAATCGAGTTACATCACCGGCGAGATCGCCTCGCCAGGGTGATATCGCTTAATCAACTCTGACGCAAAAGTTGTGGCTGGAGTTTTCTGTGGCGGGTTTCTTTAGCCTGTGGCGAGCAGTCCTTTAGGGTGTATTGAGGGGTGTATTGAAAGGTTAGTTAGTTATTAATGACGAAGATCTTCGGACAGAGCGGAAGAAAAATATAACGGCAAAAAGAAGATGCAAACGAATGCAAGGTCTCGCTATCGCACAACTCGCCATGATCGCGTGATCTGCACTTGACATCGATTGAGAGGGATTGAGAGGACGATCTGAGAGCTTGACCCCTGGCGGTGCGAGGGAGAGGGACTAGAGACGCCCGGAACGGCGGCCGGCGTCGTAGAGCAGGAGGCCGATGAGGGTCTTGCCGTCGTGGATCTTGTTGGCGGCGACCAGGGCAAGGGCTTCTGAGAGGGGGATGCGGAAGACTTCGATCTGCTCGTCTGCTTCGGGCTGGGAGACTCCATCGCTGATGTCGCGGGCGAGGTAGATCTGCATCCACTCGC
The DNA here is from genome assembly GCA_025462645.1 of Edaphobacter sp. GTDB lineage: Bacteria > Acidobacteriota > Terriglobia > Terriglobales > Acidobacteriaceae > Edaphobacter. The sequence goes on along the minus strand of JAOAPB010000120.1, from coordinate 13,622 downwards.
CGAGGAAGCCGGGGCTGGCGAAGTATTTGGTGAGGAGGGTCCAGCGTTTGGCGCGGTAGCCGGTCTCCTCGATCATCTCACGCTTGGCGGCGGCGAGGGGGGCTTCGCCGGGTTCGACTCGGCCGGCGGGGAGTTCGAGGAGGAACTGGCCGGCGGCGTGGCGGTACTGGCGCTCGAAGATGATGTCGGGGTCTTTGGGGTTCTTTGACTCGTCTACAGCGAGGATGACCACGGATCCGTTGTGGCGGATGACGTCGCGGGTGTTGATGGCGCCGCCTGGCTCCAGGACCTTATCGGTGAAGACGGAGAAGACTTTGCCCTTGTAGGAGAGCTTTGAGGAGATGAGTTTTGCCTTGGCGGTGGCTTTTTTTCTGTTGGTGGGAGGCTGCGGCTTCGGGGCGCTGGGTTTCTTTGTTGGGGCGGCCATAAAGCTACGGTATCATCCTGCATCTAGGGATGTGTGGATGGCATCCAACGGAAGGCACTGTAAAGTAAGGTGTGAGGCGTTCGTTCGCGGGCGGCGGGCTGAGGTGTAGTACAAGTTCTCTTTCAAGAGACAATCTTCAAGGACAAGTGGCTGCGATGAGCGTTGAGTGTTTCCCCATCACGGTGTTGCCGCATGTGACGCAGATCTACCGCGACTATCTGACGATGGGTGACAAGCCTGCCGATGCAGCGGTGCGACGGTGGTACGGGGCGGAGCCGTTCGCAGGCAGGTGGATGCACAATCCGCCGCCAGCGGTGGATACTGCGCGTTTGGCGGATGAGCTGCACCGGCAGAATGTCGCGTTTGGCGCGGATGCTGCTGCACTGGCGAATATTGAGAAGCTGCGAGCGGGAGCTCGGGCGGTGGTGACAGGGCAGCAAGTGGTTTTGATGGGCGGGCCGTTGCTGACGCTGCTGAAGGCCGCTTCGGCGGTGGCGCGGGCCAGGGAGGCTACGCGGGCCAGTGGGGTGGAGCATGTGCCGATGTTCTGGCTGGCTACCGAAGACCATGATCTGGCCGAAGTAGACCAGGTCTCGCTGTTGAGCAAGACGACAGTGGAGACGTTGCACGCAGGGTTGCGGGTTCATCGGCCGGTGCCGGTAGGTGGAGTGGTTCCAGGGCCAGAGATGGAGCAGGTGCTGGAGCGGGCGAGCGAACTGCTGGAGTATGCGCCGGTGACGGAGTGGCTGCGGGAGTGTTATCTGCCGCAAGGGGATCGGAAGCCGACCCTGGCCAGTGCGTTTGGCAGATTGATGGCGCGGATCTTTGCAGATCAGGGTTTGATTGTGATCGACGCCTCGTCGCGTGAGTTCCATGCGATGGGGGCAGGGACGCTGCGGTACGCGATTGAACATGCAGATGAGTTGCAGAGCGAATTGATCACTCGCAGTGAAGAGTTGGTGAGCGAGGGCTATCATGCGCAGGTGATGGTGGCGGAGGGGGCTTCGCTGCTGTTTCTGTTGGACGAGGGGACTGGAGAGCGGGTGGCACTGCGCCGGCCTTCAGATGGCCAGTGGAAGGCCGGCGGGCACGTCTATTCTTCGGAAGATTTGATTGCGATTCTGGAGAGAAGCCCGGAGAGGTTGAGCCCGAATGCGCTTTTGCGCCCGGTGTTTCAGGATACATTGTTGCCGACCGCAGCCTATATCGGCGGCCCAGCCGAAGTTGCCTACTTTGCGCAGAGTGCTGTGCTGTATCAGCGGATCCTGGGGCGGACTACGCCGGTATTGCCGCGATTGAGCGCGACTCTGATTGAACCGGCGATTGCGGCTGTGATGGATAAGGACGAGATCCAGTTGCCGGATGCGATGACGACGCCCGATGAGCTGGCGCAGCGGCTGGGCGCGCGGGCGATGCCGATTCCACTGAAGAGGAAGCTGGCGGCGGTAGGGAGTGCTCTGGAGACGGAGCTGGACGCATTGACGGAGTATCTGGGCGGAATGGATGTGTCGCTGGGAAAGTCGGCAGAGGTGTCTGGCGCGAAGATGCTGTATCAGATGAACCGGCTGCGGCGAATGGCGGCTACGTATGAGCTGCAGAAGGAAGCCAGTCTGCGGAAACATGCTGAGGCGATCACGCTGAATGTGTTTCCCGACGGGAATCCGCAGGAGCGGGTGTTGGCTGGTGTATGGTTTCTGGCGCGGTATGGGGAGGGACTGGTGGAGCGGCTGGTGGGAGTGGCTGGGAATCAGTGTCCGGGCCATCTGGTGGTCAGGCTGTAAGCGTCGGATCTGTGCTTTGAGGGTGTGGGCGGTGGGTTTTAGAATGGCTGATGAGGTGAGTTGCCATGGGTCTGAGCGATCAGCCGTTTGAAGTGATGTGTCCGGATTGCGGTGGGATGTTGACGGTGGATCCCGTGACGCGATCGGTGATTGCGCATAAGTCCGCTCCGAGGAAGAAGATGTTCGAGGACTTCGGCGAGGCGGCGAAGGCGCTGCGCGAGGCGGATGCCCGGCGGGACTCGATCTTTCAGCAGAGTGTGGATGCTCAGAAGAACAAGGACGATGTGCTGGCGAAGAAGTTTGCCGAGGCGGTGAAGAAGGCCAAGGAGACACCGATGGGAGAGCGTCCGCTTCGGGATTTTGATCTGGAGTAGGGAACTGCCGGAGGGATAGCCGCCTTCCTCGATATAGGGCAGCCAATGACAGAAGAAGGGTTGCCCTCAATTCATACGACTTATGTTTTGCCTGCAACTCGAAATCATGCTTGCCGCACACTTGAAAGGTCTTCACGATGGCGACTGTAAAGCTTTGGACTGACGAAGAAGTTTCAGCCAATCCTCGGATAAAGGCGGTTTTTGATGACATACGCTCAACCCGTCGATCTGATTTCGTGAATAACTTCTGGCGGGCGCTTGCCAACCAGCCGGCGCTTCTGGAGCGAACCTGGTCAAGCATCAAAGAAGTCATGGTCGAACCGGGCTCGCTCGATCCACTGACCAAAGAATTAATCTACATTGCCGCATCTACGATCAACGGTTGCAGCTACTGCGTGCACTCCCATACCGCAGCAGCCCGGGCCAAGGGTCTCAGTGACCAGCAACACGCCGAGTTTCTCGCGGTGGTCGGCATGGCAGCCGAAACCAATGCGCTGGCAACAGCACTCCAGGTTCCTATTGATCCCGAGTTTGCGGTTGAGTAGGAGAATATGGCTTGTTCTTAGCTCGGTGGCCATGCCCGTTCCGTGGCGTTCGGCATGTCGATTAGGAACGTTGCGACGCAGACGTTAGACTGAAGAAATGCCACCGATCTTAAATGCGCAGGGTTTAACCAAGGCCTTTGGCGCGACCCCCTTGTTTCGTGAGATCTCTTTTACTGTTTCAGATGGCGATCGTATTGGGCTGATTGGGCCGAATGGGGCGGGGAAGAGTACGCTGCTGAAGGTTCTGGCGGGGGACGAGGATGCCGACTCGGGAGATGTTGCGGTTCGCAAGCGGGCTCGTGTGGGATATGTGCAGCAGGAGTCGACCTTTGCTCCGGGCATGACGGTGCGCGCTGTGCTGGAGGCTGCGCTGGTGCGGGCCAAGGTGGCCGAAGGCGAGCATGAGGGACGGCTGCGGGAGACGAGTGGGCGGACTGGATTTCCTGACCTCGATGCCGAGGCGGCGAGGTTGAGTGGAGGATGGCGGAAGCGGCTGGCGATTGCTGAGGCCGTGGTGACGCATCCGGATGTGCTGCTGCTGGACGAGCCTACGAACCATCTTGATTTGGCCGGGATCGTCTGGCTGGAGGAGTTGCTGAATGAGGGTAGTTTTGCTTGTGTTCTGGTCAGCCATGATCGTTATTTTCTTGAGAATGTTGCGACGGAGATAGTGGAGCTTAACCGTGTGTATGCGGATGGGCTGCTGCGGGTGAAGGGGAGCTACTCGAAGTTTATCGAAGGCAAGCAGGCCTACATGGAGGCGCAGAGCAAGCTGCAGGATGCGCTGAAGAACCGGGTGAAGATCGAAGTGGAGTGGCTGCGGCGGGGGCCGAAGGCTCGGAGTACGAAGGCGAAGGCTCGGATCGATAACGCGCAGGATTTGATTGGGCAGTTGAAGGATGTGAACTCGCGGGTGCAGACGGCGAGTGCTGGGATCGACTTCTCGGCGACGGATCGGCAGACGAAGCGACTGGTGGAGTTCGAGGATGTCAGCGTTGTGCTGGGCGATCGGAAGATCGTTGAAGGACTGAGTTTTCTGGTGACCAGCGGGATGCGGGTTGGACTCGTTGGGCCGAATGGGAGCGGGAAGACTACGCTGCTGCGGCTGTTGACGGGGGAGTTAGAGGCTTCGGCCGGAGTGGTGAAGAAGGCGGCTTCGTTGAAGATCGTCTACTTCTCGCAGACTCGCGAGCTGGAGGAGGGCGTTACGCTGCGGCGGGCGCTGGCTCCGGACTCGGACTCGGTGGTGTACCAGGGGCGCGTGGTGCATGTGGCGAGTTATGCCACGAAGTTCCTGTTTACCAGTGAGCAGCTCAACCAGCCGGTGGAGAGGTTGAGTGGAGGCGAGCGGGCTCGGGTGTTGATTGCCAAGCTGATGTTGGAGCCGGCGGATCTGCTGCTGCTCGATGAGCCTACGAACGATTTGGATATCGCTACGCTTGAGATTCTTGAGGAGAGTCTGCTGGAGTACACGGGGGCGCTGGTGTTAGTGACCCATGATCGTTACATGTTGGATCGGGTGTCGACGATTGTGCTGGGGCTTGATGGCAGGAGTGGGGCGGAGACGTTTGCGGACTACTCGCAGTGGGAGCAGTGGCGGGGTGTGAAGGTGGAGGAGGCGATTGCTCCGGGAGCTACGGGGACGGCGGTTACTTCGGCTAGCTCTGCTTCTGCCCCGGCTGCTGGAGGGAAGAAGAAGCTCTCCTATCTTGAGGCTCGGGAGTTCGCGGGGATCGAGGCTGCGGTGGAGGCGGCGGAGGATCGGTTGCAGGCTGCGCGTGAGGCCATTGATGCTGCGGCTACCGATGCGGCGAAGCTGACGAATGCGCTGGCGGAGATGGAGGCTGCGCAGGACGTGACCGACAAGCTGTATGCGCGATGGGCGGAGTTGACGGAGAAGGCTGGGTAGTCACTGCTTCACGATCTCGCCGTTCTTCATGACGAAGCTGACCTTTTTCAGGACCGTGATGTCTTCGAGGGGATTGCCCTGGACTGCGATGATGTCGGCGTCGTAGCCAGGTTTTAGCTCGCCGATATGGCCGCTCCAGCCGAGGAGCTTCGATCCGTTGATGAGGTCGGCGCGAAGGACGTCGGCGGGTTTCATTCCGTACTGGACCATCATCTCCATCTCACGGGCCTGTGTTCCGTGGGGGAAGGGACCTACATCGCTGCCGACGGCGAAGGGGACGCCTGCGGCTATCTGCTTTTTGAACTCGGCTGCGTGGTAGGCGAGCTCGGCTCGATAGCGTGCAGCCTGTGCGGGTGTCGCCGCGTGCTCGGCGAAGTACTCGATGATGGCGAAGGTCGGTACGGCGAAGATGCCCTTGTCGTGCATGGCCTTCATGGTGGCTTCGCTTAACTGGTAGGCGTGATCGATAGAGGCTACTCCGGCAGCTGCGGCGTAGCCGGTTCCGGGCTCGCCAGTTGCGTGGACGACGATGCCGCGGCCGGAGTCGATTCCACCGCTGGTGCGGGCGGCTTCGGCTACGGCTGCGGCGAGTTGGGCCTCCGTGTACTGGAAGGGGGTCTTGAAGACGCCGTCGTGGATTGAGTCCTTTCCGGTTTCGTAGACCTTGGTGAAGTCGGCTCCGCCCTTTCGCTGCTCGCGGATGACTTTGATGAGGTCGTCGGTGGAGTTGGCGTAGTCGGCATTGGAGAGGACGTGCTGGGCCGGGTTGTAGCCGATTGCGTCCTCGTGGCCTCCTAGTATGTCTATGGCATTGCAGCTTACTCGCATGCGCGGACCGGGAATCAGGCCGGAGTCGATGGCGTTGCGGACGGCTGCATCGGCGCAGCCTGCGCCTTCGGTTCCCATGTCTCGCTCGGCGGTGAAGCCTGCGAGGAGGTCGGCCTTCGCGGCTGCGGCGGCGATGAGGGTGCGTTGCGGGACGCTCTCCTCGACGGTCTGAAGATCTTCGGCTCCGGGGTGAAGGAAGAGGTGGACGTGTGCATCGATGAGGCCGGGCATCAGGGTGACGTCGCCGAGGTCGATGACCTTCGCTCCTGCGGGGCGAGTGATGCCGGTTCCGGCGGAGACGATGCGCTCGCCTTCGACGAGGACCTCGGCGGGAGAGACGATCCTGCCAGCGGAGACGTCGAGCATTCTTGTAGCGTGCAGGACGACAGAGGGTCCAGACGCAACAGTGGCCTGTCCGAGACAGGCCACTGTTGCAAAGCTGATGGCAACGCTGCTGAGAAGGATCTTCATCGTTCGAGCAGCATACCGCGAAATGCGCTTAGAAGCCCATCGAGTCGTCGGCGGAGGGGCCGTAGAGGGGTGGCACGGGGACGTCGTTGAGGCGGAGGTAGACGCCTAGCTGGGCTCGGTGGTGGATGAGGTGGTTGAAGAACATGTTGCGATACATGGCGGAGCGCGGGGCGTCGACGAGGGTCTTGTCTCCCCAGACCAGCTTCCAGTTCTTCTGGAGGTATTCATCGCTGGCGGAGGCGAGGTGTCCGCGGGCTTCGGCTGCGAGGGCGTCGAAGTCGGCGAGGAGCTTCTCGCGGGACTCGAAGACCATGGATGGAAATTTGCCGGCGCCGAGGTCGAGCACGTCGGTGGTGAGGACAGTGGTGCCGAAGCGAGCCAGGGTGGCAACGTGGACAGCGAGTCGGCCCATGGGCATTGACTTGTCGTGACACTTGAAGTCGGGGTTGGTTTCGGGGATTCGTTCGAGGGTGGTGCGGGTGCCGGCCATTTCGTGGTCGAAGTCCTGGAGGAGAATTTCTGCGATGGTCATTAGAGTTCCTTTCGTATGTGCGTCAGTTCTGCGTGCCCATGCTACGCCCGCTTTGTTACAGGGTCGAGCATAGTAGCACTCTGCTGACAGCGTCCTGTCAGCAGAGTGCTACGACTACGAAAATGGCTACGACTACTCCTGATATTTAGAGGCCGGTGATGTTGTAGCCGCAGTCTACGTAGGTGATTTCGCCGGTGATGCCGCTGGCGAGGTCGCTCGAGAGGAAGAGGGCGGCTCCGCCTACTTCGAGCTGGTCTACGTTGCGGTGGAGGGGGGCGCGTTCTTCGACGGCGTTGAGGATCTTCGAGAAGTCGCCGATTCCGCGGGCGGCGAGGGTCTTGATGGGACCGGCGGAGATGGCGTTGACGCGGATGTTCTTCGAGCCGAGGGAGGCGGCGAGATAGCGGACGGTGGCCTCAAGGGCTGCCTTGGCTACGCCCATGACGTTGTAGTTGGGGAAGACCTTGGTGGAGCCGTAGTAGGTGAGGGTGAGGATGGAGCCTCCCTCGGTCATCAGCGGGACGGCGGCGCGGCTGACGGCGATCAGCGAGTAGACGCTGACGTCGTGAGCGATGCGGAAGCCCTCGCGGCTGGTGAGGAGGAAGTCGTTCTTGATCTCGTCGGGGGGAGCGAAGGCTACGGCGTGGACGACAGTGTGGATGGTGCCGTAGGTCTCCTTGAACTGGGCGAAGAGAGCTTCGATTTCGGCGTCTGAGGAGACGTCGCACTGGTAGGCTTTGGCGTCTTTCAGCTCGGGGATAAGGGCGTCGGCCTCCTTCTTGAGGCGCTCGTTCTGGTAGCAGATGGCGAGGGTGGCGCCGGCTTCGGAGAGCTTCTGGGCGATGCCCCATGCGATGCTGCGCTTGTTGGCGAGGCCGAAGACGACGGCTACTTTGCCTTTTAGATCGATCATGTTGCGGTTAGCTCCTGTTGGGTTCCGATGGTAAGGATAGCAGTGTAAGGAGTTGGTTGCAGTACTGGAGAGCAATCATGGCTTGCCGGGCTTTCTGCAGGAGTACCCCATGGTGAGTTACGGGTGGTTAATTAGCTGGGAAGCCCCGGATCGACCGGGGCCTTCCCGGTTATGTTTTGGTATAGCGGTCGGAAAAAGTAATCGGAACGTCGATGTCATTCTTTTGGTGCCAGGCCTTTATGGGCGTCACGGGTTTCGCCGCGGATCTTCCGATCTGAAGCCTCACGCCGGATCTCTCTTACCGCTGGCTCGTCACGATGGAAGATGTCGAGATGTGTTTGATGGGGGTATTGGCTATGGCTGAGATCTCGTCTGTCAGGGGTTTGGCCGCCGGAAGAAGTATCCGGTTACAGTTGCGGCCAGCGCGCTTGGCCTCGTAGAGGGCGGTGTCCGCGCGAGCCATGATGGCCGCGACGGTTTCGCCGGGCACGGCCTGGGTGAGGCCGATGCTGAGGGTGATGAGGGGTGCGCCCTTGGAGATGGCAAGAGCTCCGACAGCTTGTTGAATTCGTTCGGTGATTCTTACGGCATTTTGACAGGAGGTCTGGGGAAGGACGAGGAGGAACTCGTCGCCTCCATAGCGCCCGAAGAAGTCGTAGGAGCGAAGGCGGGAGGAGATCGCCTCGACGACCTGTCGGAGGGCGTGGTCGCCTGCGGCATGGCCCGCGGTGTCGTTGATGTTTTTGAAGTGATCGATGTCGATGAGTGCAATGGAGAGGGTGTAGTTGTTGCGTTGGGCACGTTCCAGCTCGACGGTGAATCTTTGATCGATACCGCGGCGGTTGAGAGCTCCGGAGACGGGATCCTGAAGGGACTGGTTTTCGACGATCGTCAGCAGTTCGGTACCGAGCATCAACAGGAAGAAGAGGCCGATGATGCAGACGAAGAGAACATTGAGGATGAGCGCGGGGGTCTGCGTGGCGTCGTTCAGGATCGCGGGGATGCTGGTGTCGAGCCGGAAGGTGTGGACGCCATGATGCAGTCCGAAGATGATATAGCCAATCAGGCAGATGGCGAAGAGCTTCAGTATCGGTTTGCCTGCGGACTGGCGGAAGAGCTCGATTGCGACGAGACCGCGGATGATGAAGAGGGTGATGAGGATGACAGCCGTTCGGTAGGTAGGGCCCTCGTCGACTATGGCGAAGTATGTAAGCAGAAGCAACGCAAGCGAGACCACGGCTACGGCAGGGCCGATCTTACGTGGACTGCGGAAGAAGTGCAGGATTCCGTTGTAGAAGAGGAGGAAGACGGAGAAGGTGAAGAAGCTTGTGCCTATCACAGAGACGGCATAGGGAACGGATATCGAGACGAGGAAGAGCAGGCTTCCAATGCTGCGGGCGGTAAAGGCGAGGGCGAAGGAGCCGGCGCCGCGGAGATAAGGGTACATGCGCTTCATGCTGAAGAAGACAACAGCGAAGATCGCTGTCAACAAGGCCTGACAGGCGAGAAGCGTCCGATTGTCAACCCACGAGAAAGAGAGCATTTTGATTCCGATAACCAAGTCTAAGTGCGGGGCCCTATATAAGTGAAGGAACTAAAGTTTGTAGATGCGTTCAGTAATGTAAGCGCAGAGACGCGTAAAGCCCAGATTCCCGGAAAAGTTGGACTATAGCAGGTATTTCCCGAAGTGGGATGCCTCGTTCAGGGAGGGGTTTCTATGTCGTCAGCTGAGGAGCCAGTCGTATTGTTCGTCGGTGAGGGGCACGACGGAGAGGCGGAACTGGCGGAAGAGGATGGAGCCATGGAAGACGGCAGCTTCACGGATCTCGGCCAGGGGTTTTTCGTGTTTGAGACGTTTCATGGGTTGGATGCGGACGTTCGGGTTCTTAGGGTCGGTTGCGTCGACGGAGATAACTTTGGCCGTGCCTACGGCAGCTTTGCCTATGTTGGAGTGATAGATGACGAGCTTGTCGCCCTTCTTCATGTTGCGGAGGGTGAGGAGGGCCTGGTTGTTGCTGATGCCGTCCCAGGTGGTCTCGCCGTCGCGCAGGAGGTCGTCGAAGGAGTATTTGTTGGGCTCGGTCTTGAGGAGGTAAGGCATGGGAGGCTCTCCGAATCAGATGGTTAGATGAGTTTAGCGAAAGACAGCCTCTTCCGGCTTTCAGGTCATGGTTTTGAGCTTTAGCTAGATACGAGTTAGCCGCCGAGGTCGAGGAGGTGGACCTCTTTGAGGGGTTGGCCCAGGAAGTTGGAGCCGAGGCGCTGGAACTTTTCGATGGAGTCGGTGGCGTAGAAGGTGCAGGTGGGAGGTTCGCTGGAGGTGGTGGCGGAGAGATGGGCGGTTACGGCCTGGGCCGTTGCCTCGGCGGAGTCGATGATCCGCATGGGGTGGTGGAGGTTGTGCAGGGTCGTTTCGATGAGAGGCTTCAGTAACGGATAGTGGGTGCAGCCCAGCAGAAGGATGGAGGCGTCGGGGGCCTGGGCCAGAGCTTCGAGGAGATAGATGCGGAGGACTTCGGCGGTGACTGGATGATCGATCCAGCCCTCTTCCACGAGCGGAACGAGGAGGGGGCAGGCCTTTTCCGTGGCTCGCAGACCGAGCGCGGCAAGAGCATGGGTGTAGGCGCGGGATTGCGTGGTGGCGGCCGTCGCGAGGACGAGGGCGTGGGCTTCTTTGGGTCGCTGCAGGGCAATGGGTGAATTGCGGGGGTTCTTTCCGTTCGGATCGCTCGGGGTCAGCATGATGGACTTTTTCGTCCGGGACGCCGTGGCCAGGGCGGCCTGGGCTCCGGGCTGGATGACGCCGATGACGGGAATGGGAAGGGTCTGCTGGAGCTCTTCGAGGGCGAGGGCGGAGGCTGTGTTGCAGGCGATGACGAGGAGGCCGGCGCCTTGATCCTGAAGGAACTTTGCACTGGAGAGGGCGTAGCGGGTGATGGTCTCGCGAGACTTGGAGCCGTATGGGAGGCGTGCGGTGTCGCCGAGGTAGATATAGTTGGCGCCGGGGATGAGGGGCAGCAGGGCGCGGAGGACGGTAAGTCCGCCGAAGCCAGAGTCAAAGACTCCAATAGTGGGGTTGGTGTTGTTCATTGCTGGGTGGCTTCTTCTGTGGGCGGGGTTGGCCTGGTGGTGGTGTCGATGGAGGGATAGGTGCGTTGGAGGTCGGCGTGGCCGGCGAGCGTATCGTGGGGCTGACCGTCCACGAGGAAGCGGATATGGGCGATCTGGGGGAGCGCGGCATGGAGGGTGCCGATGATGGATTGGACGGTGAGCTCTTCGGCGAGGATGCCGGAGGGGTGGTTGGTGACAAAGGAGCTGCGGAGATTGATTACGGCGAGTTGACCTTTGACACCGGATGGGTCGGGGAGGAGGAAGACGTCGTCTATAGCGGGGCCGCTTTGCAATGGGTGCGTGGAGGTGGGGAGGGAGTACTGGCTGAGGAGCTGCTCGAGGAGCACGCGGGCGCGGACAGTGGGGTCCGGGGAGAGGGCGAGCTGGGAGCGGGTGGCAGTGACCGTGCCATCGGCATCGTTGGCGAGGTAGAGGGTAATGTCTTCGGTGCTTGCGGTGATGGGGGCGGCAATGGGGGTTGCGTCATTGAGGGCGACGAGGCGCTTGTGGGCCTGCTGGCAGCCGCGGAGGAGGAAGGCGGCCATGAGAAGGATTCCGCCGGCAAGGCTCCAGAAGAGGATGCGCTGGTAGCGGGGGATCATTTGGCGGCTCCCTTCGGGGTTGGCGGGGCTGGCGCAGGTGGCGGAGCGCTCGGAGCGGCTTTGGGTTGGGCTGGCGGTATCGCCTGGGGTGCTGCCGGGAGGATGGGGCGTGATGCGGGTGGTGGAGGTGGCGGGTTGTGGGTTCGCCAGGAGATGAGGGCGGCGGCGAGGGCCTGGGCTACCTGCTGCTGGTAGGCGGAGTCGGTGACGGCAAAGGGTCTGGAGGTGCCGTTGGGGAGGGGGGCCAGTTCGATGGCGACGGCTGGGCAGGTGAGATTGTCGAGGGGGCGGACGGAGGCCCTGCTGAGGATGAGAGGGAGTTTGGCGTGATCGAGGGCGAGGCCAAGCTCATTGACGAGGCGGAGGCTCTGGGGGATGGAGGCGGCCTGGGCGGTGTCCCAGGGGAGGGTGCGCGGTGCGGTGGGGCGCGCATCGAGTGCGGAGGTGAAGAGATGGACGCCGGTGCCGCTGGAGGTGGCATGAATGACGAGGCAGACGGTGGGACGGGCATGGTTGGCGATGCCGGCTCGCTGGTCGGTGGTGAGTTCGGCGTCGGTATCCCGGGTGGTGAGGAGGGTGAAGCCGGCGGTGGCGAGAAGGGGCCTGATGCGAGCGGCGAGCGCCAAAGTGACGTCCTTTTCCAAGACGCTGTTCGGTAGTTGGGCTCCGGTGTCGGCTCCGCCGTGGGCGGGGTCGAGGAGGACAAGGTTTCGGTAGACGGCTGGCTGGGGCTTCGGTGGGACTGGAGCGGCGATCTGCGGTTGCGGCGTGGCTTGGGAGCGAGCCGTGAGGCTGGCGACGACGCAAAAGGCCAGGGTCACGGCTTTAGAGGTTTGGCTGCGCCGTTGGGTCACGATCTTTGATTGTAGCTTGGGCCGGGTCTATGTCGGGCAATGGTGCCGTGGACGAGGCGGGCTCCACGGTCTACGGCTCCGAAGAGGATGTCCGTTTTGAATCTGTTTGTTGCAGTGATACCGGTCACCAGGAGAGAGTGTGACCGGTATCGCTGTAGAGTGTCTTGTACGGTCAATGGGTAAGACAACGCTGCTTCGATTTACGAGTTAGTCGTTTATGTGTTAGTCGAGGGCGTAGATGGCCAGGCCGCTGAGGAGTTTGGGGTAGAAGTCGGTGGACTTCTGCGGCATGACATCGCCGGAGAGGGAGATGTCCCTGAGCTGGTCGAGAGTGATGGGCTTGATGAGGAAGGCGATGTTGGCTTCTCCGCTGGCGACAAGGCCGATGGCTTCGTCAGCCTCGCGGATGTAGCGAACGTTGCCGAGTCGGGTGATGGTCTCCTGATCGAGGCCGAGGAGACGGTCGAGGACGACACGATGGAGCTGGACGACATCGAGCTGGGCCTGGCGGGGGGAGATGTCCTTGAGGGTGGCGGCGATGATGTCAGGTTTGGCGGTGAGGAGGTAGCTGCCATCGATGGTGACGGCGATGAACGCGGTGCCTTTGACGGCGGCGAGGGCGGAGAGGTCGGGGCTGTCGAGCTCCTTGATATCGAAGAGGGCGCTGGCGCGGGTGATGAAGTCCGGTGAGCTGAAGCCTTCGAGGCCGTGGACGACACGGTGGGTGGGCAGGATGGTGATGCCGGGGGCGTCCATATTGACGAAGGTCATCATCATGGCGGCCTCGGGGAAGGCCGGGGTGGGCAGGTTGCCGGGGCTGAGCTTTCCGTCCTCGCCCATGGGTTCGAAGGGCTGGTTGAGGGGGAGTTTGAGCTGGGCGCTGCGCTCCTTGGCGTAGGCGACGGAGGTCTCGTAGCGGTGGTGGCCGTCGGCGATGATGAGCTTCTTGTCGGCCATGGCGGTGACGATGAGGTTGATGAGGGTGGGGTCGGTGAGCTTCCAGACCTTGTGGACGACGTTGTACTCGTCGGTGATGGCGAGGTCGGCGGGGTTATTGTCAAAGCCATTGGGAGAAGTCGCTCCGAAGATGAGCTTCTCGGCGGTGAAGGCCGGGTCGGAGTAGAGCATATAGATCTGCTCGCAGTAGGCGCGGGTGGCCTTGAAGAGGCTCATGCGGTCGGACTTGTGCTTGGGGAAGGTCTGCTCGTGGCGGTAGACGACCTTGTCGGCGTAGTCGTAGAGGTGGCCGAGGGCGATGAAGCCGCGGCGCTCGCG
>JAOAPB010000090.1 GCA_025462645.1 Edaphobacter sp. | reverse complement strand
CTCACAATCCAGAGAAGATAGGCCGATAAAAATAAGAGTTGGAAGCGAACTCAACCTCAAAAAGCTTCGTGGAGTCCTCAGCCTGCTCCGCATTTCCCAGCACCAGACATCCGTCAGGCTCCATCTGGCGATGAACCTGCCTGAAGAGCCGTCTTCGGTCCCGCTGCGGGAAGTACAGCAGAACATTTCTCAACATCACCAGATCGAATGCGGGAAGCTTCGGCAACGGCGAGCACAGATTCGCATACTCGAACTCGCACATCGAACGGATCCGCGAGCACACCTCCCACTCCTCGCCGTCGCGCTCCATATACTTCAGCAGCATCCGCGCCGGCAGCCCCCGGTTTACCTCCAGCCTGCGATATCTGCCACGTCGAGCGTAATCGATCACCTGCCGCGAGATGTCTGTGCCGAAGATCTTCACATCCCACCCGGAGATCAAAGGAAAGTGTTCCGCGATCAACATCGCCAGGCTATACGCCTCCTGCCCAGTCGAGCTCGCCGCGCTCCAGAGACGCAACCGGCGACTCTCCGCCCGTTGTTCAATCAACCGCGGGAGAATCGTCTGCCGCAACATCTCAAATGGAGTCAGGTCGCGAAAGAAGCTCGTCTCATTGATCGTCATGGCCTCAGCAACAGCGCGATGCAGGTGCGCCGGCCTGTCCGCCTTCAGGATATTGACGAAGTCTCCAAGGTTTGACGCTCCCGCCGATCGCGCAATCGGCGTCAACCGCATGTCGAAGAGCGCATTCCGTGATGGATCGATCAGATTCGCCGACTGCTCCAACACCAACTCCCGTAGATAGGCGTAGTCCGAATCAGTACAGGCCATGTATCACCTCTCGTCGCGAAGCCGTCGCGGAGGTCGCATGAATTGCAGGCTCAGGCTTCACAATACGACCGGCGTTCACCCACTGCTCCAGCTCACCCGCCAGCGCCCGCAGCGGCAGTGTTGCATTCGCGATACCGGCATCCGTAACCCTCCCCGGCATCCCCCATACCGCGGACGTCGCCTCGTCCTGAGCAAGCACCACACCGCCTCTTTCGTGAATCGCGCGCGCCCCATCCAGCCCATCCGCTCCCATGCCCGTCATCATCAACCCCAGCGCCCCGGCGCCATACATCCGTGCCGCCGAGTGGAACAGGTAGTCAACCGACGGCCTGCAATGGTTCAACGGCTCCTGATGATGCAGGCGAACTCTGCCGCTTCGCACTGCGACGCCCCCGCTCCCTTCACCAAAGTTCATTCTCCGCGGGGCTACCTCCATGTGCGAATCTCCAGGAGCCAGCCAGACCGTCCCCCGACGAACAATCGCGCCGTCGTATGCCTCTTCCACCCGAAGCGCGCAACATTTGTCCAACCGTTCCGCGAGCGCACCTGTAAACAACTTCGGCATATGTTGCACAATCAGCACTGGCACAGGAAAATCCGCCGGCAACTTCGGCAGCATCTGCTCCAGCGCAGACGGTCCACCGGTGGATAGCCCAATCACGACCACCTCGATCGGTGCATTTGGCCGTGTTCGCCCTTCGCCGGACCGTGCCCGCAGGGACTTCGCGACCTCATCCTTCTCGTGGACTCTTCGTTCCCTGCCGTTCTCCCCCTTGGCCAATGCAGCAATCTTCACCAGCAGCTGCCGCGATAGCGACTGTAGCGCTTCGTCAAGATTGCGCTGTGCGCTCGGCTTCATCACATAATCCGACGCCCCCCGCGCCAGCGCCTCCAGAGTCGATCGCGCGCCATGCTCCGTATAGGAGCTGCACATGATCACCGGCAGCTCAAGACTCTCCTGCCGCAATCTCTCAAGAACCTCCAGGCCATTCAGCCGCGGCATCTCCAGATCCAGCACCAGTACATCTGGACGCAGCTCCTTCACTGCCTCAAGACACTCAACGCCATCCCGCGCAACTCCGCACAACTCCATGCGCGGCAGCTCGCTTGACCGATTCTCGGCATGTACTGCGAATAAATTCCGCATGATGCCACGCATGACCGCTGAATCATCCGCCGCAAGAATACGAAGTGTCCGTTGCTTCAAAACGCTCATGCCTGGTATTCCTTTTGTCTTCCCGTTTAAGCCGCTGCAAATCCAAGCAGAAGCATCTTTTCGCGCAGGCTCTCCGGCGTAAAGGGCTTCATCAGAAACTCGTCCGCGCCATTGTCCAGCGCGGTTGAGATGAACGAGTTATCGGCCTCCGTCGTTACCATCATCACCTTCATCTCCGGGCTCAGCCTCGCCTCGCGCAGCGCTTTGACACACTCCAGCCCATTCATCACCGGCATATTGACATCCAGCAGCATCAGGTCGAAGGCCTGCTCCGCCGCCAGCACAGTCAACGCGTCGTTACCATCCACCGCCTCTTTGCAGACGATTCCCATTCGGTCCAACAGATGATGCAGGTACTCGCGGATAAAACTCGAATCATCGACGATCAGCGCTCTCATGCTCGCTCCCCGTTTGCTTTCTCTTTGAACAGCCCGGCCTCTGCCAGTCGCGACGGCCGCAGCTTCTGAGGGTCCAGCTGCACCATCAACCCCGTCTGCATCTTGTACGCCCCGTCGAACAGCCACTTCGCGCGAGCCCCCAGCGTGCAAGGATTCGCCTCCAGCATCTTCCGGCTCACCGTCACCACGCCGCCCACCGCATCCACCACCAGGCCAAAGCGCTCCCCGGACTCATCGTCCTCCAGCACCAGCACGCAGTTCACATCGGCCAACTCCCCCTTGCCAAGCAGAGCGCGAAAGTTCACCGTAGTCAGCACCTCACCGCGATAGGGCACCACGCCCCCGATGTACATCGGCGCCATCGGCACCCGTTGCAGATCGCGCTTCCCCAGCACCTCGCGAATCTTCTTCGTGTCGATACCGAAGCTCTCGTCGCCCGCGAACATCGAACAAAGCGACACAGCATCGTTCTCATCCTGGATCTCAGTCTCATCCTGTCCCACAATCCTCATGCGACCTCCTTCCACGTCGGCGCTGTCTTCACACTGAACTCGCGATGAATCATCGTCAGCTTCTCCTTCACCAGCGCAAGCTCCATCTCGCCCTCCTCGGCATCCTTGTCGATCAAAGTTCCTCCGGAGACATCCAGCACCCTCCGCACGATCATGCCTCTGCGCTGCACTCCTCCCGCGCCCCGAGTGCCGCAGATCAGTACGGTCACCGAGATCTCCTCGCCGCCCTCCTGCTCCAGCTCTGCCAGCATATTGCCGTCATCGCTCAGCGGCAGCAGCTCACCCCGGTACTGCAGCAAAGCCCGCCCACCCGCATACTCAATCTGCTCCAGCGGCACGCTCTCAATCCGCTCCACTACATCCAGCGGCAGTGCGGTCCGTTCGCGCGCCCGGTCTTCGAACACCAGCAGCGAGACCTCGTTCTCAATCGCCTTCGTTCCTTCCAGCTCGACCTCCTCGATCTCCTCTTCGACAGGCTTCACACCGGCCCTCGCCGCAGTCGCACCGACATCCAGAATCAGCGCGAGCATTCCGCTACCCAGCACCGTCGCTCCAGAGAACAGTCCAATCTCCCGCAGCACCGCCGACAGCGGCTTCACCACAATCTCCTCGGGAGCCAGCAGGTCATCCACCACCAGCCCATAGCGGCAGCCCTCAGCTTCGAGCACGGCCATGTAGAACCCATGCGCCTCCTCTGCACCTCCCGGCTCCAATCCAAGCAGCCGGTCCAGCCATACCACCGGCAGCAGCCGCTCGCGCAGCCGATAAAGCTCCGCCGTTCCCATCCGCTCCACAGCCTTCTCTTCATCGCGCTTCGGCACATACACCAGCTCCACCAGCGCACTCTGCGGCAGCGCAAAGCTCTGTCCACCGCTGCGAACCACAAGCGCCGGTACAATCGCCAGCGTCAGCGGAACCCGCAGGCGCAACGTCGTTCCCAAGCCAACCTTCGACTCCACCTCAACGCTGCCGCCGACCTTCTCAACGTTCGCCCGCACCACATCCATGCCAACGCCACGGCCCGAAACCGTTGTCACCGACGCAGCCGTCGAGAACCCCGGCAGAAAGATAAGCTGCAGTGCCTCCCGCTCCGACATCCCCGCAGCCTGCTCCGCCGTCACCAGCCCGCGTTCGACAGCCTTCGCCAGCACGCGTTCAATTCCGATACCTGCGCCGTCATCCGAGACCTCGATCACCACCGATCCGCTCTGATGGAACGCCCTCAATCTCACGCAGCCCTCAGCAGGCTTCCCTGCCATGACACGAACCGCAGGCGACTCGATCCCATGATCCACCGCATTCCGCACAGCATGGGTCAGCGGGTCTTTGATCGCCTCCAGCAGGCTCTTGTCCAGCCCCGTCTCCTGCCCGGAGAACTCAATTCGCACATCGCGCCCGCACGTCTGCGCCAGGTCGCGCACCATCCTCGGGAACTTCCCGAACAGATTCCCCACCGGCTGCATCCGAGCCTGCATCACCGTCTCGCGCAGATCGGCCGTAACGCTGTCCAGTCGCCGAGCCAGCTCGGGAAAGTTTGTCGCCTCCACCCCGCTCTGCAGCATCTGGTTGCGCGTCAGCACCAGCTCGCCCACCAGATTCATCATCCGGTTCAACACTTCGACGTCGATGCGCAGCGTCTTATCGCTCAATCCCGCAGCAGGCCCCGTCACAACTGGCGCAGGCGATGCCACAGTCTGTTGTATCGCCATCACACTCGCATCGGAGGCCGAGCCTGCCACCGCAACCGCAGCAGCTCCGTTCAGCGCCGCAAGCTCTGCGATCAGCGCACCATCCTCATCGCCGCTACGCAGCCCTTCACTGCCTGTCTCTTCAATCAGCATCAGGATCGCGCGCAGTCCATCCAACAGATGCAACAGCCCGCTGATCAACCCCGACGTCACCGCCAGCTTGCCATCCCGCAGCGAGCCCAGCAGATGCTCTCCCGCATGAGCCAGCTTCTCCAGCCGGTCGAACCCCAGAAACCCCGTCGTCCCTTTGATCGTATGCACCGAGCGGAAGATCTCTCCCACCAGGTCGCTATCTCCAGGCCGCGTCTCAAGCTCAGTCAGGCACCGCTCCATGCGGTCCAGCCCTTCCTGGCTCTCTGCGATAAATTCTTTAGTCAGGTCGTCCACACACCTCTTATCGGGCGCATCACCTTAATCATTAGAATTGTGTTCGACCAATCGGCGCCTTTGCCTGCTTCTAGGTAGGCCAAGGCTTTAACCTTGGCATCCTTGGGCCACAACAAGAGCGGCCTTTAGGCCTGGGGTATGTCTTCTTGTCCCATAACGCGACATTCTCAGAGAAGGTCACTGATTCGTCAGACACCATCTGGTAGTCGTGTTAGTTACTGCCCACTCATGCGCATAGGTTGGCGAGTGTCGTTCAGCATCTCCGACAACTCTGTCGTTGTCCGCTTTGCCGACTATAGACAAGTGAATTCGCTGCTATTTGTCGGTGAGTGAATCGGCGATTATGTGCTTATTGACAACGAAAGCTTATGCCGCCAAGCTTATTGTCCGCAGTGATTGGGCGTTCCAAAGGACATCTGCTAATCCACAAATTCAGCGTAAGTCTTGGAAGAAAGCAGCCACGTCCCCTGCTACCACCGCAGGTTTTTCTTTCGGTGCGAAGTGACCGCCACCCGGAAATACAGTCCATCGCTGGATGTTGTACACGCGCTCCAGATAGGTGCGCGGCGGCTCACCCTCAGGAACGGTTTGGTGCGCGAAGACACTAAACGCCGTGGGCGTGTCGACGTAGGCGCGCTCCACCGGGAACCAGCGATTGTCCCAGTAGTCACGCATCGACGATGTAATAGTCTGTGTGACCCAATAGAGGGTGAGCGTGGCACAGAGAAAGTCAGTCGACGGCGTGAGATCGCTCCACAAATGCCACTTCTCGCCAACGTAAGCGGCCAGCCCAGCAGGAGAATCGTTGAGTCCGTAGCCGACGGTCTGCGGTTTGGTAGACTGGATCGCGCTGTAGCCTCGTTCCGTAGTCTCCCACTCCCGATTCACTGCGAGATACCTACGCTCGGCATCGGAGAGTTCCGAATCGTTCACTGTGGGAGTGAGGTCCGATTCGAGCGTGGTGAGATGAATTCCGATAACCGACTCTGGATGGTCGAGTGCAAGGATTGTCGTTACCCCGGCCCCGAAGTCATATCCGACAGCCCCGTAGCGGGAATACCCAAGCTCAGACATGAGTTGGTGCCAGCGCTCCGAAACGTAGCGATAGTTGATACCAACTTGAGCTGGGCGCGGCGAGAATCCGTATCCGGGCAGGGAGGGTATGATCAAGTTGAAGTCATCGAGCATCGGCAGCATATCCAAATAATCCAGGAAACTGCCGGGCCAGCCGTGCGTGAGAATAAGCGGTTTGCCCCGGCCCGATGCCGTCCGCCTATACACGAAATGGATGCCTTTCCATGTGAAATGGTCGAAAGCGTTAAGCCTCTGCTCCCAGGCGCGCCAGTCGAAGTCATCGGCCCAGAAGGACACGAGATGCTGCAACCAATCCAGTTCGGTGCCCTGCTTCCAACCGATGCCAGGTATCTGGTCGGGCCATCTCGTATTTCGTAGCCGCGCCCGCAGATCGTCGAGCAGTTCATCTGCAACATGAATTCGGAAGAGTTCCATTGCTACTCCTTTTCGAGAGTGCCGCCCCGAACACGCGAGAAGGCCAGAGGTACGCCCCACCACAAAACGATACAATCCCACGCCGCGCTTAAAGGTCGCACATGCTCCTGCCCCATGCCCCTCTTTAACGTCGACTAGGGCACTAAGCATATTGTGATGGATCTCAATTGTTGCATCCAGGCCAATGCACTCATTGAGCTGTTTTATCTAATCTGCGCCTGTAGCCCAAGTGTCCGTATAACCGGCTTCTCGGACACACGCCAACTATCCCTAACCCACAGCTTAGTAAACTAACGACAACCAGCCTCTCGAAACACGAACCGTCTCTCCCACTTGCCATCGACTCCCGCACCCGATAGCCTCACTCTCATGTCTGCAACAAGCCATCCCAGCGGCCTCACCCCAACTCAGATCGAGGACCTCCAGCAACGCGCCCTCGCCGTCGCCCAGCAGGCCTATGCTCCTTACAGTGGCTTCCGAGTAGGCGCAGCTCTTCTCCTCGAGGACGACACCATCGTCACCGGCTGCAACGTCGAGAACGCCTCCTACCGACTCACCACCTGCGCCGAGCAATCCGCCATCGCCAGCGCAGTAGGCATGTATGGCCCGCACATCCGAATCCGCGCCATCTCCATCGCCAACCTCAGCAACGCCGCCAGCCAGCCCTGCGGGGCCTGCCGCCAGTCCATCCACGAGTTCAGCACACCCGACACCCGCATCTTCTTCCCCGCAGAAGACGGCACCGTCGCCGAAGCCACCATCGCCGACCTCCTCCCCGCAGCCTTTCTCCTGAACAAATAATCCAGACCAAATGACGCAAGATCAGCAGAGTACCTACGCCATCCATCCCATCGACGTCATCCTCCACAAGCGCGACGGCCTCGCCCTCACCGACGCCGAAATCCGCGCTTTCATCCGCGCCATCGTCGACCGCACCCCCAGGAAGCAGCTCGTCACCGACGCCCAGATCGCCGCCTTCCTCATGGCCGTCTTTCTCCACGGCCTCGATCCCCGCGAGCTCGCCACCCTCACCGAGGCCATGCGCTTCTCCGGCGAGGTCGCCTACACCGAGGCCCTCAACACCTTCACCATCGACAAGCACTCCACCGGCGGAGTCGGCGACAAGACCTCCCTCCTCATCGCTCCCATCCTCGCCGCCGCCGGCCTCGCCCATCCCACGCGCGACGGAGTCCCGGGCATCGTCGTCCCCATGATCAGCGGCCGCTCCCTCGGCCACACCGGCGGCACGCTCGACAAGCTCGAAACCATCCCCGGCTTCAACACCCAGCTCTCCTTTGCCGAGATGCGCGACGTTCTGCGCGAATGCGCAGCCGCGCTCATCGGCCAGACACCCGCCATTGTCCCCGCCGACCGCATCCTCTACGCCCTCCGAGACCACACCGGCACCGTCGAATCCCCCTTCCTCATCGCCGCCAGCATCATGAGCAAGAAGCTCGCCGAGGGCCTCAACGCCCTCGTCCTCGACGTCAAAGTCGGCTCCGGTGCCTTCATGCCCACCTACGAAAAATCCAAATTCCTGGCCGAGCTCATGGTCCGCACCGGCGAGACCTCCCGCACCCGCACCGTAGCCCTCCTCACCACCATGGACGAGCCCCTCGGCCGCTTCTCCGGCAACTGGGTCGAGGTCTGGGAGTGCGTCGACATCATGAAGCAAGTCAGGCACCCGATGTCCGCCGACCTCATCGAGCTCACCAACATCCTCTCCGGCTGGATGCTCCACCTCGCCGGCCAGGCCGACTCCCCCGAAGAAGGCGCAAAGCTCTCCGACGAGATCCTCCGGTCCGGAGCTGCCTACAAAGCCTGGCTCAAGATCATCGCAGCCCAGGGCGGCGACACCACTCTCTTCGAAGACCCCGCCTCCCACCACAAGCCCACGGCCACCCGCATCCTCACCGCCTCCCAATCCGGCTATCTCACCGGCATGGACTGCAAGCAGGTAGGCTGGGCCGTCCAGCGTCTCGGAGCCGGCCGCGCCATACCCGGCGACCCCGTCAGCTCCCACGCCGGCATCGAGATGCACGCCAAACTAGGCGATAAACTCGAAGCCAACCAGCCACTCGTAACCCTCTTCAGCGAAGACGCCTCCCTCCTCGACGAACCCGAAGCCATGCTCCGCAAAACCCTCCAGATCACCAACGCCCCAATTGCAAAGCAGCCTCTCATCCGCGAAGTCATCACGGCCAACAGCCTCACCTGACTTTGCCGCGCCGGCTTTTCCGCAGCACCGCTGCAGCGGCTTTTCCGCAGCCTCCTCAGCCTTTGCTTCTAGGTACCCCAAGGCTTCAGCCTTAGGCCTCTCAAAGCCGCCAGGAGAAGGGGGCTTCAGCCCCTGGGGGTATGCCTTCTTAAGTCGCGCCGAAGTTGCAAATCGAATTCGTCAGACGGTACTGGCACAGCTCGCTTGACACTCCCTCTATAATTGAATAAGAGAATAAAGTTAAGATCAAGATCCGGCCACACCGCCGGGTCTTCGCATTTTAACCGGACTTAGACACATCGAAGTCCGAACCTAAAGTATCTGCTTCGAATAGTTTAGAGCTTTTAACAGGGGTGGGGGGGAGAGACATGCAGTCCAACAGGACCGAAAAGGAAAAGATGCTCTCCGGCGACCTCTACATCGCCGAAGACCCCATCTTGATCGCCGAACGCCTCCACGCCACCACTCTGCTCCACAAATACAACAGCACTCCCCACCACCCCACGACGCACACTCCTCTCCTCAAAGAGATCCTCGCCTCCTGCGGCGCAGACTCCACCATCCGCCCGCCCTTCTTCTGCGACTACGGCTACAACATCCGCCTCGGCAAGGGCGTCTTCCTCAACTTCAACTGCGTCCTCCTCGACGTCAACCCCATCGAGATCGGCGACCGCACCCAGATCGGCCCCGCCGTCCAGATCTACGCCGCCGACCACCCCCGCGACCCCGAAGCCCGTCGCTCCAACCTCGAGAGCGGCAGACCCGTCCGCATCGGCGCCAATGTCTGGATCGGCGGCGGAGCCATCCTCCTCCCTGGCATCACCATCGGCGACGACGCCATCATCGGAGCCGGCAGCGTCGTCACCCGCGACATCCTTCCTGGCGCCACCGTCATGGGCAATCCAGCCCGACCGGCCAAATTACGCATCTAAGAACTGAATCGACACCCCCTGCAAAAAAATACCCCGGTTATTTCGGAATGCAGGATAATCGTTTGAACCAGTTAGCCTCTTCTCCAAAGAGCATAGTCCGGGGCCCCCTTTTGACTACCTTTTGAAGCACAAGTGCAAATGCACGGAGCTTTGATGAACTACGCCTTCCTTCCCGACCTCTCAGCCCTGACGATCCTCATCGTCATCCTCCTTCTCCTGCGTCAGCGCCATCCGCAAGAACAGGCAGACATCTGGCTGCTGGGCCTCCTCATCACCCTGGTCGAATCCAGCTCCCACATCTTCTACGCGCAAAACGGTCCTACCCAACGAGGACTCCACATCATCGTCCTCGACTGCTACCTCCTCGCAGGCGTGGTCTTCACATGGGACTCCCGGCACCATCCTCTCTCTCCAACCGTCAGGTTGCTCTATCTCCTGTTGAACGCTCTTCCCCTGCTCGCCATCACCACAACCTACGGCCTGCACATCTATACCCCCGGCGCGTACTACCCAGCCGTAGCCGCCGGTCTTCTCGTCGCCGGGGCAAGCTCACTCTATCTCCGTCGCACCTGGCTCGTCACAGTCATCCACCTCTGC
Organism: Edaphobacter sp.; assembly: GCA_025462645.1. GTDB lineage: Bacteria > Acidobacteriota > Terriglobia > Terriglobales > Acidobacteriaceae > Edaphobacter. The sequence continues at coordinate 3,475 of JAOAPB010000090.1, read as the reverse complement.
GGATGGCTGGCCATTGGCTATCTCATTCGCCAAGGGGACTACCGCGAAGCGGTCTACTGGAGTCTCTGTGGCGTCTACACCATCGCCGCCCTCAAGTTCCAGCGTCGACTCCCTCGCCAGAGCACGGGCCGTCTGGCTATTCTGGTCGGCTTCTACATCTGGGCCCTCTGCTTTCTCCTCCACCCTTGGGTCGTGCACTACCGCGCCTACGCCGACATCGCCTCTCATGTCTGGAACATGCAGAAGTCCCTCATCTCCATCGGCATGATCCTCGTCATGCTCGAGGAGCAGGTCTCTAACAACCAATGGCTCGCCCTGCACGACGAGCTCACCGGCCTTCCCAACCGCCGCTCCTTCGAGAACCGCCTCAACTGCGCCCTCGGTCGCTGCCGCCGCATGAACGGCAATCTCGCCCTGCTCCTGCTCGATCTCAACGGCTTCAAGAACATCAACGACTCCCTCGGGCATCAGGCCGGAGACCAGGTACTACGCGGCGTCGCAAGAAACCTTCGCGAAAACGTCCCTGGTTTCGACACCCTCGCCCGCCTCGGCGGCGACGAGTTCACCCTCATAGCCTTCGATCTCAAAGACGAACGCACCATTGACCAGTTTCTGAACATCATCCACACCGCTGTCGAGAAGCCCCTCATCATAGACGGACAGTCTCTCACCGTAACTGCGAGCCTCGGCCTCGCCATCTACCCAGAGGACGCCGACGATGCAATCAGGCTCCTCCTGATCGCCGACCAGCGCATGTACACCCTCAAGCAAAAGCTGGCTCCCCAGGCCAAAATAAAACTGGACATATCACCAATGCCCCTTCTACAGAACACCTCCTCCTCACCGATCGAACTTCCCCTCGCTCCATCGGAAAATCACTAGGTAGCGTCCCCTTCCACCCAGTAAACTCATCCCACACGTTCCAATCGTCGTCACCAACGTAGGAGAGCAATCCTTTGGCTCGTTTCACCGGTCTTCTCGGACTCATCTGTTTTCTCGCCCTCGCCTACGCTCTCTCAACCAACCGCCGCGCCATCCGCTGGCGCACCGTCGCCTGGGGCCTCGGTCTCCAGATAGCCTTCGCCTTCCTGGTCATCAAATCCACCTTCGGCCAACGCATCTTCACCACCGCCGGAAACGCCATCAACCGTCTCCTCGCCTACTCCGTCGATGGCTCCTCCATGGTCTTCGGCCCCCTCGGCGGCAACACGCCCCTCGCCGTCTTCGCCTTCAAGGTCCTCCCCACCATCATCTTCATCTCCGCCTTCTTCGCCTTCCTCTATCACATCGGCGTCATGCAGCTCGTCATCCGCGCCTTCGCCTGGATCATGCAGAAGACCATGGGAATCTCCGGAGCCGAGTCCACCAACGTCGCCGCCAGTATCTTCATGGGACAGACCGAGGCACCCCTCACCATCCGCCCCTTCCTCAACGACGCCACCTACTCCGAGCTCATGACCATCATGACCTCAGGCATGGCCCACGTCTCCGGCGGAATCATGGCCGCCTACATCGCCTACGGCATCCACGCCTCCGATCTCCTTGCCGCCGTCATCATGACCGCTCCCGGCACCATCCTCGTCTCCAAGATGCTCGTCCCCGAGACAGAAGTTCCCGCCACCGCAGGCATCGTCAAGATGCCAGCCTCTGCCGAGCACAAGGAAGAGAACCTCATCGGCGCCATCGCCCGCGGCACCATCGACGGCGGCCAGCTCGCCTTCAACGTCGCCATCATGCTCATCAGCTTCCTCGCCCTCGTCGGCCTCGCCAACGGCATCCTCGGTGGCCTGCACAACTTCCTCAGCGGCCATCACATCCCTTTCCCCTCCAGCCTCAACGCGATCCTTGGCTTCTTCTTCGCCCCCATCGCCTGGCTCATCGGCATCCCCTGGCGCGAGGCTCCTCTCGTCGGCAACCTCCTCGGCACCCGAACCGTCCTCAACGAGTTGATCGCCTACACCGCCCTCGGCGCACAGAAGGCCGTCATCTCACCCCGCAGCTTCACCATCGCCACCTTCGCCCTCTGCGGCTTCGCCAACCTCAGCTCCATTGGTATTCAAATCGGCGGCATCGGTGCCCTCATCCCCAACCGCCGCAACGACCTCGCCCGCCTCGGCCTCCGCGCCATGCTCGCCGGAACCATGGCCAACCTCATGTCCGCCAGCATCGTCTCCATGCTCATCAAATAACTCGCAGCAGTCGGAAGAACTTCACCGCCCAGCAGCTCCAGCAGCACAACCGCCTCATTGTGCTTCAGCTTGATCGTCGTGCCCAACAAATCCTCTATGAAACCTCATGTCCCATAACCTCGATGCTCCATCGCCAGCAGCTCCTGATTGCTGGGCCACGAGATCGTCAGCAGAAACGCGGAGTCCTCCAGGGACTCCACCTCATGCTTGATGGAGGCGCCAAGAGTCAATAGATTCCCCGCCGGGAGATCATAGACCTCTCCCTCCGCGCCGACTCGTATCCGTCCCTTCAACACCTGCACCGAGACCGTGCCATCCGCATGGTGCTCCTTCATCCTGGCTCCGCCCTCCATCGTAATCAGCACAGCCCGGAAGTCATCTTTCTTGAAGAGCGTCTTCGCGTAGAGACCGTGTTGCCACGGCTTCTTGCTCTCAGAGTCGGCGATCTCGCCAACAAGATCAAAGTGCGCCAGATCGCCGATCATATTGCCGCTTTTATCGGAACTCAGCACTGTCATTCGCACCTCCAGCTTTCGCAGGAAACTATGCGCCTTCTCCTCCTCAGAATGCAATCAGCCGCGACACATCATCCCGCAGAAGTCCGCTTCTGTCGCAATGGTTCTCGTCATTGCTGTCTGCTACTGTTGCTGTCTGCTCTTGCCGTAGCGTGTTCTCTTTAGCCTCCAGCCTCCCCCAAAATCGTCATTTCGACCGAAGGCGGCGCACTATGACGCCGTAGCGGAGAAACCCGCTTCTCTACCCATGCCTCTTCCCAGCCCATACCATGCCGTTCCTTGTTCTAGTCCCAACATCCCCAAATCAGCGTCCCAAAAATCCTGTCAAGCCCCCCATGCACTCAAAACCATCACCCAAAACACACAAAACCCGCGCTAATCCAGCGAATTCATGTATTAAAAACAAATCCGAAAACTTGCATATTTACCCTACCGACTAGCTAAACTGTTAATAGAGCTTCTCCATCTTCTTCATCCCATGGCAGAATGGCTAAATCCTTTCCTTGGAAGAATTTGCCCATAAACTATCTGGGATGGCGACTATGAGGAGAGTCATTTTTGCAACTTGATTTAAAGCAATTTATGTGTGGGTATGGGGGGAGGGAGTACCCCCTCCAAGAGGCAAGAACAGGGATAGCAAATGATGACTGACCTTTACACGCAAGCACAATCCGCAGTCGCCTCCATCCGCACCAAGACACCACTCCAGCCCACCCTCGGCATCATCCTGGGCTCCGGCCTCGGCAACTTCGCCACCCATGTCCAGAATGC
>JAOAPB010000073.1 GCA_025462645.1 Edaphobacter sp. | reverse complement strand
CACCTGCGTCTTCCAGTAGTCTGGTCATAAATTTTGCGGTTCAGCGAACCGCGCAAACTACGAAGTTCGTCCGCGATTTGAATGCAAAAGTGGAACAATGGGAGACGGCTGGCATGAGCCTGCAACTCCAGCCTCGATCTCTCCACGTGCTCCGGCATGCGCACCCACGCTGTGTCTCATCGAGCGTGTGGCACCAACAAAACCAGCTCAACCACCATCTGCGGCGGCCTCAAGACCACGCGTATCCACATAGTCCACGGTCGCGACCGACCCGCGCAGCCCGCAACATCAGCTCTAAGATCCATACAACTCGCCGCAGTCCGATAGAAAATACATAAGACCGACTCCGGTGAGCGGCTTCCTTCAAGTCGCTGTATCCGAAGCGCCCCCAAGTTACTCCCTCGATCGACAGGCTGCGTGCTGCGGGGCGCTCCAGATACAGCCCTAAGACTTCGCAGACGCTTCGAAGCGTAGCGGATACCGAATCGGGTAGCAAGAGTTGTATTAGCTCGGCTCTCGTCAGGCTCCAGTGCGGTGAAGCGCACTCCTCTGCGGTAGCAATGCCAGCGTAGACAGACCTCGCTAGTTAACGAGCCCGTTTCCTTTTTCTGCGAGACAGATACGTCCCTCTTCCGAATGTTGCCATACGGAATCTGTCTTCATGGCCGACTTACACTGTCCAGCGATATTCTTCGCTACGTCCCCGTGCTGCATCAACCAAACTTGGAGCCCGGCTACATCAGGCTTGCTGAGGTCCGCTTCCTTTATCCCGGCATCTTTGACCTGCTGGACAATACTGGGGACACCTCACGAAACGGAAATTTATGTGCGTTTGCAGAGAGTCGATGTAATGTTCTCAATCGTTTAGCCGGGACAGGTTCGAATCCTTCCGCCTTTGCCGCGGAGATCGATGATCACCCATCTTCCTTCACGGAGCTGGATGTCCTCGATGTTGAGCGTTGCCAGCTCCCGCCGGCGCAGAGCGCAGCCAATCAGAAGAGCGATGATCACGTAGTCGCGTTTTCCCTTGAGCTTCGAGCGATCAGGTACGGCCAGAAGTTCCTTGGCCTGTTCCCGAGTGAGCCAGTTGCCCAGCCGAGTGCCCCGTTGCCGGACGTTGGGAATGTCAGTCAAGTTGTCGGCTTCTTCACGCCCGATCATTCCGTTGCGCTGGGCTTCACCGACCAGTTTCCCGTATCGCCGACATGCGGACGTTGATGGTCGAGGAGCAAGATGGTCCATCGTCGTGCGGTACTCCAGCAGGAGCGCACGCGAGAGAGGGCGGCTGGCACAGAACGCCAACAGATCATCCAGCGCTTTGGCGTAGTTGCGCTTGGAGTGGATGGAATCCACCGAGTCCAAAACCATCTGGCGCAGGATCGCCTGAGCTGGGGTGAGAGCAAATGGCGGTTCACCGGGCGGCAGTTCGACTGGAACGAGGGAGGTGGTCATTGCCAGCCAGCCTCTCTATCTGCCGAATTCCGATTATGCAATAGGCTATTGCACAATTGATCTTGCGCGATCGATCCGCGTTGTCCGAAGATCGGCATCGCGCTACTCCGCACCGGACTGCTCCTTGCGCAGGGTCTCGATCTCCGAATGTAGCTTCTTGACAACATCCTGGAGATCCTCGACACTCGGCAGTTCTTCGCGCACCGGCTCGGGCAGCTCGCGTGTGACCCGGTATGTGGAGACGCCTATCGGCTGAATTAAACTCTGCAGAGCATACTCTACAATTGGCCCACTCCGGCTCTCGCAAAGGAGCAGCCCAATCGTAGGACCGTCGACAGGCGTGCGTATGGTTCCATTGATCGCAGAGATATAGAAGCTCAGTTTGCTTTTAGCTCGATTGCGAAGTAGCAGTGCAGGCGCACATGGTAAAACAGCAGGTCTATATAGAAAGATCGACCATCAACAACCAGGGGTACTTGACTGCCAAGGCGAAGCCGCGGCCCAGTTCAAGGAGCAGGTCGCGCAGGTGTGCGAGCAATCCTCGTTCCAACTCCCGCTCCGCGAATGGCTCAGTGAGGGTCAGGAAGTCGAAGTTGTACGGATCGCGCAGGATCTGCTCGGCCATATCCGAGCCAGGAGGCGGCAGGGAACGTTTGAAGTTGGTGAGGGCCTTCCCTTCCCTCTCGTGAAGCTGCCCGGAGATCATGTGAACCAGGACATTCTGACTCCAACCGTGCTCTAGCGCTGCCCGCAGATACCACTCCCGCGTCGGCCGATCCTTCACCCGGTCCAAAACTCGGACATTATGACCCCAGGGCAATTGTGCAATAAGCTGTTGCACAATTGATTCCTCCGGCCAGGCCACGGCCAGGGCGCGCATGTATTTGAGGCTTCTGGGGCTAAACCCCTCCACGCCGGGAAACTCATTCTGCAGATCATGGGCCAGCTGGTCGATCACACGGCCGCCCCACCCCTCCATTCCCTGCCGGGCGAGAATGTCCTTCCCGATCGACCACCAGATTCGTGTTCAACGCACGCTCTGACTCTCTCTTCAAGAACGGGCTGTGGAAAGCAGCATTCGAGAGACTGGTGACATAGTGCTATACCTCGCTGGAGTCAATAGAAATAAGGGTATGCGCGTTGCTCATTGCGATCAATGGAGTGTCGGGCTTGTGCATCGTGAGTACAGATCTCCTTGCGGTGGTAACATGCCGCTCATGCTTCGTCATACGAGGCGTTGCCGATGTCTATAGGCCAACCGCTTCAGGATAGAACTATGGCAGTTCTCCAGAACCTAAAGCGAGTGCACGAATCCGAATCGTTAACTGATATTGAGGTGCAGGAAAACTGGGTCATAAGCACCTTCGTCCTATGAGCTGGATCGGCAACTTGAAGTTGCCGAAAAGGAAAGACTTTTCTAAAACTCTCCGCACTGAGGGCGGCCAAGTCTGCATTTGAGAGATTGTTACGAGGTGCGCGACGTGAGGTCACGGACGCGCATCTGCCAGGGTTGGCAGCAACAAGCGGTCTGGATGTAAACCCGCACAGCTTAAAATTGTCGGATACATAACTCCGTCAAGCCGGATCGAGCGTTGAGGACGAGATTGCTATCGCTCGACTGCGTGCTGCGAGAGTTGCAGCATCGCCTCACCAAACAGCGGATCGCGCGAAGCGGCTGACAGCTCAGAGATGATTGCCACCATCACCATATAGAGGGGTGCAAGACATTCGAGGTGTTTCAAACAGGCTCATACTAGTCGACCTACACACGCCCAAGGGAGGAAGCAGGAGTCAGCCACTCGGATTAATCAGGAGATAGACGCTCGGATCTACGTTATGAATATGATGTTGGCTTGTGATATAAACGCCTCACAGTGCCAACAATCTGCCATCGTTGTTGTTGTTCTCCGTCACGCTCGCGACGTTGAGAATGTCCTGTTTCCCAGGCTTTTCGCAGCAAGTCATCTCCTAACCAACATTTATCGCCCCACGATCCTAAGCGAATGCCATGTTCGTTGTTGTGGTGCTTTTTATAAAGACCGTTGTGCTTCGTGTGAGTGTTTGTATGAATAGGCGCGTTTTACTGCAAAATGGACTGTCGTTTGCGACCTTGTCGCTGATTGGGAAGCGCTCACCTGCAGATAAGCTGACATCGCGCCCAAATGTATTGCTCCTCATGTCGGACCAGCACAAGCGCAACTGCATGGGAGCTTATGGGGATCCGGTCGCTCATACTCCCAACCTCGATGCACTTGCTCGGAAAAGCGTTCGTTTCACGGATGCCTATTGCGCAAATCCTGTGTGTACGCCGTCACGCGCTTCACTGATGACGGGCCTGTACAGCCATCATCATGAGGCGCAGGACAATACGCGGGCATACTCGGACAAGCATAAGACGCTTGCTCACCACTTCAATGCGGCCGGATACAGTACGGCGCTGATCGGCAAGATGCACTGGGTGGATGCGCAGACCCACGGCTTCGACTATCGACTGGAGTTCAATGACTGGTTCCAATATCTCGGCCCCAAGACCGCGATCTATGCCGATGAGCTTGGCCGTCCGAACTCAGGCTCCGGTCAGCCGGAGATCGATGATCTCTGGCGTGAGTCGGGGGATCCCTGGAAGGATGTTCGTCATAAGGACGAGCGCGAAGGTGCAGTGCATGTCGGCAAAGTTTCGTTGCTGGAAGAGAAGGATCACTTTGATTCGTTCGTTGCACGCGAATCTGTTCGCTTTCTCCGTCAGCATCAGCGGGAAGATGGCCCGTTCTTTCTGGTGACATCGTTCCTCAAGCCACATGATCCCTTCATGCCGGCGCAGCGCTTTGCCGACATGTACAAGGCAGAAGATATGAAGCTGCCCGATAGTTGGGGTAAGGCGGATCTGGCGTCGCTGCCGCGAGAGGTTGTGCAATCAATTAAGTACAATGGGCCGACACCCGAGCTGCGTGACGAGGCCAGGGCTAAGCAGCACATGGCTTACTACTACGCCAATCTTGCACAGATGGACGACTGCGTGGGACAGGTCCTGCAGGCGTTGCGAGAGACGGGCCATGATCGCGACACCATTATTGCTTACACCTCGGACCACGGCGAGATGCTGGGTGATCTGGGGTTGTGGCAAAAGTTTGAGTTCTACGAAGGCTCCTGTGGCGTTCCTCTGCTGATTCATGTGCCGGGAGGAGCAAGTGGTGTCGTATCAACTCCGCTGAGCCAAGTGTCGCTGAGTGCGACGCTGACTGAGCTTTGCAATGTGAGGCAGGTGCAGCCGAATGACGGCCAGAGCTTCGCGGCGCTGGTTAGAAACCCCCAGGCGTCTATTCACGTGGGTCCCGTCTTTGCGGAGTATGCGTTGAACACTCCACGGGCCAAGTATATGGTGCGCGAGGGCAACTGGAAGTACACCTTCTGGGAGCACGATCGCGAAGAGTTATACAACCTGAAGACCGATCCCGCCGAACTGCACAATGTGGCAGCGCACCCGCGATGTCGTGAGGACGTGAAGCGCCTTAAGGCTACGCTCTTCGCCTGGCACCGTCCGGCAAGTGTGTAGCAAAGTCCTCGCGCCTGGATGCTCGTCTATGCTGACGGTGCCCACAATTTGGAGGGTTATCATGGTTTCTCGCCTGCTTCGTCTTTCCCTATTCTTTGTCTTGTTCCCCTATCTTGCTCTTGCTCAGCAGACATCAACGATTGTCGGAATCGTCTCGGATCCCACCGGCTCGGTCGTTCCCGATGCCACCGTCTTGCTGGTAAATACGGCGACTGATTTTCAGCGTACGGTATTAACGAATGCGGAAGGCCAGTACACCGCGGCTTCCATTCCTGCGGGAACTTATCGCATCTCGGTCGAAAAAAACGGTTTTCAGCGTCTCGAGCGTAGCAATATTACGCTTGCGAGCGCGGCGACCGCGAATGTAGATTTGACGCTTGTGGTGGGAAGCAATGCGGAGACGGTAACGGTCAGCGAGGCTGCATCGCTGATTCAATCGCAGAGTGGTGTGATGTCGTCTCTGGTGGACAGCAAGCAGATGGTTGCTCTCCCCCTGGCAACACGCAACTTCACGGATCTTGTGTTGCTGACGCCTGGCGCTCACACGGGCTCCGCTTCAAATCTTGCTGAAGGAGGAAGTGCGTATTCCATTCGAGGCGGCGCGAACTTCAGCGTGAACGGCTCGATTGCTGCAGCAAACTCTTATCTTATTGATGGAACCTATGACCGCAATCAGTGGCTCAATACGCTGGTTCTCGTTCCTGTGGTCGACGCGATTCAGGAGTACCGCGTAATGACCAGCAACTTCAACGCAGAGTACGGAGAGGCGGCTGGGGCGATTACAACGGTTTCGACCAAGTCAGGCAGCAACCAGATTCATGGATCGGCGTGGGAGTTTCTCCGCAACGACATCATGAACGCCAACAGTTACTTCGCAAATCAGAACGGGATTCGCAGAGCACCGTATCGTCGCAATACCTTTGGCGCTACGGTGGGTGGTCCGATTCTCCGTAACCACACCTTCTTCTTCGCGGACTACCAAGGCATCCGGCAGTCAGTTCCACAGACCTTTACCTCGACGATTCCTACACTGGCACAGCGCGCAATGGTGCGCACAGGTAACTTCTCGGGCTTGGGTCCACAGCTTTATAACCCGTATTCGACCAGCACTGTGGGTGGAGTGACGACGCGCGCTCCTTTTGCCGGGAACCAGATTCCCACCTCGCTGCTTGATCCGGCGGCGTCGAACCTCATCGATCTGCTGCCTGCTCCTACAAACGGAAACACAACGAATAACTACACCATTACACCTGCGCTGACACAGAACACGAATCAGTTTGATGTGCGTGTCGACCAGAACCTGGGAGCGAGCGATCGGCTGTTCTTCAAATACTCCTTCGATCAGACCGAACAGGTCTCGCCGGGTACGATTGCAACAGCACCTTCCGGGGTCGCGACGATAGGACCTTACATCGGGACAGGGGGCAATGGAACGCGGACGCCGCTAAGGACGCAGTCAGGAACGCTTGGGTACTCGCATGTGATGTCACCTGCGACGCTGTTGGAGGCACACGCTGCAGTCATTCGCTGGCGCGCGGAGGTGACGCCGCTGGGGCAGCCGTTTGCTGCCGCGACGACCCTGGGAATTCCGGGGATCAACTACAACTCGCTCTCGGGTGGATTGCCGGGATTCACCATCTCGAACTTCTCGGCTCTTGGTGATACCTCGTCCTATCCGGAGAACAGTTACATTACAACGTTTCAATACGACGGCGATGTGATTCACACCGTAGGCAAGCACACCATCAAGGTAGGTTTTCTCTTTCTGCGGCATCGCTTCAATGGATTCTCGGCGTTTCCTGTACGTGGAACCTACGACTTCAACGGCCAATTCACGCGCCAGATCGGTTCCACCAGTGCAGCGTCTGCGTTGGCTGACTTCGCACTGGGAGCGACGGACGCTGCAAATCGCAACATCCTCACCGGTGAGTTCGGCATGAGGACCTTTCAGCTTGCGCCGTATATTCAGGACTCGTGGCGGGCTACGGATCGCCTGACCCTGGAGTATGGCGCTCGTTACGAGGTAAGCGCACCGCCGTACGAGGTGAATAATCGCTGGGCGAACTTTGATGTTCCTAGTGGAACCCTGCGCGTTGCGGGCCTTAATGGAAATAGCCGTCGCCTGCGCAACTTTGACCTGAATACCTTCTCGCCTCGCCTTGGGCTGGCGTATAGTCTCGATGCACAAAAGAAGACGGTGCTTCGCGCGGGCTTTGGCATGTCGTTTGTCGATACGCTTGCCGGTGGCGCTCAGCTGTATAAGAACCTGCCATTCTATTTTGCTCAGGTGATCACGAGCGATACTGCTAGTGCTCCCGTGGCGCGTTTGAGCGATGGATTCTCGACACCGGTGCAGCCTGATCCTAACAATACAGCGGCGATCTCAACTGGCAGCCCCACAGCGTGGGATGTGAACACGCGCCAGACCGGCGTCTACCAGTACAGCCTGGGCGTTCAACGTGAGATTCGTCAGGATGTGATTGCCGATATCAGCTATGTCGGGACCCGATCACAGCATCTGCTCATCAACAGCCTCAATCTCAATCAGTCGAGACCAGGAGCCGGTGGGCAGAACCCGCGCCGTCCCTACTACTCCATTAACCCGAACTTGGTTAACGTGGGGTATCGAACGGGCGCCGGAGATGCGTCGTATAACAGTCTTCAGGTTCATGTGGAGAAGCGCACCACGAAAGGGCTCAACTTTGGCGCTTCGTACACTTATGCCAAATATCTGTCGGATGTAGGCAATCCGAATGGCGGCGGCAACTCCGATATTCAGGACAGCCAGTGCATCCGCTGCAACTGGGGCTCGACGCCAGATGACTTCCGCCATACCTTCGTCTTCAATCACGTCTACGAGTTGCCCTTCGGCAAGGACCGCCAGTTTCTTTCGCACGGTCTCGTTGCACAGATCGTCGGGCCGTGGAACTTCAGCGGTGTGTGGTCTCTACACTCTGGCTCACCCTTCACCGTCTTCTATGGTACGAATGTCTCGAACTCGGCCGGAGGGGGCACGCAGCGGCCAAACCGGACTGGTTCAGGACGTCTCAGCAACGGACGTACGACGGCGAAGTATTTTGATACCTCGGCCTTCGTGGCTCCGGCAACTTACACCTTCGGTAACTCCGGCACTGGCATCCTGACAGGGCCTGGATACTTCAATGTGGATTTGACTCTCGAACGCCGCTTCGTTCTGACGGAGCGTTTCAGCGCCGATCTTCGTGGCGAGACGTTCAACACCTTCAACCGAGCTAACTTCAATAATCCAAATGCCACTATTGGTACAACGACCGCTGGAGTGATCAGCAGCACGCAGTCGCCGCGTGTGATGCAGGTTGCGCTGAAGATTAATTTCTAGGAGATCTGTCCGATGAAAGATAGTACACGGTCCAGCCGTCGCCGCTTTCTGCAAGCTGGTGCGGTTGCGGCACTCGCAAGCAGCGCTCTTACACATAAGGGCTCTGCTGAGCCAGCGAAAGATGGCAAGTACAACATTATCTATCTGCACTCGCATGATTCGGGAAGGTATCTTCGTCCGTACGGACATAACGTTCCGACGCCGAACCTGAGCAGCCTGGCGAAGCAGGGTGTGCTCTTTCGCAATATGCATACCGCGGCCCCGACGTGCTCGCCAAGCCGTGCCGCCTTTTTGACAGGGCAATCGCCACATGCGGCGGGCATGCTGGGACTGGCTCACTTGGGCTGGGGTCTTCATGACTATAGACAGCACATCCTCTACACGCTACGTGCACATGGCTACATCTCAGTGCTTGCAGGCGTGCAGCACATTGCGGCCGATCCAACGGTGATTGGCTACGATCAGATTCTGCCGCATGCCACGACCAGCGCCAAGGATGTAGCGCCAGCGGCCGCGAGATTTCTGCGCAGCAAGCCCGAGAAACCCTTCTTTCTCGATGTCGGATTCTTTGAGACGCATCGCGAGTTCCCGGAGCCGGTGGACAATCCAGATTATATTCAGCCACCAGCGCCGTTGCCCGACGTGCCAGAGACGCGACGCGACATGGCGGGATTTCATGCCAGCGCACGCATCCTGGACAAAGGAATCGGAGAGGTGCTGGATGCTCTGGAAAGCGCTGGCCTGTCGGAGAGCACACTCGTGATCAGTACGACGGATCACGGCATCGCCTTTCCGAATATGAAGTGCAGCCTGCGCGATACGGGGACAGGAATCTCGCTCATCATGCGTGGCCCTGGTCCCTTCTCCAAGCCACAAGTGAATGATGCTCTTTTGTCGAACATCGACGTGTTTCCGACGATCTGCGACTATCTGGGTATTCCACATCCGGCGTGGATAACTGGCAAATCGTTTCTGCCGATTCTGCAAGGGAACCGAAATGAGGTGAACGAGACGGTCTTTGCCGAGGTCACCTATCACGCGTCCTATGAACCGAAGCGATCTGCCCGCACGGCTCGCTGGAAGTATATTCGTCACTTTGATGACAGCCGGAATGTAGTGCTCCCTAACTGCGATGATGGCTATAGCAAAACATTCTGGATGAAGAACGGCTGGAAGTTGTTGCCCAGCGTGTCACACGAGGAACTGTACGACCTGGTCTTCGATCCGAATGAGCAGAACAATCTCGCAGGTAGCCAGCAGCAGATCGCCCAAGTCGCATTGCAGGATCTACGGAGCCAGTTGGATCAATGGATGAAACAGACCAAAGATCCTCTGTTGACTGGTCCTGTGCCACTAGTCAAGGGCGGACACACTATGCCGCAGGATGCGGACTCGCCGAAGGGACTAAGCGGTTATGTTTCACGCACATTGAAGTAAATCAATCACCGATAGATGAGTGAGGGATGCTGAGGAAAAGCAGTTGAGACATGCATGGGCGGTTTCATGTTGGCGCTAGCTACAACCAGGCTCGTCCGGCGTCTTCGGTCACATTTGATGGATCAGATCCGATTGTCCGATTCGCCTGCGACCAAAGTATGGCTCATTGGTGTCTTCGACATCGGAGCTGAGACCACCGCGCTTTGGCCCCGATTTGCTTTACGATTCTCTGGGTTGCTCAGACAACAAGGGATAGCGCCTAAAAACAGTGTCAACTACCTTCCTATGTGGCGATCTCCGCTAGTGGGATTCAACTGGGGCGCCTTCTTCCTGACTTGGATATGGTCAATTAGGAATCGTTCGCTCAACTTTCCGACGATCGTGCTGCTCTTTCTTTGCCTGACTCCTCATCTAGGGCTCGTGTTTGCACTTGCGTTGGCGATCTATAGTGGCATCACTGGAAATCAGCGCGCATGGCGCAATGCCAGATGGCGAGACAGTCAACACTTCATCCATGTCCAAAGATGCTGGGCTATGTGGGGACTTGTCCAGTGCATCCTCGCTGTGGTGCTCCTTTTTACTTTGCCGGTGTTCTATGACAAATAGGACAAGCACGAGAGGCACCTTCCGGCGATAGGATCGGTAGCTCAGGGCAACAGACTATGACCGGATTGCCCACCTAATAGAGCGGTCGCCATCGCAATCGAAATGACGACCCTGTTGAGGCTTTGGTGAACCTCGTTTACCTAATTAAGCACGCAAGACATGAGCCTGCCAAAGTTGCACACTTCGCCAACATGGCTGACGGCCAACTTCGGTGTTTGACAGATATCGTCCAGCGCGAATTGCAGTCTATGTCATTCGAGCGCCCAAACTAGTCGCTCCATCTCCCACCAAACCCACCCTTCACCTGCTCCAGTTCATAGCGGTTTGGGAACTCTAAAGCCTGTTGGCGGCGTCCTCGGTGAACCATCTCTACAACTATGGCAGAACGCATCCTTTTTCTGATCAAGCGCTCGATGTATGGACGCCCAGCTTAGACCTGCTGCGACATCGCGTCCTTCATGCCGCATAAAACCTGCAAGAATCAAAAAGTCCGGGCACCCGCCGTCTCATCACCAAATATGCGGAAGACCCTGTAGTTTGCGGCCGGAACGATAAAAGCCCAGCGTGGGGCTTTTTCGTTTGTGCTGGGGCGAGTTGGCTAGAAGAGGATCTTCAATGCCCACTCGGTATTGAAGGGTTCGCCAGGACCGATGGTGGGGTTGCCTAGATAGGGTCCAATTGTGGAGCCGATTGTCCCGCCCTCGCCGGTCGACGGAAGACCGACCGGAGCCAGATTCGTTCGGTTGAAAAGGTTATACATATTTGCCTTGATCTGAATCTTCACCCTCTCTGTGATCGCTGTGGTCTTGATGACAGAGAGATCAAAGGCGCTGTAACCGGGGTTATAGTTCTGCCCACGGCGTGTTGGGGAGTAGGTTCCGGATGCAGGATCGACAAAGGCATTCGGATTGAACCACTGAACTGAGCCCTGGATGATGGCATGGGAGACGCCCGCTGAGGGGTTCTGAATGACCTGAACCGCTCGGTCTGCATTGTCGCCGTTGCCGCTGACATTCGAACTGGCAACGACGGTATATGGCGTTCCACCATGGAAGGAGAACCCGGAGTTCACCTCCCAGCCATGGGTGAGCCGCTCTGGTCCGCGGAAGGCTGGTATTGCGTAATTGAAGTATCCCGTGAAGGTATTGCGAACGTCGTAGTCGGAGTTGCCGTACTCTGCCTTCTCGTTGCGCGGGTCCTGCGGAGCATAGGGCAGGAAGCCAGTCTCATAGTCGAGTGCGTGCGACCAGGTGTAGGCCAACTGCGAGGTCAGGCCGTGCCAGCTCTGGAGACGCAAGGTGGTTTGGAGCGAGTTATAGATGGAGCCGAGGTTACTTCGGGCCGCAGCGATCACGCCGAATGCAGGAAACTGTTTGTAGTATGGTCGGGTTGTGGTGTCGGGTGATTCGGAGGGGTTGGGTAGTGCGGGATTGATGTCGAACAGACCCATCAGATGAGTGCCCTTTGAGCCTACATAGCCAATCTGGGCAATGACTGAGTTTGTGATGCTGTGCTGGATGTTCAGGTCCCATAATTGGACATTGGCGGGCTTGAAGTTCTTATCCAAGGTTGAGATATTGATGCTGCCCGGCGAAGCAGCGCCGCCGCTCGCTTGAGCAAAGGTGGGATAGATGTCCACCCCCGGTTTGATCACCTGGTTGAGCCCCTGGGCGTTCGCGACTTGATCGCTACCCGCAGGGTTCAAGCCTGGTCCGAAGACCGAGATGATCTGGGATCCGTTGTTCTGCAGGATCGACTTCATATAGACGGTGTCATAGTAAAAGCCGTATCCACCACGAAGAACTGTGTTGCCGGTGCTATCCACCTGATAGCTAAATCCGATTCGAGGGCTTACTCCTCCCCAGAACTTTGGATAGATACTTGCGACGCCTTGTCCTGCTACCGCGAAGCCGGATGCGGTGGTTGGGTCAAAGATCGAGAGGTTTGGATAGTCGGAATGTACGGGACCTGCATAGTCGTAGCGCAAACTGTAGTTGAAATTGAATCGATGAGTAACCTGCCAGTTGTCCTGCCCATAGAGGGCAAAGGTGTTTAAGAATACCTGCCGCTTTGGATTGCCGAGAATGATGCTTGAAGCTGTTGGGTTGAGGCATCCCGCGAGGAAGTCCGCCAAGAAGAGGACATTGGATGAGGTGCCTGCTGGGGGCGCCGCGCCCTTGTTCGTTGTCGCCAAGGCGGCGCAGGGCGTTTGTGGCACTACTCCCAAGAAGTTCGATGTATTCCACGGGCCTTGAGAGCCATCGAAGTAGATGGTTCCGCGCTGCCCGGTCTGATAGAAGTCGTCGACTTGGGCCTGCCGAATTTCACCTCCGAAATGAAGTTGATGCGCGCCCTTCGTCCAAGTGAGGTCGTCGTCGAGATGACCGGTGATGTCATTCCTTCCAGAAGGAGCAGTAACGCCGGTCGGATCGAATCCAGTGTTGCCAGCGGTGAGCCCAGAGCCGCTTCCGGTTGGACCGATGACCAAGTGTGGGGAACCCGGCAGAGCCGGATCGGTAATCCCTGTGTTCAATCCGAGGCCGATGGGGTTGAACGATGTGTCGAAATCGCTGAACACCTGGTTGAAGTAGCTGACTCCCGCGGAGAGCTGATTGGCCATCGACGGGCTAATAATACGGTTGTAGATGATGGAATAGTTTTGAACGTGGATTGGCGCGTTCTCAAAGTAAGGTGTCAGGTCAGAGGAGGTTGGCGCAGTCTGGGTGCCCTGGCCTACGAACCACCTGGCAGAAAGACGATCTTTGTCGGTGATGTTGTAGTCGAGCTTGATGACGCCGTTGAAGCTATGACCGGTCAGATTGCCGGAGGCCTGATAGTTTTCCGGTTGGGCAGGTCCGGTGAGTGCGGAGGCTGGCCAGAGTCCTTTCAGGGTTCCGTTTCCATTCAACAGGTTCGCCGCTACCGTGTTATGGGGTACGCCGTAAAAGTTGAGGACGGAGTACGCAGCGGTCTGATATGCAGCCGACGGTTCCGTTGCGTGATTCAGAGCGCCTATCAGGAAGTTCTGATGCTCGCCAGCGCCAAAGAAGAAGAGCTTACTCTTGAGAATGGGTCCACCAATGGAGAAACCGTAGTGTTGATTCCTCGACGCGGGCTTGGTGGTGGAGAAGGGATTCTGCCGTTCAAAGAATTCGTTGTGGTTGAAGTAATAGGCCGTGCCGTGAAGCTGATTTGTTCCGGATTTGATGATGAAATTTGCGGTGCCGCCAGGATTACGCCCAAGCTCGGTCGCGCCTGTGGTGACGAACGAGAAGTTCTCGATGGCATCGATGGGAAAGATGACGCCGGCGATGGCAGAGACTCCGCCCTGGTTGACGGCGGGGATGTTCCACCATAGATCGTTGTTGTCTGTGCCTTCGATCTGCCAGTTTACCGCGTTGGTCCTGGTTCCATTCACGCTCGCATAGCCTCCGCCACCGTTTGTGGACAGTCCAGCGAATCCCGTGGTTTGTGAGATCATTTGCGTAAAGTCGCGGCCACTATTCGGCAGATTCTGCACGACCGTCTCCGCCAAGATTGTGGCCTGCACATCTGTGACCGTATCGAGCGTCACGGTTGCGGCTCTTACCTCTACCGTCGTGGTCGAGGAAGAGATGAGCAGGTTCGCGGGAAGAACGTAACTGATGCCGGCTGCGACCTGCACGTTGTCATACTTGGCAGTCGCAAAACCGGTAAAGCTGATAGTGACGGTGTAGCTGCCGACAGGCAGATTCGTAAAGTTAAACTGGCCAGCACTTGAGGACACGGCCTGATAAGGCGTGTTCGTCGCTGTCTCTACGGCCGATACATTTGCGTTGGCGATGGCGGCGCCGGTCTTGTCGGTCACAGTGCCGGTGATGCCTCCGCGGTAGGTCTGCGCGTGAAGGGGAAGATTGCAGATAAGAGCGAGGATAACGGCGGCGAGAGTGCAGAGAGCTGATTTGGGTAAAGTTCCCCTTATGGATATGTACATAAGACCTCCAAAAGGACATCAGGAATAGCCGACCCGTGAGACGGATTTTTTCGTGTCGTGTAAGGAGGAGATACCTGCGTCGCGGCAGGCTCGCCATTGAAATTCCAACGCCGGAGAAAAGGAAGGAAGGCGGTCAGAACTGCAATCTCTTAAAGTGCCGTTACACTAAAACTCTTTTTGAAGAAATGCAAGAATTATTTAGGGGGACTGGGGTAATTCTGCGAGGAGCAGATTAAAAATCTGTGAAGAATTTTTTGGAAGATTATCAAGCTCCGCTGCGCTGGAACTCTTTTGTTTTTATAATGATGAGGTACTCATAGAAGGATTGCAGTGTGGCGTAGGTTCCCACAAGTGACCGGAGATGGTTCCCTCAAAGATCTCGCTGTTTAACAGATCGGATTTGTCGTCGGCTGGCTGACGTATACGCTTCAACCATTCGGGATTACCAATGGCCCTGATGCGGGTTACAGCGGAAGTGATATGGCTGGCGGGCTTTCTTCCGAACAACAAAACACCTGCATTCGTGAGCTGCTCTGTGGTTGGGCTATTTGCACGGACAGCCAAATTTACGTTGAAATGCTGTTCTGTTACCCATGCCCGATCAACCTGATGAGGAACGCTCAGTTTAAGCGCCTCCGAATATTGAAGAATACGGGTATGAAGGGTAGACCAGTCCAGTCCGCTAAGTTCTACCGACGAAATGTCCATGTCGAATGTCGGCGATTGATGGTGGGCACTTGAAGGATTAGGAGACGAAAATGACGATCTGCATCCAGATTGAGCGTCCACAGGTCGCGCAAACAACTACCAGCGGGTCCGGGGCGATGAGCGGGCCTCCGGCGGGCGGCTATTCTAACCCGAGCGCGAACGGGGCTAATGGCGGCAGCAGTGCGAGTGGCGCACCGCAAGGCACGGGCGGTGATCCCGGGGTACCTCCCGCCGGAAATATTGCCCCGCGGCGGGAACCGTCGTAGCCAGAACCGGCAAAATAGCCATCAGCACCACGTCGATTCCCGGCGTGCTGCTGGCGAACAATGCGCCGGGGCAACAAGATCCCAGAATGGCTCAGGCTTCCAGCATCCTGCTCGGCGCAAAGCAAGATATCCAATTGGACGGCGGCACACAGATGGTGGTTGGAGTCTCCGCCGCGGGCGGTGGAACGCAGTAATCGGCATTGGTTGCGGTAATTGGCATTTGCGATCGCGCTCGATGAGCGAAAGGCCGGAGTCTATCTTCGACCCTTGGCATTTTGTGCGACGAACCTAAACAGGTCGCCTGAACTCTTGAGTATGTGAGAAGTCACCAATGCACGCAATATAAAAGGCGCCCACTTTGCGGTAGGTTGTGGTTATTCGCATCACCACTTACCGAAAGGAGCGCCGTTACGAGCCAAGAGAAATATATCGGCATGGACGTCCACCAAGCAACGATCTCGGTTGCGGTCACGGATTGCCGTGGCAAGTTGATCATGGAAAGCTTGAGAAAGGGATGCGACCGACGATGGCGCGTCTCACCCTGGTCCGAAAGATTGCCAGCATCACTCTAACGATTTGGAATAAAGGAGCGGATTTCGACGCCACACAATTGCATCGGCAAGAAGCTTGAGCGTCTGTGATGAAGAGGCCTTTCCATCTCCGGCGATTCTCTCTGGTGGTGGTCGGTCGGGTTCTCGAGACGCTCGATTCGAGGTGAGTATCAGTCAATGAGTTCGGCCCTGTGTGCTTCGGCACCGAGTCACTAATGCACGCTATGCCTCCTCGGATAACCAGAAATAGCGATCGGCCACGAGCCTCTAATAGAATCATGGTGAACACTCAAATACCAGGTCCGCTTGCCAAGTCTAAGACTCGATCGGCGTCGTCACCACCGGAAGATGAAAGCCACGGATATGGCAAACAAGCCACAACGAACCCTCTCGAGCGAATCGAGGGGCGCACTCACAGGCAGTGGGCTGGATCTCGAGACAAAAATCTTCTCGGCGTCCGGTCGAGGGGGAAACTTTTTTCTTGACATCCCTTTTATAGAACTCATTGATCAGCGAAGACAGTCATGGAACAGCAGCTTGTCATTTAGCTGCATCGCTAGGCGGCCCTGAACTGAAAAGCCGGCGTCGGCGGTTCGATCACACCTCGAAGCTCGAACCGTAATCAGGGTCCATTAAGGGTCCAATAACAGGAAAAATCTGTGTAATCAGTGGTGCAGAGAGCGGTCTGTTCCAACTGGTTTCAATGAGTTGCGTCTCGTTGCTGTAATGGCATGGAAGAGGTCATCGGTTCGATCCCGATCAGGTCCACCAATTATTTCAACAACTTATGGGTTTTTGCGAAATTGCGTTAGGGTCCAATAAGAGAAAACCTCTCATTTCGCCCCCGTTCCCGCCTTCAACATCCCTGCCACTTTCGACTGCGCCTTCCGCTTGGCCGGGGTGACCGCCTGCGCGTAGACCTCAAGCGTCATCTTGACCGTCGCGTGCCGCAGCAGCTCCTGCACCGTCTTGATGTCCTCGCCGTTGGCCTT
>JAOAPB010000056.1 GCA_025462645.1 Edaphobacter sp. | reverse complement strand
AGCAGCCTGGGCAGATTTGAGCGACGATTGATCAGTCTGATATTCGCGGGTCGGAACCGCATAATCATGATCCGTCGGGAGCTGCCTCTGACTGTTATCGCGAGTCCGGTCGAGCCTGTCGCATAGGCCAAGCGAGGGTTCTCCTTCGTGCTTGCTCTGGCTGCTGCTGGCTCTGTGCTCGAGATGGGTGACATTGTTCATAGGTGAAGGTCTTTTGCTTGTTCATTCTTAGGAGTGTTTTTGCTTTTGCTTCCTGTCAGGCTGCGGCTTGCTGGCTGGCGATTGTTTCTGCCCTAGTTCCAATTGCCCAGATGAAGCCCAGCAGCTTACGAGCAACTGCGGTAATGATCTTTCTCTGGTCCTTGCCGGCAGCGCCCAGTTTCATATAGCGCTTGTGCAGGCGGTGTTGCGCTTTCCACGCAATCTCCTTGACCTCTTCCGAAATGCTCTCCTGTCGTCTGCGTAAGCCGTACCAGATACCTGGTGGGCGACGATAGCTCCATGCTGCTTCGACAACGATTCGTCGCAGGTGCGCGTTGCCGGTTTTAGTGATGCCCCCGCGTCGGATCCGCTTGCCACTGGAGTCTTCGCTGGGTACAGCACCGCAATACCCCCTCAGTTGCCGAGCGCTGTCGAAACGGGATACCTGGCCCAGCTCGGCCGCAATGGTCACAGCCGAGATATCTGCGATGCCGCGCAGTGCCTGTAAATCGTTGATGACTTGTTGTAACGAGGGCGAGGCCAGCTTGACCGTTTCCATGATGGCTTGCTCCAGACGCGCTACCCGTTCCCGCATGTGCTCGACCTCGTGCAGATAATCCTGTCGCGTGGCCTCCTGAGCTGTCTGTGTGAAGCGCAACTGCGCAACCCAGATCAGATAGGGACGCGTCCATGGCCTTACTCCAGATGGCGGACGCTGACCTGAGCGCAGCAGGAACTTGCTCAGCCGATGCCGTGCTCGCATCTGATCCTGCTTAGCTGCTTCGCGGGCACGCACCAGATCTCGCAAGGCCTCGGAATCTTCATCCGGAACCCATACCGCTGTCAGGTCTCCGGATCGATAACAACGTGCCAGCTTCTCAGCATCCCGCCGATCCGTCTTTACCCGATCACCCGCCTTGACCGGTACCAGCGTGGGCGCCACAACTCGCACTGGATGCCGAGTTCCGCCAGCTGCCAGTACACCACGTAGCCCGTTGGTCCTGCCTCATAGCAGGCTCTCAACTTATCTGCCGGACCAAGCTTCTTGATCATCTTGCGGATCGACTCGGCACGGTTCGGAATCGTGCCCAGGCTCCGTACCTCACCATCCGGCTCCGCGATCGCTACAGCGATCGTCTCGGCATGGACATCCAAACCTAAAAATCGTAACTTCTCCTTCATGACCGGCTCCCTTCCGCTTGTGGCTCTGTACTGTGCGTCCTTCTGAACTCACAGCCCAACCCACGATCAGCGCATCGGCGCCGGTCACTCCATACTGACTGTTACCGCCATTCGAGAATTACTTCTGGCTAGTCCCGTCACTCGGCATCAATGTGTGAGGGCCACCAGATTTCTCATATCGAATCTGCGGTCACTGTTCAGCAGCCCGTTTGAGCGCCAGCAGCCACTCGTTACCAGCTTCGGCTTCGCCAGCAAGAGCGCATGGCCGACACCGATCTCCTCGCGGTAAAACGCATCGACGACGCTCTGCGTTAGCTCGGTCAACTTCAACCTCGCAGCCACGTATGCGGGACTCTTGCCAGTCTTCGCGCTGATCTGATCGATGCTGTATTTCGGCTCCTCCAAGTCCAGCAAAGCGCGGAACCCGCTGGCCTCCTCCATCGGATGAACGTCGGACCTCTGGAGATTTTCAATGAGCTGGGCCTCGATCACTTCTGCGTCCGTCATGTTCTTGATGCGAACGGGCACGGTGTCTACCTCGGCGATGTGCGCCGCACGATAGCGCCGCGCCCCAAAGACGATCTCGAAGCCCTGTTCGTTGACGGGACGAACCAGCAGCGGCGACAGTACCCCATGCACCTGAATGGTTTTTGCCAGTTCATGCAGGGCGTTGTGCTCGAAGCTGCGGCGCGGGTTGGACTTGGATTCGGTGAGCAACGCGAGAGGCAGTTTGCGGTACTCGGTGGCATTGATAACGGTGGTGTTCATGATGACAAGCTCCTTTCGAGCGGTTGCACTGCATGCGGTTGTGGAGCGAACGCGGTGCCCTGTGTCCGCTCCGCTGCGGAAAGGGTTTAAGCGCGTGGGGTCTGCTGCCGCTCGAAGGCCTCAAGAAAGCCCTGTATGCGCAGGTTGTTGTCCCACTGCTCGGCGAATCGTCGGTGCTGTTCATGCAAGCCGACGACATGCGCGTAGTGACCGCGAATGATGGTGCGGCTCCACTGCTCGGTGCCGAGGTAGTCATTGCGGAAGTAGAACGGGTCGAGGTGCGCCCCTCCTGCAAGGCCAAGTTCGAAGCACATCTCCGGGTCGCGCATCAGGTCGCCGTAGTGACAAACGGAAATGGCTGGCAACCCCATCGGGCCTGACTCATCCAATGCCTCGATGACCAACGCCTTGTAGGGCAGGTTTTCGATCTTGAGGTTGAGGCCGGGGTGCCACCCACCGGCCCTCTTGAGGATTGCGAGGATGGTTTTCATTACGCCACCCGCGCCAGTTCTGCATCGGGGATCGTCTCTTCGGTTGCGGACGATTCCAGAGCGGCAAGGATGACAGCGGAAGTCTGCTGGATGACTTCAAGCGATTCCGCCAGCAACGATGCGTTGCCATGATAGAGAGCGATGTAATCCGCCGAAGCGGTTCCAGCTTCGAGCCCTACCGCCTTTCCAACAACGAAGGCGATGGCCTCG
Source organism: Edaphobacter sp. (assembly GCA_025462645.1). GTDB lineage: Bacteria > Acidobacteriota > Terriglobia > Terriglobales > Acidobacteriaceae > Edaphobacter. The sequence continues at coordinate 80,259 of JAOAPB010000056.1, read as the reverse complement.
GCCTCTGTCTCACGCACTATCTTCGTGGTCAACGTGCGACGTTCCGCCTTGTGCAAGAGTTCGTGACTGGCCTCATGTACCAGCGTCGAGAAGGTTTCGGCCTTTGATTGTCCGGGCAGAATAGCGATGCGTCCGCCGTAGCTCATGCCAAGCGCGGGTGCGATGTTTTCGGTGAAGACAAGCTCGATGCCCTGGCGCTCAATGAAGGCAATCAGCCTGTCGTAGTTCTCGCCTACATCGCCATAGACTTCGCGCATGGAAGGAAGCTCGACCCCTTCGGTCTGCTCTACATCGAACACATAGGCATTGCGGAAGCCAACAAGGACGCGGGTATTCTGCTTTGTGATGTCCTTCTCGGCTTCCTCGTCGCGCTTGCGCTTGATGCCGATGATGGGTGCAAGGATGCGGATGCCCTTCTCGCCCTTCTTCACGCGGCGGCCAAGCTGGTTCCATGAGTACATCCCGGCTACTTTCGTGGCCGTCGAGCGTTGCCGTGCGATTTCGAGGATGTTCCCGAAGCTGTAATGGTGAAAACGGCTCATCGCATTCAGGTAGGCGGTGAGTGCGTCCGAGTGTCCGGCCTCTAGCTGCTCGATGAGGCTCTGGACGTTGGCGGCGATCATCTGCTGTGCTGTCTGCCGCGTGTTGTTGGTCTGTTGTTGTGCGGATGCAGGCTTCCGGTTTTCACTGCCGGGAGCCGGATTGCTGGCGTGGCTGCTGGTTGCGCCATTGCTGGCGGTGGATGCGCTGTTGCTGTTGTGGTTGCTTTGATATTCCATTGTTTTTGCCTCTGTCTGCCCGGTGGGCGTTTTTTGTTTCTCACCAGCGCAGCGAGACAAAAAACGATCCATTGGCAGACAGAGCAGAGCGAGGGCAGTGAGGGTGGGGAGGCCGGAGTGGTGGGCGTGGGAAGTGCCAAACACGCACTCTCGTTTGGCGCGCGGCCAGCGCTTATCCGAACGGACTCCATCAGGCCCGTTCTATGGGCCGTCCACCCTGGCGAACCGAAGTGGGGCAAGTCGCGCGTCAGCGCCACCGAGGGTTTGTTTTTGCGCTTACTCTTTGGAAATCAGGCTCGGCGTTGGGGAGGAACAGATGGATGACAAGGCCGGTTTCCGACGGGATGAGATAAGCTTCCGATTTCAACGCGTCTAATGCGCAGGAGATCAGGAAGTCTCCAATGAAGAAGCTCACGACGAAGACAGGAACTGGCAGAGGAAAGTGCAGAATCGAAAGCTGACTGAGACAATTTGATTGCTCTCATCTTTCAGCACGAAGTCAGAAACTGCTGATTGAGGAAATACTGTGTTAGTTGGCCGTTGATGCAAAGTGGATCTGGCGCCCGTTATCCGGGAGCAATTCGGCAACTGTTGGACCGCGGATCGCTTTTGCCCTGCCGACATACTCGTTACTGATTCATTTTGTGATGATGCTAGTGCTTCATCCATCCAATTCCTGCGGCAGGATACTTCCAGGTGCATGATTGTTGATCTCGTTTATGATCCGGATCAAAGGAGATGGGACGGGTGTCGGCCCGCCCCATCTCTGGATTGGCGTCTGCAGCCACGAAGCAAACAGCCACCAACCCGCTTGTAGCTGCAGTTTTGCTGCAGCATCTCGTCCAGAATCGCGATTCCATTCCCGATCTACCTCAACTGACAGACGTCATAGAAATCCGATGGCACGGCCAGCTAGTCCAACCGTCAACCATAGAAGCAGAGAGATCGCTCCACCAACTCGCATCCACGGTCGTGGCGACACGTCTTTGGCCCGAGAAACCGCCGTGTGAAGGCCGAAGTAGACTACGATGGCGAGAACCATCGCGATCATCTTCACTCGAAAGCCCGTGGAGTAATAGCACTTCATCGTCTCTTCAGTGAGTAGAAGGACACCCGACAGCATCATAACCGCCAAACTTCCGATCATGAGTGGTGCGAGGTTTCTAGCTGCCTGCACCGGAGAGACTCGACGTACGACACCAATAAGGCTCAGTTCCACGATAAGGATGGCACCGCCGAGAATTGCCATCGCAATCAGATGAAACATCTCGACGACTGCAAAGGCCCATACAGAGTTCTGCATCCATATCGCAAGATGCGTGTGGCCGAGCCAGTGAAAGAGGGAGTGTATCAACATTAGAACGTCCTTAGTTGTAATAGGCGATCGCGCGTCCAGCGACGACAATTCCGCACCACAGCGTGAGAGAGATTGCCCCGGCTAGCCTGGCACGAAAAGGAATGGCGAGCGTTTCGTCCCACAGAGCGACCTTGCGATAGACCGTAGTGTGAAAGACGAGAGGGTTAATTCCTACAAGCAGCAGCAGGAGTAGCTTCCAGCGAAATGCCGGGTTGGTATAAGACTGAGCTGCTTCCGCGATAAAGAGAAATACTCCGCTGATCATCACAATTGCAAAGCCCGTCCACGTAACAGGAAGAACCTGCCGTGCAATGAGGGACACACGCTCTCTGCGGAACACCAATCCGAGCAGGCGAAGATCGAGGATAGCGATGGTGCCAACAAGAAGCGTGATGCCGATCACATGAACCGTTTCGATAATGGGAAACACCCAAACCGATTCGCGGAGTGCCACGGAAAGATGCGTCTCATTGATCGTCTGACAAATATGCTGAAGAACCGGCATGAGAAACCTCTGTTAGAAACTGATCGCTAAAAACGAAACAACCTGTGAAACATTCGGGAGCGGGAGCATCCGCTCCCACAGGAACTAAAAGAGAAGCTTCAAGCCAAGCTGGTTGTTACGTGCCTGGCCGGCCGTCGAAATCTGGCCAAACCCCGAGTTTCCAACTTGAACATTAGGTGCTCCAAAGGCAGGTGTGTTCGTCGCATTGAAAGATTCGAACCGCAGTTGCGCTGACAGCCGATCGTTGAACTGGAAGCTCTTGTGGAGTGCGAGATCGAGGTTGAACGACCCCGGGCCGCGGATCGTGTTGCGGCCCGCGTTGCCATACGTGTATGGCGCATTCTTCGCGAAGGCGGAGGTCTTGAACCAGAGAGCGGGCGTTGGACTAGAGATGTGCCAATCGCCAACAACATTGGGCCGATCGACCTGACCGGAGTTCGAGGGATTGCCAGCAACCGTGAGACTGTAGGGGAAGCCGGAGTTCACTGTCACGATGGGGCTAAGGACCCAACCACCCAGCACGGCGTTTGTAGTCCTTCCCCAGTCGCTTCCAATCCAGCGATTCTTTCCGAAGGGCACCTTATACACGGCACTTCCTACGACGTGATGCGTCATGTCCTGGTTCGTAGCAGCACGCTCTGTGTCAATATTGTTTGGATTCTGCACGCCAGTTGTATCGCCAATACCGATACTCTTGGAATACTGGTAGGAAGTAATGAGCGTGAGCGAATTGGAGTAGCGCTTTTCTGCCTTGATCTGCAGAGCCTGGAACTGGCTCCAGCCGTCCTTCTGAATGCGGACGACATCAGCCAGGGTGATGGGCGTCGCATATCCAGGCACGGTCGTCTGCGTGAAGCGGCGACGCGAGTTGATGTTTCCCGGCCCTGGCGGTGCCGGGTTGCCGTCGATGCTGCGCCAGTTGTGATCAAATTTGTTGCCCACATAACCGGCTTCGACCAATATGCCCGCCGGAAACTCGTGCTGAATATTCAGGTTCCATTGCTGCGATACCGGTGAGTTCTTCCGGCGATCATACGAAACGAGTGTGACATTCTTCGCGTTCGCCAGTGTGAGCGTTCCATCCGGAAATCCGTTCTTCAGATAGAGCGACGGCACTGTGGGGTCTGTGCTGAGATTCACACGGAGAGTATTGGGAGGATTGATCTCGAGCGAACTCATACCGCCAAGTGTGATTAGGTTGGAATAAAAGATGCCGTACCCGGCACGAACGACAGTCTTGCTGTCGGGCAGGCTAAACACCACTCCAAAGCGCGGAGCGATATTGGTATAACTCACGTTCTGGAGCGCACGGGAAGCCCGTCCACTCCCTGCCGCTCCTGCAACTACAAGACTTGGACTACCGGAAGTCGCATCGAGATCGAAATTGGCTATGCCGTTGAATTTGTCCACCGCTGGAGGATCAAGCTCATAGCGAAGTCCGAGATTCAGAACGAGATTGCGAGCTACCTTCCAATCATCCTGAACAAAGAAGTGAGAGTACTGGGTTCTGAAGTTCAGCCTGGCGGGTAGAGACACGCTCTCGGACGAAGAAACTCCACGGAGGAAGTCTGCAAACGGGTTACCGCTGTACTGTCCGTTGAAGTTGAAGATGCCGCTACTGCGCTGGGAGCTGTTGAAGTTTGTCTGAAGCCAGTAGAGCTGCGTTCCAACCTTCAGCGTGTGAGCTCCCCTCGTCCACGTCGCATCTGCCGCAATCTCGCGGTTCTGGCTTCCATCAGAGTTAGGAACATTCGATACACCGATCGTCGTAAATCCGGTAATTACGATCTGAGAGAAGCCCGGATTGATCGTCGGTACCCCCGGAATTCCCACACCGGTCAAACTCTGTTGCGGGAAGAAGTTTACCCACGAGAGATAGTTCCAGCCGGCCCGGATAGAGGTAAGAAACGTAGGGCTCCACACCTTCGTGTGACCGACGACAAAGCTGCGGGCATCATCCTTCTCGGCTCCTGCTCCGGTGACGTATCCTGCCCCCGGACTCGCGGGAAAAGGAGAAACGACTCCGTTATCGATCTGCTGCGAGCTGTACCGAGCATAGATGTTTTGCCTATCGCTGAAAACATGGTCCAGACGTACATCCCAGCGATGCGGGTCCTGGTTTTGCGGACTGTTGGAGACATGGTTGTTCGTCGCACTCGACGATGTGGGCAGAGGGAAGTAATTCAGTACTGTATTCGCAACAGGATCAAAGGACCCGGGCGGTATCGTGAAACTTCCGAGGTTCCCGGCGCGCTGCGCGAGAGTTGGAACCGTGCTTACCGTCGTGATGCTCTGACGGATGCGACCAATCTCGAAGTCCCCAAAGAGGAAGGTATGGTCCTTCCAGATAGGACCACCGATCGCAGCGCCAAATTGATGACGCTTATAAGGCGAGAGCTTCGTCGCAAAGTAGTTCTTCGCATCCAAAGCGTCGTTACGCAGGAATTCGAAGACGCTGCCGTGAATGGTGTTTGTGCCGGACTTAAGGGATACGCTCACCACACCTGACGACGAACGCCCATACTCCGCCGAGTACCCGTTCGTCACAACTTTGAACTCCTGGATCGCATCGACCGACGGCTTGATGATCTCTTTCTGTCCCGTGTGGCCGGTGGAGATCTGCTGGTTGTTGTTGTCCAGCCCATCGAGCAGAAATGCCGCTTGGCTTCCTGCCTGCCCGCCGATGCTGATACCCCCGCCACTAGTCGATGCCGGAATGGTTCCCGGTGAAAGAGCAGCGAGTTGGAGATAATCTCGACCGTTCAGCGGCAAATCCACGATCTGTTGATTTGTAATGACCGTGCCTACGGAAGAGTCGGCGGTCTGGAGAAGCGGTGTATTTCCGACCACCTCAACGGTGTCAGCAACCTGACCCACATCGAGAGTCGTATCAAGCTGGCGAACATCCCCGATACTCAAAGTGACACCAGTCTGTCGCCACTGCCTGAAGCCTGGTGACTCGACGGTGACGATGTACTCACCAATGCGCAACGGTGGTGTTCGATACTGACCACGCTCGTCTGTCTTCACTTGGTAAGTTGTCTGTGTGGCAACGTGCGTAAGCGCTACAGTGGCGCCGGAGATCGCCGCCTTTCCAGAGTCTGTGACGAGACCCACGACAATCGCGTCGCTTCCTGCCTGAGCGTACGCCCCGAGAGTAACTAGCGCCAGAGAAAGCGCAGCAAAATGTTTCAACATAAAACCTCACAATTGTTTGAGTTGAAGAGCAGTTAGTGCTCTTCAAAACGCCGCCAGTGTTCTAGCGGTTGCAACGCCGCGTGAGCGACGTCAGGATGACGGCTGTACGAAGGACGAAAGAACCGAGATGGAATGGACATTTCATCTGAATTCCTAAAGTCCCAGGGTCTTGGTCGAGATGAGAACGACGACGAGGGTCACTGCGGCGATGACAAGCTCACCAACTGCGCCAACGACGAAGGGGCGAAAGCCCTGTTTCTTCATCTCGCGGAGATCCGTACGCAGGCCGACACCTGCAAACGTGAGGAGAAAGGCCCAGCGTGAGAGATTTGCCAGGTCCGTGATTTGCGCCTTGTCAAACACACCAACTGTCGCAAGGAGAGAGAGCAGGAGAAAACCCAGGACGAACTTGGGCATCTTCTGCCAGAGAAAACGTGTTTTGTTCTCGATAACTCGGCCTTCGCGCGCTCCCTCTTTCCGTGTCCAGTAAAGAGCGTAGCCGAGCACAACGAAACCGATGGTCGCATTGCGCGTGGTCTTTGCAATGATTGCGTACTTCGCAGCAACATCGGAGTACAAGGCACCAGCGGCAGTAGCTTCTGCCGTATTGTCTACAGCGAGCCCGGCCCAAAGACCGAAGGCGTGATCGCTCATGTGCAGAAGATGCCCAATAAAGGGGAACGCAATCAGGCTAAAAGCTCCGAGAGCAAGAATTGCTGCAATAGCGTAGGAGACCTCTTCATCGTCTGCATCGATTGCGCCTTTTGCTGCCACGATCGCAGAAACACCGCAGATGGAGGAGCCAATCGCCAGAAGAGAGATCAGTTTCTCGGTAAGCTGGAACTTCTTTCCCAGCCAGGTCATGAGCAAAATAGAGAAGGCCAGCTCAAACACCACGAAGAGAAGGCTGAACCCTCCAAGCCGAAAGACGTCTCCTAGAAGAAAACGAACACCCTGGAAGACGATGCCAAGTTTGAGCCAGAACTCATATGTATCGACGCCGGGACGGAAGACCTTCGGAACACCCACTGTGTTCGCTATCACCAACCCAAAAAGAATTGCCCACAGGACATACTCGATGTTCGGCAAAGACAGATGCTGCACTTTGCCATAGTTGTTGATGGCCTGTTCGGTTAACTTGGCGACATAGCCCAGAACAGCAAGCAGCACCAGACCCGGCACCAGTTGCAATGCCGATCGGGCCATGGAGGTCTGCGTCTCTACTCGTTCTGAACTGACCAACGCCATTTCTTGCTCGCTTTCTACTACCAGGGAATGTGAGGTATCACTGCAAAGTGGACAAATGCAGCGAGTGCAAGCGCGACGAGCACTGCATACCAGTCCGTTGTGAGCCGATATTTATGATTTGCCATTCCTTGAGTCCGTTCTTCGTTTCCTTACTTCAAAAGATCTACAATCTTGGCTATGCCAGCATTGGCGCACGCCTCATCCCTATCCCCACCAGGAGCACCGCTGACACCGATCGCACCGATAACGTCCTTGCCGGCGCGGATAGGGACGCCACCCGCCGCTGCCACAGTGCCTTCGATCACCGGTGCTGCCGAGCCGCGTTTAGCCCACGCATCTGCGGTCTCCGCCGAAGTGCGTTTGAACGTAAGCGCGGTGTAGGCCTTACGTTGGCTATGTCCCAAGGTGTGCGGTCCGGTCTCGTCTCCCCGTAGAGAGAGTCTTACTGCGCCACTGACATCCAGGATGGTGAGACTCACGTGATAACCATCAGCAGAGCACTTCTCCAAGGCTCCGTTGGCGATCTTGAATACGGCATCGGTTGTAAGAACCTTTTGCGTGGGCAGGCTCTGTGCACGACCGCTCGATGCAAGGGCGATCGATGCGCAGAATACGACTGAAGCGCGGGGTATCAAGCTCTTCACTGCGCAGCTCCGGAGCTTGCCGAAGGAGCTGCAGCCGAAACAGGCTTGCCCTTCACAAGGGTTCCGCCTTCCTGCTCGTAGAGCTGCGCACCAACTGCACCTATGACTTTCAGGCCCTTGGTCTCCAACAGATCGGCAGCCTTACCTGCGCGGCCGGCGTGGTTGGAGACGGCTACGATCTGGCGGTCTTTCGGAATCTGCTGCCAATACTTCTCGAGCTCACTGATCTGGATGCTCAGATACACGGGAAAGCCACCAATAGTGGAGACCTCATCCGGACGGCGAACATCGATCAGTAGGACAGGGTTCGGCTGCGCAAGAAGTGAATCGAGTTCCGCACGCTTCAGAATTCTCGCTTTGGAAGCAGGCGCACCTGCATGGTTCTGGCCTGTCGGTGCCGTCTGCTGGGCGAACGCAGATCCTACAGTTGCGACAGCAGTGAGGAGTGCTATTTGAATGGAACGCTTCATGTGCATGATCAAGTCCTTGTCTCTTGCCGTTAGCACGGCGCTTTGCGCTAAGCGCGTTTCTAATCGAGCGCTGATCGAATCACCGACAGCGCAGAAGATTTCATAAGTCCTGAGCTACTTGCGTTGTCCGTCCTCAGGACCGCCATCGCCGGGCGTTCCGCCGAAGAACTTACGACCATCGGCGAAGGTGATATTGCGTCCATCGGCAGTGTGCGCACCGTTCTTTGCGGCGTAGCCCTGCACTACGATCTCAGTACCGATGGGAAAGTCTGTCTTGCGAAGTCCACGACGCAGTAGATTATTGGGACCGCCCGTTTCGATGGCCCAGCTGACGATCTTGTCGTCATCCCCCTTGACGTCGATGTACAGCCAAGCGTGTGGATTGATCCAATCCAGCTTTGTCAATTTGCCACGCAAGGTGACGGGCTTGTTGATATCGAACTCGGAAGAGAACGAATGATGCGCAAATGCCGACGTCGCAGTGACGAATGCGATCATCGACACGATGAGAGTGCGAATAAGACGATTCAACGGATGCTCCTGTGCTGAGTAAGTTCACAGCCACGCAGAAGCACAGACGTAGAAAAGCCCGCTTCCAGTGTGGCTGGCGCGGGCTATGACCTACGGACGAATGGTCCGTTGACTAGATGCGATAGACACACATCTCCCCGACGCCGGATTGCTCGTGGCGACAGCGACAACAAAGAGTGTGAAAGATATGCGTCATGTGTTGAACCCTAACCTGAGTTATTTATTGTGTCAAGCTTGCGACACGAAATTTTGTAATTATCGAACTGAAACGCTTGACGTACGAGTTAGTTTCTCTTATGGTCAGCCCATGCATGTCTCGCAGATAACAAACTGTTGTCGCCGCTCTGTACTCACAGAGTGTTACGGCATGTCATTGCTCTAGCATTCATAAGCGCCGCGAATTCGCGTGCTCGTTCTCAACATCACAATCTCACGTTTTTGATATTTCCGTGTCGGCGGTGTATCTAGTGCGTCTTTGGGAGTTAAGTTGCGCTACGCCTTTTATCGCCACACTGCAGTACGACGCTTTGCGATCGCTCTTGGAATCTATCTGACGCTTCATGGAGTGTTTGGTTTTGCTCAAGCACGCACAGAAGCACCTTCGCGTGCAGATGCAGCGAAGAATGTTCGCGGGGTTCGAAGAGCGGACAATCGGCACCCGGACCTTTCAGGCTTTTGGCAAGTGATGAACACCGCAGATCAAGATCTGCTGGACCATATCGCCAGTAGAGAGGGTCCTGCAGGTCAGAGCGTTGTCGACGGAGGGGCGATCCCGTATCTCCCCGAGGCCCTTGCGAAGAAGAAGGAGAACTTCGAATCGCGCGCTAAGACAGATCCTCGCCAGAAATGCTTTCTCCCTGGCGTGCCACGCATCACTTACACTCCTCTGCCATTTCAGATATTGCAATCTGAGGAGAAGATATCGATCTACTACGAGTACGCTCACGCCGTGCGGTTTATCTACACGGACGGGAGCAAGCATCCGGAAGGCCACATCGATTGGTGGCTCGGTGACTCGCGCGGACACTGGGAGGGGAGGACTCTCATAGTCGATTCTGTTCACTTCAACGATCAGACGTGGTTTGACCATGTGGGTGACTTTCACAGTGACGCTCTGCATGTGGTCGAGCGCTATACGCTGACTACTGACCCCGATCACATTCAGTACGAAGCCGCCATCGACGATCCTAAGACCTTCAGCAAGCCGTGGACGTTGCGTATGACGCTCTATCGACACAAAGAACCACGGTTCCAGCTTCTCGAGTACGAGTGCTATGGCTTTGACCTTGAGAAGCACTATCCGTAGCTCTTCGTCGTGGGCCTGGCCCGCAGAAATCAGGAGTCCAAGTATGCTTCAAAAACAAAGTCAGATCATTGCACTCTTCGCTCTTTCCTTTGCACTCCTCGGCCAAGGAGGACATGCGCAGGATGACGAAGCAAGACAGAAACGACATGCCGTGCGCGCGGAAGATAAGACCGCAGCATCCGCGAAGCCTTGGGTCCCGAATACCCGAGCGGACGAGCAGCCCGATATAAGCGGATTTTGGGCGGCCGAGGTGGGAGGGACCTACTCTCTCACCAATCCACGCCGCGGTGGAGGAAGACTTGAAGAGTTGCAACGGCAGCGCAAGGGATTGAAGCCCATTCTCCATGAGAGCCGCATCGTCGACCCTTCTGATGGACGGATTCCTTATCTGCCTGAGGCCTCTGCAAAGCAAAAGGACCTGGAAGCACATATCGACGAGGTCACGAAGCCGGAGTACGTTGACCCACAGCAGCGCTGCCTGCCTGATGGTCCAATCCGCTCCACTTTCTGGAGCGAATTCGAGATATCACAGTTTCCGGGTTATGTCGCCATCACCTATGACCAGAACCATCCGTTTCGCCTGATCCCTCTGGACAATCGACCTCGCCTTGGCGAAACGTTGAAGCTTTGGATGGGTGATTCACGTGGCCATTGGGAAGGAAACACGCTCGTGGTTGAGGTGACGAACAACAATTCCAAGTCGCGCCTGGACAACGAGGGCGACTTCGCAAGCGATCATCTGACGCTTGTGGAGCGTTACGTCTTCCTCGATCACGATACGCTCCGCTATGAAGCGACCTTTACCGATGCAACGGTCTACCAGCGTCCGTGGATGATCGCTGCGATTATCCGGCGTGTCCATGGCAATGAACCGGAGTACGAGCTGTGGGAGAACACCTGCCACGAGGGCGAACGCGATACAGATCTCACGCTTGCTGCCAGCGGCGAGAATCAAGCGCAAGGATCTCAAAAATAGAGAGGTTGAATGCACATCAAAACTTTCATCCCGGTGATTCTCGCCGGAGCAGTCATTACATCCGCATCCTTGGCTATCGAGAAGGCACCGCCATCGGCAAAGAAATCTCCTACCCAGAACACCATTCAGCACAAGCATCCTGCGAATCTTGCTCAGTTGATGCGAGGCACCCTGTTTTCAGAATCGAACGTCATCTTCGCGGCACAAAGTGTCAATCCTGCGGACATTCCTCGCGCACAGGTTCCCTCCGCTGCGACCGATCCGCTCAACGGAGTTTACGGAGGATGGAATGCCATCGAGAACATCTCTCTTGCCATGGCGGAAATGACAGATCTCCTTGAGGTTCCAGGAAGACTCTGCTCAAACGGAAGACCAGTTCCTACAAAGAATGCAGATTGGTCCAATCTGGTAGACGGGCTACGCGACGCGAGCCTGAAATCATATGAAGCGGCAAAATCGAAGAATCAGGACAATATCCTTGAAGCTTCCGATGCATTGACAACCGCTTGCAGCAACTGTCATCGAAAGTATCGCGACACTCCAAGATTAGAAGATAGGTGCAAGTGAAATGGCTGCTGACCTTTTAGCGGATCAGGGTCGGCATTGCGGCAGGAAGCCCGACGCTGCTCTAACACACAGATGGTCTGCAAATTGGACCAAGGTTCGGAGCCGCGGCGATGCTTATCGAACTACTACCTGCTCTGCGCCACTACGGAGGCGAGCAGCATCCGTCATGGGCGGGCGTCCGAAGGTACGCGCATACTCGCGACTGAACTGGGACGGCGAGGCATAGCCGACTTGAAAGGCCGTGGTCGCAGCATCATGGCTTTCCGCGAGCAACAGACGGCGCGCCTCCTGCAGCCGTACCTGCTTCTGATACTGCAGGGGGCTCATGGCGGTGACCGCACGAAAGTGCCGATTGAGCGACGCCGGACTCATGTGAACGACATCGGCCAGCGTCTCGGCTGAAAAGGGCTCGCTGTAATGGCTGCGAATCCAACGGATCGCCTGCGCGATCTGCGCCGCGCGACCGTACCCGCTACATGTTTGCCTGAGCATCGCGCCGTGCTCTCCGCTCAACATGCGATAGAAGATCTCTCGCGTCACGAGTGGCGCCAGATGCGGGATGTGCTGCGGTTCCTCGAGCAACCGTAGCAGTCGCACGAAGCAGTTCAGCAGCGGCTCATCCAGGCTGCCTACGGCCAGGCCGCATGTAGATTCGGCGTCATGGACAGGCTTTGACATGGTCAGCGCGATCTCGCTCAGCAGCACAGTATCGAGTGCCAGGCTCAATGAAAGATAGGGCACCCCGGGAGCGGCTCTGAAGACAGTGCCACGTACCGGTAGATCGACCGAGCTAAGGAGATAGTCTGAGGCCGTGTAGCGGAAGATCTTCCCGCCGAGATGCACCTTCTTTTCCCCTTGCGCCATGAGGCACACCATCGGCGTGTAGATCAGGGGAATGGCGGTGGAGCGCGCCGTTTCCGAGCGGTAGAGGGTGAGCCCAGGTACAGCTGTCGGCGTCACGGTGCCTGTGGTGTGGCGAAGGACGATTTGTTGCAGCTCTTGCATGGTGGCTTGTTTCATTCTACGCGGCGAGGCTCAGGCTGTTTGAGCGGATCAGGCAATCCTATGCGCGGATCTGTCTACCTACAGAAGAGTGGCACGTTCTACTCTCCATGAGAAGGAGAGCGCTATGAGCAAGATTTGGATGATTACGGGAAGCAGCCGCGGTTTGGGATTGCAGATTGCCCGAACGGCATTGGAAGCGGGCGAGACGGTGGTGGCGACGGCCCGGAGGGCGGCTACCGTTACTGCCGCACTGGGCGAATCGGAACGATTATTGGCTTTGCCACTGGATGTGACAGACGGCAGCGCTGCCTCTGCTGCCGTGAACGCGGCGGTAGAACAATTCGGCCGTATCGACGTGCTGGTCAACAACGCCGGCTATGGTCACTTCGGTCCGTTCGAAGAGGCAACAGAGCAGGATGTGGAAGAGCAGTTTCGCGTGAATCTCTTTGGTGCCATGTACGTGACGCGGGCTGTGCTTCCGCACATGCGAAGGCAGCGCAGCGGACGCATCTTCAATATTTCGTCCGTTGCGGGCATCGCCGGCTTTTCCATGAGTTCGCTTTACTGCGGAAGCAAGTTCGCGATGGAAGGCTGGTCCGAGTCATTGACGATGGAACTTGAGCCGCTCGGTATTCAAGTCACCGCTGTGGAACCGGGTTTCTTCCGCACCGAATTTCTGGCAGAAGAGTCTGTGCGCTACATCAAGGCGCGTCATCCGGAGTACCGCGAAGGCATGGCCGGTATGCAGACATGGCTTAACGGTCAGCACGGGAAGCAGGGAGGCGACCCGGCCCGGCTGGCGCAGGTGCTGCTCGATCTTACGCGAAAGAAGCAGCAGCCCATGCATTTGCTGATGGGTGGCGACGCTGTGGTTCGCATGACGGACAGGATCAAGCGTGATTCGGAATTGACGGCAGAGTGGCAAAGCGTCTCAGAATCGACGGACTTTCCATCCTGACGACATGGGCGGCAAAGCATCTTAGGTTTGCCCGTGACTCGATCAAGTGAACCGTTCCTCGTTGACCATGATGAAGCACTACACAAGCATCGAGGGGAAGGCGGGCGGACCACGAAATTCCGTTAGCCCGCCGCCCATCTCAGAACTTCAAATCGGGCAGCCCCTTCACATCCTGCACGTCGGTTGAAACGCTGATGTCACGCCATGCCTTGTCGTCGGATTCCCGCTTTTCCTCGGCAAACCGGGCATACTGCACGGCATCACTGCCGAGCAACAGATGCGCAGGAAGCTCATCTTTAGAGACGAGTTGCAGGATTACCTGAGCGACCTTTGCCGGGTCGCTCATCTCGTGCCCCCAATGGTCCTGCAACATCTTGATGAACGCACCTACAGATGGCTCGTACTCAGGTAAGAGCTCCGGTATGCCCTCTGTTGCGCGCTTGCCCCAGTTGGTCCGCATACCTCCCGGCTCCAGGGCACACACCTTAACGCCAAAGGGAGCAACTTCCTGAGCAATGGTTTCGGTGAAACCTCCCACAGCCCATTTTGCCGCGTGATAAGCAGCATTTCCAGGAACCGCTATCCTACCGCCGACAGAAGATATCTGAAAAATAAAGCCACTCTTCTGCTTCCGCATCACCGGAATCGCCGCTCGCGTCATATAGACGACACCGAAGAAGTTCGTGTCGATCAAAGCACGAAAGCTCTCTGAACTTACTTGCTCAAACGGGGAGACATCTCCATACCCCGCGTTATTGACAACAACATCCAAACGTCCGAAGACGTCAACAGCCTTGGCGACTGCGGCCTTGGCGGCAGCCTCATCTGCCACATCGAGGGCCGCTGTCTGCACCTGTTCGCCATATCGCTCCACCAGATCGTTCAGCCGGTGTGGATCGCGAGCCGTCGCTAGGAGACGATCACCCGAAGCAAGAACAGCCTCCGCAATATCGCGGCCCAAACCACTTGCGCTGCCTGTTACCAACCATACTTTGGACATCAAAAACCTCCGTTCTGCCGATTGGATGCAGCGTAGCGGAGTGTATACTCATTAATTGTAGGAAAATTCCTATCAGTCTACTTTTTGGCTGCCGCGCTCCAAAAGGCCTCGAAACCTGTAGTGCGGTAGCGCTCCGCTTTTGCTGGATTGGTAGCCATGGACGTCATGGTCGTCTCCGCCATCGCGAGCAGAAGGTCCGATGCAAAGGATAGCGGCAGGCCGCTCAATTTGCCCTGCGTGATAAGCTGCTGCATGGCTCCGGTAGCGTCTTCGAAGCCCCCCTGCCCTTCCTGTCTGCTTTGGCCGGTGATGCGCTCGGAGACCGCGAGCTGCACCATCGCCTTGCGCTTCGCGGGCGACTCCATGCCCCAGGTAACATAGGCGTTCCAGATATGTTGTACGCGCTTCCGGAGCGACCCGGCCACGGGAAAGCCCGCGATCATAGCGTGTCGCACGTCGAGTTTCAACTCGACGTAGAGCTCGTTGAGCAGCTTGTCTTTATCCGGAAAGTACCGGAAAAGCGATCCTTCCGCCACGGCCGCAGCCTTCGCAATGCTGGCAGTCGACGCGCCGACGCCATCTTCAGCAATCGTCTCGGTGGCTGCACGGAGGATGGCAGCACGCTTGTCTCCGGTCTTCGGTCGCGGCATGGCTGTCCATAGTGTATGCAGTTCTTCGCAAGTATAGGAACCTGCTGGAGCGTCAGGGACTTCGGTAGAGACATATTGGAGCATGGTCGGCAGACAAGAAGCGATCCGATTCCTTCCGGTTTGCTCGTGACTCGCGCATTATCCGCCGATTGGAACCTTTGGGGTAACTGGGGACTTCCTGTATGACTCGGCGATTTTCCGTCAATCAAGAAACGGAAACGCGGCGCGTCCGATAGCTGTGGCCATGACGAAGCAGGAAGGCAAGCAACTGCTGCCGTACACGCATCAGGTGCATCGATGGATCCCCCCTTGCTCTGACTAGGTCCCGAAGCGCTTCATGTGTCATGTCTGGAAACCCATACCGGAGTCAGATCGCCCGAGCGGTATAGGATGGCCAGTTTTTCTGAATCGCTCCGGTCGGTCTTGATCCGCTCTCCAGGCTTGCGCGGGTTCATCGTCGGTGTGGCCCTCCCGGCAAAACCCCTTTTACCCCTCTCGCTCGCAAAAAACGTTAGAAAGCGAAAGTCAAAGCGTCGGTTTCCCTGGAGACGGCAAAGCCATTGCCATTCGCTTTTGTATGTCCGATGATGGAACAGGGACGGTCACGCGCCGTCCTGGGGTGTGGAAACCCCTAACAGAGTTAAATCGTGGCGCCCAAGGCGCGCGATGGATTCCCTTGCCTTTGCGGTCGGGGAGCTTGTGACGTATGTCCAGGCCCCTAAAGCTAAAGGTCGCAGGAACCGTACTCTGTTCGGTTTTCCAACTCCCCGATCACGGGTTTTAAGGGCAGTTTGCGGGGGCGCACCGCAGACGTATTTTCCCTTCGGACCGGATGGAGGAGCTAGAGTTTGATCCCTCTTGAGACAACGGCACATCATGTCCCCTGCCGCACCGGACGATTCGCCCAAGCGGCTGCGATCCTGTACGCTACCGCCCAAGACTCCCATCCCACAACCAATCCCAACCGTCTGTGCGAGGTAAGGGGGGATTGCGAGGGACCTTCACATGAGTGAACCCCGCCAATTGATCTTTCATCACAACGAAGAGGGTAGACTCCTGCTTCCAAGGGAGTGTAGTCTCGCTGTTTCCTGCTATGAGGATCAGGAAGTCGGCGGAGCGGTCTCCGCAGCAATGGAGCAAATCCTCTATGCACTCGCACTCGTCGGCATGGATCTTAGCGCTCTGGACGGGATCACCATGTCGCGTGATTGCCGGGCCGATGCCACGGCTTTGCAGAGGATGCCGGAGGGGCAGGTTCCCTTAGAAATGAGCGATCAACCAGACACGATGGAGATGGCGCGGACAGTGGCCGTATGGCGGGAGAAGGAGTTGCGATTTCATATTGTGTTTCGGGCAGGCATTGGCCTTATGACGCTCACGCCGGCTCCGAGAATTTGTTTTGCGGTCCCGCCTCAACGCCCGGTATCATGAGCACAGGAGTTTTTCGATGGCGACCACATCCTACGAGCAGGCATTGCGCGTGGCGGAGGCTTTACCCCGCGAAGAACAACTGCGTCTGATTCAGGAGTTGGCAGAGCATACGGCCCACGATGGTGAGCGCGCAACGAGTGTGATGGAGTTGTGCGGTCTGGGGCAGGAGATCTGGCAACACCGAGACGCCCAGGAGTACGTCAACAGTGAGCGCGCCTCGTGGAATGGCTGAAACCGCTCCTTGGCCACACCGTGGGCCTCGATACAGCTCCGCTGATTTATTTCATCGAAAAGCACCCTGTGTATCTTCCTCTGCTCCAGCCGTTTTTTGAAGCGGTCGAGTGCGGAGACATTGAGATCGTCACTTCTACGCTCACGTTGACCGAGGTCTTAGTCCATCCGCTGCGACGGGGAGACCAGGTGCTCGCCCGGCAATATTCCCGCATCCTTCTCAACGCTTCTCATGTACAGACGCTGGCGGTATCTCCGGTCATTGCCAGCGAGGCGGCACATCTGCGCGCCAGCCGAGGATACAAGACACCGGATGCGATCCAACTCGCCACCGCGCAGTCCGGTCATGCGACGTTCTTTGTGACGAACGACGAAGCTCTCTCCAATCCATCCGGCCTGCAAATCGTGGTACTCAAGAACCTACTTACGCAGCCGTAAACTCCAGCTACAGTCCGATACCAAGCTTTCGCAACTCAATTTCTGGCGCGGAAGGCACGCTGCTAGGCGAATGGGATGGAAAGCTTAACTCTATAAGCCAATTATTTACAATAACTTACATCCAAAAATGCTCAAGTTGTGAGGCAACGGCCATTTGCAGGAGTAGCCACGAATAGGCGAATATAAGGCGAATACACCGTTATGCCCTCGACCGCCGCAATCCGTCTCCAGATCGAAACCACACTCGCAAACCGGGTGCCTGCCGCCCTCACGCTCAAGATCAAGCAGGCCCCGGAACTCTTCCCGACCGGAATCAGCGAAGTGGATGCAGTTCTTGGCGGCGGCGTTCCGCGCGGGAGCATCACTGAAGTTGCGGGCGCAGCATCGACGGGCAAGACATCCTTCGGACTCTCTGCTATCGCCGCCATCACGCAGTCCGGCGCGGCTTGTGCGTGGGTCGATGTGAGCGACGCACTCTCGCCGGAATCCGCAGCCGCGGCGAACATTGTTTTGAAACGGCTGCTATGGCTCCGCATGTCGGCAGAGCGCAAGCAGCGCGTTACAGACAAGCCGTGGTCGCGGCTGGAGCAAGCGCTGAAGGCAACCGATTTGCTGCTTCAGGCCGGAGGCTTCGGCGCCATCGTGCTCGATATGAGCGATGTGCTCCCGCAACACACGACGCGGATTCCGCTGGCGACGTGGTATCGCTTTCGTCTTGCAGCGGAGCAGGCCCGCACTGGTCTCATCTTTCTCAGTCAATCGCCATGTGCCAGCAGTTGTGCAGCACTCTCTCTGCGTTGTGAGCCGGCCAACACTCGTCCCTTCAGCACAAGCGGGGAAAACGCTCTCTTCGAGGGGCAGCAATACACTCTGGTGCGCGAGCGCAATCGCAATGAAGGTTCTCCTTTTCTTGCTAAGAAACCATCGACGCGGGCCGAATGGCGTGCTGAAAGTCTTTGGGCGAGGGTGCGGTAGTGTACGCCGTTCTCCATCCATCGAACTTCTTCGCACAGGCCGCGGCGCACCAGCGCCCGGAGTTGCGGAAGAGGCCGTTTGTAGTGCTTGATGGAGAGCCGCCAACAGAGATGGTTTTTGCGGCGAACAATGCAGCGCGTTCTCAGGGGGTCGAGATCGGTATGACTCGGCTACAGGCCGAAGCATTCTCGGAGGTCGTCGCGCTCCGTCGTGTTATCGAGCACGAGCATACGGCCTATGCCATGCTTCACTCTGTCGCGTGCATGTTCTCGCCTCGCATCGAGTCGGTGGAAGAGCACCCCGGCACGTATGCTCTGGACATTCGCGGAATGGATCTTCTGTACGGCGACGCCGGGCAGCTCGCTAACAAATTGCGCCGGAGTGTGATGGCGGTGGGCTTTCTCGTGAACATCGCCGTCGCGGAAAACTTCCACGCTGCGGTGTCTCTTGCATGTGGCAGAACTGGCGTCTCCGTTGTGCCGTCCGGTTGCGAGGCACACGCGATCGGTCAGCTTCCGGTCACAGCGCTGGACCTTGCGCCGGAGCATGAGGCGACCTTTGCAGCCTGGGGTATTCGCACCTGTGCGGAACTGGCCGCCTTGGCTGAAAACAATGTCATTGCACGTCTCGGGCAGGTTGGAAAGAAGCTGCATTCGCTCGCGCGTGGCGCGTGGCCTCACCTGATGTTCCCGATAGAACCAAGCTTTGAGGCCGGTCTAGTGGAGCGCATGGAGCTGGACTTTCCAGTAGAGGAGCTGGAGCGTCTGCTGTTTCTGCTCTCCCGCATGACGACGACGTTGTTGGAGCGGGTTCGCGGGAAAGCACGGGCCATCGCCGCGCTCCGGGTTGTACTCCGGCTCGAGGGCGGCGCTCAGCATGAGCGCACCGTTCGTCCTGCGCTGCCGTTGCAGGATACGGCGACACTGCTCAAGCTCATTCAACTCGATCTGGAGACGCATCCTCCGAGTGCGGGGATTGTGGGTTTAGAACTTCACGCGCAGTCAGCCGCGCCGTATCGAGCGCAGCATGGTCTCTTCCTCCCGCAAGCGCCAGAGCCGGGACAGCTCGAAGTGATGTTGGCTCGAATGCGGAAGCTCTTGGGAGAGCAACGTGTCGGCTCACCAGAACTGACCGACGATCATCGACCGAACGCTTTTCGCATGGTTCCATTCGAGCCGCCGCCACCACGTCGAAGCGAGAAGCGGTCACTCTCGACGCCTGTGGCTTTGCGCGTCTCGCGTCCGCCGCATATGGTCGGCGTTGCACTCGCAAACCATATACCTGTGCGGCTGTTCTGGGACGGAGCGGCCTATGCTGTGCGCGATGCTGCTGGTCCGGTACGCGTGAGCGGGCAGTGGTGGTCGGAGGCCAACTGGTGCCGCGAAGAGTGGGATGTCCGGTTGGAAAACGGCACTGTAGAACGGCTCTGTCGCATCGCCTTCGATCCGTGCTCCCGATGCTGGTATGTGCAGGGAACTTATGACTGACTACGTGGAACTGCACGCGCGGTCGGCTTTCAGCTTCCTCGAAGGTGCCACCATGCCGGAGTTCCTGATGCAGCAGGCCGCGCATCTGGAGATGCCGGCGATGGCGCTGCTCGACCGCAACGGTCTCTACGGCACAGCGCGCTTTCATATGGAAGGAGCACGGTGCGGGGTGCGAGCGCACATCGGCGCGGAGGTTGCGGTAAGCGACCTGGGCCAACGCCTTCAACCTGCCCCGTATCTACCCCATCAGCTTCCTGCTGAACCTGTACGCTTGCCGCTGTTGGCTGAGTCACGCCTTGGCTACCAGAATCTTTCCCGGTTACTTACGCAGTTCAAGCTACGCGAGACAACCAAGGCCGAAGGCGCGGCGGTTGTTGCGGACGTGGAAGAGTACAGCAGGGGGCTGGTCTGCCTGACGGGTGGCATCGAAGGCCCGCTCGCTGCGGCATTGGCTCGGGGCGGTTATGATGCCGCACACAAAGCCGTAGAGAAATTGGTGCATCTTTTCGGTTCTAGCAATGTCTACGTGGAACTGCAGCGCCACTTCGACCGCGAAGAAGAACATCGCAACCGTGCGGCGATTCGTATTGCGCGTTCGCTGAACCTGCCGCTCCTGGCAACGGGCGGCGTCAGTTATAGCACTCCGTATGAGCGCGAAGTCCTCGACATCTTTACGTGCATCCGCCACCGCAAGACCCTCGATACGGCTGGGCGTCTCCTGAGCCGCAATGCAGAGCGGCACTTGCACACAGCAGTAGAGATGCACCGGCTTTTCTACGACTATCCCGAGGCCATTGCCAACACTCGCGAACTGTCAGACCGCCTGCAATTTCAGATGACGGGACTCGGATACGAGTTCCCGGCCTATCCCGTGCCCGATGGAGAGACGATGGATTCGTTTCTCCGCAAGCGCGTGGATGAAGGGATGCGTCGCCGCTATCTTCCCAAGAACGATCCGGCGCTTTACGAGAAAGCCAAGCGGCAAGCGGAACGCGAGCTGCGGCTTATCGAAAAACTAGGGTTGGCAGGGTACTTTCTTATCGTGTGGGACGTAGTCTGCTTCTGCAAGGACAATGGGATTCTCATTCAAGGCCGTGGTTCGGCGGCGAATAGCGTTGTCTGCTACGCGCTCGAAATCACCATCGTCGATTCGGTAGGACTGGACTTGCTCTTTGAGCGATTCCTTTCGGAAGAGCGTGGTGAGTGGCCGGACATCGACCTCGACCTGCCTAGCAAAACCGCTCGCGAGCGTGCGATTCAGTATGTCTACCAGCGTTACGGCGAGTTGGGCGCCGCCATGACAGCGAACGTCATCACCTTTCGTAGTCGGTCAGCCTCGCGGGAAGTCGGCAAGGCTCTTGGTTTCGATCAAGAGACGGCGGCGAAGCTCGCCGGCCTCATGAGCGCATGGGAATGGAAGGCTCCAAGCGATACGCTCGAAAACAGCTTCAAGGCGGCGGGCCTCGATATGAAGCATCGCCGAATTGTTCACTACCTACAGAAGTGCGGCGACGTGTTGCGCCTTCCCCGCAACCTCGGTCAGCATTCAGGGGGCATGGTCATCTGCCAAGGGCATCTTGATTCGGTCGTGCCGATTGAACGCGCTACGATGCCAGGCCGAACGGTCGTGCAGTGGGATAAAGATGACTGCTCGGATATGGGCATCATTAAGGTGGATCTTCTCGGGCTTGGGATGCTCGCCGTGCTCAAGGATGCGGCCTACCTCGTCCCGCAGTATTACGGCGAACAGCTCGACTACGCGCAGCTTCCGCAGGATGATGCCGTGTACGAGAGTATTCAGCAGGCCGATACTGTTGGTTTGTTTCAGATTGAGAGCCGTGCTCAGATGTCTGCTCTGCCACGGACCAAGCCGAAATGCTTTGCTGATCTGTCGATGCAGGTTGCCATCATCCGCCCTGGCCCGGTGACCGGAAAGTTCGTCAATCCATACATCGCACGCAGACTTGGAAGAGAGCCCGTTACCTATCTTCATCCATCGTTCAAGCCGTTTCTGGAACGAACGCTCGGCGTGCCTCTGTTTCAGGAACAGGTGATGAAGATTGGCATGGTGGCCGCGAACCTCACAGGGGGCGAAGCCGAGGAGTTGCGCAAGGCAATGGGCGGCAAACGCTCGGAGTCGATCATTGCTGGACTGAAGACACGGCTGCATGAAGGCATGACGGCAAACGGATTCGATGCTGCTGCACAGGAGGAGGTGATGCGCGTACTCGCGACTGTGAAGGAGTTTATGTTTCCTGAGTCCCACGCGCACAGCTTCGCTTCCATCGCATACTCCAGCGCCTACACGCGCTTGCATTATCCAGCGGCGTATACCTGTGCCCTCTTCAATAACCAGCCGATGGGCTTCTACTCGCCGTTCACAATAGCGAATGATGCAAAGCGGCACCGCGTCAAGATCGTGCCTATTGACGTACAGCGGTCTGATTGGTTCTGCACACTTGAAGAGCTAAGCGAGCATGATCGCGTAAGATATGCCGGTCGCTATGCCGTCCGCATGGGGATGAAGTATGCGAAGGGATTGCGGCAGAGAGTAGCGGACGCCATTACCGACGCTCGCGTGATGGATGGTCCGTTCGCCTCGGAGTACGATCTTCGCCGCCGTGTCTCGTCGATCAAAAAGGCGGAACTAACGCTTTTGGCGAAAGCTGGAACGTTCAACTGGACTGGAGAGAAGCATCACCGACGCACCGCTTTATGGCACGCGGAGCGTGCGGGACAGTCCGCTGGGCCGCTCTTCGAGCACGTTTCGGACGAACATGAACTAGAAGCTGCCGCTCCATTGCGGCCTATGACAACCGAAGAGCGGTTGGTTGCTGATTTTGACAGTACCGGGGTGACGCTTGGTCCGCACCCAATGGCATATCACCGGGCAGAGATGAATGCCGCCGGTGTGCTGCCGGCCGCAAGCCTCCGCGGGATGCCGGACGGAACCTATGCCCGCATCGCGGGAGCGGTGATTGCTCGGCAGCGTCCGGGTACAGCCGAGGGCTTCATCTTCCTTAGCCTCGAAGATGAAACGGGCATCTCGAACGCCATCATCAATCCGCAGCTGTATGAGCGGAACCGCGTTACAGTGACGCGGGGAAAGTTCCTCCGCGTCGATGGCACGCTCCAGAATCAAGACGGCGTTATCAATGTGAGAGCGTCAGCCGTGCATGTACTGACGCTCAGCGATGTGGAGGTGCTATCGCATGACTTCCATTGATGTTTACCGCCTTGCACGGGCGGTGACATTGGAGCCATGCGGTCTCTAGCCTCAGTGTGATGTTCGGCACTGGAGCGAAGACTGCCTAGGGCTGGTCTGCGCGATGCAAATACCAAATATTGGGGAAGTCCTTGAGATGAGCTATGAGGGCACTCACCCCTAGCGAGGTTTGGTTTCCTTATCCGTGCGGGTCAGCGCACATGACTCTTAGTGTCGCGTTGCAGCAGGAACAGGCCGCTGAAGAGGGTGGCGGAAGAGGGTGGCGGAAGACGCGCAGCGGCTGGAGACAGGCGAGGAGGTACTCCTCCCTACACAGCATGAATTTCAATCTTTTCCCCGATGGGATCCAGATGGAGCAATCACGACGGTGGCTGAAATGCCGAAGTTGGAAGGTTCCCTGTTGAGCTTCTTTTAGAGGACTCCGCCCAAACGCCGCTGCGACAGAAGAAATACAGAGGAACGGCTGGTCGAGAACCATGCAGGGACTGGGTTAACGGTCGGGAAACACCCTATGGCCTACCTAATGCCAGTAAACTTAACAGTTGAGGGATAGGCATGTACACGGTAACCGAAGCAGGAGTGCTAAAAAGAGTCGAGAGCTGGTCGGTGATGCTTCCACTTAAGGACAACGATGGAAATGCCTTTGCGAAAGCTACCGTCGATGAAGTTTTGCAGCAAATCCTCTTAAGCTATCCCGGATTCAGTATCACGAACACCTTGGGTTACTGGAAAGGTGCTGATCAGACGTTCATCGATCAAAATTACCAAGTCCTAATCGATGCGGTTCCCGATACCAAGTCTGATTCATCGGTCTTTTTCGGCAAGCTGAAGCAATCGCTTCAGCAAACGCTCAAACAAGAGAAGATATATTTGACAAAGCAGGGGGCAAAAGAGGAGTTACTCTCTTTCGCGGAGTTTTTCGCGGAGATCGGCGTAGAAATTTCCGGGAAGGAGTCAATTGTTGAGGCAGAACGGTATGCCCAGGCACTGGCCTCCAACTACGCTTTCGTTCAACAACGCCTTGGTTATGAAACCGTTCTTGTTCGACGTGACTCCATGATGGGGACGATAGTGTGGGAAAGAAGGCTATGCGGCCTCATCCTTCGATCTGAGTTTAAGGACTCATTACCACCTGATATCCAGCTCATTGCTGCTGACCAATATGATCGACTTGGCGCCGCACTCGACGCTTCAGAACCGTTTGTGTTGATTGGCAGCTACGAATTCCTGATGTACAGTCTGGATCGAACTAATCCTCGAAGTCTGGTCGAGTCTTGTGTGTTGAGGCAGACGGAATTTCCGAATCCCTATACTCGTTCGCCTACCGGAGAGTTGTTGGACGTTGTTCGATTCGTGGAGCAATACACGGCGTCGGTATTTGTTAATTGTCTGATTCTTCGTGAAGAAGGATTTCTTCCTAGAGAGCTGACTTTGAATGTGGGCTCCGATGGTTCGATGCAGAGGGCTTCTAACGGTAGCAGGAGTATTGTTATGACCTGTGCAGCTACTATTCCAGAGAAGGCCGTTCAAGTAGAGGTCATTAGATGCCTTGGAGCGATTTTAGATAAGAACGAGAAGAGCTTGCTTGATCCAATCGCAGTCGCACAAGCGAAAGCCAAAAACGCCTATTTCCTCAAGCGAAGTATAGTTCGTCACACTATGAGAGAAAAGTACGAAAGTTGAAGATGGTGTATCTACTTAATCATTGTCGCAATTTGAATCTTCGAAGAATCATTCTCGAGGTTATAAGAACAACTTGCAATCTGAAGGTGCAATGATCCTCGTCAGAGAGCCCCGGATGCGAACCTTCTGTATGAAGCATTTTGAACAGTCCATTAATGTAATTCTTTCCATCCGAGGACCATTCGTTTCTAGCGTGTGACAGAAAGCCAATGTTTGCCAAGGCAGAACGACGGTTTTCTGAGGTCAGACTTCCGGCTGGATCAAGATTCCAGCGTATCGCAATCTCGTCCAACAGACTTTCTAGAAAAGTGCGGATTTGGCTGTTAGCCGCTGCCCAATCGCCTCGTGCGTGAGCATCAACCGCCTGCGTGAGGTGTCCCTCGGGAATCATAAATGTGAACGACCGAAGAAGCTCATGTAACTCATCATCAACCCCAATAAAGCCGACCAATTCCGGAAGCGCCGCTCGAATAGTCAGTCTGCGGTCTCTTTCATCCCAGACTGGGACAAAGCCATCCAATCCTAGACCCCTACGAAGTCGAGCTTCCAAGGGGTTTTCCATTGTCATCGAGCATTTTGCGACAGCCTCCCGTATGAGAGATTCGGAGAGGGTCTGCGGGCCGTCGAGGGTTTGAATCGTCGAAGCTGGTTGAGCAAGAACTGCGCGCGCCACGCTACTGCACTTTTTTGCAACGCTGAGTTGCGGCCCGAGGGGCACGATTAGTTCGAGTGTGAGCCGTAATATGATTTGATCGAAAGCTCCTTGTGTGCAGCTTTCAAGCGCTTCTGCGGCGGCGACAATTGTGGGACGCGAAAAAGGAGTAGTCCTCATAGCTTAGTTTCGGCACAGCGCTGTGAGGGCGTTGACTGTAATGAAGTCCTGATGTGCCTGCTGCTGCGGTTCGGTGACGGTGCCGTTTGCCAGTGCAATCACGACGGACCCAGCGCAGCAGGAATTGCTGTTTCGTCCGGTCGCGAATGCGGATCCAATGTGCTGGGAAATGCCATTAAGATCGGCGGCAGCACAGCGCTTCGATAGCTGCGTACAGGCGACATAAAGACCTTGCCGGGCTCTTGCCTGCGCAATCACTTGAGGTAGTGGAGTGCCATGAAGCCCTCTCCCTATCGAAAAGAATACCTGTGACGGCGTTACGAGTTCGAAAAGCTGTTGAGAGAACGACGTCATGTTGCCACCGGCACGCCCTCCGTGATGGGGAAAAATAAGGCTCATTGCATTCATCACTCGTCCCGCGCGTTCTACTTCGTCCAGGGCGATCTTATCCATATCTCCCGCCAAGAGAACGGTTGGAACTCCATTGAAATGGAGCCGAATCACAGCACTGATCGAGTTCGTGGTGATCTTCCTATTGTAGAAATCTTGACTACCCGGCCCCTTTGTAGCAAGGTATGTAGTCGGCCCGAGAATTTCGATTTTGATGCCAGCTGCATCGAACGCTCCATTGTCAGCATCGGTTAGAGAGGGACGGAAATCCAAGACTCCATTTCGCTGCCGAAAACTCAATTCTTCCGCAAGATCATCCCAGATTGCCGAACCCTTCAGCGAATCCGTATTCAGCCGAACACATTTCACTTCGAACAGGCCTGAGGCCAATACTGCGATGAGTCCTGCGATATGGTCTTCGTCTGCATGGGAGATAAGGACGAGATCAAGTACTTGCACCCCTCGGGAAGTGAGATATTCGAGCAATCCCGTTTTCGGTCCGCAGTCAAAGACGACTGTACGTTGACCGTGTTCGAGAATGGCGCAATTACCATGTCCTACGTCGAGAATCGTCAGAATCGGATCGGATAGAGGAGTACTCATACTTCCCACTCCTCAAAAAATAATTGCTCGTGATTTTCAGCCCCCAGATTGACCCGCGCGTGAATTCGAGCACCGGGCTTAAGCGAAGGGATCAACGCCGGCGGGAACACATCATTCGGAAGACGAACAACTTCCTGTGTGTTCCAAGAAGGAATGATTACGTAGACGAATGGGACCCCTTGTGTGCCTCTAACGTCCTCGACCCGGATCAATGCTCGCCACGGTTTGCGAATGGGAAGGAATTCTCCAGAGAACTCCCGAATGCAGACCTCTAGTCCAGAGCTAATCGTGGAAGGATCCAAGTCGCTAGGATCGATAAGCGTTGGAATGTATCGACGATACGGTCGCATTTCGTCGATGCTTGCTGTGTGCCATTTGGTGCAGAGGAGCGCAGGGAATAAGGTTTTGTAGAGAGCTGCCACCAGCTCTGCTCCATTGAAAGCGGAGTAGTCTCGCACTTTAAGGTTGTAGTCGCAAATAGCAGCGTCAGATTTTGCAGCCATTCCCGCCACCATATTTACAAGAGAATCTAACGGCCCGGTCTCGGGCACTGACTCAAGTCCCAGGTCCTCTACATTGAATTCGTAACTCGCCCGCACATCGGCTTGATCGTCGATAATTGCGATGCGGTTGATAGTTCGGTCTGCGAGTTGAACACTCATGAATCTACCTCGAAGTCAGTGGAAGCCGGATGATTATCGAAGCTCCGCCTAATTCGCCTTTCTTTTTAGCAGCAACGCTGCCACCGAGGTCAGTGACAGTATCTCGTACGATGGTGAGGCCAAGACCCGTTCCATGCGGGCGAGTGGTTATGCCGGGCGACCAGATGTCTTTCTCTGATATTCCAGTGATCCCGGGGCCGTTATCCGAAACTGTAAACATAATGTCGTCCGCATAGGTGATGGTTTCTATCCGTAATTGCCGCTTGCTCGTACCTGCCGATTCAAAGGCCGAAACGCTGTTGTTGAGGAGATTGGCAACAAGGGATTCAATCGCAGCCTCGGATCCCCTTACCAAGGGAGTTCCACCCGACAACTCAAGATCGACTAGGATGTCCCTGCCGGCAAGGAACGGAGAAAATGTTTCAACCGTCTGCTTAACGGTTCGGTTAAAATCCACACGGGTGGCGCGCCTTTTATCGTGGTCAATAAGACTGAGCGTTGCCTGCGACAGAACTCCGAGTGTTCCAATCGATCGAACAATCATTGAGACTGGCTTGCCAAGCAAAGATTCGTATTTGGATGTAAGGTGCTGCTGCCCTCGCCGTTCAATGGTATTAATGGCCTGATGGATAATTTTCAGTGGATTACCGCTCGACTCATGCGCAAAAGTAGCTGCGGTGATGCCCGCAGTGCTAAGTGTGCGATAAAGTTGCACTTCCTTTCGCAGGGTGTCAACCACTCGCTCATTTTGGGCTTCATACGCAGTCAGAGCCTGTCGAATGGCTTTCTGAGAACCCCGAGGTGTTGAACTAATTGCCTGTTCAAGCCGCTCTTTGACGCGTGTTGCCTGCTGCGGCGCTGCAGCGCGTTCCTTCTGCCTTCTCTTATTTGCCACATTGATACGCTCGCGTGCCATCCATTCGAGCGCGTCGTTGGCGAAGTCGCGGAGCTCTTGAAACGGACCGGTTTCAATAAATCCGGAACGATCAGTCTTTTGAACAAGCTGAAAGTTTTCGTCGTGAACCACCACTCGGCCGATTGAATTGTTGGTCGACGGTCTTTCTTCTGGACTCTGCGAACGTCGGAGATTGATGTCGAGCCAATCGTTTCCAGGGTTGCCATACGGGCTGACACGCAGCTGGTTTTGGTAGAAATGTACGCCGCCAACAGTTTCGAGCCAAGTCCTCACATCCTGAAGTTTCGCGGTGCGTTCGAGAAAAGACTCCTTACGCAGGATGAAGCTCCAAAAATCAAATTGCGCTGCGGGGCAGCGGTATGGTTTACCTAGTCTTTCAGCTGCGATTTGAGTGTGTGTCGCTTTGAAGAGAACCTTACCTTTCCAATCACGGACCGTCGCTGATGCATGACCTTTGGAGTCAAGTTTGGCGTCCAAATGATAATCGGCATCGACAAGGTAGCGAGATCTGATTAGCTTAGCGATTTCTTCATAGTCGGGCGCAACCAAGATGGGCTTGAACGAATTGGGGAGGTCTTCAAAAGGATCGGCGAGCAAAATCAGTTCACGCGCCAATCTTCTCAATTCAGCTCGCGATACAGAAGAGCGCAGGTTCTCGACCTGAATCACTGTACCGAAGGTTGGTTTCAGCTCTGGGGACAGGGTCTTTATATCGAGCTGGACATCTTCCACAAGATTTGCGTGATCGAATGCGTCCCAATCAACAGCGAGGGAGTAGCGCGTCCCACGTGTTGACCGAGGCGTTGTGACAACGCTCACCTTCTGGCCAAGTCGTAGCGCGGCGAGGCGGCCCAGCCCCTTATAACCGGCCGGAATCCGTCCCCCCTTCGTTTTCTTGATTTTGGCTTTTTGCGACTGTCCAATAACAAGCCATCCGTTTCGGATAGCGTCGGCTGTCATGCCCGTACCGTTGTCGGTAACACTCAATGTACCGCCGATTTTGTCGCTCCCATTTAAAGTGACAACAAACTCCGTAGCATCCGCATCGTAGGCATTTTTCGCGAGCTCCAGTATTCCGTGTTCGAGGCTGGGATTTAGTTCTTCGCCAAGCCTACGGAGGATATCGGTGGAGAAGCGAAAATTAGCTTTGCTCATCTTGCTCACCACCGATCCAGGGGATATCGCGAAGCGCAGAGACCGTGATGTGACGGCACCTTATCCTTGCGTTCATCCATTCGGTCGTCCGCACATCATCAAGAACCCGGAGCAACTCTGCGCATGTTGAGACTGTTCCATCCTTAGGAAGTGCAATGAGCAAGTGATCATCGACTGCGAGGGGAATCTGACCCGTCACAAGTGTCGCGAGACACCTAGTTTTGTACTCGGCTTTGGAGGTTCTACGAACAGCGACAAAGGGTGGTTCGTAGGTCTTTCCTTGAAAACGGATACTGCTTCCAAAAGTAGAAACTTTTTTGCCAACTGGCAGCTCTGACGAGTGTACGAAGGGATGCCAAGGGCCTTTTCCAATAAGACGAAACCCGACGACAGGCCCAACCCTAATCTCGAAGAAATCTCCGATAGAGTTTGCCGCCCGCTTTGGTAGGCTCCAGGTGCTTACTTGTCCTGCTTCTAGCGATTTTGTGGCATCGAGAAAAAACACGTCAATGTCGGTTTGCTTATCAAATCGCCCGAGGATTTCAACTGATGTGATTTTTGATGACTTCTCGACTTGCTTACGCCAACGTTCATAACGGCTACCTGTGCGGAGTACATCAGGAAGAATAGCTATCAGGCGGGCTTCCGGCCCCGCTTGGTCTAGGCACTTCATTACGAATACAGCCGCGTGTGAAACACGACCTTTTGCCCACACACATTTTGCGGGAGATTCCGTATGAGAAAACGGTGGATTCGAGAGAATTAGAGATCTACCCACTGGAACTCCCCAGTCATCAAGGCCCGACTGGACGCGTATGTTCGGAAAGAGCATTTCAAGCTCCGAAAGTACCTCGGGACCACTTCCGACATTTAGCCGCTGCATTGCGAGGAGTGCCAAACGAACTCTAGTGGTCGCAACGAAGGAAGAGCTGATGTCAAACCCCACGAGATATCGACCCCATAGTTTCAGAGTAGCGATGAGGGAAGATCTGAGCGGCAGGTGGCGAGCAGCGCCCACGAGCAAATCGCCTGCACCACAACTCGGGTCAACGATTCGCTCGAATAGAGGAATCTCGATGGATACCGAGGCAAGAACTCGTGCGGTCAATTCTGAGCCTGTGAAGTACGTCCCCGTCTGCCTTAGATCCTGCAGAGTGTAGATTCTTCTCAATTCTCGGCTAGGCTGACCGTCTAAAGCCGCCACAAATGCCGCAAAGCGTGTATCGTCTGCGCCCGGCTTCGCCGGTGAGAAAAGCTGCTGTAGTCCACCGAGGTAGTGATTGAACAATCTGGGATCAAGTAGCGGCGAGGCCAACATTGCATCCATAACCTCGACTTGGCTGGACTTAGTCATTGTTTCTCTCCCGGAATGACTAGTCGATTAGCGAAGTTCCTGATGCGGGCGATATCTTGTTCGGAGAAGCACCTCCAGTTGTTGCGATCTCGCGCGACCTCATCAACCCTCTTGTTCAAAAGCCAACGCTTGAGAGTGATCGGGGATATCCCGATCATTCCGGCTGCCTCAGTAAGGTTATAGGTTTTCTTGCTCATTCGTACCCGTATCACTACGTATCTGCTCGTATCAGAGAATATCAGGATGGGCCGCCAATAGGAATCGTAAACTTGGCGGTGCGCACCGACCTCAGAGAGAAACTTCAACGCCGATATCATCGAACTGTCGTTTGCCAGTGCTCAGCGTGCTCTGGGCTTGCATTCCAACATCGATAGCGGAGGATTTAGCCGCATCATGACTGAGGCGCGATATAAGTGAGGTCGCGTCATTGGTATAAATCTGCGCATCGTGGGACGCGCGGGAGACAGAAACGTAGGCGAAACGGCTATTTATCAATTCGGGATGAACCTTCGAGTCGATGTTGACGAGCACCCGTTCGGCGGTGAGGCCCTGAGAGCTATGGCTGGTGACCGCGTAGCCGTGATCGAAGTGCCGCATCTCGTTGGCATCGAAGCTAACCGCTTTACCGTTGTCCATCTTCACGGAGAGCTGGCCGTCTTTGTCGATGCGCTGCACGGTGCCAAGGTCGCGGTTGGCAACGCCTAACTCTTTGGACGGCGCGGTAAAGCTCAAACGGTCGCCAACAGCAAACTCCCGTTCCAACTCGCGGTAGGCGGTCACGCCGTATAACCGCGCAGGGTTGTAGGTGACAGTTTTTCCGTCCTCTTTCTGAACGGTCAGCAGGTTGTCTTTGGGTTGGGTCGCAATGACCTTCGTATAGCTTTGCTTTTCAATGCCGATGTCCTGACTGCCACGCGGATAGTGGAGTACGTCATTCACGGCATAGCGAGCGGCCCAGGTACGGTCGGCCCCGGTCATATCGGAACGCGGCGCGAGCACGCGCATCGCATGATCTTCTGCGGCGACTGTGCCGAGGGCTTGCAATTCGGAACGCACGGCCTGATTGATCTGACGGCGCGAGGCATTGTCGGGCGAGACGACGATGGTGTTGTCCGGGTTGGCAGCGTAGCTTCGAGCAATCGCCGCGATGCGCTGCTGAGGATCGGAAATCTCCGTAACGCGCCCCTGTTGTTCCAACAGGGCGACGCCCTCTGCGACTTCGCCTCGCGACAGATGCTCGACCGCTTTAAGCAGTTCCGGGGCTGCTCGTTGACGCACGATCTGGTCAAGCTGAGTGGTCTTCATCCCGGCGTTGACCAACTGCTCGAAAGGTTTGCCCGCTTCGACTCCTTGATGCTGGCGGGTGTCCCCGATGAGCAACACGCGGTCGCTGGATTCGAGTTTGGAGAGGAAGTCACGGACCTGTTTCGTGCTGGCAAGACTGGATTCATCAAGCATGTAAAGATGACGGTCGGGGTTTGGCTGTCCGCGACGGACGAGGAAACCCTGTAGGGTGTCGGCAGAGATACCAGCGTCGCGGAGCTGGTTGGCGGCGCGGGATGTCGGGGCGAAGCCTTCGACGACATAGCCGCGTTGTTCGGCTGCTTCACGAACCGATTTCAAAAGGGTCGTTTTTCCGACACCAGCCCGTCCCTCCAGCCCTTGAACGACATCGCGCGAGGTTAGAATCTCCTCTGCGGCAGACCGCTGTCCGGCATTGAGATGCCGCTGCTTTTCGGTATGGGCGACGGCAGCTTGTATGGACATGATCTGCTCGGCGCCACCTTGCCCCTGTTGCATCCGGCGCAGGATTTCTTTCTCGGCACGGATCGCTTCGGCGGTCGTGAAGCTCCGGCCTGAGTCGTGCTTCTGTCTGGGCACAAGCTGGAACTCACCTGCGGCAATGCGAGCCTCAAACCCGGCGCGAACTTCCGAGTACGTTGTTTCACTCATACCGCGTCGCAAAGCATCGCGGTAAAGCTCGCGTTCGTCGGTGACGGCCTCGCGCTCAAAGCTGCGGTCGCGGGCATAGGTGACAGCCTGCCGTGCCACCTGCTGCGAACTCTCCCGGTCATGCTCGGGCGTATATTCCTGACTACGCCTCCGTGCGTCCGTCACAACTTTGTCGGCTTGGTTTCCGAACGCGGCGGCGATCTGCCGGTGGGCGACCAGCACCTCGGCGGGTGAGTAAATTTCCTTGCGGTCGCGGGTGGAGTGCGCGGCGATCTGCGCGGCCTCCGGCCCCTGATAGCCGGTCTTTTCCAGATGCTCGCGTATCTGCTGACTGCGGGGGCTGGAAGCATCAAGGTACTCCTGCGAGTAGCCTTTGATCTCCGGTGCGCCACTGCGTCCCGGTTCAATCTCGTAGCCGAGATTGTGGAGGCGATAGGTCAGTTCCGATTGATATACGGCAGTGGCAAACTGCTGTGACTCGAACAGGCCGCGCTCCTGCAAGGCCCGCGTCTGTCCGTTGTCGCGCACGGCGACATTGAAGATGACCGCGTGGGTGTGAAGCTGCGGCGCGGCGTAGCCATCCACGGGGCGCGCTGTGTCATGCTCGAACTTCGCGGCGATGAACTCGCCGGTAGTTTCGGCGGCGTGGTTGCCGCCGATGCGGGCTTGCGTGTACCTTTCCAGCTCGCTCAAGGCGACGTTCACCGCTTCCCGGTGCGCGTCCCGCACCCGGTCATCCCCACCAACAAGCGCCGTGAGTGAAACCGACTTGGGCGCGGAGAATGTGGCGTCCCAACCAGCACGATGTTCTACCGGCGCGACTGTTTTCCCGTCCGCGCCTTCGTACTCCTGGACGACGCGATGACGTACAAGCTGCTCCGCGGTATGAGGGTGCTGGCCGTCCGCAAGCCGCGCAAAGTGTTCCTCGCTCACGGCTCCTGCGAGGTCGAACTTTTCAGCCAGCTTGCCATGCCACTCGCCCAAGGTCCGGTCGTCTTGCTTCCAATAATTCTGTTCGGCAGACGTGAACTCCTTGGCGTGGTACGTCTGCGCCTGTGACGCGGAGAGCGGTTTGGAGATCGTCAACATGGCTAATCTCCCAACGAGAATCCAGTCTCGACCGGCTCATCTTCGTTATCGTCTGGAACGCTGGTTGCCGTTATGTCAGCAGATTTCGGCGGCTTCTTCGTGAGCGTTCTTGGATCGAAGGTAAGGTCATCGTCGTCCAGAGGACGCGGCACAAACGCGGGCTGGGTGGCGGGGATGTCGTGATAGGCAAATGAGAATCTGGCTACGTGGTTACCTAATTTTAGAAAGGCGTGCCGATCGGGGAGACCGGAAATTTCCGAGTCCAACACCAAGGGTTCGACCTGGCGCTCGACGCTGAAATTGTTGCCTGCCCGTAAGCCGGTGGAGTGTGTCTCCCGCAGCCGCTCGATCTCAACTTTGCCGATAGCGTTTGACACCCATTCGGCGGCCTTGGGCTCCGTGATTTTCAGGAATATCTTCGTTGCCGGCTGCGATAGCATCACCTCGGCCAGATGACCGTAGATCATCTCAAGCTGGGCCTTGCCCTGAAAGCCAAGGATGAGCGGGTTCTTCGCCTTTCTGTTCTCTGTGATCGCAGTGTGCAACTGCGGCAGACGTTGCAGACTCGCCAGTTCGTCCAGCACAAACCAGACTGGATGTTGGCTCTCTTTCGGTTCGTTCAAGAGACGCAATACGAGCAAATCAATCCAGAGGCTATGAAGCGGACGCAGGGCCTCGCGTTCGCTTGGCTTCGATGTGATGAAGATCCATCCTTTCCTTTCTTCCGCCCATTCGGTTGCAGTCCAATGACTCGCGGCCTTCTCTTTCCGTGGAAGCATTCGCAGGCTATCAGCGATCAAACCGAGTGAGGCCAGGACGCCGTTGCGCTGCTGCTGCGCTCCCTTCGCAATCATCATCGCCATCTCCGTGTTCTGGACGCGGCGGTCTACCTCGTCAGGGTTCGCCATCCACTCCACCAACTCCTGCGGCGTGGGGCCGAAGGTCAGCAGATGGGCGAAGATTTTCTGCGGAGTCTCGGTGAAAAATTCGCCTTTCTTATCTGTTGTCGGTTGGTACAGGGACGCGGCAATGGCTCTTGCCTCGGCACGGCGGCGCAGTTCTTCGGATGGTCCCCAATAGGGGCAGCGCGCATCGAGCGGATTCAAAATGATGTCGCCACGGCTGGGGTCATAGAATCGCTGCACGAACTCGCAGGCTGGGTCGTACACGATGGCAGAATGACCGCGCTCCTTGATCTGTACGAGGAGCTGCATAACCAGCCTGGACTTGCCCGCGCCGGTATCGCCCATGATCTCGATGTGCTGTCCTTCGGCGCGTTGCGGGATACGCATGAGGTGCTTCGACTCGGTGGTTTTGAACCCGACGCCATCGCCTCGGACGGCTTTATTGAAGCCGTTCGGAGAGACCAAGACCGGCCCTTTCAAGAGTCGCCCGTACTTCATCTCTTTGAGCCGCTGAATATCTTTACGTCCGGCGAACGGGATCTGGAAAAGTAACGCGGCAAGCCCTGATAAGAGGGGCATACGGAAGATACCCACGAACGTATCCCCGTCGTAAACGAAGCGCCGCAGGTACTCGTGAAGGGGCCGATTCATGTAACTGACCTTGGCTCCGCGATACAGCAAAACAACTCCAGCGGCGCGAGCTGCCGGGGAGAGTTCGAGCGGAATCGGCTTGCCGATCGGCTGTGGCGTAGAGCCTGGCTGCACGTCGGCCTGCGTAACAGGCCGGACGTGATGCTGGCGGTCGGCTACCGTCACAAGCTGGTATTCGTTGCTCTGGTGCATCGTGCCGAGGACGCCTGTTTCGACATAGCAAGAGAGATAGTAGCGTTGCAGCGGACTCATCACGAAAGCAAGCTGGAGATAGACGCAGAGACCGGCGACGGCGAGTGCAACGAAGACGGCTCCGAAGCTGTATACGGGGTAGTGAGGCGGACGGACGATGGTCTCTTTCCGCCCCCATTGTGTGTCGGTCATGGCTGTTCCGATGCCCCTTCTGCATAGCTGGCGAGCATGTCTGCCGCCGCCTTGCGTTTGTTGGTTTTCACATACCTGAGCATGTCCTTGAACTGCTCCGGCGTCATCTTTTCGCCGCGCAGAAGCGGTTCCAGCGTATTGATAAGCAGGAGACGAAGCGCCTGCACCTCGGCAAATGTTGCCGCGCCGTCGTCCGGTCTTTGTTGCTGGGCTGCGGCGAGAAGACTTTCGCGCGCCCACTCACGCAAGTTGCGTCCCTGGCTGGCGGCGGATCGTAGCAGCATCGTTTCCTCAGTCATGGTAAAGCGAGTGGCGATGCTCTGGGTACGGGGTTCTCGGCCCTTCAAGCGTTGTAGTCGGCCTTCCATCACTGTGATGTTTGTAGCCATCGCTATTCCTTTTACCGGAGTGAATTTGAGCGCGGTTCCATCGGGAACCGCATCTGTGTGGTCTCAGAGTTAAGTCCCGTCGTTTGAGCATGATTCCGAATGGAACCATTTCGGTTCCCAACGCAACCCTTTGAGGGATGGAGTGTCAATATTCTTCCGGTGCGAAGCACCGTTGTGGTCCTGGCACAGATCTGGACGGAGAATCATGCTTTCAATCCCGCCACAACTGCCGGGGGTTGTGCTGGGGACTGCACTCCGCTTACAGGCTTCTTTGCAGGCGACTCCGCTGCCTCTGAAGCAGGCGCTTTGCGAATGCGAAGCGTCGATGCGACCTGCTTCGCTTCCGGCGACTTCAGAAAGTCCTGGAAGTCGCGGTCTTTGGAGAACACATAGCCAAGCGCCCCCTCGACAACATCGTCGGCACTGGCATGGATGAAGGCGGCGTACTGATCGACCTGCATTGCGGTCGGCTCGGTGAGCCGGATAGAGGCGCTTATCTGTCGGGTTTGAATGACTTCGAGTAGTGGCATTGCATTCTCCTTTGAGTGATGAATTCAGGCAACGTTCGTGCGGGCAATCATGCGCTGTGCCGTGGCTGCGATCTCACGGGCACGAGCGGAGCAAAGTGCTGCGGGAAGGTCGGCTCGTCTACGGCTTTCAAGCATCGCGATTACGTCGGCGATGGATGTGCCTTCCTGTAGCCAGAGACGGGCCGAAGCCATATCGACTGTGCGCTGGGCGTAGTAGGTGGGATTGTGCTTATCGGAGCGGCGCGAAGTCAGCTCCAGCGTGAGCTTCACGGCGTCTTTGCCGTGAGCAAGCTCACGCAAGACCCATGCCCAATCATGCTCGGAGTTGGTCTGCATATCGCGACCTATCGGTTGCTGCGGGATAGGCGGAATCATGCAGGCCTCGCGCAGCACATATAGATGAAAATCATCTGGCTGATAGGTCGCATAGGAGAGGTATTCGACGGTCACGAGCTGCGCGGGATCGTACTTGCAATTCTTGAATCCCGGAATCCGAAGAACCCGATTGCAGTCCGTGCAGGAGATGTCGCCGTGGAAGGCCATCGCGAGGAGTTTGAGCGTCATCTCCTGTGTATAAAAGTCGAAACCTTCCACACGCCACAACACCTGGTATTTGCCCGCCGACGTGGAGACGATCACGTTCGGCTCCGGTACGAGATCTGAGGCCTGGAGCGCAGCGAGCCGGGCCTCTCCGTTCACGTCGATGTCGATATAGAGATGGCGAATGGAAGCGATGCAATCCTTGGTGCGCTTCCGGCTGCCGGAGAGCAGCGGATTGGCAGCCACATAGATATTCGCTCCATTATGGTTTTCATGAGTGAGCCAGCCCCGGTAACGGGGCGCGAGCGCGCGTTCCAAAGGAACGATTCGTTGCTGTGTCTTTGCCGTGCTCTCGTTGCGAAGCAAGAGAGCAATCGTGTCGCCCGGAGCGAAGCAACGGGCGAGAAAGTCTTGGGCTGTTTCGTTCACCTGGATACCTCCAATCCGTTCGGTACTGCGAGCGCGATGCCACGGGCCTTTAGCAGCCGAAGAAGTCCGGCTCGATGCCGGACTCTTCGGAGAGAAGGAAGGGCCTATCCGGCCTCTTCCTCGGCGGATTCATCGTCGTCTTCCGCCGCCGCTTTGGCGGCACGATCCAGCTTGAGAATCGAGTTCACCCGGATCTCCCAGATGGTCACTTCGGTGTTGGTCTTCGTGCTGTCGTACTTGCGGCTCCGCAACTCGCCTTCGACCTGGATATGAGCGCCCTTCTTGAGCGTGGCGGCGAACTCTCCGAGCTTCCCGAAGACCACGCAACGGTGCCATTCGGTGTGCTCGATGTACTTGCCGTCCTTCTTATAGGAAGACTTGGTTGCCAGCGAGAGGGTGGTGAGGCTGCGGTCGTTGTTGGTGCGAACCTCTGCGTCGTTGCCGAGGAAGCCGATGAGGGTGACTTTGTTTGAGTACATGGTGGTGATCTCCGTTTCGTTGAATTTCCCGTATCCTGCTCGGGTCACACTAGGCGAAGCCCAGCGAGTGGGCCCGGCTCCCAAGTGCCAAGGAGTGCTTTCTTGGCGGGGCCCGGAAGAAGTTTGCGCGGCGTTCTTTGCCGCGGTTCTCAAACTTCTTTTGGGAGGAACCGAGACCCCGCAGGGACGCTGCAAGCGAAGCAGAACGACGCCGTGCCGCCGGGCGCCGGTTTGGCCCCGAAGCGTGACCCCGAGCAGAGGACGGGATACGAGGCGGAAGGCTCCCCGATGCACCGAAGACATCCTCTCGATCTCGGCAGCGGAGATTCGCCCAGACCGCAGCCATTCTCGTCGCGGCAAAGACTCCATAAAAGGGCGGCTCAGAGCACCCTCCGTTGCGCTCCCGGCAACTCTGGGACGCCACGCTGGGCGCATTTAAGGACGAGTTGGGCTGTGCAGCCGATTTGGCAGCATGACGATACATCGAAGTGACCTCGATTCGGGTTCGGTTCTCTAGCTGTATGCCTGACGCTCAGGCAGCGGAAACACGATAGATGTCCTCCGTCTGGAAGCATTGGTCCGCGTGGGTGTATCCGGTGACGGTAATCAGCTCGCGCACCCGGCGACGGCCCGTAGCATCGCGCTCGCAGTACAGAACGAAGTCGATGGCCTCCGCTGTCTCCGAGCGTATAAATGCGTGGTTGAGATTGGCCCTGGCACTCAGGGCCAAATCCGAGAGACGATTGAGGGCGTCCCATGCCGACTTTGCATGGATAGTCGAGAGCGTCCCACCATGCCCTGTATTCATTACCTGCAACAGATCGTAGCCGCATTCATCGCGTATCTCGCCCATGATGATGCGGTCGGGACGATGGCGCAGAGCGGCGGCTAAAAGCTGGCTTGGCGTAATCGCCACCTGACCAGGAATCGCATCGACAGCCTCCCAACGGACGGCATTTGAATGGTTCACCTTCAGCTCTGCGGGCTGCTCGATCACCACGAGACGTTCATGCTGGGGAACATGGTCAAGAAGGGCCTTCATTAAGGTTGTCTTGCCAGAGCTGGTCCCGCCGCTGATGATCCCGTTCTTTCGCTCATTGATGAAGCCGATTACTTTGTCCCGAACGAACTCCGGTAAGCTGCCAGCGGCGATCAACTGATCGGAGCTATACCAGCGGTTGAATTTGCGGATGGTCAGCGTCGGTCCATTGATCGAAGATGGAGCACCCACCACCGCCACACGTGAGCCGTCCGGCAAGCGTGTATTCAGAATCGGATTTTGGGTCGTGAGGTCTTGTCCGAGGATGCGCGCCACACGTTCGATCGCTGCCTGGAGACGGTCATTGGTATACGGCGTTGCCAACGGAATAGGCTCGATAATTCCGTTGCGATCCGCGTAGACACCAGTCGTGCCGTTAATCATCAAATCCGAGATGGACGGGTCGAGCAGCAGCGCACGCAACTCCTCGGGAAAGAACGGGAGAATGAGGTGGTAGCTCATCGTGTCGCTCCTGCTGCGGGCGTTGCCGGTAGTGCCGGCGATGCTGCACCGGTTCCTGGCGTGATGGGATCGACGGAGAGCCGGTTTTCGTGGAACTCCGTGATGGTTAATCCGAGGGGATTGATCGTCTCGAACTGCGGGAAGATACGGGCCTGATCGCTCACCTGCTTGGGATTCAGGTAGTAGGTCATACTGAGCATCCAATGCTCCGTACGCGGCTCACGGGAGTTCTGGGGAGAATAGAGCCTGTCAATCGCGACAAGAGCAGTCCCACGGGCGATGCGTGCGCCCTGGACGGTCTCTTCCGACATCGACGTAATCGTAACGTTCTTCACCTGTACGTCGCTCGTCTCAATTTGTCCGGCTGTTACCTGCGAGACAAGGTGGTTGGCGTTGTCTGCGGTCATCAACTGCGAGGCCAGAGTCTGGGACAGAAAGTAGTAGTTGAGTGGGTACTTCTTCGCAACGGTATCTCGGCCGATGGTGTAGCGATAGTTGGCCCAGTCCGTGAGATACGTGCGTACTTCGCCTTCACGCGGACTGTAGTTGAGGTCACTGTATTGGATCGCCTGCGCGCGCCCCATCTCGTCAATGCGGATGTACCGATTGGCGACGGGTCGATGCGCCAGGGAAAAGTTGAGCCACATGGAGCCGAGCAGCACTACCGTTCCACAACCGATCACGAGACGGTAGGCTTTGCGCTCCGCATAGTGGGAGGCATACACCTCGTTTCCAATGTGGTCGGCGAGCAGGGCTTGCTCCGGGGTCAGCGCGCTTTCAATGGGTGCTGTGTGTGCGGACATGAGGGGCATGGTTCCTTTCGATAGCGGCATTGAGAAACACGTAGGTGTAGATCAGTCCGGCGACGAAGCATCCGGCGAACAACACCAGAAGCATGTAGCGAAAAGGTTTGGCCAAACCCAAGCGCCGAAGCATCAGAACGTCAACGAGCCACCAGAAATACATGGTCTATATCCCCCCTGCCATTGCCACGGTAGAAACGGCTTTGCCGATGAATCCTCCCATGCTTCCCGCCATCCCAGCGGCACCGCCGAAGATGGCCTGGGTCATGGTTGGAATGAACAGCATATTAATGATGAAAGCGACGAAGACCATTAAGCAAGGGATCAGATTGACGATCCACATATCCATCGAATAGTTGCCGTTGAAGGTCTGCTGAAGAAAGCCGTTCATGAAACCAGCCCACACAAAGATGAAGGCGGCGGCAACCGCGCGGATCATGGCGAAGCTGATAAGCACATCGAGGAACTGAAAGAACTTCGCACGAAAGGTCTGTGTCATCAAGAGCGGGACGAAGATAGGGCCAAAGAGTGCGGTCACGCCATAGAGGATGAAGGCGCTGCAATTGATGACGAACAGGATCGCCGATGCCAGCCCGAGCATGAGCTGAACAAGCACGTAGCAGAGGATCTGGATGGGCGCGGTAAAGGACGGCGTTGGCGTGTTGTCCCCGGCAGTCTTGAGCAACTGAAGAAACTGGTCGAGCGAGTGTTGATCGAACGCCGCTACCATCGCCTGAGAGATGTAGGAGAAGAAGTGGTTGATACCGAAGCTGGCACCGGGGAATGGGTTCACCCAGTAGTTCTCTAGCAGGCAGCAGAGGATGAGGCGGAGCAGGAAGTTCGTAAGATCGCCGGCCCGGACCGGATGGGTATGGAAACGCAGCGTCATACCCGAGGTGTTCCAATTGATGACCATGCTGATGAGTGTGAAGAGCGAGATGCAGCTCAACTCCGTCAATCCAAGCTGAGTTAACGCCCCACCATTCTGTGTCGTGAGATTGGTCAGATTGTTCGTGAACTGGTAGAGCCAATCGACACCGGAACTCGCGGACGGTAGAGCTTGGGCTAGAACGACTGTGGCAACCATAACGACACTCTCCAGATGGGGTCTAAGGGATGTACGACTTCCAGGTCTTGCCTTCGTTGGCTGCGGCGGAGTTGTGCCGCTTCTTGTCCTGCTCTACCTGTTTGCGGAACGCCTCATCGCGCTTCCGTTGTTCCTCGGCATCATGCTGCTGCTGTTGAAGGATGGCGGCAGCCTTGGCCGCGGCTACGGCTGCTTTATGCGCTTCGTGGTTCTGATAAATCGCGGCGCTGCCGATGGCGGTCAGCGCCGCAAGAATTGCAAGCAGTATCTTGGTGTTGATTGCTTTCAGCATTGCGTCTCCGAATCAGGGAAGATAGGTCTGCCAGGTGCTACTTTCATTTGCTGCGCTTGCGTCATTGGTGGCGCGCTGCTGTTGAACAAAAGCGGCGGTATTCAGGTCCTGTGCCGCAGCGTTCCTGCGCTCCATGTTGGCGACGGTCATCTGCGAAGCGAGGCAGGCTTGCAGGACGCCCTGTGACTGCATCTCGGACATCTTCTGGGCTTCCGCTGCATTCAGGAGATTGAGCTGTTCGACTTCAGTGTTGGTGCCATCGCTGCCGTCGAACTGCTGGCTGACAAGCAGATTGTTCGAGGTGACATTCTGCGTTCTCGCGCCCCGATACTGCCCCACGGCGGTAAGGCAGTCAGGAGAGATGGAGTCAGATGCCTCGATCATGGCAAGTTGTGAGAGCCGGGCGCTCCCCGGCGTCTGTCCTTGAAGGTAAGTGGTGGTGCTCCCGCCGATCTTGATCGTGCCAGCCGTCCACGCCGTGGACGATGCGCTGGGGGAGTTCGTATTGAGGGCGATGCTCATCCCGCTCGTCTCGCCGAACATATTGGTGACGTTAGCGTTCTTCATGGCATTCAAGGTGGTCTGCCATTGCTGCTTGAGTGAGAAGTGCGCGATGTTGTTCTTGAGCATGTTGTACTGCGACTCCAGCGTCGTGAGCTGGGACACAAGGCTTGCATAGCTCGTCGGATCGAAGACAATATCGCCGATTCCGAAGAGTGCGAAGCTGGGTGTTGCGGTCAATAGGACCAGACCGCCTGCTAAGAGATACTTCTTGCGTTTGGTCATCGTGATCTTCATAACCTCTCCTTCCGGTTGAAAGTTAAAAGCACTGCGGGCAGGTCGGGTCCAACCTGTCCAGGGAAAAGTGACGGACGTTGGTAACGATCCGGCAAGGAAACTCCGTCACGGCATCAACAGTCTGGACAAACC
The DNA here is from genome assembly GCA_025462645.1 of Edaphobacter sp. Classification (GTDB taxonomy): domain Bacteria; phylum Acidobacteriota; class Terriglobia; order Terriglobales; family Acidobacteriaceae; genus Edaphobacter. The sequence goes on along the minus strand of JAOAPB010000056.1, from coordinate 37,720 downwards.
AAACGAGCGTGCTGGCAACAGAGCTATGCCCGATAGGCGAGATGAGAAAAGCGAAGGCCAGCACAGATGCGCTGACTGGGAGGATGAACCTGCCGCGTCTGGTAATCGTGTGTGTTGCCATAAGCACAACCTCCTACTATTCATCCGCGAGTTGTCGGGCAATGTGCGGAATCATTGCAGCCCACTCTGGGCCAGCCCGCTCGATGGCTTCTGCAATGGTGTACCCCTGCTCCGTAAGCCAGTCGAAGCGATTGAGAACGAGGGCAACCGCGACTTTCTCGCCAGTCGAATGCACGGCCCAGGCATCGTGGCCGCCACGCTTGGCATCTTGCGACTTGCGGAACAAGTGCTCGTATCTTGGGTTTCGTTCACACATTCCATGGCCTCTCTCGCAGATGGCAGCTAAAGGGTGGGATCGACGCGATGCTCCGCGTAGGACGGGATGAGGATGTCGCGCCCGACGTACACGCGGGCGCGAGAGCCTTCTTTGAGCGTGATGACGGGCAAGCGATTGAGGAAGTGATTCAAGATCTGCTCACCCTCCTGCGCTGTTTGCTCCGAGATCCCATTGCGTATCTGCGTGGAAGGAGTGAACACGCTGCCGTTGTTCCCGATCTGCGCGAGGCCACCTAAGCCACCCACCGCTGCCGCCGCGCCAAAGGCCATCAGGTAGCCGTGGTCTACTTTGGTGGCAAGGCCAGTGGTGCCAAGCGGGTCGAGGCCGACGTATTTGTCGAAGTCGAGCGAGAAGCCATCGGGGCACACCGCGCGATGGAAGGTCACAAACATTTTGCGCTGCTGAGCATTGCCGACACTCTGCACCGTCCCAATCAGGCGAGTGCCCTGGGGCATGAGAAACTGCTGATGGTCATGCGAGTAGTAGTCGGTGGTGAGCATGACCAAAATCGGGCCACTCAACCCGCCGTCGATGTGGTTGGTGACAACCCCTTCAAAGACCGTGCCCTCGAAGACGCGATAGAGATGGCCCTGATAGTTATCGAAGTCGTATCCAGCCATCGGGTCAGCCTTGACGTCAGCTTTTGATTGCATCCCTCCCGGCCTGCCGCGCGCGCCATCGGGAGAGGTCCCGACCATCTCCGTAGCTGTCTGGGGGCGTGCCTCCTCACGTTCCCCCAGAGCAGCCGTTGCCGCCTGCGCGGGGAGGGCGGCGACGGGCGCTGACGCGGCACCCGTATGGGCAAAGTCGATGGCGACGGTATCGCTATTGATCGCATCCTGCGCTTGCTTTTCTTTCGCAAGCTGCTTTTGCTTGGCCTCTGCCTGAGCCTGCGAGATATTCGACGTGTGTTGCGGTGCGTTCGGGCTATTGCCATAGATTGCGTCGCGCTGAGCCGCAGTCATCGGCTGCCTCCCGGCTGCCTCTGGGCCGGGGACACTCTGTTCCGCCTGGAGCTGCTGCATCGCGGCGGCCATCTCCTGCTGATGTTGGCGCTCCTCCGCATCCCGCTGAGCCTGCATCTGTTGCTGCGTCGAAAAACTGTTCACCTGTTGGGCATTCGGCGAAGCTGGGCGCATGGGCATCGCACTCGCCGATGCCGATTTCTTGTTCCCGCTCAATAGGCTCGACACGTTGGCGATGCCGATAAGAGCGACGATGGCAACCAGGGCGATCACAACCGAAAGGCCCTTCTTGAGTGGCGGCTTCGCCTCCGGCTGCTCCGGGACGGTTGCGGGCGGATTCTGATTCGGCTCGGTCATGGCTACTTCCCCCCTCCAACGCGGTGAAACTCCACCTTCTGCTTGCCGATGGCGAGATATCCGTTGTCCAACTGCTTCGGCACGGTATAAAGGCCGGCGTTGAAATCGAAGTTGATGAGCGAGCCCTTACCATCCTTCAACTCATAGAGGGCCGGAGTCTCCTGAAACTGGCCGCGCAGATAGGTGAATTTGTCATCGCACCATATCTGCTGCAGGCCAAGAGCTTTGCCCTTCGATTGATCCCATGTGTAGTCGAAACGAAGGTTGCCGGGATATTGGCTGCGATACTGTTCTGCATTCGTCTCCTCGGCCTTCAACTCCGCTGCCTGCGCTGCTTTTGCGGTTGCTGCTTCCTGCTTGGCTTTGTCCAGCTCGGAGGCAGGTACGAAGACAGGCAGCTCCGTGAGCCGGTCTTTTGCGGCCTTGTCGCCAGGAGCGATGAACACCTTGGAATCAAAGTGAGCATCGGCATCACTGGAGACTTCGCGTAGCTGCAAGGTGTATTCGTTCCCATGGTCCGAGACGATGTGAATGTCCGTCGATCCGTTCGCCACCTTCGGCTTGACGCTGATGAAGCGGCTGGCGACGTGGCCGCCATCAAACACCCAATCGACCGTATCCCCAGCGAAGACGTTGGCGACTTTTTCCTCGGATGGAAGGACAATCAACGTCGATTGCAGCAAACCGGCGCGAATCACAGGAGGCGTGTCCGCCTCGGACACGGTGACGGTGCGCGGCGCATTCGGCTGAAGCGGGTGAGGTTCGGTGGCTGCACGGCTGCTTATAGAGGCCAGCGCGATTCCAGCGGAGACGACGACGGGGATGAGTGGTTTCATGGCACTGGCCTTTCTAGGTTGGTTTGGCTACACAGTCTCTCCCTGGGCAAAGCGATCAATGCCCTCGGTGAGTCCGTATTTTTCGATGAGCTTCGACCGACGTACCCGGTCTTTCGGCTTGGTGGAGAAGGTGGCGTAGCTGCGCTTATCGAGGTTCAAGGTGACAACCTTCGTGATGCCGTCACGCCGGATGTACAGTCCTTCGCGGTCCTGCAAGCTCTCGAAGAGAGCGAGCTGCTGTTCGTTCATCTTGAACAGCTCGGCATACCGCTTCCGATTGAACGTCGCATCCTTCAGGAACAGGAACGACGTACAGGAATTCACGATGCTGTCGGCGTTCGCGCCAAGGTCATCGGCGGACTGCCCAATCATGGTGACGCCCCCAAGGTTCTTGCGAACCGTCTTGATAGAGGCGAGCGCACCGTCCAAGAGCTGTTTGTTTTTCATCGAAGAGAAGATCTCTTCGATGAGGATGTGCTTGGGAACGCCAAGATTGGCGGGGTTGTACAGAACATCATTGATACGCCGGAGAAGCCAGACCATCAGCGGTTCGATCAGGTCGGCATATTGCTCGTTGTTCACGCCCTGGAAGTCGAAGCATTGGAGACGCGAGAGCGAGAGACTGTCTTCGACGTTATCGAACACAGCGTTGTAGATGCCCTTGCCAACCCACTTCGACAGATAGCGGTCGAGCTTCTTGGGCAGAAAGAGATTCGAGAGCCGGCGATTCTCCGGGTCGAGCAGGTACATATCCTGCACGGCCTTGTGGATCACATCATCGTCTTCTGGCTCCAGCTCTGCGCCACCGTTGGTGAGCAGCAATTTGATAAATGAGTACAGAAACTTAACGTTGCTCTCGGTCGGTTCCAACGCAAAGGGATTCACACGTGGGCCATCTTTGCCCACGCGATCAACTCGTCCGCCGTACAGTTCCACGACGCTTTCATAGCTGCCGCCGATGTCAAAAATGTAGCTAAAACCGCTGTATTTCTGCTCCAGTGCAATAGCCGCGTTGGCATGGACACTTTTCCCACTACCGGTAGGACCGATGATGAGCATGACCCTTACCCCGTCCACATACACGTCCTGAAAGAACGGCGTCCGGGTACGGGTCTCGAAGATATTCAGGTACTCGTTGTCCAGGTCTTCCGAGTGGGGATGGCCGATGTGGGGAGCAAACACAGAGGAGAGACGTGCGTGATGATCCTCTGCCAGCCACAAAGGGAAGACGTTGAATTTTTGGTTGCCAGGGAACATGGCATAGAACGCCGACAGGTTGCCAAGCGTCTCTTCCATCACCTGAGCCCGTGCAGCGACGAAGATGCGATGCACGGCGGGGACGGTGTTGCGAAGCTGCTCCGGGCTGCGCGCAGCCAGCAGCAGCCGCAGCGAGTATTCACCCTGGGCCTTCTTATCGAGGGAGCGGATGACATCGCTCAGGTCATCGACGTTGTTGTTGGCAGCCTTCGCGCCCGCGCCGGTTTCGAGCGAAGCGGTGTCGCGCCCACTCATCACTCGGGTCAGCACACCCACCTTGAAGAACGAAATGAATTTCTCCTGCGCGTCAATCTCACTGCGGGCCGCCGAGGTCGATTTCATCCGCCATGTCGAGCACAGCACGCTGTCACAGTCGAGGGCGAGCAAGCCGAAGAAGAGGCAGGGCCTCGATGCCTCCGGCGTGGTCTTGAGCGAAAACATCTGCACATGACGTTTGCCGACCTGGAGGTAGTCACTGTGCCATGCGACCGGGCTCTTGACGATCTGACGGTCTACTCCTGCATCGCTGCGTAGCTGATCTTGACTGGCCCACTCTTCAAGATTGAAGAGGTAGCTGAAGAACTGGAAGGTGTCGGCCTTGCCGAGCAGCCGCAAACCAAGCGTGCTGCCGAGATGACTCTGAAGGATCGTTGCGGTCTTTTCAAGTTCCGCCAACATTCGCGATGTGTCGGCAGCGTTTTCCTGCGGTTTCCGCTCGAAGGCCTTCACCTTCGACGGCTCCAGGGTGAGACACCAATGCAGATCAATACGCCGGAAGCCTGCCGTCTTTTCAAGGAACGCGAGGCGATCACTGGCGAATACTTCCGTGGTGGGATTCGCATACTTGGCCTGTCGGGGAAGATCAAAGCCCGACATAATGCGTGTGTATTGGTAGAGGCATGATCCTTCCGGCAATCCACGCAACGCCCCTTCGATAGATCGCATTTGCGACTCGAGCTCCTGGTCCGTCAAGCCCTCTTCGTCCATGCCGGTGAGAGCGAACAGGCATCCATAACCTCCGCCTTTCAGGGCAAAGATGTTCGGTCCAACGAAGCGTGCAATCGGGACGATGCTGCACGCGGCTCCGGCCTTGGCGAACCACGGCGTATGTTTGGAGTGCTCAGTGTTCACGCGGGTCATAGTAGCTCTTTTGACTGAGGCTTAGGCCCCAAAGCTGGAACATCTTCGGGTGTTTACGGACGATCAACCAAGCACCGCCCGCCATCATGGGAAAGCTGACAATTGCAATCATTCGGAAACCAACGAGGAAAACCGCCACCGTCACGAAGACGATCGCCATCCATGCAGATAAGTCGAGGCCTAATTTGGCTCTCGGTCTGTTCATGGCCTGATTGATTGGTAACGGTTCTCCACGCTTGGTCATGTCGATGCACCTCCTACATCGACTGTCCAGTCAGAGAGCCGATCCAGCCCGCTCCCCAACCGAGCACTCCGGCGCCGAACAGCGCACCGAAGAGTCCGGGAATTGCATCTTGAAAGCGACCGCTCATCATCCGGATTCCGGCGAAGATGAGGCCGCCGAAGCAGATGACCGCTCCCGCGTATACCGCGAAAGTTTTGAAGGTGGACATCAGCGTGGTGGCTCCAGAGAAATCCATGGTCCCCTGCGCATGGGCTACCGAAGCAAACGTTAGCGTCATTAGCAATGGCGCTAACACACGGATGGCGGATACGGCCTTCGGGTTTGAGATGAGTCGACCGCGCCCGTTGCGAAGCGAGGAATTGGATTGACTTGTCAGGGACATCTGATCCTCCAAACGGCTTGAATGTTCGCCGTGATGTTTCGGAAGCTAAATGCCCTTCCGCAGTGTCGTCCAAGACTTCTTTCCTATTTCGCCATAGTTTTTTTCTATGCCGATCTCGTCAACCAAGCAGCTTCAGTTGCTCAGGCCGAACACTTCCCGAGGGGTGCTTCTTGCCATGGAACTTCTGCCAGCGTTCCTGAAAGAATCGTTCGATGAACGGCAGTGCAATATGGTCCGCGCGACTCTGATGGACGAATGCGGTGTCAGCCGTCCAATTGACGCCGGCGATCGGTCGCGTGACGAGACCCGCGTCAAGCGGTAAGAGCTGATCGATGAGAGCGAGTCCGCAGTTAGCTTTGACCATCCACTGAATATCTGAGGGCGTCCGGCCAGAATTAGCCACAGACAGAGAGATTCCAACTTCATTGAATAGCTCCACTAGACGCGAGTGCGCGGCGGGGTGCAGTTCTGGGTCACGAAAGACCTTGAGGCGAGGAGCAATCTCGTGAATGTCGACTTGGACTTGAGCAGCGAGCGGGTCATTGGCCGCCATGCAAACTACCAACGGAGATTGCGCGATTTGATGCACTTTGTACAGCTTTTCGTCGATCGGCATTGGGAGGAGCGCGCAATCCAAGGTGCGTTGACTCAGCCGTTGCAATGTCAGAATCGGATTGCCGCTTGACAGTTGAATTTCGCAGCCAGGAAACATCTCCTCGTAGGACTCGCGAAAGGTCTGCAAGAGGCTCGTGGTGACAAACGAAGAGAAGCCTAGGCGTAGAAGAGGAACTTCACCAAGATGAATGGCTCGGGCCATGGATACAATCTCATCCCGCTCTCGAAGTGCAGTGACCGCATATGCGACCACGAGACGCCCAGCGTCCGTCAGGCGAACTCCACCTCCCCCGCGCTCAAAGATGGGGAACTTGAGCTGACTTTCTAGTTCTCTAATCTGCTGGCTGAGTGAGGGCTGCGCGAGAAAGAGCCGCTCTGCCGCGCGTGTGAAGTTCAATGTCTCTGCTACCGCCTTGATGTAAATGAGGAGACGAAATGTGAGGAATCTGACATGGCCTTACTGCTCCATTGGCTGTTGTCGATCCCACTGACTCACTCAAAACGTGGCCAGTGGCAAATGTGCTCCCCGACTATGGTTGAAAACCGGGCCTAAAGGTGTCAATAAGGCACTTCTGTGTTCCCGGGCACCTTTTGGTGCCCAGATTGCCTTTGTTTAGGCGCGAGGTCATAGATAAAATCTTGGCCGTTATAGACACGAAGTATTGGACACGCACCTCCTCACCACCGAGACTCGAAAGACTCAGTTCTCCCGGGAAGGACGTTCTACTTCTCAAGAGATGTGAGAAGACACCTCGCTCGATGAGCGATGAAAATCGGATTTCCGTCAGAGAGGGAAAATGCCTGGAGCCGCCAATAGATCTAGTTACGCAATCGACAGCAACCCTTCCAACCGAAAGCCACCTGTGCCCGAAACCTCCGGGTGGACTTCAAGCTCAAGAGGTCCGTTGCCTCAATCTGAACCACCTGCACATCCGCAAACTAACACCGAATCTGCTACTCCACGGATAGTCAACTTCCCGGTTCCAGAGCGCCTGCTCAATGCCCGCGAAGTTGCCGCGCGCCTTGGTGTCTCTGAGCGGTGGGTCCGCGATCACACAACGCGCCGCTTCCCCAAACTTCGTGGGGTGAAGCTCGGGACGTTGATGCGATACCGTAGTGCGGATGTTGAGGAATTTATGGAAAAATTGACGACCTCACGCTCTTCCTTGCAGCCCCGGTTTGGTGGATGATTAAGGTGTTCTCCACGACCAGGACCGGAAGCAGAAACCGGAGAACAAAATGGCAATGAAGTATCAGAAGGGCACCGTCTACCCGAGCGGGAAGAAGGTGAAGATGTGGTACGGCAAATACTTGGTGTACCGCAAAGACCAGCAAGGGAAGGAGGTATGCAAACATCGCTGCGTGAAGATCTGTCCCAAGGCCGGAACACCCAAGTGGAAGGCTGAGCAGGTGCTTCAGGAGATCATCCTGAAGGAGACCAAAGGGGTCGGACCGACTCCAACGCTCCCACCGGATGATTCTGTGACGTTTCGCTGGTTCGTAGTTGAGCGTTACATCCCGATGCGGCGAGGCTCATGGAGCCCAACCTATAAGAAGACCAATACCTACAACCTGGAGCATTACCTGATTGGACACTTTGGCGACCTGCCACTTCGGAATCTCAGCACGTTCAAGATTCAGGTTTGGCTAAACAACTTGGTGGAAGAAAAGGATTACTCCGACTCAGTGGTTCGCAGTTGCTTCAACAACGTCCGTGCGATCACTCATCTTGCGAGGAAGCAAAAGTTCCTTACCGAAGACCCGGGAGAAGATGTCACTATGCCGATCACGAAGATTTCCGATAAGCCGGTGATGGCAGTTGATCTGATGCTACTGCTGCTCGGCGCTATCGAAGACCTGGGGGATCTCTGCCTCATGCTCGTTGGCATCTTCAGTGGACCTCGCGCAAGTGAGGCAATGGGGTTTCAATGGAAGTCGTGGACGGGAGTTTCCCTGATGCCCTACGGCACCGCCGTCGAGGGGCAGTTTTATGAAGGGCGGCTCAAAACCAAGGCAAGTCGAGCTCCCATTGCAGTACCTGAACCCGTCCGTCCGGTGATTGAGGCTTGGCGCAGAATCTGCCCAGACCCGTCTCCGGAGGCTCTGATGTTTCCTACGTTCGGTCGCGGGAAGCGAAAGGGGCAAGCTGTACCGCGGCACGCAAAAAACTTCCTCAAGTGGCGGATTCGTCCGATCGCTGAGAGGTTGGAGATACCAGCTCGTCTCATCACCTTCCAGGTCATGCGACGTTCCCTGGGAACTCATCTTTCCGGCCATGGCACGCTCAAGGACACGCAAGGCGCACTCCGCCATGCGAGCATCACGACGACCGGCAACGTGTACGTGCAGGTCGTCGAAGATAACGTGATGCGGGCGGTAAACTCTCACGCTTCAACGGTGCTCGAAGGTTGGACACCAGCGGTTGAAAGCATGGGTCTGACAGGTCGTAACGTGAAGCGGCTAGCGGAGCCGATTGAAGCTTCGCAAGCGATTCGGTGAAATTTGGTGAAGTTTAGGAGAGGAGGTCTTGCAAGTGATTGATAAATATGGCTCCTGAGGTAGGACTCGAACCTACAACCCTTCGGTTAACAGCCGAATGCTCTGCCATTGAGCTACTCAGGAGTGTGCTGGGACACGAGACAGAACTTCTCGCGTTTGCTAAGACAGTTATAACAAATTACCGATGGGAGGGTCAAAAGAGAATTTTATGACTGCGGGTTGTGACGGCGTTATGATGCGAATATTCTGATGTTTTGAAAGGATTTCCTCCATGCCGCGTATCTCCCGATTAAATCGCGATGAAGTTTTGCCAGGAGCTGTAAATATCTATGATCGGTATCTACGGGACCGCGGAAATGTGCCGAATATGTTTCGCACAATGGCACACCGCCCCGAGATCTTCGAAACGATCATTGCGCACATGGAGGCAGTACTGAATACGGGAACCCTGCCCAAAGCTCTAAAGGAGCTAGTGATTGTAAGGACTTCGCAGCTGAATCGCACACCATATTGCCTGGCATCGCATACAACGATCTGCCGGAAGCTGGGATGGACAGATGTACAGCTTGATGCGTTGCATGATGTGGCAGGAAGTGGGGAGTTCAGCGAGCGTGAGAGGGTTGCGATCCATTTGGCCGAGGTGATGACGCTGGATGCGCATTCCTACAGCGAGGCGGAATTTGCGAAGCTGCGGAGTTTTTATAGTGAGGGCGAGGTGGTGGAGTTGATGGCGGCGATTGGGCTGTTTAACTACTTCAATCGTTTCAACGATCTGCTGGAGATGGAGCCAACGCAGCCGGCGAGCGCGGAGGAGTTGGCTAAGGCTGGAGTTGCTCCAGCGGCGGTCTAATCCCCTGCTACGGATAGAGCAGAACGGCAACACCGTAGGCTGTGAAAGAGCCTGAATCAGTTGAGATGCAGGCTCCTACTGCGGCCTGATGATATGTTCCAGAGTTCAAGTGGGACTGGAGTTGGCTGGGAAGTTCGCTAAGTTTATCGGCGTTATAGCGAATGATGTACCAGGGTTGGCGGTTGCCGGCATAGCCCGTGGACATCGTGCAGGTACGTCGGGCATCTTCCACGCTGACGCTTGTATTGTTAGCGATCTGTAGACCTGACTGCGCAAGAATATTGGCTACTGTAGACTCCTGCTCGTTCAAATCAAGGGGCTTGACGGTGCTGGCGAAGTCTTCTACGGCATAAAGCTGATGGTTTCGGACGACCACTGATATGCCAACCGCGTCTACGTTGGGATCGAGAAGATTTTCCCGGTGTCCTTTGGATTGCATCCAGAGACCGTGAATCATTGTGGAATCAGGGGCCTCGCCTACATTTTCCGTGATGAGGCTGAAGTGTGCGCCAACACTGGCTCCGCGGGCGGAGAGCTCTGGTTCTCCGGGAAATTGGTGAGAGATGTTGGCGTGGGCGGCCATCTGGTGGGCGTGGTAGAAGGCTGCCTGCGCCAGGATTGGATCGAAGTGGAGCAGAGGAAGGTTGCGGGCGGCGCGATCCTGATTGGCGGCGGCGAGAAGATATTGCTCGGCTACATTGGGGGCTATGGACGCGAGGCTGGGGAGGGACGCGACAGCCAGAAGAAAGATGATTCTAAAGGCGTTGCGAATTCTGGTGTGATGCCCCATTGAAGATCGAGCCCCTTAGCGGTATATCGACCGCATTTCTCTCAATGCTAGGGAGAGGGAGAGCTGGGGGTAATCCCACTTTTGGGGCAGATTTTTCTGCGTGGTGGGCAAAAAAAGTTGGGGGTGATGCGATGTGGTTTTTGCTGGGGTTTTGCGGTTTTTCGGCGTTTAGACGACGGTAAATCGTGGTGATGCTGTGGTGAAGTGCGTGGCTAAGATGGACGGCGAACGGTCACTTTTGTCGATCTAAAATCATGCCACTTTTTTTCAACTATTTTTTGGGGCCGGTTTGAGGGCCGGGAGGTTGCCTCGATTGCGGAGCATGAGGGCGAAGAGCTTGCGCGCGTCCCAGTAGCGGGGGATGTAGCGCTTGGGCTCGGAGAGGGACCGGAAGAGCCAGCCAAGGTAGAACTTGTCGGCCCAGACGGGGATGTGGACCTGATCGCCGCTGAGGAAGGCGATGGCGGCGCCGATGCAGTGGATCGCTGGAAGGTAGGTCAGGCTGCGCTTGAGGTAGAGGCCGAGGCGCTCCTGGGTTCCGCCGCCTACGGTCACGATGACGTGCTGGGGGCGGAGTCGATTGAGGCGCTCGAGGAGAGCGACGTCTTCGATGACTGGACCGTACATGGGAGCCATGTAGATGTTGTCTTCGGGTATGTCGATTCCCTGCTCTGCGAGCCAGGTGAGATTACGTCTCGCGCTGACGGGGCTGGCCATGATCCAGAGCGTGTTGCCGGGCTGGCGGACGTCGGACTCGAGGAGGAGTTCGCGGAGGTACTCAAGGCCGGAGAGGCGACGGATCGAGGCTCGTTGGAGCCCGTTCCAGATGAGGACCATGAAGGCGGAGTCGGTGATGGCGAGGTCCGCGTTGAGGAGCGATTCGCGATAGTCCGGGCTGCGGTCGAGGTCCTTCAAGGCGGGAGCGGCCGGAACGACGAGCAGGCCGCCGGTGCGCATCTTCGCGATCGCTGCCTTTGCGGTGCCGTCGAAGAACTCGATTCCCAGGATGCGGTGATAGCTGGCGGCGGTCGAGAGTGAGTCGGTTTTCGGCAAACGTACCTCCGTGGCTAAAGGAAGGTGATGAAGGAATCAGATTGCGGCTACAGAGAGAAAGCCCAGGGTAGAGCACTGCAATGATGGTGTAGTCATGGCGCTCCAAACGAAATACGGGGGTTCTTCGCTTCGCTCAGAATGACGGCTGCTAATTACGATGACTTCTAATTGCAAAGACTCTAGTGGCAACGACTTCTAGTTGAAGCTATGCAACACAACATCAACTGAGCCGTTTGACTATGGCAAGCCCACTGAGCCGTTTTGACTTTGACAGGCCCACGTCCGAGGATCCGGACGTGGGTAGCCTGGTTGGAAGTTACTTTGCGGCCCCGACGAGCATCTCGCTCTCGATCCAGGCGTAGGTCTTGGCCATGCCCTCGCGAAGGCTGATGGAGGGCGCCCAGTCGAGCTTCTCCTTGATCAGCGTGTTGTCGCTGTTGCGCCCGTTGACACCCTTGGGAGCCCCAAGGTTGTAGTTGCGCTTGAGCTTGACGCCTGCGATCTCTTCGACGATGTCGACCAGCTGATTGATGGTCACGAGCTCGTCGGAGCCGAGGTTGAGGGGCTCGTGGATCTCGCTCTCGTAGATCATCTGGGAGCCCTTGGTGCAGTCGTCGATGTACATGAAGGAGCGGGTCTGCTTGCCGTCTCCCCATATCTCGATCTCGTGCTTGCCGGAGAGCTTGGCCTCGAGGACCTTGCGGCAGACGGCGGCGGGGGCCTTTTCACGGCCACCGGTCCAGGTGCCGAGGGGTCCATAGACGTTGTGGTAACGTGCGACGCGGGTCTGGAGGCCGTAGTCCTCTTCAAAGTGGCGGCACATGCGCTCGCTGAAGAGCTTCTCCCATCCGTAGCCATCCTCGGGGAGAGCAGGATAGGCGTCCTCTTCCTTGAGGGCTACGACGTCGGGGTTGGTCTGCTTTTCGGCGTTGTAGACGCAGGCGGAGGAGGAGTAGAAGAAGCGCTCGACACCCTGGTCGCGAGCGGCCATGAGCATATGGGTGTTGGTGAGGACGGAGAGCATGCAGAGAGCTTTGTTGTTCTCGATGAAACCCATGCCTCCCATGTCGGCGGCGAGCTGGAAGACGGCATTTGTGCCCTTGGCCGCCTTCTGGCAGCTGTCCTTGTCCTTGAGGTCGAGCGAGAGACTTTCAACGCCTTTGGTGATCTGATACCACTCGTCGAGCGGTTTGATGTCGACGGCGCGGATGACTTCGACGCCATTGGCGATCAGGCTTTGAACGAGATGTCCGCCGATGAATCCACCGGCACCGCATACTACGGCCTTTTGTCCTTGGAGTTTCATGAGGGGGGAGGGCTCCTTTTATTTCTGGTGTTGCGATTGGTTACCCATTGAAGCAGCGTGTGTTGCCGACGATTGTTACCCGGGAAGCTGCGTAGCTTCCCTATCTAAAGTCTGCTTTTGCGCGACGTATATGTCAAGAGCGCAAAGGGTTGGGGATGTTGCCGGCACATGAATTATTTTCGATAGATTATAGTTCACGATTTACATGAATTATTAATTCTATACCACTGATTTAATTATGTTTATAATTTATTTAGCAAGGCATGTTTGGTTGCAATAAGACCGTGTCACCATAAACCATGCTGACTATTCGTGCGGCTCGCTCCAACGACGCAGAGGCAATCTGGGCAATTCTTGAACCTGTGATTCGAGCCGGGGACACCTACACTTTATCCCGCGATATGGGTCGAGAAGAGGCTCTCGCCTATTGGCTGTCGACCGGCCATGAAGTCTTTGTGGCCGAGGAGGATGGAGAGGTCATTGGAACGTATTACATCCGCCCGAATCAAAGCGGCGGCGGCTCCCATGTCGCCAACTGCGGCTACATGACTGCCGCTGCCGCCACCGGTCAAGGGGTGGCCCGGGCCATGTGCACGCACTCTCTCGACCATGCGAGGGCACGAGGATTTCGAGCCATGCAATTCAATTTTGTGGTGAGCACCAACGAAAGAGCGGTACGGCTGTGGGAGAGCTTGGGATTTGATGTCGTCGGGCGTCTCCCGAAGGCGTTCTTACACCCTACTGTCGGCTATATCGATGCCTACGTCATGTACGGCCTCCTGTGATGTAAATCTCCCCTTGCATGTATGGGTTGTGTGGCTTCATGCTGGGACTGGATGAGCGTTGATGCGATGCGGTCGAGTACCGGGATGATGGAGCGGGCGAGGCGGCAGCCTTTGGCGGCGGTGGGTGTCGCGCTGCTGACTATCTTTTTGGTGTGCGCGGTGTTTGCGCCGTGGCTGGCTCCGCAGGATCCGGCGCAGCTGGATTTGACTGGGCGGTTAGTGGGACCGAGTTCGGCGCATTGGTTTGGGACGGATGAACTGGGGCGGGACATTCTCTCGCGGACCTTGTATGGCGCGCGGATCTCGATGATCGTCGCGGTGAGTGTGGTGGGGTTGTCGCTGGCACTGGGGCTGGTGGCTGGAGGGTTGGCCGGATTCTATGGCGGGTGGACCGACACGGTATTGAATGTGTATGTGACGAATGCGTTTCTGGCGCTGCCGGGAATTCTACTGGCGATTGCGTTTGTCGCGTTCATGGGACCGGGGCTGGGGAATGTGATCCTGGCGCTGGCGATCTCGGGGTGGGTAGGCTATGCGAGGCTGGTGCGGGGGCAGGTGATGGCGGTGAAGGAGCGCGAGTTCGTGGAGGCGGCTCGGGCGCTGGGGGCTTCGGATCTTCGGATTATGTGGCGGCATGTGCTGCCGAATATCCTGCAACCTCTGATTGTGCAGGCAGCCATTGGGATGGCGACGGCTGTGATGGCGGAGGCTACGTTGAGCTTCCTGGGGCTTGGGGTTCCGGCTCCGGCCGCAAGCTGGGGATCGATGCTGAACGATGCGCGATCGCATCTCTTCGACTCGCCACACCTTGTGTTTTTTCCGGCGATGGCGGTGATGCTTTGCGTGCTCTCGTTCAACTTCATCGGGGATGCGCTGCGGGATTATCTCGATCCGCGGACTCGGTTGTCGGCTGGGTTATAAACAAGGGCGCTGTATGGGCTGGAATGAGATGTGGGGTAGAGAAGCGGATTTCTCCGCTGCGGCGGCAAAGTGCGCCACCTCCGGTCGAAATGACGATTCTTTAGGGTGAGACGGGTACAGGTGGTTGGGGCAAAGGAGCGGCAGCGGTTACGCAGCGGTGGTGGTAATCAGATATGCTTGGCGCTGAGGCAGGTGGCGAGACTATGCGGAAGAGCATCATTGCACCAAACGCGGCGGCGACGACTCCGATTGCGGGACCATGGCGGGACCTGGAACGGATCGCACGGGTAGAGATTACGTCTGAGACCGAGGACTTCCCGATTGAACATGCTCTGGGGAAGGCGGTGACGACGGGCTGGCGAGCGGCTGTTACCGGGCCGCAGGTGATTCGGCTGCACTTCGACGAGCCGCTGGCGATTCGGAGGATTCAGCTCCACTTCGTCGATCGGGAGTCGGAGCGCTCGCAGGAGTTCGCCGTGTTTGCCGGCTCGGGCAAGGAGCTGCGCGAGGTGGTGCGGCAGCAGTGGAACTTCAGCCCGAATGGGACGACGGAGGAGATCGAAGACTTCACCGTGGACCTGCAGGGGGTTACGACGCTGGAGGTGCGGATCGATCCGGACCGGAGCCACGATCCTGCATTGAGCCAGAGCTATGCTTCGCTGCAGAGCCTCAAGCTGGGTTAGACGGGCGTAGGCGATGCTGGTTGGGGTTATCTCCGATACGCATGGATTGTTGCGGCCGGAGGCGCTGGTGGCTCTGGCTGAGGCGGAGCATATTCTTCACGCGGGGGATGTGGGCGATCCGGCGATACTCGATGTGCTGCGGGAGATCGCTCCGGTGACGGCTATCCGCGGGAATGTGGATGTGGGAGGAGCTTGCGCGGAGCTTCCGGCTACCGATGTCGTGGAGCTCTCGGGCAAGCTGTTCTACCTGGTGCACTCGGTGCGTGATCTGGATATCAAGCCGGAGGCGGCCGGAGTGGCAGTGGTGGTGAGCGGGCACTCGCATAAGCCTTCGATCGAAGCGAGGCAGGGCGTGATGTATCTGAATCCGGGGAGCGCGGGGCCGCGGCGATTCAATCTGGCGGTTACGGTGGCGCTGGTGACTGTGGGTGAGGGTGGGGTTTCGGCTCGGATAGTAGAGATTATTTAGCGTCGAAGCGGACGGAGTCGAGGATGGCCTGCATCCGCCTGCGGACGAATTCTAGCTCACGAGGGGTGATGTCGCGGGCTCCGGCTCCGGCGTCGCCCCCGCAGAAGGTGTTGATGATGAGATCGAAGCGGTAGCAGGCATTGTTGCGCTGGGCGGTGTAGATCTCATCGCGGGACTCGGTGCAGATGCCGCCGTGCTCGTCGTAGCCATGGGTGAAGGGGATGCCCCCGATCCGGGCGGTGGTGACGGTGCGGGGGGCTTGTGCGGAGGCCTGCTGGGCGCACGCCGCAGGGGTGGTCTTAGGGGTGATGCTGAAGTAGAAGAAGGCTCCGGTGAAGGTGGAGCGGGGGTAGGGGTTGAAGGCGATGTCGGCTACGGCGCGCAGCTGGGCGTTTTTGGGGGCGGTGCGGGCGTCGAGGTTGAAGGTGCTGAGGTCGGAGTCCTTGCGGCTGAGGTTCCAGGCGGCAGGGATCTGGAAGGAGACGCCGTGGCGGGTGTCGTGGAAGGCCTGGGCGGCAGGGGTGGTGGGCTCGGTCTGGGCATAGACGATTGCCGAGAGAGCGAGCAGGGTTATGACAGCGAAGCAGGTCTTCAGGGAGGGTCTCATGGCTTTCCTTGTGGCTGCGCTATTCGCTGCGCATGCGGGGGTTGGCGATGGTGTAGGCGACGTCGGTGAGGAGGTTTACGGCGACGTAGGTGAGGCCGACGGCGAGGATGCATCCCTGGACCAGAGCATAGTCGCGATTGGAGATGGCGGACAAGGTGAGGCGGCCGATGCCGGGCCAGCTGAAGATGGTCTCGGTGACGATTGCGCCCGCTAGAAGACTGCCGAACTGGAGGCCGATGACGGTGAGGACCGGGATGAGGGCGTTGCGGAGGGCGTGGCGGTACACCACTCTGTTCTCGGACAGGCCCTTGGCTCGGGCGGTGCGGATGTAGTCCTGGCTTAGCTCTTCGAGCATGGCGGTGCGGACCATTCGGGTAATCACAGCCGCGAGCGAGAGGCCGAGGGTGATGGCGGGGAGGATGAGGTGGAGAAGGAAGTCGGTTGTGCCTCCGGTGCCTGCAGTGGAGACGGGGAGCCAGCCCAGGTTGATCGAGAAGACGATGATGAGGATCGGGCCGAGGGCGAAGTTGGGGAAGGAGAGGCCGACAAGCGAGAGGACGCCGAGGGTGCGGTCCTGCCAGCGATTGCGGTGGAGGGCAGACCAGATGCCGGAGGGTATGGCCATCGCTACGCCGATGAGGAGGGAAGCGAGGGTGAGAGCCAGGGTGTAGGGGTAGCGCTGGAGAACGAGGTGGGTGACGGAGTCGTGAAGCCGGAGGGATTGGCCGAGGTCGGCGTGGAGGATGCCGTGCCAGTAGTGGGCGTATTGCTGGCTGAGAGGGGCGTCGAGGCCGTAGGAGTGGCGGAGGGCGTCGATATCGGAGGCGGTGGCGCCTTCGCCGAGCATCTGGACGATGGGGTCGCCGGGGACGAGGTGGATGAGGAAGAAGACGACGGAGACGACTACCCAGAGGACAGGGAGGGTGAGGAGGATGCGGCGGAGGGGCTTCCAGAGGGCGGTGCGCGTGCGGGCTTGCGGGCCGGAGACGGTCGTCATTGCGTCGCTTTCCTGCTTTCGTCTTCGTGGGGAGCAGGCGTGGGAGTGAGGGCTTCGACGTTGACGCGGCTGATGCGGCGGCCGGCCATCTCGGCGACGGTGTAGCGGCGGCCGCCGTACTCGAAGCTCTCGCCCACAGCGGGAATGTGGCCGAGATGGGCGAGGAGGAAGCCGGCGAGAGTCTCGACGCCAGCTTCGCGGGGAAAGGTCCAGTGGAGCTCGGTGCCGAGGTCGCGGAGGGGGATGCTGCCGTCGAGGGACATGACGCCGGTGGTGCTGAGGAGCGAGGTGCGGGCGACGTCGAACTCGTCATCGAGCTCGCCGACGATCTGCTCAAGGGCGTCTTCGGCGGTCACGATCCCGACGATAGACCCGAACTCGTCGACGACGATGGCGATGTGTCGGCGCCGCTCCTGGAACTCCTGGAGGAGTTCGACGGCGAGCTTGGTCTCGGGAACGAAGGTGAGCTCGCGCATGACCTGGCGGAGGGTGAGGCCGGAGCTGCCTTTGCCGCCGAGTGAGAGAGCTACGCAGCGGAAGTGCATGAGGCGGGAGATGTCCTTGGAGTAGACGACGCCGATGATGTTCTCGGGGCCGCTAACGGGATCGTAGACGGGGACGCGGGAGTGCTGCTCCTCGACGATGCGGGCGCTGGCCTGTTCGATGGAGAGATCGGCGGGGAGAGAGAATATTCTGCCGCGGGGGGTCATGATCTCGCGGACGACGACGTGGTTGAGTTCGATGGCGCGGTGGATGATCTCCTCCTGAAAGGCGGGGAGGAGGCCCATGCGACGGGTGGCGGTAGCAATGAGCTTGAGCTCTTCGGGCGAGTGGACGGCGCCTTCGCCTCGGAGAGGGGCGCGGAAGAGCTTGAGGACTCCAGCGGCGGAGACGTTCATCAGCTTGACGACGGGGCGGGTGATGCGGATGAAGACGTCCATGGGACCGGCTACGGCGAGTGCGATGCGCTCGGCGCGCTGGAGGGCGAGGGATTTGGGGACGAGCTCGCCGAGGAGAACCTCAAAGTAGGTGATGAGGGAGAAGGCGATGATGACGGCGAGGGTGTGGGCATAGACGACGGCGTGCGGGGGGAGAGTGTGGACCCACTGCTCGGCAAAGTGCAGAATCATGTCGGCCACGGCGGGTTCGCCGATCCAGCCGAGCGCCAGACCAGCGATGGTGACTCCAAGCTGGACGGCGGGGAGGAACTCGTCGATGGAGTGCTTCAGCTGGAGGGCAGTACGGGCACCGGGCCGACCATGGGCGATGAGTTGCTGGATGCGGGTCTCACGGACGCTGACGAGGGCAAACTCCGCAGCCACGAAGAAGCTGCTGGCCAGAATGAAGAAGGCCACCATGATTATGCGGAAGAGCATCCACTCGAGCATGAATGCCAGTGTAACGGCTATGAGTGTGAAGGTGGCTACTACAAAGAGGTTGGAGGCTGATCACTTCAGGTATGGGATGTAGCTGCATCAGAGTGGTCGACGGAGAGCGTGAGCGGAGGCATTTACCACGGAAGAACATGATCACTCGACCACCAGGTGTGACACTCCAGGCGAAGCATGCCTGACCTGATGGCAGGATCAGCTTGCAACAAACGATGCGCCTCTTCTAAGGGGATCGCTCTAAAGATCACAAGGCTGAGCAGATGGTCCGAAGTTTCGATCCTACCTGCCGCGCCGAGTTTGCCTTGTCTCCTAAGATCATCGATGTAGCGCTCATGAAGATCCAGGAGCGAATTGTGCGCGCCAACCCTTGCTTCCGCTGTGGTTCCACGGTAGAGCAGACAGAGCGGGTGGGCCTGCATGTTTTCAGGCGTTTTGGGATTAAGCTTATGCAGCCGAATGTACTCGGCTCCTAGTTCTGGTGGTCCCTGCCAGGCGTAAACATCGACGGTGTTGCGATGCTCAACTACGGTGGGATCCTGCCGCGCCAGATCTTGTGCCGATTGCAGCGAAGCTGCTTTCAAGACGAAGATTCCGCTGATAGTGGGTGGGCTGTCGTCAAACGGTCCCGCCGCAATAAGAACGCCGTCTCCGGCCATCTTTCTTATATTGGCCATATGAGCATTTTGGATGCGATCGCCATCGTCTTTTGAAACTGTTCTACGTGATGGATCCGGGCGAAGAAAGACGACGTAATAGCGGGTAGTCGGGTTTTGCGTAGCGTTGGGCTGTGAAGGCGCAGCGTTGGACTGTGCAGACAGAGATAGTGCTGCTAAAAAGACGAGTAGCGCCTTACGCTTCATAGCAGGAGTCCTCCATGCCAACCCGAACTAACGGTTCACGAGCCTTGGAGTTTGCAAGTACTACCCGGGTATGACGGAATACTATTCCAAGAACGCGCTACGCCATTTTATTTTTTGGGATTTGGGATTACAGATTGAGAGACCAGCCAGAGGTAAGATGAATAAATAGGTTGCCCCATTAAGAAGTAAGCGGGAAAGGCAACGGCCCGGCGATCTGAGACCGCCGAGCCGTTGTTTGCGTAAAGCGGTTGTGTTTACGCTAAAACCTTGATGACGGACTTGTCGATGGTGTCCTTCGGGACGAAGCCAACGATCTGCTCGGCGACCTTGCCACCCTTGAAGAGAAGGAGGGCCGGGATACCGCGAATGCCGTAGCGCATGGGCGTCGCCGTGTTGGCGTCCACATCCATCTTCATAACCTTGAGCTTGCCCTGATAGTGGCTAGCGACTTCATCGACCACGGGCGCAAGCGCTCTACAGGGACCACACCACGCAGCCCAAAAATCCACCAAGACAGGTTGTTCCGACTGTAGGACATCTTTTTCAAAGTTTGCATCATTTACTTCGGTGACGAACTGACCTGCCATTTACTTCCCTCCAGATGCTCTGCCTTTGAATTCCCCTTGGTGCAGCGCAGTCTTCACAATAATAGATGCTTGAGGAGGGTAAGAGTTTCAAGAGCTGAAAACAAGGGCTTAAAAGGTAAACGCCCGGACCTCTAATGAAAGAGGTCAACGGGCGGCGTAGCAGCCCTCCCCAGAACTGCCCACATCGATAAGGTACGAAGGAAGTGGCGAAACGTAAAGAAATCTTAGGTAACTTGATATAAAGTTACCTAGTTAGCTAGTTTTACCTGCGTTCTTATGAAGGGTATTACCGAAATCAGGCCTGCAGCGCGCCTGCGGCGATGGTGGTCTCTACGATCTCGATAGAAGGATCTCCAGCGGCCTGTTGAATGCGCTCAAACAGCCTGGATGTGGGGATCGTGGAGTCCGCGATAAGAAGGACGGAGGGCCCAGCTCCGCTGAGAGCCACACCGAGGAAGTCCGGGGTCTGAGCGAGGGGCAGAAGGCGGGGCAGCAGCGGACAAGCCTCTGAACGATAGGGCTGGTGGATGCGGTCCTGCATGGCAGTGCGGAGGAGGTCGCCGCGGTTCAGGGCGAAGGCAGAGACAAGGAGAGCGGTGGCCTGAATGTTGGCTACAGCGTCGGCTCGGGAGTAGGTGGGCGGCAGGAGCGAACGGGCTTTTTCGGTGGCGAGGCCAGCGGAGGGCATGGCCAGGATCAACTTCCAGTCTAAGTTTTCTCCGTATGTTGCTGTAATAACTTGATTATCTGAGATTGCTGAGACCGTCATCCCTCCCAGGTAACAGGCGGCTACATTATCGGGGTGCCCTTCGCGACGGCAGGCCTCCTGAAGTACCTGTTGGCCGGTCCAGTTGAGGTTGCCGAAGTGGTTCGCGAGGATAACGCCGGCAAGGAGGGCGGAGGCGCTGGAGCCGCAACCCATTCCCAGGGGGATCTCATTGTGGAGTTCGAGATGGAGGGGAGATACGGGGCGACCGGCGGTGGTCAGGACGCTCGTGTAGGTGGTGAGGATGAGGTTGTTGTCGAGGCTGGCGCAGAGGTCCGCGTTCCGGCCTGTGGCATCGATGTGAAAGCCATCGGAAGGGGTGGTGTCGATGGTGAGGTAGAGGGCCATGGCGAGGCCCAGTGCGTCGAAGCCTGGGCCGAGATTGGCGGAGGTGGCGGGGAGGCGCAGGTGAAACGGTGCGATGGTCGTCATGCAGTCGTTACAGGCTGGGAGAGCTTCATGTTCATGTGAGACTCGAGGGTATGCAGGACAACGTCGGAGTCGGCTTCGAGGACGACAGGAGGTTTGCGGAGAGAGGCGTGCAGCGCCTGATCGGAGGTGGAGATCTCGGCGTTCTCGGCTTCGGTGAAGAGTTCTCCGCGATGGTAGTTGATGGTGTAGTCGGAGTCCTTGAGGGTGTGACCGGTGAGGATCAGGACGACGCGCTCCTCGCGGGTGATCTTGCCCTGGGCCACGAGCTTCTTTAGGCCGGCGAGGGTGACGGCGGAGGCGGGTTCGCAGCCTACGCCCTCGGCTCCGATCTGGGCCTTGGCGAGGGCGATCTCCTGCTCGCTGGCCTGTTCGCACCAGCCGCCGGTGGTGCGGAGGGCACGCAGGGCCTTGCGCCAGGAGGCGGGATTGCCGATGCGGATGGCGGTGGCCCGGGTGTTGGCCTTGACGGGAATAAGCTCCTCCCCGCCATTCTCCTGGAGGCTGCGGTAGAGAGGGTTGGCGCCCTCGGCCTGGATGATGCTGATCTTCGGGATGCGCGGGATGAGGCCCAGATGATGCATCTCGGTGAAGCCCTTGGCGAGGGCGGCACCGTTGGCGAGGTTGCCGCCGGGGACGATGATGTGCTCGGGGACCTGCCACTCAAGCTGCTCGAGGAGCTCGAAGGCGGGAGTCTTCTGGCCTTCGAGGCGGTAGGGGTTGACGGAGTTGAGCAGGTAGATGGGGAAACGAGTGACGAGGTCGGTGAGGATGCGGACGCAGCCATCGAAGTCGGTCTTGAGCTGGAGGGTGAGGGCTCCGTAGTCCATGGACTGGGAGAGCTTGCCCCAGGCGATCTTGCCCTCGGGGATGAAGACGATGCTGCGGAGGCCGGCGCGGGCGGCGTAGGCGGCCATGGCTGCTGAAGTATTCCCGGTTGACGCGCAGGCTACCCACTCGAACTTGCGCTCGGCGGCGACGGAGAGGGCGGCGGTCATGCCGGTGTCCTTGAAGGAGCCGGTCGGGTTCATGCCCTGATGCTTGGCGAGGAGCCAGTCGATGCCGGCGAGCTTGGCGCAGCGGGGGAGATCGTAGAGAGGGGTGTTGCCCTCGCGGAGGGTGACGACGTCTTCGGGGTTATCGACGATGGGGAGGAGATCGCGGAAGCGCCAGACGCC
This sequence comes from Edaphobacter sp., assembly GCA_025462645.1. Classification (GTDB taxonomy): domain Bacteria; phylum Acidobacteriota; class Terriglobia; order Terriglobales; family Acidobacteriaceae; genus Edaphobacter. The sequence goes on along the minus strand of JAOAPB010000056.1, from coordinate 15,356 downwards.
GGATTGGTCCACCGGCATGGTCGAGGTGCGGCGCTCCTGCCACAGCCAGCGGAGGGCGCTGGGGTTGGGGAGTTTGCTGTCGGATGCGGGAATATCTCCGTTGGGAATGGAGGGCGGAATCAAAGACCAGGGGTAGATGACGTCGTACAGACCATTGCATTCGGGGCAGCGGAATATGCTATTGACGGCGCTACCAGCTATTCTGGTGCCGCACTCTGTGCATCGGAGTTGATGTGTCGCAACTTTCATTGGTATCTCTAGCCTACCGTAAACGACGGAGCAGACCAAAGCTCTGGGCTGTTGTTGCGTGCCTTGTCCTGATTATCAGTATGTTTCCGGGTGTTGCCTGGGGACAGAAGGAGATACGGGTGGCGGCAGCAGCCGATCTGCAACCGGTGATGCCGGTGCTGGCGAACTCGTATGAAAGAGCTACCGGGATAAAGCTCGTGGTGAGCTTTGGGTCGTCGTCGATGCTGGCCGAACAGATCCTGAATGGCGCACCGATGGATATTTTCCTGGGTGCGGACTTTGTCTTTCCGGAGAAGGTCGTAGCTGCGGGACTGGCGGATGCGAAGAGTCCAACGGCGTATGCAAAGGGAACGCTGGTGCTGTGGGCGCGGAAGGATTCCCCGCTCCAGCCGCTTAGCATGGAGAGGCTGACGGACCCGCGAGTGACCTCGGTTGCCATTGCGAATGAGCTTCATGCTCCCTATGGGCGAGCGGCTGCGGCTGCGCTGCGGAAGCTAAAACTCTATGAAAAGGTATCGCCGCACCTCGTTGTGGCGGAGAATATCTCGCAGACAGCTCAGTTTGTGGAGTCGGGTAACGCGCAACTGGGATTGATCTCATTGACTGCGGCGAGTTCGCAACACTTCAAGGATGTAGGAGGGTTTGTTCTGGTTCCGACTACAGCTTATCCGCCGATTGTGCAGTATGCGGTAGTGATGACGAAATCGCAGAGAAGAGCAGATGCGCACGCGTTTCTCGACTGGCTGCTGACGCCGGGGGTTCAGGGAAATCTACAGAAGTTTGGGTTGGGAGCGGTGCGGTAGATTCTATTGCGGAACAAACGCAGGCGATCAACAACCAGGAATGCCAGAGCAGGACAGTGCTATCTCGTTTTGGCTGGCGATGTGGCGATGTATAGACTGACGCTGTATGGATTTTGAGGCGCTATGGTTGACACTGCGACTGGCTGGGTGCACGACGGCGATTCTGTTGGTCGTCGCGCTGCCTCTGGCATGGTGGATTGCCTCGGGTCGAGGAGCGGGACGGGCGCTGGTCCAGGCTGTGGTGGCTCTGCCGCTGGTCTTACCGCCTACGGTGCTCGGATATTACCTGCTGGTGGCGATGGGGCCGCTGACCGTGCCCGGGCGTTTGTTGATGCGGTGGTTCGGGCATCCGCTGGCCTTTAGTTTTTCAGGATTGCTGGTGGGGTCGGTGCTCTACAGTCTGCCGTTTGCGGTTCAGCCTCTGGTGGCTGGGTTTGGTGCTGTGGATCGTGGTTACGTCGAGGCGGCCGAGGGACTGGGATCTTCACCCTGGCGAACGTTTTGGAGTGTGGTGCTGCCGATGTCGCGCGCTTCCCTGCTGACGTGCGCGGTACTGGCGTTTACCCACACAGTTGGCGAATTTGGCGTGGTGCTGATGCTGGGTGGGAATATTCCAGGGGCTACGCGGACGCTTTCGATCTCGCTCTACGATCTGGTCCAGGACGGCAACTATGCGGCGGCAAATCGGACGGCGCTGGTCCTGCTGGGGTTCGCGATGATAGCGCTGTTGGCGATCTACCTTCTGCCAGGTTTGAGAAAGATGGATGGAAGGCAGGCTGACGTTGTCCGATAACCTGCTGGTGGTGAAGCTGGAGCACCGAGTTGGATCGCTTGCGCTCGATGTGAGCTTCGCACTGACGCAGCCGTGGACGGTGCTGTTTGCGCCCTCCGGCAGTGGGAAGACGACCGTGCTGCGGGCCGTTGCGGGGTTTGTACGGCCGGATGCAGGCTTGATCGTGTGCGGGGCAGACATCCTGGTGGATTGCAACGCGGGAGTGTTTGTTCCAGTTCATGAGCGGCCAGTGCGCAGTGCGGGCCAGGCAGCGCAGCTATTTCCGCACATGTCGGTGCGGACCAATGTCCTGTTTGGAAGCGGGTGGGATTCGAAGCCGGATGAGGAACTCGAACTCGCCGGTCAAGTATTGGAGTTGTTCCGATTGAGCGGTTTCGCTGAAAGAATGCCTCGGGAGCTGAGCGGTGGAGAGCGACAAAGGGTGTCGGTGGCGAGAGCAGTCGTTTCGGCTGTGACCTTTCGTGGCCCCAGTAAAGCTTTATTGCTGCTGGACGAGCCTTTCTCAGGACTGGATGCTGCGGTGCGGGATGAGCTGCTTGTTGAGCTACAAGAGTGGCTCCGACGATGGAAGACTCCCGTGCTCTCGGTGACGCATGATGTGGGGGAGGCGTTCCAGCTGGGGGCTGAGGTCATCAAGATTGCCGACGGAAGAGTAGTGCAGCAGGGGCCTGTCGGCGAGGTGCTGGCGATGGAGCGACGGCGATTGATGGAACAGCTACAGTCTGGAGGAGCGCCTTTAGAAGCCTAACTGGACGGGCTCTTGTTCGAGTTGGATATCGAAGCGTGCCCGTACCTGCTGCTGAATGGTGTCGCGCAGGGCAGCGATATCCGCTGCTGTGGCGTTGCCGCGGTTGATGAGAGCGAGGGTGTGGCGGGAAGAGACTCCAGCCTGGCCCAGTGCGAAGCCTTTGGAAAACCCGGCTTGCTCAAGGAGCCATGCGGCGGGGAGTTTGACTTGGCCTTTGTCGGCTGACCAGTGGGGAATCTTGTCGTCGGGGATGTTCAGAGTAGTGGCTATCTGGAGGAGGAGACTTTTGGGGACGATTGGATTCTTGAAGAAGGAGCCGGCGCTGCGGGAGTCGGCTTCGCCCTCGACGATGAGCATGCCTTTGCTGTGACGGATGCTACGTACCGCGTGGTAGACGTCAATGGGGGTTGGAGTGAGGTCGTCAAAGTGACGCTTCAGGTCGGCGTACGTGAGATTGGGTTTGGCCGTGCGATCGAGGCGGAAGGTGACGGCAGTGACGATGTAACGATTGCGGTGGGTCGTGTTGAAGATGCTGCGGCGGTAGGCGAAGCCGCATTGTTTGTGGGGAAGGTCGACGAAGTCATTGGTCTCAAGGTCGAAGGCACGGACATTGGCGATGGTGTCCGCTACCTCCTGGCCATAGGCTCCGACGTTCTGGACAGGTGTGCCACCGACGGAGCCGGGGATGCCGGCGAGGCATTCGATACCGCTGATTCCCTGCTCGCAGACTAGCAAGACAAAGCTGTTCCAGTCGGTGCCGGCAGGGACGGTGTAGTCGATGGAGTGCTCGGTTGCTATCTCGTGGAGGGGCTGGTCGATGGCTATGTGAAGAACCAACCCGTCGAAGCCGGAGTCACTCACGAGAAGGTTGCTGCCGCCTCCCAGAACGAAGGTGGGAAGGCTGCGGTTGCGGGCGAATTCTACGGCTTCGAAGAGGTCAGCTTCGCTGGATATCTCGCAGAAAAAACGCGCGGGGCCGCCGATGCGGAAGGTGGTGTAGGGGGCGAGAGGGACGTCCTGCTGGATGGGAATGGAGAGACCTTGCACGGCTTGAGGGTACAACATGGCTAGCGATTGAGACGACTACGGACTGCGCGGAGGAAAGACGGCGGGCGGTGGGTTTGCGAGAAAAAGCGCTACGCTTGATCGCTGAGTTCCCGCCACTTCTGGTCGGCCAGGACCACGGAGGTTTCAATCTGGCGTTCGGGCACGGTCCAATACTTTTTGAGCAGCCGGTCCTTTTCCTGGGGACCAACTATTTGAAAGCCGTGTCTTTCGTAAAAGCGGATCGCCCAGACAGCATCCGCCCACGTACCGATCAACACCGGACCGCTCGCCAGCTCCCGCAGATGAGACAACAGGTGCGCTCCAAACCCGCTTTTCTGGCTGCTGGAGCGAACATAGGCGTGCCGGATGAGGGTCACGTCCTGGACCCCTTGAATGCCCATTACGCCTACCAGGGTCCCGGTCTCCTCGTAGCCCCAGAACACAATGCCCTCGTCGATTTCATGCCGCAGTTTCTCCCGGGACATGTACGGTTCTGTCCAGCGATCTACAGGGATAATGCCTTTATAAGCCTGCGCGCCATCGTTGATGATGGTCCAAATCAGTTCAAAATCGCGGTCGTCACAGCGGCGGATCATGAATACACAGCCCTCATGGCCTGGCATCTCGAGATTCATCCTGGGCCGGTTAGACGATCATACTTCGTCACCACGTCCAATTGACCCACTGCCTGAAAGAGGGGAGGGTGGCGTGCTGGAAGCTGACCCCGTACAATCGAAGGAGACGGCAATTTGACGGCTGTTCTACAGTTTTAAGGGGGAGAAGCTTATGTATCCAGAGATTATGGTGATCCCGATGCGCGAGGAGTTGACTCGCGCCGGTTTGAAGGAAGTACGCAGCGCCGCTGAAGTCGACGCGGCAGTGGCTCAGCCTGGAACGACGATGGTCGTGGTGAACTCGATCTGCGGTTGCGCGGCGGGCAAGATGCGTCCGGGGGTTCGGCTGGCGATGCAACATGCCACGACACCGGATCATTCGGTAACAGTGTTTGCCGGACAGGACCGCGAGGCGACCGAGAAGGCACGCGGCTACTTCGGCGGACATCCGCCTACCTCACCAGCAATTGCGATTCTGCGCGATGGACAGCTGGTTTACCTGATGCAGCGGTCGGCGATCGAGACATCGACGGCGCCTGCGATTGCCCAGGAGCTGACGCGGGCGTTCGATACCTACTGCGCGAAGACAACTGCGTAAGAGCAGGGCAGGAAAAAGACTCAGAGCCGGAGATGGCCGCCGCGATGCAGCCATCTCCGGCTCTTGCTTTTTGACGACTCACCTGGAGGCGGATTCTGCCGATATAGGGAGAAGCCATGTCGACCTCCAGATATTCTCCAGCTTCTCCTTCGCCGCTTCGTTCCCAGGCGATGCCTCGTCTTCTCACAGAGGCTCGGCAGCCGACTGATCTGGACGACTTCGGAATGGTGGGTAGAGGTGTGGCCATCGAGCGTCTGCGGTTGCAGGTGCGACACATAGGGCCGCACTTTCGCGCGGTGCTGGTATGCGGCGAGCCGGGGACGGGGAAGAGTCTGGTAGCGCGGGCATTACACGGTATGAGCCGGGGCGCTGCTGGACCGTTTGTGATCTGCGATGCGGCGACCCTGGAGTCTTCGATCGGAGAAGGCGATGCAGTTAGCGCAGATAGCCAGGCCTCTTCCGACCGCATCGGCTGGCTGATGCATGCAGCCCGGCAAGGAACACTGTTTCTGGATGAGATTGGAGAGATGTCACTGGAGGTTCAGGCCCGGTTACTGCGCCTGCTGCGGCGGTATGAGTGGGCTCAGGAGGGGTCGACTGCGTCACAGGGCATTGGGACACGGATCATTGCTTCGACGAATCAGGATCTGCGGATACTGGTGAGTAGCGGACGTTTCCGGGTCGAGCTGTATCAGAAGATCGGCATGGTAGGGATTGCATTGCCTCCTTTGCGAGAGCGGACGGAGGACATCGATGAACTCGCGATGCACTTTCTGGCCCGGTTCGCACAAGCATACGGAAAGAGGGTAACTGCCATTTCGGACTCTGCCATGGAGCGCTTGAAAGGGCATGGCTGGCCTGGGAATATCCGCGAGATGGAGAACTTTGTGCAGTGTGGTGTCTTGCAGAGTGAAGGCAAGGTACTTGAGGCACATCATCTTCCATCATTTGAAGAACTCGTTGTGGAGGCCGGCGCGACTGCGGGTGCGGACAGAGTGGCACGGTTGCAGGATGTCGTCGAACGGCATGTGCTGCATGTACTGAAGCGATGCGATGGGAACAAGTTGCGAGCGGCAGAGATGCTGGGGATCAGCCGGTCGACGCTATATCGAATGCTGCATAGCTGTTCGACGGGTGGTGCAGTGGAGGCTGCACGGTAGGTTGGTGAGGGTCGCACGATACACTGGCGACTGAGGTTTTAGAGTTTTGATGAACAAGATTTCGCTCGCTCTGATTGGTGGATTGTCGATGGCTTGCTGCATGAACGTGCAGCCAATGATGGCGCAGGTTCAGGTCTCCGTTGGATCTCCAGCTCCGGTCGCTCAGCGCAGCAAAGATCTGTCGAAGTTGCTCGCAGAGATATGGGAGGACCGGTTGAAGCACTCGCCGGAGCTTGCCTCGTATCTTGGTGACAAACGTTATAACGACCAGCTTTCGGACTACTCGACACAAGAGGTGAATGCAGCGCTGGCGCGTGGGCGTGGGTTCATTCGGCGACTGAGCGAGATCGACACAACGGGGCTTCCGGATCAAGAGAGGCTGTCGGCAGACCTGATGCTGCGTTCGCTGATCGACGATCAGGAGGGTGCGAAGTTCAAGGAGTGGGAGATGCCGGTGAACCAGTTCAGCGGCCTCCACACCGACCTGCCACGATTAGTCGAGAACCTACAGTTCGATTCAGTGAAGGACTACGACGACTATATCTCGCGATTGAAGAAGATTCCGACGGCCTTCTCGCAGATCACGACGAACATTGAGCTGGGCATCGATGAGGGGCGGGTACCGCCACAATATCTGCTGGAGAAGGTCGAGGTGCAGACACAGACACTGGCCGATCAGAAGGCGGCAAACAGCCCGTTTGCATTGCCGCTGAAGAAGTTTCCGAAGACAGTGAATGCAGCGGAACAAAAGAGAATCTCTGGGGAGTTACTGGAGGCGATCGAGACGCAGGTGCTGCCGGCCTACCAGCACTTCGCCAGATTTTTGAAGGCGGAGTATGTGGCGAAGGGACGGAAGGAGCCTGGGGCGTCAGCTCTGCCCAATGGGGATGCCTACTATGCCTATCGGATTCGGCAGAGCACGACGCTGAACAAGTCGGCCGCTGAGATTCATCAGATTGGCCTGGATGAGGTGAAGCGCGACGAGGCGGAGATGCTGGCGATTGTGAAGAAGCTGGGATTCTCCGACCTGAAGAGCTTCAGTGCGGCTTTGAAGGCGAATCCCAAGGAGCATCCGACGTCGAAGGAGGCCCTGCTGGATGCTTACAAGGGCTACATCGCACAGATGCAGCCTAAGCTGCCGGGTTTGTTTGGAACGCTGCCCAAGGCTCAGGTGGAAGTCATAGCCGTACCGTCGTATATCGAGAAGGATCAGGCCGCGGCTTACTACGACCAGGGCAGCCCGGATGGAAGGCGTCCAGGCCGGGTGAATGTCAACACCTATAACTTTGCGGAGCGGTCGCTGGCTCCGGTGGAGGCGGTCTCCTACCACGAGGGCATTCCGGGCCACCATCTACAGATCTCGATTGCGCAGGAGTTGACGGGGCTGCCCGAGTTCCGAAAGCAGTCGTACTACACGGCGTATACGGAGGGCTGGGCGCTCTACAGTGAGCGGCTGGGCAAGGAGATCGGGTTCTACCAGGATCCTTATAGCGACTATGGACGTCTGGAGACCGATATCTGGCGGGCGATACGACTGGTAGTCGATACCGGCGTCCACTCCAAACACTGGACACGACAGCAGATGGTGGACTACTTCCATGAGCACTCGGCAATCGACGAGACAAATATTCAAGCAGAGGTAGACCGCTACATCGCATGGCCGGGGCAGGCTCTGGGCTATAAGATGGGCCAGCTGAAGATCCTTGAATTGCGGGCTCGGGCACAGAAGGAACTCGGGCCGAAGTTCGACCTGAAGGCGTTCCATGATGTGGTGCTGGACTCGGGCGCACTGCCGCTCGATGTGCTGGAGCAACAGGTAGACGGATGGATCGCCTCGCAGAAGAAGTAGCGGCATCCGCCTGTCTGATAGCCTTTTGGAATGAGCGAAGAAATTTATGAGGTACTGACTCCGGCTCCCGTGATGCCGGGACTACGGGTAGCGATTCTCGGCACGGGAAAGATGGGCGGCATTCTGCTGCAGGCCTTTCTGAAGAACAATCTCGTAGCCGCCGAGCAGATCTTTGCAACGGTTCATCATGCGGAACGGGCGCAGGTGCTTTCAGTGCAGTTCGGCGTCGAGGTGACGACCGATAATCTGGCAGCAGCCCAGCAGGCAGATGTGATTCTTCTCGGTGTGAAGCCGATTCAGGTTCCGGCGTTGATTGAAGAGATCAAGCCGGCGTTGACGTCGGACAAGACAGTGCTGTCGTTCGCGGCTTCGGTAAAGACGAGGAGCATCGAGGACGGCGCGGGATGCGAGCTGGCGGTGATTCGGGCGATGCCGAATACGCCTGCGATGCTGGCTGCTGGCATTACGGCGCTGTGCGAGGGACGGTTTGTCTCCGCCGAACAGATGGCTGTCGCGCAGCGAATCTTTCAGACAGTTGGTCGAACCGTCGTCGTCGACGAGAAGCATATGGATGCGGTGACAGGGCTCTCGGGCTCGGGCCCGGCGTTTCTGTACATCATTATCGAGGCGCTGGCGGAGGCTGGCGTGAACGTCGGTCTGCCGCGCGATGTGGCTACCTTGCTGGCAGCGCAGACGACTCTGGGTTCGGCGCGGATGGTGCTCGAGACCGGCTATCATCCGGCGCTGTTGAAGGATGCGGTGACGACTCCGGCGGGATGCACGGTCGACGGCATTCTGGAGCTGGAAGAGGGCGGATTACGGGTGACGCTGATCAAGGCGGTCAAACGGGCTACGCAGCGTGCCAAAGAGCTGGCCAACGGTTAGGGATAGAAGCTGCCGACTTCTGAGTCTGGAGAGGCGGCAGCCTCTAGCTGAGTAGAATAAAGGCATGGCTACGGCTGCGGCAGTGATGGTGAGGCGAACGCCCAGGGCGTTGGTGCAGTATGCGTGGGGCGTGGTGGGGTACAACGTGCTGGTAATCCTGTGGGGGGCGCTGGTGCGGGCTACAGGATCGGGTGCGGGGTGCGGCAACCACTGGCCGCTCTGCAATGGACAGGTGATTCCGCTTTCGCCGAGCGTCCATACGGTGATTGAGTTCACGCATCGGTGTATGACGGGCGGGTCCCTGTTTGTCGTGATTGGGCTGCTGGCGTGGACGTTTCGCGCCACGGCGAAGGGACAGGCGGCTCGAGTCCTGGCAGTGGCTTCGACGGTGTTGCTGCTTAATGAGGCGTTGCTGGGCGCACTGCTGGTGAAGCTGGGGTATGTCACGGGCAACCAGTCCATGGGACGGGTAATAGTGCTGTCCATTCATTTGAGCAATACGATGCTTTTGCTGGCGGCTCTTACCTTGACTGCCGTGCTGTTACGGACGGGACAGAGATGGCATGACCTTGGCTCGCGCGGAGGCAGAAAGCTTTGGGCGCTGCTGGGACTCGCTGCGACACTGGTGGTTGGAGTGAGCGGATCGCTGGCGGCTTTGGGGGATACGCTCTTCCCTGCTTCCTCTCTGCGCGCAGCGTTTGACCAGGACTTTGCGGCTGGATCGCCGTGGTTGCTGCGGCTGCGAGGCGTGCATCCGGTTAGTGCTGTCATCGCAGCCGTGTTTGTGATCTGGCTGGTGAAGCAGGCGAAACGCGCTGACGCGGGACAGCTTGGAGTTGTCCTATTGGGGCTTTTGGGTTTCCAGTTTGCGCTGGGGCTGCTGGACGTCGTACTGCTCGCTCCGACATGGATGCAGATCGTTCATCTGCTGGGCGCGGATCTGTACTGGGTTGCTCTAGTAGCACTGGCAGCTCAAGTGCTTTGGCCGCAGCCAATCCCAAAGGCGGACAGCTTAGGACCGGCCAGCTTGAAGGTTCAGTAGCGCTTTGTGAGCGGCTCTGGAGCCTCACCCTGACGCCCGTTGAGCAGCCAGTCGAGGCGCGACTTTACGTCCTCTTCGCGAGCCTCGCCCATGATGCGCCCTATGATCTCTCCCTGCTGATCGATGACGATCGTGCCCGGCACAATATCTCCGAGACCGATACGGGCAAGCATATCCGTGTCTCCGCCTACCCATATATCCATGGTCAGCTTTTGTTGAGTCACATAGGGAGCGACCTTGGCGCGGTCTTTGGGCTCGTCGATGGAGATGGCAATGAATCGAACGCCGCTGTCTACATAGTCCTGCGAAAGTTTTGAGAGTCGCGGCAGTTCTTCGCGACAGGGAGCGCACCAGGTAGCCCAAAAACTGACCACTGCGATGGAACCGCGCAGTGACGTTATCTTTTGCGTGTGACCGGTCAGGTCTCTCAGCTCGAGGTTAGGAACTCGTTTGGCCTGGGCGGCGCTGACGAGGAAGCAAAAGAGGAAGGTGGTACAGATGCGGCAAGGGTTCGGCATAGATGGCAGAAGTGTAGCCATTCGCACCGAATAAAGCGTCCACCAAAAGGTTGAGAGAGAACCCCACTCCGAATTTTGAAGATGGGGCTCCTCTCAAGCGATCAAGGGTTAGGTTTGCCTTCAACTTTATGGAGAGTCTTTTTGGTTCCCGCGGAGGTCTTGTGGGCAACCGTCTTGCTGGTGTCAGCGGTCTTGTCGGCGGCTACTTTGGTTCCATGAGCGGTCTTGTGATAGGCCTTCTTGGTTCCCTTCGAGATGCCGTGGCCAGCCTCTTTCGTGGCATTTTTGGTATCGGTACCGGCGTTTTTCATGTCCTGCTTAGCACCCTGAGCAAGCGAGAGTGTAGAGGACAGGCCAAGGGAAAGGACGGAGGCGAGGGCGATGAGTCCTACTTTGCTGGCTTTCATTCATGTCTCCTTCAGAGTGCAGAGTACAACCCCAACTGAGCTCGACACAACAGGGCGGTGCAGCACCCAAACAATATTATGATGGGACGACCGGAATAGGGATAAAGTGCCGAACGTTGAGATTCCGACGAGGCCGGATGCCTGAGTACGAACTTTGTAGTTCCCTGCGGAAATCCGTCACTGTATATTGGCAAACTGGAGTACATGCCTACCCCATTTCCACTATCAACGACATCCTGTCAGTATGAGAACCAATATTCATGGAGAGAAAATAGACGTTAAGTTTGCGGATAACGTTTACCGGGAGTTCACCGAATGCAGGTCTTTGCCACCTTTCTACTTATAGACCACCAGCTGACAAAACTAGCTCCGGTCGACATTCTGATTCTGATTCTCTACTTTGCTCTGGTCGTCTTTATTGGTTTCTATGCCAAGGGCAAAGCGAACACGAGCGAGGACTTTTTCCTCGCCGGCCGCGAGATGACAGCATGGATTGCGGGACTGAGCTTCGTCTCGGCGAACCTGGGTTCGTTGGAGTTGATGGGCTGGGCGGGGGCGGCGTACCAGTATGGAATTCTGGCGGCACACTGGTACTGGATCGGCGCAATTCCGGCGATGCTGTTTCTGGGCATCGTCATGATGCCGTTCTACTACATCTCGAAGACGCACTCTGTGCCGGGGTATCTGCAGCTACGGTTTGGGGAAGGGGCACGTGGGCTGTCGGCGATCTCGTTTGCGTTCATGACCATCCTGATGAGCGGCGTGAACATGTACGCCATGGCGCTGGTCATGAAGACGGTCCTTGGATGGAACATCAGCTTCAGCATCTGGGTGGGAGCGGCAACGGTGGCGCTATACGTCATGCTCGGCGGGCTGCGTTCGGCGATCATCAACGAGGTGCTACAGTTCGTGCTGATCTGGGCGGGAGCGGCGATGATTCCGATTCTTGGACTGATCGAAGCCGGAGGGTGGCACAACCTGAAGGCGCAGATCGCCGTGAATATGGGCAGCGGTGACTACACGCATCTGTGGAGCACGCTGGGCGGCTTCAAGGACAATCCCATGGGCGTGCACTGGACGGGCATTGTCTTCGGGCTGGGATTCGTCATCAGCTTCGGTTATTGGACGACCGACTTCCTCGTCGTGCAGCGGGTTCTGAGCGCGAATAATCTGCGCGCGGCGAAGCTGGCTCCTGTAATTGGCGCGGCGTTCAAGATGGCTGTGCCATTTATCGTCATCGTGCCGGGGCTGCTGGCACTCTCGGTGTTGAAGAATGCCGATGGCAGCATCATGCATCTGGTTCCTGAGAGCGTGGCGGCAACGACGGGACAGCATAGCTACAACGAGGTACTGCCTCTGATGCTGATCCGGTACTGCGGACCGGGACTGCTGGGGTTAGGGATTACCGCTCTCTTGGCGGGTTTCATGAGCGGCATGGCGGGCAATGTGAGCGCGTTCTCCACCGTGTGGACCTATGACATCTATGGCGCGTTCATCAACAAGAAGGCCGACGACAAGCACTATGTCGCGATGGGCCGATGGTCGACCGTTATCGGTATGCTGGTGAGCATCGCCACGGCATACCTTGTGATGAACGCGGCCAGCATCATGGACTACGTGCAGGCGTTGTTCAGCTTCTTTATCGCGCCGCTGTTTGGGACGGTGATCCTGGGGATGCTCTGGAAACGGGCCACACACTGGGGCGGATTCTTGGGGTTGCTTGCAGGGACGCTCTCTTCGATTGGAATGTGGGGCTGGGTACAGCGTGACCCCAGCGCACTACACTATATTGCGTTGAGTCCGAATGCGCAGAGCATGGCGGAGAATCTATATCGAGCGCTCTGGAGCTGGCTGATCTGCGTCGTCGTGACGATCGCCGTGAGCCTGGTGACGAAGCCGGTCCCGGAGGAGCAGCTTTCGGGGTTGGTCTACGGAGTGACGCCGATTCCGCACGATGGTTCGCGGACGCTTTGGCAGAAGCCCATCTTCTGGGCAATTGTCGTGATTGTCATCTTCTTTATTTTGAATCTCATGTTCTGGTAGGAGCTGGGTATGGCAGATAAACGTGATGTGGAATCGGCTGAGTTGTCGATCTGGTTCTTCTGCGGGATCTTGATGCTGGCGTATGGTCTGATCCTGGTTGTGACGGGAATTACAGAGATTCACCACCCTCCCCCGACGGTACTGGCCGAGTTGCAGCCGACGCTATGGTGGGGCATGTTGATGACATTGTTTGGCGGATTTTATACGATCCGTTTTTGGCCGAAGCATAAGTCGTCGTAGACACGCTCTCACATCGTGAAGTTCTTTTGAGAGCGTAGGCCTATGAATTGATTTATTTAAAACGAGTTTTAGATAGAACGTGGAGAGAGTGATGGCTAAGCAGATGACGATGGGTGTAATTGTCGGGAACCGTGGCTTCTTTCCGAGTCACCTCGCAACGAGCGGACGGCTGGAGATGATTGCGGCATTGGAGGCAGCAGGAATCAGGCCGATCGTATTGACTCCGGAGGAGACGGCGCATGGTGCAGTAGAGACCTATGAAGATGCGAAGAAGTGTGCTGCGCTGTTCAAGGCTCACGCGGCGGAGATCGATGGGATCATCATCACGCTGCCGAACTTCGGCGAAGAGCGGGGCCTGGCGGACGCGTTGAGGCTGGCGAATCTACAGGTGCCTGTACTGATCCAGGCGACACCGGACCATGCGGGAAAGATGACCATTGCGTTTCGACGGGACAGCTTCTGCGGAAAGATGTCGATCTGCAACAACCTGAAGCAGTACGGAATACCCTATTCGCTTACGCGGCTGCACACGGAGGCTCCAGACTCGGCGGAGTTCAAGGCAGACCTGGAGTGGTTCAGCGGTGTTTGCCGGATTGTACGGGGACTGAAGAACGTTCGATTCGGTGCGATTGGGGCTCGGCCGACAGCTTTCAACACGGTTCGATACTCGGAGAAGCTATTGGAGAAGTCCGGCATCACCGTCGAGACACTGGACCTGAGCGAGGTGATGGGACGTATCGGACGGATGAAGGATAACGACGATGCTGCGCAGCAGAAGCTGACGGCGATCAAAAAGTACATTCCAGTGGGAGAGACTCCTGAGGTTGCGCTGATGAAGATGGCGAAGCTGGGAGCGGTGATCGACCAGTGGATGACTGCGAGCGAACTGACCGTAAGCGCGGTCCAGTGCTGGACCTCGATTGAGGAGTTCCTCGGCATTGTCCCCTGCACCGTAATGAGCATGATGAGCGAGAACCTGATTCCATCGGCTTGTGAGGTGGACGTACTGGGAACACTGAGCATGTATGCCCTGACACTGGCCAGTGAGTCGCCGAGTGCGCTACTGGATTGGAACAACAACTATGGAGACAATCCAAACAAGGCGGTGTGCTTCCATTGCTCGAATCTACCCAAGCACTTCTTCAACGAGGTGAAGATGGACTTCCAGCAAATCATCGCGGGGACCGTGGGCAAGGACAATACATATGGAACACTCGATGGCACGGTGAAGGCTGGCCCGATGAGCTTCGCACGGTTTTCAACCGACGACTTCAACGGACAGATCACCGGCTACGTCGGCGAGGGAGCGTTTACGAACGATCCGCTGCAGACGTTTGGCGGTGCCGGTGTAGTGGAGATTCCGAAGATGCAGGAGTTGCTGCGCTATATCTGTGAGAACGGCTTCGAACATCATGTAGCGGCTAATTTTTCGACCACGGCTGCGCCCGTGCATGAGGCCGCGAGTAAATACCTTGGCTGGAAGATGCACTGGCATCGGTAAGACAGGTGAAGGGGACGGCGCTCTCGATCAATCAGGGCGCCGTTTTTCTTTTGCCTGACAAGTAAACTGCTTCACCTGGATTTGAAAGCCAGTGGTCACCATTTGAGGCTCGACCCCGATTACTCCGACTTGCGAAGCTGATGATTCTTGATCAGCAGTTCGGCTATGAGTTGCTGTAGTCGAGAGTTCTCCAACTCCAATTCAAGGACCCTATCGCTACATGAGCCCTTGGCGACCATAGCGCCAGCACCAGTACTTGTACGGCTCGGAGGAGTAGATGCAATCTCGTTATTTTGAGCTTCAAAGTGGTCCATAAAATCCTCTGCATCGATCTTCAGTTCGTTTGAGCACCGATTTATATCTGCGGTTCGGCGGGAGACTCGGTAGGAGATGTCCACGGTCCGCGGCCGCAACGCATTCCCTTGCGAAATCTCTCGCGCTCCTCGGGCGACATATGCTCCCAGCGCTCCTTCATTCGCTGCCGCCAGTGATTGCGTCCGCCACCACCATGACGATGGAAGCCACCGAAGAGAAGTTTGCTAAGAAGGAGAAGGCCGATGGCCTGCCAGAAGGTGATCACGTGCCATCCGAAGAGATCGGGCATCAGAGCATTCCACAAGCCCTTGACCACGAAGCCAAGCACCACGGCAGCCACAAGCACGAACAGTATGATTTTGAGCCCTTTAATCAGGCGATATTGGCGCATCTTTGTCTCCTATTCCTTTGCAAAATCGTCATAGATGGATTTCAGCCTTCGCCGCAGATGGAGCACGGCGTAGTGCTTGCGCGAGAGCAGCGTGTTGACGCTCAGGCCGGTCTCGGCAGATATCTCCTTGAAGCTGAGCCCAGTCAGCTCGTG
>JAOAPB010000121.1 GCA_025462645.1 Edaphobacter sp. | reverse complement strand
AGACTTCTAGCGTGGGCCGGTCTCGCATTGACCACGATCGCTGTAGCCGGCGTGGGACTCATTTCACTGAGAAACTGCTCGTTGAGATTGTGGCTTTCGGTCCGGAGCCGGCCTGATCATTCAGCAGCAGATCCACCGGGTTCTGCTCGAACATCTGGCTCTGGTGCAAATATTATCGGTGGGCAGAATGAGGTCTTGGAGCAGGATTGATCTATGCAGCGAGGACCGCGTTCCAGATAGCGGGCGCAGCTTGGTCTTTGAGGCGTAAGGGTCCGAGGGCGAATTGGCCTTTGTGAATACGACGTAGTAGTTCGACTCCGGCAATGGTGATGGCAGCATAGTCGAAGCGCTTGAATCGGAGCATGGGTCCGGTTCTGGACTTAATCCCGCGATGATCCTGCTCAACTAGATTGTTCAGGTATTTCGATGTTCGCAGCTTGGTGTGCTTCCATACCTCGTTTTCGCTCGGCATCTCGCGCACTGCTCGATGCGATGCGGCATAGCCATCCAGAGTGATGCTGATGGGAGCACGCCCGTGGGTGCGGAGCGCTTTGCGGAAGAACGCCTTGGCCGCCGCAACGTCTCTCTTTGGACTCAGCCGGAAGTCGACTGTATTGCCCTCCTTGTCCACTGCACGGTAGAGATAGACCCATCGGCCGCGCACCTTCAGGTACGTCTCGTCTATGCGCCAGGAGCGGCCAACTTTGCATGCATAGCGAGCCCAGCTCTTTTCGAACTCCGGAACATACCGGTGGACCCAACGCATGATGGTCGTATGTGCAAGCTCCAGTCCACGTTCTGCCATCATCTCGACAAGATCCCGTAGGCTGAGCTTGTAGCGAAGGTACCAACGTACGCACAAGAGGATCACCTCACGATCGAAGTGCCGACCCGCAAACAATGCCTTTGCACCCTTCCCATTACTCATCCCAGTACCCCGCTCCCCACAGAACACTGTATCCGATGGGAAACTCGCTATTTGCACCAGAGCCCTTTCATCGAGGGTAGCCTGAAATGTATTCTGGTCAGCGCAAGCGAGACCGACAGGCTGAGTAGGCGCCCTCGCACCCGATAAAGATTGGGTGTCCGAATAAGCAATCATGGTCGCAGCCGTGACCGATTGATGGTTGGTAGAGAACGCTCCACCCAAGATGATTCGATAAAGGGATCCGCTCGGACTCTGGTCTCTAAGCTCCGACTCCGAGCCTTGCTTCAAGCAACGTCAAGGACACATTCGTCCTTGACAACATCTTCGCCCTTATTGACGATACATTGACGCAGACTTTCTTCATCCACCGACTTTTCCCTTGCAGTCAGGCGGCGGACCATACATTCGGGAACTTATGATCGAGTTCAGGCATTAGAAGCTGGCGGTTTAGACTTATCTTTAGCTATTAAGTTTTTGACCAAAAATATATCGACAGCACTGAATGAGGGTCAACGAGACCTAGCTAATTGATAGCAAAAGAAATGTCATGAGTAGAACGGTGGTAACTTGCATGACGCTGCATCAACATGGCAGCGCTCCCACTCAGCCGGGCCAACTCGGCATCACCCGCAGCGCGAAGCTGAGGCGCAGGACCCGCTAGCATGGATGCGGCAAGTTCCTGCGCTACGATTGGTCCGCAGCGCTCCCATGCCGCAGTAATATCGCCGACCACGAGAATCAATTCAGGAGAGAGTGCAGCTGTGATGAGACGTAGGCCACGGCCAAGCGCACGAGCCTGATCCGAAAGCGCCCGGACCGCATTCTGGTCGCCATCGTGGCCAAGTTGGAGCAATTCGTAAATATCTTTCACCTTGCGCTTGCTAACTGAGTTGAAGATGCGAATCGCGGCACGTGAGGAAGCAACCATCTCCCAACAACCTCTCTGTCCGCATTGGCAAAGAAGCCCATGGGGGTCCACAGAGACGTGACCAAACTCTCCGGCCAGACCGTTGTACCCGGAGTGCATATGACCTCCGGTAAGGATCGCGGCTCCAACGCCTTCCGCAACGGCTACAAGAACGACATTCTTCGCTCCTTGCAGGCGGCCAAACCAGAGTTCCGAAATAAGACAGACGTTGGCATCGTTGTCGATTTCCACTTGTAGTCCAGAGACATCCTCTAGCGCACTCTTAAGATCAAACTCATGCCAGTTCATATTCGGCGCGAGGAGTACACGTTGCGTCGCCGAATGAACACGTCCAGGTAGACTTACGCCGATCCCTTCGAAAGACTTCGAAGCGTGTTCGTCCCGCAGAGCGCGCATGCGCTTTCCAATCTGCGAAACGGTCTTTGTAAGGTCGGAATATGTCGCAATGGTTTCGCGGGAAAGAAAGCGACCGCTGAGGTCAACGACTGCGAGGATGGCACGGTTCGGCCGTAGATCGAGAGCAAACGTCACCTTGGCACTGTTAACCGAAAGCATGGTGGACGGTCTGCCGCGCGCTGGTTTGATCACCGCGCCTTCGGTCACCCATTTTTCTTCGATCAGTTGTTCGACGATAGCGGAGACGGTGCTTGGACGCAGGCCTGATAGGCGGGAAAGATCTGCACGCGCAAGCGGTTGTTTGAAACGAATAAGTTCCAGAATGATGTCGTGATTAATATCGCGCGCGATTTCGCTCGACGCGGTCTGGACCGATGTGAGATCGATCTGCCGAACCCCATGGGTCTGCCGGTTGGCAAAACTCTTTTGCTTGTGTGAACTCATCGTTCAGCTTTCTTCACTAATCATGGTACGACAGAAGCTTTAGCGTAGCGGTTTCCGGCGCGCACCGTCCCTGGAGAACTGACGCGCACCTTTGATAAAGCGTAGACCTTCGACTCCGTCTTCGCATATCGGCAGTGATGTGGCTGATGGGTCGCACGTACATCCTTCAAGCCGCGCTGCAATGAGCTCCGCGAGATGCCCGTAGAGAGTTGCAGATGCGAGGTCCCTTGATGCGTTTCATACGTCGCGTTGTCTCCAAATCTATTTCGGTGGTGAGTTCGGCTGCGGTGGTCCACCCGTTGCGGGGATGCCGGAACGTGGCGCGGGCGGTAGATCAAGAGGGTTCAAACCTTTGCCGTAGTTTGGATCCTTAGCGGCGAGGTCTAAACGATAACTTACCGAATTTGCAGTAGGGAAGGAAAGCGGAACCGGCTGTGTCACTTTTCCGGTAGCTGCCCATTCGACAACGCGCTGGAAGGTCACAACAACAACAACGGAGCTGAGCGCTACGAGGTCGCGCCCGAAGGTAGTGTGAAAGACACGTCCTTTTCCAAACTGCGAGACCATCACTTGTGGCTCATCGAAGCCGGTGCCATGGTTTGCTGGGTCAGAATATGCCGTGGCCAGCACTGTCATCTTGCCCGGGCCGCGTAACTTCGAATAGAGCTCATCGCCCTGGTGCATCCACATCTTCGGCAGGCCCTTCATAATGGGATGAGTCGCATCGCGAACGACCACTTGGTAGGGGAATGCGCAGGCCATGATTTCCAGCCCGACCCGGTGTCTCGTCCGACACCAGCTTTCCGGCTTTGTAATGCCAATACGGCCCCACGGCTTCAGTACGTCCGCGCCAACCACCTATGCCGATCATCTCATTGAATGCCTGCCACTTGGGGAAAGCGTTATCGGCGGCGTGCACAGTAACCAGGCCACCGCCGTTCTTCATGTACCTTTCGAACGAGTCCTTTACCTCGCTTGACCAGCGATCGTCAGGCGCGGCGTAGTTGAAGACCACCACTTGGTACTTGCTCCACTCCGGATGAAACCGAGTAAAGTCGCCTCCAGCGGGCGGCGCCGTGAGCACCTCGATATCGAAGAGGCCAGTCTCATCCAGTTCCGCCTTCAGGACCGGCGTTTCTGCTTTCCAGTTGTGATAAAGCGCAGCACTCTCACCGTCCAGAATGAGCACGTGAATACGAGGTGCTGCCAAAGCAGCGGCCACTTGGAATGCCAGCAAGCCGCCGGCCAGAATTGAGACCAACTTCTTCATATCGCCTGCTTTCCTCACTTGCTCGCTACAGCCTTTTTGCTGCCAGCTGCCGGCGCCGGAGCCGGAGGAAGTACCCATGCGTACAGCACGCTGCCTCCACTGGTCAGCACAACCTGGTGCCCATCCAGCACATAGGTGATCGGCGTGGATGCAATCTGTCCGCCCGCACCGGCATGCCAAAGAGTCGTGCCAGTTGCGGTATCCAGCGCAAGGAAATTGCCGGATGCGTCGCCTGAAAACGTTAAGCCAGATGCTGTAGTCAGCACACCCGAGCCGGCGCGTTGGCCAAGTTCATGCGACCACCGCACCTTGCCGGTCTTGTAGTCGATTGCTTCGAGTACGCCCTTGCTCCACAAGCTGTAATCAGCACCCGCCCAACCATACGTGCCATCGGCCGGCTTTGAGAAGTAGAGGCTGTAGCTCGGTGAAGCGCTGACGATGAAGAGCCCTGTCTTAGGGTCAAAGCTGGGAGAGCGGTAATTGGTCATTCCGCCCTCATCCGGAGCGATCAGACGGCCATCCGGTGTAGGCTCCTTCGCCGGGTTCGGAATCGGACGTCCTTTTTTGTCTATGCCAAGGGTCCAGTTCACAGGACCGAAGGTCGTGGTCACCAGGTTCTTTCCAGTCGTGCGGTCCAGAACGAAGAAGTAGCCATTGCGCGAGGCTTGCATCAGCAGCTTGCGCTGCACGCCACCAAAGGGTGCATCCGCAATCACCGGAATCTCCACGGCATCCCAGTCGTGGGTATCGTGGGGGGAGGGCTGAAATGCCCAGGCAAGCTTACCCGAGTCAGGATTGATGGCGACTATGCTGCAGGTATACAGGTTGTCGCCAGAACGGACCGTGCCGTTCAGTACCGGCGTAGGATTGCCGGTGCCGAAGTAAACCAGGTTCAGCTCGGGGTCATAGGTGCCAGTCATCCAGATGTTGCCGCCGCTTGTGCTCTTCGGCGTTCCGACCGGTGGCGTGGCGTACCAGTTCCACTGCGTGGCGCCGGTCTCAGGGTCGATAGAGCGGAGAAAACCCTGCAGGTTATCGAAGTCGCCCGACGCTCCGACAAGCACGTGGTTGCCGACGATTAGCGGGGACATGGTTGCCCACTGTCCTTTGTTTGAATCAGCCACGACAACGTCCCATAAAATCTTGCCACTCTTTGCCTCCAGCGCGAGCAGGTGCGCGTCAGAGGACATGTAGTAGATCTTGTCCTTGTACATACTTACGCCGCGCTGGCCAATATGGAACGCCTTGTTCGGGGGCGCTGTGTAGTGCCAGATCTGATGGCCGGTACGGGCATCAACCGCCCAGATATTGTCAGGTGTGGTGAAGTACAGAATGCCATCCACCAGAATCGGAGTCGCCTTCACGCTGCCGTTCTGTTGCGTCTGGAACGTCCACGCAAGCGTCATGTTTGCGACGTTGTTCGGCTTGATCTCTGTCAGCGAGCTATGGCGTTGACCTGTGTAGTCGCCATGAAAGCCCGGCCAGCTATCGCGCGGCGGATGCTTCAACATTTCGTCCGTCACACCCTGCGCAACCAACGGTGCAGCGCAGACAGCGGCGCTTGCCAGAACGGTAAGAACACGGACACCCCTCATCCAACTCATGCAGCCTACTCCCATGTGCGTCCGCCTTTACTTCAAGGTTTGAATGTATGCGAGAACATTGTGAATGTCGTCGTCGGTGTACTTGCTCAGGGCGGTCACGTGGGCTTCAACAGGTCTGGCTATCTGGAAGGTGATCGCATTGACCGGCCACGAGTGATAGACGCCAGCAGCATCCTTCATGCCGATCGTGAACTCATCCTCGTACTCAAGCGTTCCTGCAAGGGACTGTCCGGACCGCGTCTTCACCGTGACTTTCGACTTCACGTTACGCGGATAGAGCATCTGCTGTTCGAGCTGCAGACCTGTGAATCGGCTAGCAACGCCAGCCAGGCTCGTGGCAGAGTGGCACTTTGTGCAGCCACCGGCGCTTTCAAAATAGCGTTTTCCTGCTTCAGTGTTTCCGGTCTTCAGGTCTGACTCATCCACTCCCTTGCGGGTTCCCGTCTGCGACATCACCTTGTCCTGCTGCGAGTGAATGAAGGCAACCAAATTCAGGATATCGGCGTGGGACAGGTTGAATTTTGGCATTCCCTTGTCTGATCGGCCATTCCGGACGACAGCGCCGATAGCTTCGCCATCTTTGTCTGAGTTAACCAGTTTCGATCGCGTAAGATCAGGGCCGCTTTCGCCGCCTCCAGCATCTTTACCGTGACAGAACGCACAGTTTTGGAGGAAGACACTTCCTCCTCCATCAATCTGTGTAGTAGTGAACTTGAGGTGGTCCGGCATGGGGCCTTGCGAACCTACGGTAACTTGCCGACGGGTTGAGGGGGTATTCTGCGCGTCGATGCTGGGGATGATGAGCATCACTATGGCTGCAGGGAGACACGCCGCCAACAAGGTTTTCTTTGAATAGAAAGTCATCGTGAGAGGCATATTTCTTCGGTCTGGATCAACGAAAAGCAAGCAATTGCGATTTGGAGATGTTCGCAGAAAGATTATAAATTCGGGGGCAAAAAGACTATGTTCTTGATATCTCTAACAAATAAACGGCGGACCCGAAGAAGTTCAGGTCCGCTCATTGTTTAGAAGTGGATTCGCAGAACAAATTCCATGGTGCGCGGATCGGTTGTGCTGGTCACCTGACCGAAGCTGTTCTGGAACGTACCGGTTGAACTGAAGTTCGACTGGTAGCTGCCGTCTGCTTGCGGAGCGCCGAGCGTAGCGCCGGTCGTAGCTCCGATCACGAAGGCTGACAGGTGGTTCGGAACGTTGAACATCTCAGCACGGAATTCCAGTCCGATCTGTTCGTGAATCGCAATGTTTTTCTGCAGCGCCGCATCCCAGTTATTGAACAGAGGCCCCTTGATCGCGTCATAACCAAGATTGCCGTAAGTACCAGCCGCAGGCACTTGAAATGCAGCATAGTTCAGATACTGCTTGCCGTTATGAGCATAGGGGTTGCCAACCAGGTTCGGGCGTTGTGCCACTGCGGCCGTGGTTACGAGGTTGCCGGCAACTGATTGACCCGACGGCTGAATGACATTGATTGGAAGTCCCGATGCGATGCGGGTAATACCCGAGAGCTGCCAACCGCCGAGGACCTGCTTGTACCACTCGTGCTCATGCTGCCAGAACGGAATGGGATAGACATAGCTGGCAACGAAGATCTTCGGCTGGGTGTAGTTGGCCGGACCGTAATCGGCATGGAGGTTGGTGCTGTCCTGCGGCTGGTAATCGAAGGTGGAGCCATCGGTCAATGACTTGGACCAGGTGTAGGACAGAGTGACAATGCCACCCTTGCTGAAGCGGGTCTGCATGCGTGCCTGCAACGAGTTGTAGTTGGAATGTGCGCCGTTGGTGTATTGATAGATTTCGCCATAGCCCTTGTAGGGGCGCAGGGCATTTCTTGACACACCAGGATTTGCGGCTTCTATGCCTGCCGCTCCCTGGTTCAGGTTTTTGCGATAGGTCAGATTCGTGGAACGTGAGCCCACATAGTTCACCTCAACCGAGGTGTTGTTGTACAGCTTGTGCTGTACGCCGAAGCTATAGTTGTGAATTCGCGGCGGCGCGAGGTTGCGATCGCCGGAATTAGAAATGTTGGTCGGCGCAGAGGTGCTGACACCGATGCTGCCCAAGCTATCCGCATTGCCGGCGCTGGCGAGTGAAGCGACGGCGGTGAACGGCAGCTGTGAAGCCGCGCCGTAGATGTAGTTGCCTTCGACGCGCTCGTAGGACATGCCGTAGCCGCCGTGGACCACGGTCTCCTGCTTACCGGTCAGGTCATAGGCAAATCCAACGCGCGGGGCGAAGGTGTTGTAGACGGTGTTCACTATGCCAGGGGCCAGGTTGTGGAACAGCGCCTGCACTTGCGGATTGTTGTAAACGGCCGGTGCGACTACCTGCTTCGCCTTATCGGAGAAACCGATACCCGGCAGGACGAGGCCATTGTACGGAGCGGGAGCAGCGGTGATGAGGCCACTTGTGGGGTTGATGGTCGCAGCCTTCGTCGCATCATAGAAGTTCGGATCGAAGAAGGCGGTGTTGTTGGGCCAGCTGGAGATCGGGGGCATGTATTGCCAGCGGAGACCCAGGTTCACGGTCAGCCGGCGGCTCACGGTCCAGTCGTCCTGCACGTAAGTTTCGAACTGAAGGAAACGGGCTTGAACCTGCGGGATGTTGCTGCCTTCGGTGTAACTGGCGAAATTGCCTTGTACGAGATTGTTCAAAGCTGGAGTGACAACCTTTGTCACCGGGTCTGTCGTCGAAGAGAACGTAAACGCACCATTCAGTTGCGGCGGTGCGGTCTGGTTCTTGCGGGCGCGCCAGAAGTACGCACCTACCTTGACAGAGTGATTGCCCAGTACGCGGGAGAAATCATCCTTCAAGGCATAGATGCGCTGGTAGTTATCGAACTGTCTCGGTGTCACGCCCGGATTGCCCAGGCCCGAGACCGTGATCTGCGGGATGCGGCTCGAAGCGTTATACAGCGTCGCGTAGGTTAGGCCGTAGTCGGAACGATTGATCGGCTTATTGGCAAATTGTGAGTTTGGCCGGATGTTCCCGCCCTCGTTGATGATGTTTCCAGAGTAGGAACCTGTCGCGGTGTTCACGGTCTTGGAATTGAAGGTGTGCGTCCAGGATAGGGAGCTTGTGAGGCCGGGGATTGTCCGATCATAAATGATGTAGTTGGTCGGATTGCCGACGTTTAGCACGTTGTCGTGAACGAAGTGTCCACTGATCGTGTTCTTCTCATTCAGATTGTAATCAACCTTGACCAGGTACTCCGACTGGTTGTTGTTCCCCAGGCTCAGGTAGCGGTAGTTGCCGCTCGGGTCCTGCAGCAAGGTTGCGGCCAGAGCGCGACCTGTTGCGGTCGACCCTCCAGCGGCGATGGCGGCCGCGATATCTGCCGGTTTCGCAACCGTCGCGTTCGTCACCGTCGACGTACGCAGACGCTTGAATTCCTGGGCGGCAAAGAAAAAGAGCTTGTCCCGGTTCCGGTTGAGGACACCCGGGATCCAGATAGGACCACCGATGGTGTAGCCGAAGTCGTTATAGCGCAGCGGTGCCTTGATCGGAGCCTGGCTGTAAGAGCTGATAGCACGGAAGGGGTAGCCCTGAACGGCATCATTACGAATGTACTCGTACGCGCTGCCATGGAAGTCGCGCCCGCCGCTCTTGATTGCGACAGAGACGGTCGCACCGGAGGTACCGCCGTAGCTGGCGTCATAGCTGGATGCGACGTTACGGAACTGCTGCAGCGAGTCTGGCGAGATGTTGACGAAGTTGTTGCCGCCGCCGCCGTTATCCTTGTTGTCGACACCGTCAATGAAGTAGTTTGCCGAATCGGTGCGGATACCGTTGACCGACTGCGAGCTTCCGCTCACCCCGTACGTGCCGAAGAGGGCGAAGCCGCTGGCCACCGTTTGCGAGACGCCAGGCTGCAGCGTCAGAAGCTGAACGTAGTTGCGGCCGTTCAACTGGATCTGTGTGGCTTCTGTGCTGGTGATAACGCCGCCTATCTCGGCGCTTGTGGTTTGGATCGCAACCACACCGGCCTGCACCTCAACGGACTCGCTGGCCTGTCCAACGGAAAGTTGCACGGGAACTTCAGGCTTGCCACCGACATCGACGTGGACTCCAGCCAGAATAGATTTCTTAAAGCCGGCCACGGTTGTAGTGATGGTGTAGACGCCCACAGGAAGGTTAAGGACGGTATAGTTTCCATCTCCATTGGACTTTACGGTCCGGGTGATGCCGGTGGCTTCGTTGGTAACGACTAGGTCCGCTTGAGGTACAGTTGCCCCCGTTGGGTCAGTGACGGTACCTGTAATCCGCTGGCTATCCACCGCCTGAGCGAATATCAGACCTGTAGATGAAAGCAAAAGAAAGAATAAAACTAGAGCGGCGCGCTTCATTAGACCCCCCTTAACCTCAAATGTTCTTGCCAGCGACGCAACATCTTTGGGCGTGGTCTCTCATCTCACGGCCTGGGCCAACCCCATTCAGTCTGACGTTGCCTTTCTTTATTACGCGACGTGAACTATATGAACGAACATGCAAAATTGTCAACAAGAAAAGTCTCAAAGTATTGAGTCGGTTCAATTTGTAAAGGATATCTGGGTCGAAAGAACACTCAATCGGGCCTGGTTTCAGCAATTAGAATTTTTTTCAAATACTCTCAATAGGTTGGAATGAAGCGGGTCCTCGAAAGGTTCTCACGAGAAGCGTTAACCAGTGCTCGCGAAACTGAAATCGTCGATCAAAGTTCAATAGAGAGGAACCCATCGCAAAATGGTTACGTTCGTATATGCGGAAATATAAGTTTGATAGACAAAATATGTCAGGAGGGGAAGAATACGAGAAGGAAAGGAGCAGGTAATGGCGTGGGTGGACATCGACACGTTGGCCGATCTATGATTTTTACTCGAATGGCTCTGGTGAATGCCTCTTGTTCTTTCTTCCACCAAGTGTGTTCTTCTTCTCCGCTACAAGCTGAAGCCTGGTGCTTCGGCCGGAGAATCCCTGTCATCCGAAAACAAATGCAAACATTCACCGCCAGAGTTTGTCAGTTGGTGATAACAGTCATTATGGAGTGACCGGCTCCCTTCCGCTTGTGGCTCTGGCTGAAGCTTTGCTGTCTGGGCGTCTCTACGTGATGGTTCTTCGGTTGCATTCAGTTATTGGAGACTGGAATGAAGTGTATTTTTCAGCGATCGCTGACCTCGGCAACGGTGAGCTTAATTGCTTTGACCGCGCTTGCATGCTCCACCATTTCGCAGGCAGCTGATCAAGCCAGCTCGACAACTCGAGGTAAGGAGATCTCCTTGCGAAACGAGTTCGTGTCTGTTCTTTATCATCGACAGTCCGGCACGATGGATATCGTATGGCAGGACGGGCATAAACTTCTTGGTTTAGCCAGCAGCGCAGTTCTGGAAGACGGGCGTTCGCTGACAACGACCGCTTACCCGCAGCACGATCTGGATAAATCTAGCGACAACGTAAGCGCAGAAGCCTCAATAGGTACAGCATCAGCGCATGAGTACACGATTCGTAGTGCCGCGCCTGGTATGCCGGCATTCCTGCAGCATATCTGGCTCTACGATGGAAAACCATGGATCGCAGTCGAAGCAGAGCTGGGTTCTGATGCGAGTGCGATAGGTACCAGGCATTTCGACGCGGTTGTGCTCAAGGGTGCGAGTGCTGTACAGATTGACGGAAGCCGGTCTTTACGGGTGCTCCATGTGCCGTTCGACAATGACATGTGGTTTCGCTACAACAATTTCGCGGTGGCAGACATGAAGGCCGCTCAGGTCTACACAAGTGATGAGGTCACGGCAATCTATGACAATGTAACTCGCCAGTCGCTCATACTTGGCTCGATCGCTCACGACACGTGGAAGACAGCTATTGAAGTGCATGCTGCCGATGGCAATCTGACGGGTATGGATATCTACGGCGGGATCTCTTCCCCAACGGGTGTCCGAACTGATACTCACGACACGGTAGCGCACGGCCTCGTTCGCGGCGCTCGTGTGATCTCGCCCCGCATATTTATTGGTTCCTTCCCCGACTGGAGGGACGGACTTGAGGCATACGGCACTGCCAATGCGGCTGTACATCCGCCTCTCAAATGGGCCGATGGCGCGCCCATGGGATGGAACAGCTGGGCTGCCTATGCGGAGAAGATTGACGATCATCGCTATCTTGGTTCTGCCGCATTTGTGAGGGACGTACTGATACCACAGGGCTTTGGCAGAAATAAAGTCGTCTATATCAACCTCGATGCCTTTTGGTCAAAACTGGATGCTGTGCAGCTGGTCGATGCGGTGGCGGACATTAAGGCCTTGCGCGGGGCAGACGGTACCTACTTCGAGCCCGGCATCTATTGGACACCCTTTGCTTACTGGTCAGACGATCTGGATGCCTATGTCGAAGGCACAGGAATGAAGTACCGATATCACGATATTCTGCTTAAAGCGCCGGATGGCTCGCTGCTTCCAAAGGTAGATGGCGGCCGGGCAATCGACTCCTCGCATCCCGGAGCGAAGGCGCGTACAACCTATTTTCTTCAGGAATTTCAGCGGCTTGGATTTCAGTATTTAAAGCTTGATTTTCTCACACACGGGGCTCTCGAGGGAGTTCACTTCGATTCTGCTATACAGACAGGAATTGAAGCCTATAACGCGGGAATGAAGCAGATTGTCGACGAGACGGGGAATCGCATGTTCCTCAGTCTCTCGATTGCTCCTCTCTTCCCTTCAGGATATGGGCATGCGCGGCGGCTCTCATGCGATACGAAGGGACACATCAGCGGTGGTGATCAGTCGACGGAATATATGCTTAATTCGTTGACCTATGGCTGGTGGACCGACAAAAACTTATACATCACAGATCCTGATCATGTCGTTCTTGGTGAAAAAGCTGATCAGGGTGCGCGTAGCGTAATCGAAGGCAAGAGTCGCCTTCTCTCAGCGATCATAAGCGGCGGCATGATACTTGACAGTAGCCGACTGGCGGACGATCCGCAGGGAAGGGAACTCGCGAGCTCTGTTTATGACAATCGCAAGTGGTTTGACGTGGCTAGCGAAGGCAAAGTATTCCGTCCGGTTGAGGGCGATACCGGAGACAAGGCGGCGGCTGTTTTCATCCGGCCCTCGACACATGGGGTATATATTGCTCTCTTCAACTATGACGAGAAGAGTCCTCAAACGATTACGGTCCCATTGGACCGCATCGACCGGACCCTTGCAACAGCGCAGTCCGTTTCGGTTACGGATGTCGCATCTGGCAATGAGCTTCAGCCCGTTCATGGCAACGTCAGTGTAGAGCTATCGCCATCAGAGTCGAAGTTAATCGAGTTGCGTCGAAACTAGTCGTTCACTCTTTGTTTAGGACGCCCGTATCGTCCACGAAGCGATTGGGAAAGGATTTGCGTGACCACGCTAACGAAATCTGGAGCGGGGGAAGCGTGTGCGCAAGATAATGTCGTAAATGTCAGAAGCAACGGACCAGAGATGCTGAACAGCGCGTGAGCGGGCGAGCTCTTCCGGCGAATCCAGGCAACACGAATGTCTCTGCAGTAGGGTACGGAACGGATGCATCTGGAAATCAGAATTACTCAAATATTATCAACCTGAATGGCTTTGGCCAGATCACTTCGACAAATGCGGGGAGCAGGCTTACGGACGAACAGTACCTCAGACTTGGTCTCAAACTGACTTTCTGATATCGGTCTATGGGTGGAGCGGATCGATCTTCTGGTCGAATCGCTCCACACAGTGATCACTATCATTTGATTGTCTGACAAAAGCGTTTCTACTCGCGCGGAGAATACTCTTGAACTTTGCCACAACACGGCGCCGATTCCTTGCTCTTATTAGTTCGTTGGCGGTCTCATCGCGGTTCGAGCGAACAGCTATCGCCGATATAGAAGAGACGCCTCGCAAAGAGACGTCATCGTCCGATCCCAGTCACGCGCTCTGGTATAAGCAGAGCGCATCGAAATGGGTCGACGCACTTCCCATTGGCAACGGCAGATTGGCCGCTATGGTCTTTGGCGGAGTCCCGCAGGAACGAATTGCCCTCAATGAAGATACTCTATGGTCCGGATATCCGAAGGACTGGAATAACCCGGCGGCTCCAAAAAGCTTGCCGCGTGTTCGCAAGCTGGTCCTCGAAGACAAGGACTATCACGGAGCCGACGAAGAGTGCCACAAGATGCAGGGGCCGTTCAACCAGAACTACGAGCCTTTGGGCGATCTCCTGCTTGATTTCGACCATGCCGGTGACGTAACGGGATACCGGCGCGAACTCGATCTCGACTCGGCCATCGCAACGACTATCTATGAAGTTGATGGATGCAGATACACGAGAGAGATATTCGCTTCTCATCCATCCCAACTCATCATCGTGCGCCTGCAATCGAGCGAAAAGGATCGACTCAACTTCCGCTTGCGCTGGAAGAGCCAACTGCAAGCGAGCTCCGCGCCGGGTGACACGAATCAGTTGCTGCTAAAGGGGAAAGCGCCCAGTCAGTCCGATCCGAATTACAAGAACAGCCCCGATCCGGTGCAGTACGATGGCTCTCTTGGAAAGGGAATGTACTTCGCTTCGGTTCTTGACGTTCACTCCACGGATGGGCATCTCGAACAGCATGACGATGGAACGTTGTCTATCCGGAATGCCTCCGCTGTTGTCCTCTTGATCGGCATGGCCACAGGTTATAGAGGCTACTCGGTCCTGCCCGATCGGTCGGCTGCTGAGGTCGTCGCACTCGCGTCACGTCCGATTGCATCGGTTCGAAATATCTCTTATGAGCAGCTACGAACGAAACACATTGCCGACCACCGTGCACTCTACCGCCGCGTAGAGTTCAACCTTGGCGGAAACGCCGGAGTGGACACCCTACCGACGGACCAGCGCGTCAAGCAGCATGGGGACTCGATCGAACCATCCCTGCTCATGCTGTACTTCAATTACAGTCGATATCTTCTGATCGCCAGTTCCCGAATCGGTTCACAACCTGCAAATCTCCAGGGAATCTGGAATGAGGAGGTTCGTCCCCCATGGAGTTCGAACTGGACGTCGAACATCAACGTACAGATGAACTACTGGCAGGCGGAGACTTGTAATCTCGCCGAATGTCACCTCCCCCTCTTTGAGATGACAAGAGATCTGAGCGTAAACGGTCGCATTACCGCGCAGACGAACTACGGCGCGCCGGGGTGGGTCTCACATCACAACATTGATCTTTGGCGACAGTCCGGCCCCGTGGGCGACTACGTTGCAGCTCCTACATGGGCGAACTTTGCGATGAGCGGCCCGTGGCTCTGTGCGCATCTCTGGGAACACTACGAGTTCTCGAAGGATCCCGTCTTCCTGCGAGAAACGGCATACCCGATCATGAAAGGAAGCGCCGAGTTCTATGTCAGCTGGCTTATCGATGACGGCAATGGCGGTCTCACGACCTGTCCATCTGTGTCGACCGAGAATCTCTTTCTTGCGAAGGATGGGAAGCCTGCAAGCGTGAGCGCTGGATGCACCCTCGACCTCAACTTCATCCGCGAACTGTTCGGAAATGTGGTGCAGGCGGCGGAGCTTCTCAACCGGGATGTTGCCTTTGCCTCCCGGCTCCGCTCCGCATTACAAAAGTTGCCTCCGTACAAGGTCGGACGCTTTGGACAGCTGCAAGAGTGGTCGGAGGATTTTGCAGAAAACGAACCTGGCCACCGCCACATGTCACATCTCTACGCAGTCTATCCCGGCGCGCAGATTACGCTACATCGACAAGCGAATTTCATGGAGCCCGCGCGTAAGTCACTCGAACGGAGACTGACCCATGGCGGCGGCGCGACTGGTTGGAGCTGCCTCTGGGCAATCTGTCTCTGGGCCAGATTCTGCGATGGCAATATGGCATTAGATTCACTACGTAAGTTGCTGCAAACCAATACGGGGATCAACCTCTTCAATATCGATTTCTGGGACAAGAAGTATCTCTTTCAAATCGACGCCAATCTCGGTGCTGCGGGAGCTATCGCGGAGATGTTGCTGCAGAGCCACGATGGAGAAGTCGCATTTCTACCAGCACTGCCCAATGCCTGGCACGAAGGATCCGTGCATGGATTGCGTGCTCGTGGTGCGCTTGAGGTCTCTATGAGTTGGAAGGGAAAAGCGATCTACTCCGCCACCGTCCGTGCGTTACGGGGTGGACATCATGTGTTTTGTGCTCCAAAAGGTCAGCGGATCACCGCAGTCGACCTGGCATCAGAGAAGCAGTCGAACAAGATTCCATTCAAAGCCGGTGATAATGGAAAGGCGGAGCTTGAGCTTGCGGCGGACCGCTCTTATAACTTTCATTTTTCGAAGGCTTGAGGAGGGTCGCATGGCTATACTCTTTCTATCTGTCGAGGTCGATATTCTTATCTCTCGAGCTCCGAAGGTTGGCCGGAGCATGTCCGTGCTGCCCTTACTCTGCTATTCGTATTGTTGACTGCGCCCACTTTGTGGGTTGCATAAGGGTGTAGCTTCGAGAGTTAAATGGGCTCTTCCGCACATTTGGTGATACTGCTCATTTGCTCGCAAACCCGCTAATCTGTTGCTGATTTCAGACGTCTTATGAGGTCGCAGACATACAGCTCTGGCGGCGGGTTATGGAGTTTGCGCCTTGTTAGTGATTTTTCGATCATCTTCACCAAATGTGCGGAAGAGCCGTTAAATGTCGTAGTGTTTTCAGAGTTACTTGTCGCATTTGGACGAAGTCCGTAGATTCGCGGGCGAATCACTTTAGCCAATGGTGAATTTTCGACTCGCCTCTTGTCTTACTAAACCATTGATTTACTAGGCCATCTGCCAGACCTTTAGTCGCGTCGCACAGCGATAGCTGTACAAAAGCCTCGCGCTTAAACTTGCCCCCAGTACGACAAATAGCTCTGAAACACTACGACAAACAATTCTGAAAGCAACAGCCAAATAGCCTCCAGCTGCCCTCCGGCTACCACCACCCACAGTAAGGATTCGTGTTGGATTGTCACACTCGTGTCATGACCGAGGGTAAATGGTGGCATTCCGGCAGCAACGGAAGAAAACACGCTTGAGGAATAAGGAAAGCTCTTTCGGGATGCAAAGTATCACCCTGCCGGAGGAGTGCGGCCATGTTAACAACTGATGAGTAGCCGGTTGTTCAGAGGTGATACGACCGGAGTCTCATCGTCCTACATGTTGTGCCGACTCGATGCTGCCACCTAGGCTCAGGGCCTCGCTGGATGTTGGGACATAAACTTGATGCGGCATGGCGGCAACGGTGAAGGTTCTCCGGCAGCAGGAGGGGAGGATGTTAACGGGGCGTCGAGTGAAAGAACGCCATCAACCTTGCCATAGGGAGCGAGGCTGGGTCAAGAGATATCCCAAATGGTACGGTCCTTCCCTTCGTCTCTACACCTCCCTTTGAAGGACCGCATGCGCCATCAAAAGTAACCCACGCTCCGCCGCCCGTGTCCGTCACCTCAAGGCTTAACCGTTCTCTTGCAGGAAGGTACATGGCTGCGAAGTCATATCCGAATTGTGGCGCTTGCATGGCATGAACGTTTCCTGTCAGAACGAGTATGAGACTATGAGGCTTCGCTCTTCCCAATCCCAGCAGTGTATGCCCCATTGCTTGATCTCGCGCTCCTGGAATTTCACCCTCGGAGGGGGCATCGAAAGCAACAACTTCCAATCCTGAATGAATTTCGCGAAGCTGGCGTAAAGTGAGCAGGAGACGCATCATGGCCTCGCTGGCTCTGCCGTCCATTCCGTTTTTCCAATCAGGTTCGGCAAGGAGTACCTTCTCAGCCGCAGTAAGGTTCCTGTGGGTAAGAATCCCATCCAATGCGGCTTGTTCGCTGGTAGGACGTTCCAGCGCCATCGTCACTTGTCTTTTATGAGCCAGAGCATTGCAAACGAGATTACTGAATGCATCGGGAGTTTCATTTGAACCATGCATCTCTCCAATCAGCACCCAGTGAACTGATGCGTCCGACCAGAGTTGCTCCGCACCGGGGATGGAGTGGCATTTTGCAGCCCCAGGTGTCGGGAGCAGGTTGAATCCAACAAGTAGGAGAGCAGTGACAATAAGCTTCATCTGACGAATTATAGTTTTCGTCAATTTACGTTCCACTTGGAGTGTGCCAGAAAGGGGTCGTTCGCGGTTTCGTGAGAAACCCAATGATTTCGTAGAATTGACAGCATCTAATCGTGTGGGCAAAAACGACCGTTTGTGGCACACTTTGGCATGGCCCCTCGGCGAATGCCTTTGAAAGACGGACTGGTGAAGGCCGCGCTCTACGCGCGAGTGTCGACGGATGACGGCCGGCAGACAGTAGCCAACCAGGTGCGGCAGTTGCGAGAGCTGGCGGTAGCCCGCGAGTTCGAAATCTTTCGTGAATACACCGATGAGGAAACCGGTGCCAGCGCAAACCGTGCATCATTCCTCGCGCTGTTGCGCGACGCGAGGTTGCGACGATTCCGGGTCTTCCTTATAACCGATCTGGATCGTTTGACACGGGAGGGAGCGGCAGCAGGCTTTGCTCACCTGGCGGAACTGGACCGCTACGGTGTGCGCGTCGTGAGTCTCGGTCAAGGCTGGCTCGACTACGATCCTCGGATCGATGAAGACCCTGAACTGCGGGAGATGCGGAACATTCAAACGGCCGTCGCTTTGACCTGGGCAGCGCTGGAGCGGCAGAAGATCTCCCGCCGAACGAAGGCCGGTCTCGAACGCGCCCGAGGCGAGGGGAAACGTTTGGGCCGCAAACCGGTCGATGCGACCGGGGAGCAGGTATGCCGGCTGTTGGGAAAAGGGACGCCCATGTCGCAAGTCGCCATCAAGCTTCATATAAGCCGTCGCACGGCGTATCGGCTGCGTGATCGCATGGCGGAGAGCGCCTTATAGATGCCCGGCATCCGCGACACTGCCTATCCTGAACTGAAGTCCGCTCCTTCCGCCAAAGAGCTGGCGGAAGTGTATACGCCGAATTTTGTTGAACTCGTTTGGGCAGAGAAGAGGACCAGGGAAACGGCGCCACGCGTGGGTCTTCTGGCATTGCTCAAGACCTTTCAACGGCTCGGATAGTTTGTGTCATTGTCGGATGTGCCTGTCGCCTTGCTCGAACACATTGCCCGATCCGCTGGCTACGATTCGGTTCCTGCAGGGCTGCTCCGTTATGACGCCAGCTCTGTTCGCCGTCGGCACATGCTTCTGATCCGGGATTACACTGGCGTCAAAGCATGGGGAGAAGATGCTCACGTAGCGATGGAAAAGGCGAGCGGGGATGCCGCGCGCACGCTTGAAGATCTTTCCGACATCATCAATGTGATCCTTGAGCAACTGGTTCGGCAGCGGTTCGAGCTTCCCGCATTTTCCGTTCTTCAACGGGCCGCGCAGCACGCCCGCGCGGTGGCCAACCGGGAGTATCAGTCGCTGCTCTGCGACCGGCTCGATACGGTGGCGCGCGAGCGATTGTCCATCCTGCTTACCCGCGTCGACGACGAAACCAAAAGCCCGTGGCACCGATTGAAGTTGGAGCCGAAGCAGCCGACGGCCCAGAAGAATCGCGAGTTCCTTGATCATCTGGCGTGGTTGAAAGAGCAGGCGATCGTTCCCGCTATCTTTCGGGATATTCCTGATGTGAAGCTGAAGCAGTTCGCGGCGGAAGCCAGATCGCTCGACGTCGCATCGATGAACGATCTGACGGAGACAAAACGCCTTACCCTTGCCGCTGCCCTCGTATGCGCCCAGACCGGCCACGCGCTGGACGACAACGCGGACATGTATGTGCGGCTCGTGCAGCGGCTTCACAATCAGGCCCGAACCGCCCTGTTGGAGTATCAGGCCGAGCACGTGGAGCGTACCGACGGTCTCGTCGCGACGCTTCATGGTGTGACCCTGGCTTATCGGACTGAAGGATCTGCGGAGCAAAGGCTGTCCGCCATCGGCGAGCTGATCGAGCCCGATGTGGATGAGATTTTAGAGCAGTGCGAGGCGCATCAGGCGACGGCTGGAAGGAACTATCTTCCCTTTCTCACGAGGTTTTACTCCCATCAGCGGGCCGCCCTCTTCAGCTTTCTCGAGAGCGTCGAGTTGGTCTCAACGTCCTCCGACAGGAGCATGATCGATGCCATTCGATTCCTGATTGCTCACAGAAAGAGCCGTGTGGACAGGCTTCCTATTAAGGAGGAAGCGACGGGCGAGGAGACGGCTTCTCTCGATCTGTCCTTCGTGGGCGAGCCGTGGTGGCCCCTTGTTGTTCCAGACGCAAGGCTCAAGGCATCATCCTGTGATGGTCTCCCGGCGTTGGTTCGAACTGTGCGCGATCACGGAGGTGATGCGGGAGTTGAAGTCCGGCGACCTTTGTATCCCCGGTGGCGATCGCTACAGCGATTTCAGAGAGCAGTTCGTGAGTGAAGAGGAGTGCCGGCAGAATCTGGCATCGTATGCGGAACGCTCTGGGATTGCCACGGAGCCGAAGGCTTTTGTCGCCGCGCTGCAAGCTAAGCTGGAAGGAGCGGCTCGCATCGCGGA
This sequence comes from Edaphobacter sp., assembly GCA_025462645.1. GTDB lineage: Bacteria > Acidobacteriota > Terriglobia > Terriglobales > Acidobacteriaceae > Edaphobacter. The sequence goes on along the minus strand of JAOAPB010000121.1, from coordinate 9,840 downwards.
TGAAGGTTACCCAGAGAACGAATATCTGCGTATCGATAAGCGAGGGGCGGTGCTCAAGCGTCTCCGGCGCCATCCCGACCCGGTTGGCCTCCGCTCGTTCGAGCGTCTTCTGAAAGAGCGAATGACTCCGGTCGGCATCCTTGAGGTTCTCACGGATACTGAGAAATGGCTGAACTGGACGAGCCACTTCGGTCCCATCTCAGGGCACGATAGTAAACTGGCAAATCCGGCCGAGCGGTATCTTGTGACCACTTTTTGTTACGGATTTGACTTCGGTCCGACCCAGACATCGCGTTCGATCCGTGGTCTGGATCGGAGGCAAGTGGCCTTCGTGAACCAGCGGCACGTCACCGAAGGCAAGCTGAACGAGGCGATCACGACCGTCATCAACGGTTACAACCAGTTTCCCTTGTCGAGGATCTGGGGCCTTGGCAAACATGCTTCCGCCGACGGAACCAAGTGGGATCTCCAAGCCCAGAACCTTATGTCCGAGCACCATCTGCGATACGGCGGGTACGGCAGCATCGGCTACTACATGGTCTCGGACATGTACATCGCTCTCTTCTCCCGCTTCACGACCTGCGGCTCCTGGGAGGGCCACAACATCCTGGACTACTTCGTCGAAAACGACTCGGATGTGCGGCCAGACACGATCCACGCCGACACGCAAGGCCAGAGCGCGGCCATCTTCGGACTCGCGCGTCTGCTCGGCATTCAGCTCCAGCCCCGGATTCGCAACTGGAAAGGTCTTCATTTCTATCGCTCCCGGCCGGACCTTGGCTACGACCACATCGATGGCCTCTTCTCGAAAACGATCGACTGGACTCTGATCGAACCATGCTGCCGGAGATGCTGCGGGTGGCGGTCTCGATCGGGGCCGGTAGGATCAAACCCTCCACCATCCTCCGCCGGCTGGCAACCTACTCGCGCAAGAGCAAACTCTATTTCGCCTTTCGGGAGCTGGGCCATGCGGTCCGTACAGGGTTTCTGCTCAACTTCCTCTCCGATATCGAACTGCGACGCCTCATCCAGGCAGCGACCAAAAAGAGCGAACGCTTCAATCAATTCCTCCAGTGGGTCGCCTTCGGCGGCGGCGCGCTGGCCGCCGAAGGAATCCGCGACGAGCAGCGTAAGTTCATCAAATACAACCATCTCGTCGGGAATCTGCTGATCTTTCACAATGTCGTGACCATGAGCAAAGCCCTGGAACGGCTGCAGGCAGAGGGCTACGCTTTGGACCCGGACTTGGTCGCTCGCTTCAGCCCGTATGCGACCGGCCATCTCAACCGCTTCGGTCGCTACGACCTCAACAAGGACAGAGTGCCGGAACCGCTCGACAGCATCCGCGCATTCAGAATGCCGCCCCGCGGAGAAAGGAACCCCCAGAGCGCCCAGGTCGCGGTGTGACGATCTGCCACCCGTATCGCTCAAGACATGAGTGTGACAATCCAACACGAATCCTTACCGTGGGTGAAATAGCCTCCAGCTCCCCTCCGGGTACCCCGAACTGCTCGCCGAGCTCTCCACCCGCATCCGTTCCGCCCAGCTTAGGGCTTCATTTGCCGTCAGCCGGGAACTCGTCCTGCTCTATTGGTCGATCGGGCGCGAGATCTTGGTCCGCCAGCAGACCGAGGGCTGGGGTGCCCGGGTCATCGATCGGCTCGGCGCAGACCTCCAGAAGGAGTTTCCCGGAGTTGAAGGCTACAGCCCCCGCAACCTGAAGTACATGCGCAGCCTGGCCGAGGCGTGGCCTGACCCCGAAATAGTGCCACAGCTTGTGGCACTTTTGCCCTGGGGTCATCTGCGGGTGCTCCTCGACCAGCTCAAGGAGCGGGAGCAGCGCGAGTGGTACCTCCGAGCCGCCGTCGAATATGGCTGGAGCCGCAACGTCCTGGTGCTTCAGATCAAGAGTGGGCTTCGCGAGAGGGAAGGGAAGGCCATCACCAACTTTCAGCGGGCGCTACCGCCTCCCGACTCAGATCTGGCCGAACAGGTCTTGAAAGACCCGTACAACTTCGATTTTTTGACGGTCACCAGCGAAGCGCATGAGCGGGAGATCGAGCGTGGTCTTCTGATCCATCTCCGGGATCTGCTCCTCGAACTGGGCCGCGGCTTCGCCTTCGTCGGCAGCCAGGTCCCACTTGAGGTCGGGGATGAGACCTTCTACATCGACCTGCTCTTCTACCACGTTCGCCTCCACTGCTACTTCGTCATCGAGCTCAAGACCGGGATGTTCAAACCGGAGTGGGCCGGCAAGCTCAACTTCTATCTCTCAGCGGTGGATGATCTTTTTCGTACAGGGCCCGATGCACCGACCATTGGCCTCCTGCTCTGCGAGAGTCATCGCAGTCCGATCGTGGAGTACACGCTGCGCAGCATCGATAAGCCGATCGGCGTCTCAAGCTATCGCGTGACGAGGGAACTCCCGCAGCCAATCCGTCAAGAGGTCCCGACCGTCGAGGATCTGCAGGCGGTCGTCACCAAGCTTCGGGACGAAATGGAATCTCTACGGCAGGAGCGTTCGGATGAAGAATAATACTGCCTTGATGATCGAGAGATGCCTCTCAGCAGCGGCGCGAGGAAAGTGCCACAGCTTGTGGCACTTTTTGAATTGCAGCAGGAGTGGAGAGGTTGGCTGGCAATGAGCACCTCTCTCATTCAGGTTGAACTGCCGCCCGCAGAGCCGCCTTTCGCTCTCACGCAAGCTCAGGCCGTTCTGCGTCAGATGGTTCTGGACTCTGTGCAGTCCGTCCACTCGAAACGCAACTACGCAAAAGCGCTCGGCGATCTGTTTGCCTTTTGCGCCAGCCGACCTCTCTCTCGTGCGCTCCTGATGGAGTACCGGACGACGATGGAGCAGCTCTCTCCTTCGACCATCAATGTCCGCATGTCGGCCATACGGAAGCTTGTCGGTGAAGCGCGACGGAACGGCATGATCGGTCTAGAAGAAGCTGCCAATCTCACTGACGTCCCCAACGTCCGGCAGAAAGGAACTCGGTTAGGCAACTGGCTCACTCGTGAACAGGCCAAGGAGCTTCTCGCGGTGCCTGATCGCTCGAAGCTCAAGGGAAAGAGCGATTACGTGATCATCGCTCTTCTTGTTGGCTGCGCTCTTCGCCGGCGGGAGCTGGCAACCCTCAACATCGAAGACATCCAGCTCCGCGAAGGAAGATGGGTAATCATCGATCTCCGCGGCAAAGGTGGCCGTATTCGAACTGTCGCAGTTCCAATCTGGGTGAAGCAGGGAATCAACGCCTGGATGACCGCAGCCAAAATCGAGGACGGTCGGCTGCTTCGACCGGTCTCCAAGTCTGGCAAGATTCTACGGGACGAGCTGGGAGACTGGGCGATCTGGTCGGTAGTTGAACAGTCATCGAAGCAAATCGGGATCGAGCACTTCGGCGCCCACGACTTGCGCCGCACCTGCGCCAAACTGTGCCGGAAGAATGGCGGTGACTTGGAGCAGATCAAGTTCCTGCTCGGACACTCCTCCATCCAGACCACGGAGCGGTATCTGGGGTCTGAGCAAGACATCGAGATCGCGGTGAACGATAACCTGGGACTGTAGGCTCTCAGCTTGAGCGAACTCTATCTCCGCTGAAGTAGAGTGGCGGAATTGGGATGACGGAGAGGATCATGCGAGTTTGGCGAGATTTTGCGATTATCCCTCTGTTTCTTTGCACGGTTGGTTGGTTCGCCATCGACGGAAACGCACAGACAGCGGCGAATGATCCTGCGAAGTCTCCGGCGCCTGTGATGTCAGGCGATCAGCGGGCGCGGTTTACCGGAACGTATCGCTATCCGGGGAGTGCGCAGGAGGAGGAGGCGCGGAGAGCCGCGATTGATCATGCTATCGAAGGTTTGTCGTTTGTCACTCGATCGACTGCGCGAAACCGCGTCTCGGCGACGACGCAGATTCTGGGTTTCTATACCTTCTCGTTTGAGCCAGGGAAGATCGTTGTTCGTCCGCAGTCGCGACCTGAGATGATCTCGGGCGATAAGGGAGAGCCTGCTGACTACGTCTATAACGGGAAGCACAGCACACTGACTCAGGTGCTTGCGGGTGATCATCTCACACAGGTTTTTGTGTCGGATGATGGTCGGCGGGAAAATGAGTTCACGGTCTCGCAGGATGGGAAGACGGTGACACTCAAGGTCACGTTGACAAGTGGCAGGCTTTCTAGTTCGGTCGCTTATAGCTTGTCTTACAAGAAGGCGGATTGAGTTCACGAAGGGAAGGAAAAGAGTACCTTCCATGTCTTTTTGCAAGCTCTACGTGCACGAATCCACACACCGCGCCTTTTTCTTTCATCAGGGCAGTTGCTTTTGTTCTTAGGTTCCCATCGGGTCGGGAACCGGGCGGCGTTCAGCGACAGTCGCTCAAACTTCCATACGCGGGTCGACTACCGCACGAACGTGTGTCGTCGCAGGCTTGCCTCGGACTCAGCGCGGGCATCGGAAGGGACTCCGGCCCAAGGGACTCTTGAGGATCACCATCGTTCGGTCTGTTTGCCATTGCTTTGAACAATTCTTCGGTTGTGCTGTGGAGCTCCAACCGCAAGAAGTCAATATCCCAATATCCAAATCCTCGTACATGCACGGCATAATTACACAATGGATACCGTAGGAATTCCGTCCGATACCCCATAGCGCATCTACCTGCTGCAAAGAGACCTCTCTTGCTGTTCCTTCTCTGCGTACGCAAGGCCCACGCAGTTGTCGTTTTTAGCAAATGAGTAGAATTTTCAGTTAATCGATAAAGATTGGGCACATAATTTCAATGAATCGGTAGAACTACGGCGATGTGTCAGAGGCAGAATGCGATTCTGTCATAGACAGGAGTGGAGGAGTAGACAGCCTATGCAGGCTGGTGGCATCAATCTTTTCGGTGTGGTTGCGGATAGCATCGACCGCGAGCGTCTCAATCAAACGTACAAGGCGAAGCGTGATGCCTTCGGTTCTCTCCAATAGAGCCCTTCACATCGCAGGAGCGACTTACATGAGGGTCACGGCGGTACCGAGCCAACCACCGGTAGGTCATGGCGGGCCTCAGCGATAGCTGCCTGGCTGCCTGGTCAACCTCAGAACTGCTACCGTGGGGAGGGAATACAGGTGGGAAATAACAATTTCTCGGGTAGCAGCTATTGCCCAGGCAATATCCGTCGCACTTTCCGGCTCATTTCCCCGGCCGGCCGGATTCTGCTGCCTGTGTTTCTTTGCCACGAAATTGGGGAGACCTCAATAAACGGAATTTTATGTACGTTAGCATAAAATCATGTAATGTTCTCAATAGTTTAGCCGGATATCGGCGGCGAATTTTGTGCTGTCCAACAGCGGCGCAATCTCTATTTATATTTTGCTGATTAGGAAAGGCTTAGATCAACTGACTTCGCCTTAGCTTACGTGGCGTTCCGATTCTTGAGGTGTCCCCAAAGATATCGCCATTGACTTTATCACTGCAATACCTTTTCGCAACTCAAAATGCTGGAGTTTGGGCACGTTTGTACATCGTTGCATAAACGATCCTTTGCGCAACGTCCCGAAGGGCTTCCTCATATCTATAGCCTGCGTCTTGCGGTAAGCCGATCGAGCTTTTCGCCCCTCCTTATCTTGGCGGCTTGCCTATGTAGATGGGCGACAGGATTTTCAGGGCCGCCCTCACTATCGTCCTCAGCATCCTCGTTCAACTTCTCCTCAAGAACGTGTTCCACCTGAGGTTGCGCCATGACGCTAAGCTCTTGCAGTGCATTTCCCAACGATGCGGAACTCGGATAGAAGCCCCAGTTGCTCTTGCCCTGCCGTTTTCGTCCCCATCGGTATCGCTGAAACAAGAACGCAATGGCGAAAAAAGCGGAGAAGAAATAAAGCCCACCAAGGAGCATAACGTCTAAATTGAGTTTCACTCGTGTCCTCACAATGTCGTCTAAGGGGCATGACTAAGCGCCGCACGCAAGAGCATGGCAATCCCTTCCTGCGGCTGTCGTCTGGCTATTTAGGCGAACAAAGGCGGAGGCGGTCTTTGGAAGAGTGAAGGTCGGCAGGTCAACGGTCGAGCACTTGGCTCTTCTAGTGAGCCAGGCAGCCATGAAGCCGTTTGTATCTCAATGATCCCAAACAGGAACAGAGGCAACAATAGAATCGTTGCGAGCGCTGTCCCATGGTGGTTCTGAGGCTGAGGAATCAGCAGCGCCAACAACAAGGTGACCGTCACTGTTAGCAGGACGATTGTTCGGAACCACCTTTTTTCCTGGCGGGTATGCATTGCGCTCAGTATATAGAAGCGTCTCAGTGTCAGCTGAGACGCGAAAGCCGTTACCGCATGAACTAAAAATGTGGTTTCGGCTCTTCCCATAGTCATTCGAGCGGAGTATAAAAAGTTCTTGCCTAGACATTCGAGTGGAGGGAGAGCCGTGGCGTCTAAAAAGCAAGCCGGTGAGATTCTGCAAGGGACGCTGGACATGCTCATCCTGCGGACGCTTATCACAGGGCCTGCGCATGGTCATACGATCGCGCAGGTCATCGAACACACGTCGGAGAATACGCTGGAAGTTGAGCAGGGATCGCTGTACCCGCTTTGCACCGGCTTGAGGACCGTGGGTGGCTGTCCTCGGAGTGGGGCGTCAGCGAAAAGAATCGGAAGGCGAAGTTCTATCGGCTGAGGGCAAAAGGCCGACGAGAGCTTGCCGCCGCAACCAGCCGGTGGCGGCAGATGACGCGCGCGATCGGGCTGATTCTTGGCGAGTCGAACGAATAAAGTGAGGAGCGAGGACATGGACCTGCAGCGCTTTATGCATCGCAAAGAAAAAGACCAGGAGCTTGCCGAGGAGATCGAATCTCATCTTGCTCACGAACAGGACGCGAATACGGCGCGGGGTTTGTCGCAAGAGGAGGCTCGTCGACGTGCCCGTTTGAAGTTCGGCAATCCTCGCTCGATGCGCGAACGCGTGTGGAGCTATCGTTCGGTGCAATGGATTGAGGATGGATGGCGTGATCTGCGCTTTGCCCTTCGGTCGCTCGCCAAGACGCCCGGCTTTACCGTGGTTGCTATTCTCGTGATCGCGGTTGGGATTGGCGTGAACATCGCCGTCTTCTCGGTGATCAATACCGTACTGCTAAAGCCGCTTACCTATCCTGATCCGCAGTCGCTGGTGCAGTTGATGAACACGGGACCGCAGGGATCGTTTCCTGGGGCGAATATCCCGAAGTTCAATCTATGGCACCAGCAGAGCAATATCTTTCAGCAGGTAGCGGGGTACGACTGGGGTGGCGCGGGACTGAACCTCACCGGTGACGATCATCCACAGCAGGTGCAGGGAATCCACGTCACGGGAGAATACTTCGCTCTCTTCGGTGCACCGGTGATCGCCGGACGAACCTTCACTGCTGCGGAGGACAGCCCAAACGGCGGTCACGTTGTGGTGCTTGGCTATGGTCTATGGAAGTCGCGCTATGGAGGCAATCAAAAGATCGTCGGCTCGACGATTCAGATCGACGGACAGCCATATCTTGTTGTCGGTGTGATTGGCCCCAGCTTTGTCACGGACCCTCCCGGCGATCTCTGGGTGCCGTTCCAGTTCCCCACAAACTCACAGGACATGGCGCACTACTTCACTGTGGCTGCAAGACTCAAGCCCGGCGTGACGTTGCAGCAGGCCAACGCGCAGCTGAAGGTTGCGGCCGATCAGTTCAGACGCACATACGCGGATGCCATCTCGCCGCAGGATGGCTTCGGCGTTTCTTCGCTACAGGAGTCGATGGTTGGGGATACACGGTCTTCATTGCTGGTTTTCTTCGGGGCAGTTAGTCTTGTGCTGCTTATTGCGTGCGCCAACATTGGGAATCTTTTACTGGCGCGAGCTTCTGCGAGAAAGCGTGAGCTGGCCACACGAGCAGCACTTGGCGCGGGATGTGGCCAGATCATTCGGCAGCTCCTGACAGAAAGCCTTGTGCTTTCGCTGTCCGGCGGCCTGCTTGGACTCATTCTGGGATTTGCCGGAGTTCGTTTTCTTCTCAGCATCAGTCCCGCCGGCATTCCGCGTATTGGCGAGCACGGTTCGGCGGTAACGCTGGACGCTAACATCCTGCTGTTCACGCTGGGAATCTCGATCCTTACCGGACTTCTCTTTGGGCTTGTGCCTGCCTTTGGTGCGGCAAGGCCGAATCTCGTCGCCACGCTCAACGAGAGTAGCAGCCGTTCTGGCATCGGCTTTCGTAGCAGCAAGCTCCGTTCGGTGCTGGTTGTCAGCGAGATGGCGCTGGCACTGATTCTAGTAATCGGCGCGGCCTTGCTGATCCGTACCTTTATGAAGCTGCAGGCAGTCGACCCGGGCTTCGATACGCATAACGTGGTTACGATGGCGATGTCGATCAGCGGCGGCCGTTTTCAGAAGACCACTGGCGTGGCACAGATTGTTCGCGACGGGACCGACCGCCTGAAGGCTGTGCCTGGAGTGATCGATGCGACTGCGGCGTGCTGCCTTCCGCTGCAGGGCGGATTTGGAGTTCCCTTCGACATTGTCGGACGCCCGAAGGGCAACCGGCCTTCTACGGGGGGAGGAGGTTTTTACTCCGTATCGTGGAGCTATTTCAACACTTTTAAGATTCCCCTGCTGCGAGGCCGAAATTTTACAGAACATGATGACGGCTCCGCTCCGGGCGTCATCATTGTCAACGAGGCGATGGCCAAACAGTATTGGCCCAAGGGCGATCCGCTGAAGGATCGTTTGCAGACCGCGGTAGGCATGGGATCTGTCTTTGCCGAGCCGCCGCGCCAGATTATCGGAATCGTCGGCGACACGCACGATGGCGGCCTCAATCGCGATCCGCGCCCAACGATGTATTTCCCTGTCGCGCAGATGCCGGATGGTGAGACTGCGCTCAACTCCCGCGTTGCTCCGCTGTGGTGGGCGGTGCGAACTAACGTGGACCCGCTTACGCTCACTGTGCCAATCCAGGCGGCACTACGCGAGGCCAGTGGCGGCCTGCCTGTTGCGCATGTTCGCAGCATGGACGAGATCATGGTGCGTGTCACCTCGCGCCAACGCTTCAACATGCTGTTACTGACCATCTTCGGAGCGTCGGGATTGCTACTGGCGGCTATCGGAGTCTATGGGCTTCTGGCTTACTCGGTTCAGCAGCGCACGCAGGAGCTTGGAGTGCGCATGGCGCTCGGGGCGCAGGCCTCGAATATCCGCAACATGGTCCTGCGACAGGGAATGTTACTTGCTCTGCTCGGGGTGGTCGTCGGAATTGCAGGAGCGTTCTGGCTGACACGGTTTCTGGCAAGCTTCTTGTTCGGAGTGAAGGCGTGGGATCCTATGGCCTTTATAGCTACGCCCCTGCTGTTGTGCGGCGTCGCGCTGATCGCGATCTGGATTCCCGCTCGCAGATCCACGCGCGTTGATCCAATGACAGCGTTGCGTATCGAGTGACACCTAGTGTATCGGCTTACCCGCGCGCTGTCGGAAGTCGCCTTCCTTGTATGATCTTAAGTCGTTGGGCATCTTTCCTGCAAAACGGGTTATCGAAAAGTCAGAACTGAAGTTGCCGAAAAGCCGGGCGGTCTCAACCGGTCGACGCAACACTGGCTTGCAGTTTACTCGCCGGGCTTTCAAAGCCCAAAGTTTTTCGTGGGCGCTGATTAAGGCGCAGGGCTACTTTGTCGAGATCGGCTTGAGAATAGACCGATAGATCGGTTTTCTTAGGGAAGTATTGTTGTAGGGTGAGGAATTGTTTGTCGTAGCTTTTGTGGAATTATTTGTCGTAGGGCGCCGAGTGTGCGACCCTTTCGGACCAGCCCAGCCAAACCCTCACGCTTGTAACCCGCCACCCAGCGCTGCA
>JAOAPB010000115.1 GCA_025462645.1 Edaphobacter sp. | reverse complement strand
ATGCCCTGGGAACGAGCAACTTCTACTCCTATGAATGGCGGCCACGTCTTAAGGGTCTTAGAGATGCCGGTGTGCTTGCTCAAGAGCAGATGCCAAGATTTCCCGATGGAGGATTTAAGTTCTCCTTCTAGGTTGGGTCATGGAGGGGTGATGCGAACTACGTTGGCTCGGCAGGAGCTCATGGAGCCGCACGCTGTAGCCTGGGCATTCTTGTCCATGCAGACCTCGATTGCCGTGAGGCGGTTGTTGCCGCAACTCAGGGCGAGGCTGGCGGCAGGGATGGTGGGGTTGGCGGTCTGGAAGAGCGCGATGATCTGAGACGGAGGCAGGGAGATCTGCTGGTTCAGTCGGGAGAGGCTGGCTGGGATGGCTATGATTGCGAGAGTTAATGCATTCTTCACGCTCGGCTTTACCTCGGGTCGCGCTTAGCGCTAGACTCCATGGAGTCTAAGGTATCGACTAAGACGAGAGATCAATGGGGAGCTTCGTACAGAATGAGCTTGCGGAAGACGATGCCGCTTGAAAGTCGACTGAACGTTTATCTCTCGGTAAGTGTCTGTACCGCTCTGGACAGCGCAACCCGGATAACATAACTTTCACGTGGAAGAGCAGCGATGACAGTCTGTGTCGCGAAGAGAGATCGAATCGATTATGACGAGTGTGGATCGTAGAACTTTTATTAAAGCCGCAGGTATCGCGGCTGCTGGATCGCGGCTGCAGATGCTTGCTGCAGCCACTCATGAAGCGGGCCAGACAACGGCGGCGAATGACCACATTCAGATCGCTCTTATAGGCGCGGGGATTCAGGGCCAGGGGGATACGAAGAACGCAGTCCAGGTTCCGGGAGTCAAACTGGTCGCTGTCGCGGATTGCTATGACGGCCGTCTGGCACACTCCAAGGAGCTGTGGGGCAACGACCTCTTTACGACAAGGGACTACCGCGAGATTCTCGCACGGCAGGACATCGATGCCGTGATCATCGCTACGCCGGATCACTGGCATAAGCAGGCTGCGGTGGATGCGATGAAGGCGGGCAAAGACGTCTATTGCGAGAAGCCGATGATCCACCTGTACTCGGATGGTCCGGAGATTATCGAGACGGCGCGCTCGACGAAGCGCATCATTCAGATCGGGAGCCAGAGGGTGAGCTCGATCGTCTATGCCAAGGCGAAGGAGTTGCTTGCTGCGGGGGCTATCGGTCAGCTGAACATGGTGACGGCGCGGTGGGATCGGAACTCATCGATTGGAGCGTGGAACTATACGGTGCCGCTGGATGCCAGCCCGGAGACGTGCGACTGGCCGCGCTTCCTGGGATCGGCTCCGAAGATTCCCTTCAATGCGGAACACTTCTTTCAGTGGCGCAAGTGGAAGGACTACGGCAGCGGGGTGGCGGGGGATTTGTTCGTTCATCTCTTTAGTGGGACGCACTTCATTACCGGATCACACGGCCCAACGCGTGCCATGGCCACTGGCGGGCTGCGCTTCTGGAAGGATGGCCGCGACGCTCCCGATGTGCTGCTCGCTCTCTTCGATTATGCCGAGGGCTTCAATCTCAGTCTTCGCGTCAACTTCGTCGATGGCGGGGACGAGAGCGAAGGGCTCATCTTTACCGGCTCGGAGGGCATTATGGAGATCGCGGGCAGTACGGTTACGGTCACGCGCTCGCCGCGCGAGAAGGAGCCGGGTTACACGGTCGGCACGTTTACCGACGCGATGCAGAAGCGCTATATCGAGCAGTACCGGCAGAAGTATCCGGTGGAGCATCCCACGGGAGAGCCTCCGGTGGGGGTGGAGAAGTTCGTTGCTCCTAAGGGGTATAGCGACAGCTATGATCACTTCCACAACTTCTTCGACTCGGTTCGCACGCGCAAGCCTGTAGTGGAAGATGCGGTGTTTGGATTTCGGGCGGCTGGAGCTGCGCTGTTGAGCAATCTCAGCATGGAAAAGAGACGTATGGTCGAATGGAACCCGAATACTATGAAACTGGCGTAATCGCTTTCAACACGATCTCAAGTCAATCCGGAAGGTTAGTTACTCTATGCGTACTTCGGCTCTCGCTCTCATCCTGCTCTCGATCGGCGCAGGCATCGCTCGTGCCCAGGCTCCCAGCGTCGCCAAGGAGCTTCGCCTTCCCACACCTGGCAACGGCCCTGACGGCAGGCCGCGCATCGCGTTCCTCGCGCATCGACTGGGGACGGATCATGCCGAGGGCATCACTACGCTCGATATGAACGGCGATGGCTTTGTCGACCTGGTAAGCGGTGCTTACTGGTATGAGAATCCGGGAGCCAATGGGGGTGACTGGAAGCAGCATCAGTACCGTACGGTGGGGATTCATGACGAGTTCGTCTCCGACTGCGGGGAGTGGACGATCGATGTGAATCACGATGGCGCTCCGGATGTGGTCACTACGGGCTGGATCTCGAATGGCCTGTGGTGGTACGAGAATCCGAAGACCCAGGGAACGATGTGGACGAAGCACCTTATCGCCGACAGCTATGACACGGAGGGTGGTGTGATGGCGGACATCAATGGCGATGGCAAGCCGGATATCGCGCTGGCGCACTATAACCACTCGGGCATACTGTGGGCTGACTTTTCGGGACCGCAGCCGCGGGTTCATCATGTCGGCGACAAGACGCAGGATGGGCATGGCATCGGGATTGCCGATGTCGACGGCGATGGCAAGGCGGACATCCTGACACCTTATGGGTGGTTCCGGAGTATCGACGCCGATAAAGATAAGTGGGAGTGGCATGGAGATTGGAAGCTTGGCGACGCCGGGTTTCCGATCCTTGGCTACGACGTAAATCACGACGGCAAGCTGGACATCATCTATGGGCAGGGCCATGGCTATGGGCTCTACTGGCTGGAGCAGACGGGCACGGCGACTCATCGGGAGTGGAAGCGCCATACCATCGACGAGTCGTTTTCGCAGTCGCATGCGTTGCAACTGGTGGACCTCGATGGCGATGGTGAGCCTGAACTGGTTACGGGGAAGCGCTATCGCGGCCACTCGGGCAACGATCCCGGCTCCTACGATCCGGTTGTGGTCTATGCCTACAGGATCGATCGCAAGACGAGGTCGTTTACGCGGATAACGATCTCAGAGAATGGAACCGCGAGCGCAGGCACTCAGTTTGTCGCGGAGGATCTGGATCACGACGGCGACATCGATATCGCAAGCGCAGGCAAGCTCGGCGTTCACTTCCTCGAGAACCTCAAGGTCATTAACGTTCCGAAGGGTACCCGTGAGGCGCAGCAGCCGATTGAACGCAAATGGCCGTTCCCTGGCGAAGGCCAGGAGGTGCCACAGGAGAACGGCCCTCGTTGACCACGATGTTTCGAGTTGTCTTGGCTGCGTGATCGGCGGTGCTTTTCGCGGCGGCCTCCGATATACGAGAATGGATCATGACCGGTGTACGGATGGACAAGTGGCTCTGGGCTGCCCGATTCTTCAAGACACGCGCCTTAGCTGCAGATGCGTGTGAGCTGGGCAGGATCGAGTCCAATGGACAAAGGGCGAAGGCTGCGCGCGAGGTGCGGGTTGGCGACCTGCTGGGAGTGAAGACCGAAGCAGGAGACTTTCGGGTGGAGGTCCTGCTTCTCAGTGAGGTGCGCGGCCCGGCGGCGGTTGCGCAGACGCTGTATCGGGAGACAGAGGAGAGCCGGGAGCTGCGGCTGAAGGCGGCGGAGGAGCGCAAGGAGATGCTGCGCCTCGGCGTGTTGACCGAGGGGAAGCCTTCGAAGCGGGATCGGCAGGAGCGCAGCAGGCTGAGGGGCAAGATACACCGCTTCTGATCGGGTGGCGGCGAAAACACCCGCAGCGGTTAAGCTGGAAGGATGCCTTTGTTCTGCGATGTGGCTTTGCCGGTTCCCCTGGACCAGACCTTTACCTATGCGGTGAATGGTGTGGCGCCTGTGGTGGGGGCTCGGGTGCTGGTGCCGTTCAGCGGGCAGAGGCTGATGGGCGTGGTGGTGCGGGTGCATGAGGATGCTCCCGAGGGTGTTGAGGTGAAGCCGGTGCAGCAGGTGCTGGACGATGCGGCGCTGCTGCCGGATGAGTTGATGCGGCTGGCTTCATGGATTGCACAGTACTATGTGGCTCCACTGGGGGAGGTGCTGCGGGGGATGCTGCCGCTGGGTGCTGAGGTGAAGCGGCATGTGGTCTACCGGATCGCGGAGGCTGGGCGGAGGGTTTTGTACGAGGGGGCTGCGAAGGGGTCGTCGCGGCGGTCGAAGCTATCGGCGGAGGAGCAGAATCGCGAGTATGCGGTGCTGAACTATCTAGAGGATGGGGCGGCGGCGAAGATCTCGGCGCTGCGGTCGGCTACGCAGGCGAACAAGGCTCTGCTGGAGGGGATGGTAAGGAAGAAGTGGCTTACGCGAGAGGCGCTTGCTGAGGAGCGGGATGCCAGGCGCCTGGAGCGGGTGGCGGTACTGGTGGGGCAGGAGTCAGAGGTGCTGGAAGAGAACCGCAGGTCCTTCGACTCCTCCCATCGCGATGAGGCTGCGACGGGATCCGCTCAGGATGACACTTCAAGTTTTGGGTCTGAAAAAACTGCCAGGGCTGGTTTGCGGCTGCCTCGATTGAATGAGAACCAACTGGCGATTATGGCTGAGCTTGCTGCTGTTGGTGGTCGGATGCGGGTGCGAGATCTGCGAGAGACACTGTCGCGGGCTGGGGTACCGGAGTCGACGCTGGGGACGCTGGTGAAGCGTGGCCTGGTGACGATGGAGGAGGTCGCTGAGGACTTCCATATGGGCGGGGTGGGCTCACCGCATGGGAAGAAGCATGCGCATGAGCACGCTCTGAACGAGGCGCAGATGGAGGCGCTGGGCACGATTGCCGCGGCGATGGCGAAGGGCGGGTTTGCACCGCATCTGCTGTATGGGGTGACGGGGTCGGGGAAGACGACGGTTTATTTTGCGGCGATGCAACGAGCGCTGGATGCGGGGAGATCCGCGCTGCTGCTGGTGCCGGAGATCGGGCTGACGCCGGCGATGACGGGACAGCTGGTTGCGGCGTTTGGGAGCGAGGTGGCGCTGCTGCACTCGCAGCTTACGCCGGATGAACGGGCGGAGCAGTGGCACAGGATTCGCCGGGGCGAGGCGCGGATTGTGGTGGGGACGCGGTCGGCGGTGTTTGCGCCCGTGGTAAAGCTGGGGCTGATCATCGTGGATGAGGAGCATGACTCGAGCTACAAGCAGGAGGAGACTCCGAGATATCACGGCCGCGACGTTGCCGTGATGCGGGCGAAGCTGAATGAAGCAATTGTCGTGCTTGGGTCGGCGACGCCGTCGCTGGAGAGCTGGTCGAATGCGGAGAAGGGGCGGTATGCGCGGGTCGAGATGCGGGAACGCGTGGCGGATCGTCCGCTGCCCGCCGTCGAGCTGGTGGATATGCGTAACGAGTTCAAGGAGACGGGACAGGAGAGTATCTTCTCGCGCAAGTTGATTGAAGAGACGCAGGCGACGCTGGACCGCGGGGAGCAGGTGATTATTCTGCTGAACCGGCGTGGGTATTCGTTCGTGGTGATGTGCCGGAGTTGCGGGGAGAAGATCGAGTGCGAGAACTGCGCGATCTCGATGACGTATCACAAGCAGGTAAGCGGTGATTTAGCTCAACCGGGACAGCGGCTGGAGTGCCACTACTGCGGGTTTCGGCGGTCGGTGCCTAAGACTTGCCCCAAGTGTGAGAGCGAGCATCTTTACTTTCTCGGGGCGGGGTCGCAACAGGGAGAGGAGCGGCTACAGGAGCTGTTTCCAGGGGCGCGGATCGGGCGCATGGATCGCGATACGGTGCGCGGACGCAACGATATGGAGCGGCTGCTGTCACGGCTTCATGCGGGCGAGATCAACCTGCTGGTGGGCACGCAGATGATCGCCAAGGGGCATGACATTCATGGTGTAACGCTGGTGGGTGTCGTGGGGGCGGACTTCGCGCTGGGGCTGCCGGACTTCCGAGCGGCGGAGCGGGTGTTTCAGCTGCTGACGCAGGTGTCGGGCCGGGCAGGACGAGGGGATTTGCCAGGGAAGGTGCTGGTGCAGACCTATCATCCCGATCATTATGCGATTCAGCTTGCGGCGGCCCATGACTATCCGGGGTTTGTGGCTAAGGAAATGAACTATCGGCGGTGGATGCACTATCCGCCGTTTGCAGTGCTGGCGAATGTGGTGATTCAAAGCGAGAAGTTAGAGGAGGCTACGGCGTGGGCGGGGACGCTGGGGCGATGGTTCCAGCAGGCCAGGCTGGACAAGGTGCGAGTGCTGGGGCCGGCTGCTGCTCCTATCGTGCGCCTGAAGCGCATCTATCGTTTTCATTTTGTTCTGAAGGCGGAGCGGCGGCAGGCGCTGGGGGCTACGCTGCGAGCCATGCTGGCCTACGCGGAGACACAGGGGATTGCCCGTCGAAACCTGGTGGTCGACGTAGACGCGGTGCATTTGATGTGACGCGGCGCAGTAAGGAACTAGTCGAGCAGATGAAGCTCTTTGCCGGGCTTGAAGCGAACTGCTTTGCCTGGAGCAATCGTGACCTCTGCACCTGTTCGGGGATTGCGGCCGATGCCGGTTTTGCGTGGCTTGACGGTGAAGACACCGAAGCCCCGCAGTTCGATGCGGTCGCCCGCGATGAGGGTCTGCTTCATACTGTCGAAGATGGCGTCAACCGCAGATTCTGCTTTAGTTCGTGGCAGTCCGGTACGCTCAACAACCCTTTGTATAAGATCCTGCTTAATCATCTGGGCCGCCGTCCTTGGGCTGTAATTTTAGATTAATGTGGTACTGACCGGGTTTTAGTAACGTGATGTTAGAAAGTCAATGCAAGATTGTCAATGAAAGAACACTACCGTAAGATGAAGAATCTAATGAGGCAAGAGTACAGGGTTTCCGATCGCCCTTAAATCTACACCCTTCTGCCAGAATTAGAGACTGAATTGTTAATTACGAAGGGAAAAACAAACTTCTGTGGCTATTAAGAGCGACCGTTGGATTCGCCGTCAGGCGATGGACCACGGCATGATTTCACCGTTCAGCGAAAAGCAGGTCCGGGAGGGCGTGATCTCCTATGGGCTCTCCTCCTATGGGTATGACCTGCGGGTTTCGGACGAGTTCAAGATCTTTACCAACGTCAACAGCGCCATTATCGACCCTAAAGCCTTTGATGAGCGGTCTTTTGTAACAGTTGTGGCGGATAGTGTGATCGTGCCTCCGAACTCGTTTGCACTGGCGCGGTCGATCGAATTT
>JAOAPB010000113.1 GCA_025462645.1 Edaphobacter sp. | reverse complement strand
AGACTTCTAGCGTGGGCCGGTCTCGCATTGACCACGATCGCTGTAGCCGGCGTGGGACTCATTTCACTGAGAAACTGCTCGTTGAGATTGTGGCTTTCGGTCCGGAGCCGGCCTGATCATTCAGCAGATCCATCGGGTCCTGCTCGAACATCTAACGCTGTATCGAGCAAGTGAGGAAACCGTCCTCAACCGGCTTGGGGGCAGCTCAAGAAAGGGAAAGTTCCATACGCTTGTATTTGAATCTGAGGCTGATCGTTTGTGCGTGGATCTGAGCGATTGAGCTAGCTGTGGAGTTGGTCCCATGGCAGATTGCCCCAGTGACAGCAATGTAGCGGTTGGCCTATAAGGCCCTGGAGTAGTGAGCATGGATAGACGAAGATTTATTGTGCGAAGTGTAGAAGCGCTGGCGACGGTCGGGCTGGGGGGATCGGAGGTCGCGAAGCAGCTGGAATCGCGACACGAGGAGCAAGCGATTGTCAACCCGATTGCCGGAGAACGCGAGATGGCTACAAAAGAAGAGATGTTTGTTCGATATTCGGATTCAGTAGAGACCTTACAACCCGGAGAGGCCGAGACGATCGACCAAATCACGGCGACATTGTTGAATATCGCAAAGAACGTGGGCGAGCGTCAGCGGCACACGGTACGTGGCGTGCACGCGAAGAGCCACGGTTTGCTAAAAGCGGAAGTTATGATTCATCCTGACCTTCGCGAGGAACTACGGCAAGGCTTGTTCGCGAACGCAGGAAGCTATGGAGCGGTCATGCGCTTCTCGACCAATCCCGGGTTCCAGTGACCACGAACCGATAACGTCCGCTCCATGACATTGATGTGCGAAACCTAAAGACGAAGATAAATCAGCGTAATTTGCGGGAGTATAAGTGAATCGTCGTAATTTTATGGCAGCAGGCGCTGCGTCGATGTTGATCGGCGCAACGGGCAATCCATCATTCGCATCAACTGGCATCACACAGTCTACGGACTTACCTGCACAACTCGCTGACCGATTGAATCCGCCTGGCATTCGCACCGCAGGCATTCGCATGCTGCCTGTCGTAGGCGGCAAGTACAAGGTATGGACCAAGCGCATGGGAACCGGCAAGGTCAAAGTGCTACTGCTCCACGGAGGACCGGGCGCCAGTCATGAATACCTCGAGGTGATGGAGTCATTTCTGCCTCAGGCCAACATCGAGATGTACTACTATGATCAGCTTGGGTGCAACAACTCCGACCAGCCCGACGATCCTTCACTCTGGACGCTTCCGCGATACCTCGAAGAAGTTGAAGAGGTGCGGCGTGGTCTGGGACTTGAGCATTTTGTACTCTACGGTCACTCGTGGGGCGGCATCCTGGCACTGGAGTATGCGCTTCATTATCAGCAGCACCTGCAGGGATTGGTTATATCAAACATGACTGCGGGATCACAGGCCTACCTGAAACATACCGCCGCACTGAAACTCCAGCTTCCACCCGCGTCACTCGCCAGGTTGCAGGCGCTGGAAGCAAAACGAGACTACGATTCGCCTGAATACGGAAAGATCATGATGGAAGATCTCTATCCCAAGATGATCTGCCGGACCAAGCCATGGCCGGAGCCGTTGGATCGTGCATTCCGGCACCTCAATGAAAAAATCTATAACCAGATGCAGGGGAAGAGCGAGTTCCTCGTAACTGGCAATCTCAAAGACTGGGAGCGATGGGACCGGCTACATGAGATCAAAGTAAAGACGCTTACTATTGGTGCTCGCTACGACGAGATGGATCCCGAGGACATGAAAAAGATGGCGACTCTCATCCCAAACGCCACCGCGGCGATCTGTCCGAATGGGAGCCATATGTGCATGTGGGACGACCAGGCATTCTATTTCCGCCACTTGCTGGAGTTCCTGAATACCGTCTAGCTGCTCACTGAAGGTGCGAAGAATGGGCTCTGGTGCAATACTTCTTGGAGTCGCGTCAGAATTCGGACGATAAAGCACGTTAGTGGATGTGGGGGTAATCGAATCAGCGTATCTGCATGCCAAGGCTTAAAGCCACGCAGGGCCCTCCAAGCACTCGCAACACGCCCGTCTGTATTGCCTTCGACCACGCTAACGGCGACGGCAGCTGCTCCGCGCGATTTTACTGTCTACGCATTTGATGACGTAGCGGAACAACTTGCTGCTAACGAGGAAAATACCCAGCAGACCTCAGAGGAGATTCTGCTTTCCACCATCGACAGACTACAAGATGACAAGCTCACCGGGTTTGCTCTCCGTCTAGCCCTCACCGCACACACAGCCATTCCGCGCGAAAGCGAAATCGACTTTCTAACGGCTCTGTTGCATTAACTTTGTTGGTCGCAGTTCGTCCGTTACGCGGTTTCCATCAGGCAGCGACAACGAAGATGTCGAACAGCTTGTTTACGAAGCGCACCTTGTCTTTGACATGCGGCTTACACGTGAGGCAATGTCCTCGGCGGATCATCCGCATCACCTCGAACCCTTCATCGTAGCGGCGGCTGTCTTCATTGTGAAAGCCGCGTGGGCGAATAACTCGCTTCAGTGTGCCGTGGTCGGCTTCAATGATGTTGTTCAGATACTTGCACGTGCGATGCTTGGTATCGTTTGATAGCTTGCCTTCCCGTTGCAGCCGGCTAATGGCTTTTGGATAAGAGCCGAGTTGGTCCGTGGTGATTGAGGAAGGAGGCCAGTGGCGCATTGTCGTCAGCGCTTTTCCCAGAACAATGGGCCGCGCTTCGGCGACTACTTCGGGAAAAATGCATCTAGTCCCCTTATCGAGCAATCTCACCGCGCTGTGAGGCAAATACGTCGATCATCCGGGCCATGACATTGATGTGCGGGACCTAGCTCTTTTTTTGCAAGCCGTCGGGGCGAACAGATACGAACCCTACGAGAGTGCCCAACCTTGTTGGATCTTTCCGAGTATTGGGGGATGGCGCCGTTGGCGCGTGCTGAGACTCATGATTGTCGTGCAACCGATTGCATGAGATACTTCCCCATATCGTTTGCGAGGGAAACATATGGGCGCGTCCGCCTGGGTGGTGCTTGGAGCCTACTTCGTCCTGATGATGGCCGTCGGCTGCTGGGCTCGCAAGAAGGTGAAGAATGCCAGTGACTTCTTCACGGCAGGCGGCACCATGCCGTGGTGGCTCTCCGGCATCTCGCACCATATGTCGGGCTACAGTTCTGCGGTCTTCGTTGGATACGCGGCCCTGGCCTACACATCGGGTATTACGGTCTACTTCTGGTGGGCGGGCTCGATTGCTCTATCGCTCCTCTTCGGCTTAGCGCTCTTTCCGGCAAAGTGGGTGCGGATGAGGCAGCGACTCCACGTCATCTCTCCACTTGAATATCTGAAGATCAGATATAACCTGCCGACTCAACAACTGCTGGGTTGGAGCGGCGCGCTTCTCAAGGTCTTTGATGTTGGTGCGAAATGGAGCGCCTCTGCAATTCTTCTTCACGCGTTTGCGGGTGTGCCGTTGCTGTGGGGAGTCATCCTGACAGGCGGTGTGACCGTTTTCTATTCCGTGATGGGTGGCCTGTGGGCCGACGCGCTGACCGATCTAAGCCAATTCATCATTCAACTGATTGCTGGGATCTCCATGCTGGTCGCTACCCTTCTTAAGCTGGGTGGCATCAGCTCCCTGTGGCAGATCTGGCATCTTCTTCCTCCGGATCACAGCCAGCCCTTTCACGGCGATTACACGGTGGTCTTTGCTGCAACCTACTTCTTCGTGAACATGCTTTCTTACAACGGGGGAAGCTGGAGCCTGGCACAGAGGTTCCTTGCTTCGGCGACTCCTGCGGAGGCACGCAAGTCTTCTTTGCTGTCGGCTCTGCTTTATCTCGTCTGGCCGCTGATTCTCTTCTTCCCCATGTGGGCATCGCCAATTCTCTTTCCCCACCTGCAGGATCCCACGGAGTCCTATGCCGTCCTGACGAAGACCTTGCTGCCATCGGGTCTGATCGGCCTTGTTCTAGCGGGACTGTTCGCACACACGATGGCGATGACCTCATCTGATGCCAACGCCGTCTCGGCTGTGATTGTTCGAGATATTGTGCCGGTGCTTCGCCGTGGACGCTCGCTGTCCGATCGGCAACAACTTCTACTGGGCCGCGTCACTACGTTTTCGTTTCTTCTGATCAGCATGGTGCTGGCGCTGTTCGCTTCGAACTTCGGCGGAGTCATTGGCATGGTCATTCTCTGGTACGGTGCATTGCTTGGACCGATCGCAGTTCCCATACTGCTGGGACTCCTGATGCCGTTTCGCCGCAGCGGTCCTGCAGCAGCGATCGGTTCCTGCATCGCTGGAGCGCTGGCCTTCGGCATTCTGAAACTCTCTGTAACGCAACCCTGGCTGAATGACCATGCTCACCATGCCAACGCGATCACGGTGGGTATTCCGCTGTTCGCTTCGTTTTTCACCTATGTGATGATCGGTATCATCTCCCCTTCAGGAAGCAAGGCCTCGGCAGATCTTCTCGCGACACTAAACTCGAACGTCCAAGAGTCTGTCCGATCCATTCCATAATTGAACTAATACCCGGCCCCTATAAAAAGCCCTCATGAAAAATACTGCACTGACATCCATGAATGTACACATAGCAAACAACCGTCAAGAGATGGGACAGCAGGCAGCAGCCGATATCGCCAAGGTGATTCGTACGATGCAGCAGAGCAAAGCTCACCTGCGCATGATCTTCGCTGCCGCCCCCAGCCAGAGCGAGATGCTCTCGGCACTTCGCCTGGAAACAGGTATCGACTGGCAGCGCATTACCGCCTTCCACATGGACGAATATATCGGGCTCGCTCCCGATGCGCCTCAGCGTTTCGGTAACTGGCTACGCAATGAATTCTTCGATTGTGTTCCGCTGTCGAGCTACCACCTGATCAACCCGGGGGCAGATCCGGAGGCAACCTGCAGGGACTACGCGAACAAACTAGCGGAGGCGCCGATAGATTTCGTGCTGCTGGGTATCGGAGCAAATGCGCACATCGCCTTCAATGATCCACCCGCGGACCTCGACGATCCTCTCGCCGTAAAAGTAGTTGAGCTTGACGAGATCTGCCGGCAACAACAGGTGGACGATGAATGCTTCCTGACTCTGAATGATGTGCCGCGCAAGGCCATCACTCTTACCGTGCCATCCATCCTGCGCGGGGAGCAGCTGTTTTGCAGTATCCCCGGCAAGAACAAAGCGGCTGCCGTTCGCGACATGATGGAATCTCCTGTCAGCGGCCAGGTTCCGGCATCAGCACTGAAGAATCATCCGCGTTGCACCGTGTATCTTGATCTCGACTCCAGTTCACTGCTCGTACGATAGAGCCAGAGGAAGAGCCGTGAGAGCTGAAGTAATCGTCGGCCGGGATCCCGCTACGGGCCAGGGTATACGTCTTCGCATCGAAGACGACAAAATCGCGTCGATGGAGCCGAGCGGCGAGGCGGGCGATCTTTGGCTGTCGGCAGGGCTGATTGATCTGCAGGTGAATGGCTACGCCGGTCTCGATTTCAATGGTTCCAATTGCACAGTAGAAAGCGTCATCGGGATCGTCGATGCTCTGCTGGCTACTGGTATTACCAGTCTTGCACCTACCGTCATCACGGCCTCCGAGATCATGATGACGCGCAGCCTGAAGATCATCGCCGAGGCACGGCGACTCCATCCACATGCCGCAGACTGCATACCGTTTGTTCACGTAGAGGGACCGCACCTCTCTCCCCTCAACGATTATCGGGGGGGCCATCCCGAAGAGCATGTACGTCCGCCGTCACTCGATGAGTTTGACCGCTGGCAGCAGGCATCGGGAGGACTCGTTGGCCTGGTAACGATGTCGCCACACTTCGATGAGTCCGCACCGTACATCGCAAACCTCGTTGCGCACGGCGTCCATGTTTCGCTTGGGCATATGCACGCCACGGCAGAGCAGATTCGATGTGCAGTCGACGCTGGCGCGCGCCTGTCGACACACCTGGGCAATGGAATAGCGGCGGTTCTTCCGCGGCACTCAAACCCTATATGGAGTCAGTTGGCTGACGACCGCCTCACTGCATCTTTCATCGCCGACGGTCATCATCTTCCGCAGGAGACGTTCAAGGCCATGACACAGGCCAAGGGTCTCAAACGGTCGTTTCTCGTATCGGATACTGCCCGCGCTGGCGGGCATGCCTGCTGGCCTATACGCCACACCGGTTGGTGGCAACGTTGAGCTCAGCTCCGATGGGCGACTGTCGTTGCAGGGATCGTCGACACTGGCAGGCGCTACCGTACCGCTTGCACAATGTATTGGGAGAGCGGTGCGTATGACGGGACGCCCGGTTGGCGATGTGCTGAGAATGGCGACTGAGATTCCAGGGCGCTTCGCCAGAGGCCGTGGGCAGTTGCAGGCAAGTTGCCGTGCCGACATCATCCGCTTCCGCTGGACGGATGAGCTCGCCATCGAGGATGTATGGCTGGCTGGCAAACGAGTCCATCGTTCGTGAGCCTGGCTACTCTGTAACCAGGCTCGTAGATAGTCTGCGAACGGGCTACAGGCTGGAGTACTTCTTGCAGAGGCGCTGAATCTCGGTAATCTGCAGCGGTACATCGGAGATGCTCTTCTCCTCGCCTTCATACGACATGTAGCCCTTGTATCCAGCGTCGGCGAACATCTTCCATACACGATCGAGATCAATCGGCGAACCATCGTCAAAGCCAGCGCGAACGTGAGCGTGCGTCGCATAAGGCAGGCACGCGGCGATCTGAGAATAGGAATCCTGAGTTGGAGTTGGCACGAAGTGCGAGATGTCGATATTGATGCCCGCAAACTCGGAGTTGACCCGATGCACGATCTCCAGGCACACATCGGCACTCTGCGAGACACCGACATGGTCTTCTAATCCGATGGTGATTCCCTTCTTCCCGGAGTAGTCACTGGCTCCTTTCATCAGATCCACAACCCATGACACACACTGCGCCATGGTGGTGCCTGCGGGCTGCTTGCCGGCAAAGACACGCAGATGCGGGGCACCTATACGCTGCGTGACATCCACCCACTTCTTAATGTCAGCGAGCACCTCAGAGCGCTTGGCGGCCTCTGCCTGCACCATACTTGAACCGCAGGCCACTCCGGAGAAGTTCACACCGTTCTTGTATCCGAGATAGCGAAGGTTCTCAATGTAACCGGGGTCTGTGTTTTTCATGTAGTAGACCGTCATGTCCAGGCCATCGAGCCGAAGTTGAACCGCCTTCTGAATAAAGGTCTCGAGCGTAAGGGAGCCGTCCTCAAATGCATGTCGATAGGTGTACGCGCAACAGCCGGAGAAGATGCGTGCGGTCTTTGCGATCTGAGACGTAGGAGCAGATCCGTGCTGTTGCGTGGGAGCCTGTCCCAGTGACACCTTCGTCGCACCGGCCAGAACCGCGGCCCCCGCAGCCTTCAGAAACTGACGACGTTCAACACGATTCTCCATGGGTTCTCCAAGCACTCTGATTTGGACTGCTCAACATTGGCCATTGCCGCGACGAATCGTAGCAGGAGCGGAAATTGAGTCCTACCATACCAAATGGAACTATCTAATGCAATCGGTTGCATGATACATTTTTTTGCAAGCATTACATTTTTACAATCCCGCTTGGAGACATCACGATGGATCCCCTCAATCGCCGTCGCTTCCTTCAGCTTTCCGGCACTGCCCTGGTTGGCACAGCTCTTCCATCAATCGCACAGGCGAATTCGGCGGTTCCTCGTCTCGGACTTGTTGCGAAGGTCGGAAAAGACGGAACGTCGGAGGAGACCATCAAGTATGTCCACGACCTTGGATTCTCCGTATGTCAGATCTTCCTCGAAGCGCTAAGCATGGACAAAGCGCCCTCTTTGCTGGCAGCGCTGAAGAAGTACAACGTAGATGTCTCAGCCGTGAGCGAGCATAATCCAGGACCACGCGTCTTTGACTTCGATCATGGGCCACCGACGATTGGGATCGTCCCACAGGCCTATCGACAGCAGCGAATCGATGCACTCAAGCTTGCCGCAGACTTTGCCAGCGCATGTAAGGCTCCAGCGATTCACACGCATCTCGGATTCATCCCTGAAGACCCCAACGATCCGCTCTATCCCACAGCGGTCGCGTCGATCAAGGAGATCGCCAGCTACTGTAAAGGAAAAGGTGTTTCGCTTCTCTGTGAGACAGGGGAGGAGACACCGATCACCATGCTACGCATGATTCAGGATGTCGGCACCGGCAACGTCTTTGTAAACCTTGATACCGCCAACCTGATTCTCTATGGCAAGGGAAACCCCGTCGATGCCATAGACGTCTTTGGAACGCTGGTCCGTGGTACTCACATGAAGGATGGCCTGTTTCCCACCAATCCACATGTGCTTGGCGAAGAGGTCGCAATCGGAAAAGGAAAGGTCGACTTCCCCACTCTGTTCCAAAAGCTCAAGGAAGTCAACTATAGGGGGCCATTCACCATCGAGCGTGAGATCTCTGGCCCAGCGCAGATCGCCGACATTCTGCAATCGAAGATCTACCTGCAGAACCTTATCGACAAGACCTATCGCTAGCGCAGGCGCCTGATACTTCCATTCCGATCCAATAGAAAGGAGCTGGCAAAGAGGCCTGCTCCTTTTCTCGCTCGAAGTCCTGACTACCAGTTCGCACTCAAACCAAAACGCAGGTTTCTCTGATCCTGCGCTGCGCTTGAGGTGGTCATGAAGGCCGTGCTGCTTCTATTCGAATTGGGCGCGGCGAAGTGAGGTGTGTTCGAGATGTTGAATGCCTCGGCCTTGAAGGTCATGGTCAACCGCTCATGGATGGGGATTGTCTTGAACAATCCTGTATCGAGGTTCACCAGACGCTGGCTGCGGAGGATATTTCTGCCTGCCGTACCGAAGCGGGGCGCTCCCGTAGGAACAGCAAACGACGAGGGATCATAGAATAGTTCTCCGGGGCCGCTTCCTCCGGAGCGCCGGATGGGACCGACAAGATCGGCCGTCTGCGTGTTGCCCGGGGCGTTCAGCGTGCTTGCGTCTGCCGTGACAGTGAAGGGCCTGCCCGATACCGCGGAGAAGATACCGTTCATCTGCCACCCGCCCAAGAGGAAGGACGAGAGGCCCGACGTTGCAAACCTCTTCCCATGACCAAACGGAAGCTGATAGGTCGACGCGAGCTGCAGATTGTGTGGCACATCATATCCGGCGCGTGCGTAATTCTTCGGTATCTGCGACGGAGTATTGAAGAGCAGCTGTGCCCAACCATCGTTATCGGTGAAGTTCATCGCCTTGGAGTAGGTATAGGCACCCTTGATCGTCAGATCCTTGGATGCCCGCTTCTCCATTGAGATCTGAAGACCGTTGTAGTTCGCATTGAAACGTCCGTTCCACGACCAGGTCACCGCTGTACGACCGGCCGTAGGTGTGTTTGGTTGATTCAACGCCTGGCCGGCGGTCCCCAGGCCAGGTACGCCGGCATTCACATCAATATCCACGAAGGAGTGAATCGTTTGTGTTCCGACGTAAGCAACCGTCGCAAAGAGCTGCCACGGAAGTTCGCGCTCTATGACAAGGTTCCATGATTCAACGTAGCCACGCTTGATCGCGTTGCCATCGATATACCGTGTCTGAGCCGTGAGTGGAAGAGGGAGATACGCCTGTGTCTGGTCCGGCGCAGGAATCGCCGGAATACCAGTCGCTAAAGAGTTATATGGCATATAGGTGTTTGCCGGAGTAAATGTCGACGATACCGTCAACGGATAGAATCCGCGCAGAGGACGCGCCAACGGAAGAGGATCGATGCTGATTCCGAATCCGGTGCGAATCACGGTTTTCGAATTGAGATTGTAGGCCAGCCCAATGCGCGGCACGAACATCTTATGATTTGTAGAAATGCCGACCCCCTTCGGGTTTCCACCATTTCCCCCAAGAGCTACAAGGTTCGTGGAAGGATTGTACTGCTCGATTCCGCCGCGTCCCGAGCGAGTCATCATCGGATATAGCTCATACCGAAGTCCGATCGAGAGCATCAGCTGGGGGGAAATCTGCCAGCGGTCCTGCGCATATCCCGCCCACTCGTAGTTGTAGGTTGTAAAGTTAGCAAACTGCAGCGTCTCCTTTTCAGTCTGAGGAAGCCCAAGCAGGAAAGCGGCGTAGGAGTTGTACTGATTGATCGACGCCGTACCTCCATTGAGACTCGTCACCCCACCGGAGAACAGGAACTGACCTTGTGGACCACCACCACCGCCACCATCCGGCTGGTAGAAGTTCATATGGTGCCGAATCCCTTCGAATCCAAACCGAAAGTAGTGTTTTCCACGCGACCAGCTTAGATTCTGTGCGATCGCGTAGCTATCCTGGTGATACAGATAGGGCCGTGTCTCGGTGTCGCTCCCCAGTTGCGAGTATCCATTCGAAATCGTAAAGAGAGGCGCGCCGCTGTTGATCAGACTATTGTTTCCGCCATTTGTTCCGGGGATACCGAGCTGCGTCAGCGGAATCGAGACGCCGTATCCGAGGCCATAAACATTATTTCCGAGACGCACATAGCCAACGGTTCCATCCCAGCTGATGTTGGGCGTAATGACCTTGGTGAAGCCAATATCCGCGACTTGAGTGACGCCATCGGAGACACCGATGTTACCCGAGCAGAGCGGCACACCTCCGGCATCTCCTAGACCCGCCGGACATCCCGTAGTCGCCCGCATCAGACTGTACTTCGTCCAGAGATTTGTATTCTGCGAGAGGTTGAAGTTCACTTTGACATCGTAGTTGTCGCGCGTAAGCGACTGCGACGCCGAGTTGGTGTAGTTGTTCACTGTACCTGCGCTATTAGGCAAAGGAATCAGTGATTGAATCTTCTGCGCAATCGGATTCAGCCGACTCGTCGGAATAACATTGTTGACACCATTGCTAGAGAGGCGCGACCGCGCCGTACCATCAGCGTTACCAGTCGCTGGATCGTAGAGGGTCGTGCTGTAGGCGCTGAAGTTTCCGGTCCTTTGGTCCGCCGTCGGAACCGTCATCACAGCTGTTGTTCCCTGTCGTTCTCTTGTGCCCTCCCAGCCGACAAAACCAAAAATCTTATCCTTCTTGATCGGTCCACCCAAGGTCGCACCATCGATGTTGATATTGGTATAAGCCTGTTTGCCGCGATTGAAGAAGTTCTTCGCGGCCGTCTCCGAGTTGCTGTTCATTGCGAACGCTGAGCCATGAATCGCATTCGTACCCGACTTTGAAATGATGTTGGTCACAGCGCCGCCAGCCATGCCACTCTCAGCATCGAAGCTGTTTGTTGAGATGTTGACGGCCTGGATCGTCTCTACCGGCGGAATATACGCCGCGTGATCTGTCAGCCAGAGATAGATGCTCTGCAGTCCGTCGATGCGTGTGCCATTATTGTTCGAATTGACGCCGTTAACGTTGGCCGCGATGGAACGCTCAGGACTTGTCTGAAGAGAATTAACCAGACTTCCAGGAGTCGCGCCGGGAACCAGATTGATGAGGCTCTGAAAGTTACGATAGTGGCCGACAGGAAGATCCGTAAGATCGGCCGATGAAAGCTCGGTATGGAGATCTGCCTTATCGGCCTGCAGTTGAAGCTCCTGTGCCGAGACGATGACTGACTCACCGGGATTGCCGATCTCAAGGGTCACATCTTCCCGGAGCGATGTGCCGACACTCATCTGAATTCCGGTTTTGGTATAGGGCTTGAATCCCGTAAAGGAGATTGTGAGTGAGTATTGGCCCTGCTGAAAGTCGGCGCGCAGATAATGCCCTTCCGCATCAGTCTTCAGCATCATCACCTGGCCCGTTCCGACGTTGGTGAATTTAACATCCGCCCCAGCGATCACAGCGCCCGTACTGTCCTGAACAGTTCCCGCAACCGCTCCATAGAGGACCTGAGCCGAAAGCCGCTGCGATACAGACAGAGCCAGGACAAACGTCAGGCAACACGCGGACACCATTAGAAGTTGCATCATCTTGCGCTTCATAAGCGATCTCCTCAATTTGCTCTTTCCCTATGAGACGAAGCGGCTGCGCGCCCTCGGGGCCCCTTTGTCATTCACTGAGGGCAGTCTCCGCATCGGCCACGGGATTGCGTTTTTTACCGGATGTTGATCGTGGCGTCGAAAGTATCATGCAATCGGTTGCAAGTAAATAGTCGATTTTAATTTTTCTTTCGCTCTTATCGGATCACCCTGAAACGTCTGGCCTATCAAGCAAGCAGCGTCATGGAAGGGGCGAGACGAAGATTGGTTTAGCACGAATAAGCGATTCTTCTGATTTTCGCGGTCTATTTCTAGAGTGCCCCCAAAATCCTGGCGCATCGTATGCATATCGCTTCCTGTGTTTTTAAGGGCGATGCCATACGCCCCTGGAGGACACATCACCGAGAAGATCATTGACATGCAATCGATTGCATTGTATTGTTCGAACCATCGCAGGACACAGGCTTTCCTCAAGCCTGTGTCTGTCCCTTGGAGGGCCGGTGATTTCCAGAAGAAAGTTTCTTGATGGCATGTTGTTGACAGCCGCGGGCACAGCCCTCAGTTCCAGCGCAAAAAGCTACGCCCGCATCCTGGGAGCGAACGACAAGATCAACTTCGCGATCATCGGAACCAACTCCCGTGCGCTTGCCCACCTGGCTGGCCTCAAGGCAAACGCCGCCAAGGCGAACATCAGCCACCTGTGCGATGTGGACTCACGAAATCTCGGCCGGTTTGTCATCAAGGCGAAAGAGGTTCTTGGCTACGCTCCGGCCAACGGCAAGGACTTCCGCTCAGTTCTCTCTAACAAAGAAATTGACGTCGTAACCATTGCAACGCCTGATCACTGGCACGCTCCGATGGCAATCCTCGCGCTGTGCGCTGGAAAACATGTCTACGTCGAAAAGCCGTCCAGCCACAACCCGCGCGAAGGGGAGCTGCTCGTCGCAGCGCAGAAGAAGTATGGCAAGCTGGTGCAGGTCGGCAACCAGCATCGGTCCTCTGTTCACGAGGGCAAGATGATCGAGAAGATCCACCAGGGCCTCATCGGCGAAACCTACTCTGCGAAGGCATGGTACTCGAACAATCGGCCATCGATGGGCATCGGCAAAACAGTCCCGGTACCTGCCGAACTCGACTGGGAGCTTTGGCAGGGACCTGCGCCTCGCTCCGAATACAAGGACAACATTCACCCCTACAACTGGCACTGGCTCCGTCGCTACGGAACTGGCGAAGCACTGAATAACGGAACTCACGAAACGGATGTCTGTCGCTGGGCTCTGGGAGTCGGATTTCCTGAGCGCGTTGTGGCGCAGGGTGGACGCTATCAGTTCAAAGATGACTGGGAGTTTTACGACACACTGAATATCAGCATGAGGTATGCCGACAAAATGATCGCCTGGGAGGGCAGGAGCGATCAGGGAATGAAGCTCTACGGAAGAGATCGAGGCGCCCTCATACAAGGCACCAAGGGATCGGTCATCCTGGCCCACGATGGCTATGAGGTCTACGACTGGAACGGCAAGAAAACAGACGAGTACCATCTGGACCATGTCGCGGCCAGCAGCGATCTGCTAAGCCAGGATGAAATGACCAACCTCCACTTTGCCAACATGATCAGCAGCATACGGACTGGCGAAAAGCTGCATTCCCCCATCGCCGATATCAATATTTCCATCACGGCGTTACAGCTGGCGAACATCTCTTATTTTGTGAATCGCGAGTTGGAGATCGACACGACGACCGGTCACATCAGGAACAATTCAGAGGCCATGAAGCTGTGGGGAAGATCCTATCAGCCTGGATGGGAGCCGACCGTCTAACCAGCTTGATAGTGGCTAGCGAGGTGCCGTCGTGGCACGTACGACGAGCTTGGTATCGAGTGCAATTCTGACGTTGCTGATCGTCGGCTCTTCGATCATGTTGAGGAGCATTTCGATGGCCATACGACCTGCCTCAATGTGTCGAGCCGATACGCTGGTCAGTGCCGGATAGGTTGCTGCTCCAAGCACGTCGTCACAGCCAATCACGCTGATGTCCTGTGGTACACGGTAACCGAGCTCGTTCAGCCCGGCGAGCAAACCGTGCGCTACGACATCATCAAAGGCGATCGCCGCTGACGCCTTCGCGGCAATAACAGCGCTTGCAGCCTCACGACCCGCATCGAACGTAGCATGACCAGAACGGACATACTCGACGGTCAAACCCTCGCGCTCAGCAGCGCGCCGCACCGCACCACGCCTCTGCTGCTCCGACCACGATACGGAAGGGCCACCGACGTAGGCGATCTTCTTATGCTTTATCTCCGCAAGATGAACAACCGCAGCCTCAACCCCCGGAGAGGTATCAATGAGGACGCGTGAAATTCCTGAAATGTCACGATTGATCAGCACGAGAGGATGCTTCTCCGCGATCTCTTTGATCTTCTTGTCGGGCATGCGCGACGAGACAAGGACAAACCCCTCAGTCTGCACGACCAACCGGTTCAGAAGCGTGAATTCCCTTGCGGGGTCTTCGCCCGAATCGCCTAAAAACAGGCTCATGCCGTGGCTGTCTGCAGCAAGCTGGGCAGCTCTTATCAGGGGGGGGGAAAATGCATTCGCGATATCCGGGACAACAATAGCAAGATTTCCCGGCCGCCCCGTACTAAGGGCCCTGGCAGCCTGATTCGGAAAATAGCCTAGCTTCTCAGCGGCCTTTCGAATCTTCTTGACGGTATCTTCACTGAGCAGTTCAGGTTTTCCAAAAGCTCTGGAAACCGACGAACGCGAAACACCAACCAAATCTGCGATATCGCCGATTGTAGGTGCTCCCTTGTTCTTGCTGATTGGCACAAGTGAAGTCTAGCCCGAGCCGCACGAAACAACAACTGCGGAGTTATCGCTTCGATCGACCACTCCCGTAGCCAGCGTCTAGCTGCAACCGCTGTTTCGAATCTCCTCGAGCCTTGATCGGAGTCTTCTAACAATATCCGGATGGTCGGCTGCTACGTTCAACATGTACGATCCGGATGGAACCCGCGTCGAGCTGATGGAGGGGAACACCATTACCGGCAAGCCGACTCCACCTTCGACGGCTCCGCCACCGTCGCCCGCGCATGATTGATTCTGCTGTTCTTCCAGCTGGGCTGGGGCTATTACGAAGAGCCCCAGCTTTATTTGATATGGTGAGTGCATTCCAAGGAGATTGAGCGATGAACCGCAACCTGACGAGACGTACCTTTCTGGCAAGCCTCGGCGCCGCAACCGCCGCTGCATCGCTGCCTTCATTTGCCGCGCCGCGCAAGAGCCACATTCAATTTGGCTATGCGGCCATCACCTGGGGGAACGAAGAGCGGCAGGCGGTCGACGACATCTCTGCAGTGGGCTACCGTGGTATCCAGCTACGCGCCAATGCGCTCACGGACTTCAAGCCTGCAGAACTCAAAGATCTTCTGGCACAGCACAAGCTGGCCTTTGTTGCACTCTCGAGCGGCGAAGTCTCGCTCGACGAGCCCGAGGCGCCAGATTACGAAGCATGTAGCCAATGCGCAGTTTGTAAAGGACTCCGGCGGCCACTATCTCCAGATACTGGATAAGCTCACGTCCTATACACGCTCTGTTACTCCTGATGAGTGCAAGCGGCTGGGCAAGCTGCTAGCGGAGCTTGGCAAACGCACGGCCGATATAGGTATTCCGCTGGGCTATCACAATCATCTCAACACGCTGAGCCAAAAGCCTGAGAACCTCGACCTCATTCTTGAGAACTCCGATCCGAAGTATCTGCAGCTAGAGCTCGATACCGCGCATGCGGTCGCCGGCGGAGGCGATCCGGTCCAGATGATCCGCAAGTATCATGACCGGCTTCTGTTCATGCATCTGAAGGATGTTCACGACATTCCCGCCGACACGCCCAAGGCGAGGTATCCCTTTGAGTTCGTCGAGCTTGGCCGCGGACGCGTGGATCTTCCTGGAGTTTTCGCCGCGCTCGATAAGGTTGCGTTCAGCGGCTGGACCGTCGTGGAGCTTGATCGGGTTCCGGACAAATCGCGGACTCCGAAAGAGTCAGCGGTCATCAGCAAGGACTATCTGGATCAGAAGATCGGCGTCAAAGTTTAGCTTTCATCTTTACGGAGGTTTTCGTTTGCGCGTAGGCATTGTTGGAACAGGCGCGATCTCGGCGAAGCATGCGCTTGCTTACCGGAACATCGGCTTTGAGATCGTCGCCTGCACAAACCACACGGCGAGCAAGGGGCAAGCCTTTGCCTCAGCACATGGCGCAGAGTACGTCGCCACGGTGGAAGAGCTATGCCGCCATCCCAAGGTTGACTATGTCGACCTGTGCACGTTTCCCAACTTTCGTCTGCCTGTTGCGGAGCTCTGCGCGCAGAACGGCAAACATCTTCTAGTACAGAAGCCGATGGCAGTCGATCTGACGACGGCGTGGACGATGATCTCCGTCGCTGCCGATGCGGAAGTTCAACTAGGTGTCGTAAGCCAGCATCGCTTTGACGACTCGACGATCTTTTTGAAGCGGGCCATTCAGCAAGGGCGGCTGGGTCGCATTCTCCAGGCGGATGCCATTGCAACAAGTTTTGCGGTACGCTGGTACCGTAACTGATTGAACCAGATGTTCCGCAGGATGGTAAATAGCCAGCTCTTCACGTTGCTGCCAGTGCGTAGCCTTCCCATCGCCCCTAAGGCGCGAACATAAGTCTCTTGTAGCAGATCTTCTGCTTCACTCCGATTACGAGTGAGTACAAGCGCATAGCTGTACAACCCGTCGATATGTTCGATACCAGCAGCTTCGACAGGTGAGCCGTTGGGGGTCAAGGCCATATTGCACTACCTCTACAAGAACGGATCTCGGAAACCATTCCAGAAACAGAACAATGGATGATCGTATCGCGAGAGCGCTTAGGAGTTCCTCAAGGAAACGTGAACCGCCGCCTATCTGCTCTGGCTCATCGACCAGGATCGAAAATTCACCGCTCGTGGTATGCTTCTGACCCAAGGCTAGAGCAAGTTTCTGTGTCGACTGTCAGGTATCGTCAGGAGATCTTCACGATTTTACTTTCCACTTGTGATGACTGAATTTTGAGAAGCGTCACTGTTCTCTCCTGTGAGGACTCTTGCGAAATCCGAGCTATTTAGAGACCGACGTGCTGCGCTCTCAATTACATCCGCGACCTCTCTGGGGTGCGACACGTAGACTGAGTGGCTGGCGCCTGCAACTTCGAACGTGTGGCTATGAGCACGGTTGGCGTACCAGCGTTCAAGGTCCGGGTTGATGGTTCTGTCTTTTGCCGCGACCAACATCCAGCTTGGTTTGCTTCGCCACGAAGGCGTGGTGATGACTGCCTTGAAATTGTCCGCCGCGTTGAGTACCTGCGATCGCGCCATGAAAGCTGCCTGCTCCGCAGACAAATCAGCTGCAAAGTACTCATGAAACTTCGCGGGATCAAGGTACGTGAAACCATCTGCGGTCTTCTTTATCGCATCGGACTTGCTGAGGTCACTCGGGAAGCGCTTGCCATCGTCCGCTTCGTTCTCCCCAGCGTCTGGCATGTGCGCTGCAACGTACACCAATCCAGCAACCGATGGATCCGTGCCCGCTTCCGTAATTACGGCTCCCCCATAGCTGTGCGCGACAAGGATGCTCGGTCCGTCTTGCAGTGCGAGGACACGCTTCACGGCGGTCACATCATCGTGGAAAGACGTCTCCGGCTCTTGGACGATGCTGACTTTGAAGCCATCCCTGACAAGGTTGTCGTAAACGCCCCTCCAGCCCGAACCATCCGCCCAGGCACCGTGGACAAGGACAATATTTTTCACGTCGGACTTCTGAGCTTGTAAATTTGGCGTGCTCGACAGGACGGCAGCACACAACATTGTGATGAATACGGCGAGTCGATTGGACATACTTGTGTCGAGTTTCCTTTTTGTTGAGTTCTGCGGCGCATCTCAAAGATCAAGAACCGTCACTGCTGGTGAGGCTCTCATCCAGCGTTTGCCTCTGATGCCTTATACGTCGTGGCCTTCATTTTCCCTCGGTTCAGCTCCTTCATTTCCATTACGCCCGTCTCAGCTTGTCAATTTTTTAAGAGCAGTTCGCAGGTCCATCGCTGCAGGCTTCGACGCCGCTCTGCCACTCTTCAGTTCTTCTAAAGATAATGATCTGTTCTTCGTCAGACTCAGCGTGAATACTGTCCTCTCTCGATTCGATTCCTCGAGGCAGACGCTGCCACCGTGCTCTTCAGCTACTCGATGAGCCAGGGTGAGTCCGAGGCCTGTTCCGTTGGGTTTTCCTGCGGTCACGAACGGATCGAACAACGTCCTGCGGACAGAGGCAGGTATGCCAGGACCATTGTCCCCGATTGTAAGGTAGACCCGTTCACCGACTTCCGTAAGCTGGACCTTCACCTCAGGCACATGAGTTGAGCGGGTCGCAGCTTGGCAGGCATTGAGCAGCAAGTTATATATGGCACTTTCAAGATTCCTCGCATCAATGTCTGCTTCCGCCGACGGGAACCATCGGAGCGTCCGTAGAACTGACGCTCGGCATGCTTTCTCCTACAATGATTGCGCAGAAGCACCACATCTCGCCTCGCTATCTCCATCTGATATTTAGTGAGCAAGGAACAACGGTGGGGACGTGGATCAGATCACGCCGTCTTGCAAAGTGTAGAGCTGAACTCTCCAACTTGCGCAACGACCGTAGTGTCACAGAGATCGCTATGGACTGGGGCTTCTGCGATGCCGCGCACTTTAGCCGCTCGTTCAGTTCGGCCTATGGAGTTTCCCCGCTTAAATTCCGTAGGACACGCAATGCGTCGCCGCGATAGATGCAATAGGCGGGCCCTTCTGACGATTCACAGTTCATCGAATCCAGTGCGCTCCCCGTTCAAGAAATTCTTCACTCTCAGACAAGTAAGCATTCTTCTTTGTGGGTAGGCTTTGATCAGGGGCAGAAAGCCTTTGGTCAATGCAGCTTTTGTGGAAGTATTGCTCCCTCTGCAACAGTTGAGATCGCCTGACGAAATCCGACGAGGCAATGCGTCGTAGGCGCGCCAACCCAAAGTCAATTCGATATCCGTGTCATTTCACACGTACGCCTGCATCGTGAAATAGACGCTCCGTTGCACATGGTTATCCATGATGCCTGTTCCACGATGGACGAATGATGTTTGCTCAAAATCGAAATGCAGAGAACAGCTATCCGACAGGTGCCGAGCTCACAAATGAGGTCTTTATCTTGACGAAGACGCCTTTCGCCAGCTGTCTTCACCGCCAATGATTAACTTCGAAATAACTTGCCGCGAGCAACAAGAACAGGGGGAACAGTGAAAACACACTGTAGGAAAACAAAGATTTCAGACCGCGGCAATGGATCCCGCGGCACTCGTCGATACATCGTCTGCGAGGGTGGAAAGGCAAGCTCCGAGTAGACGAGATATATTGTTGCGCTGCTCCAGGTGATGTCCGGCATAGGAACTCGCTTGAGGAAGCATGCCCTCGAAGATATCGCATCGAACCAGTAGGCATACTTTCTGAAAGTCGTCCGGCATGTCGAACCGGACGGAACGTCCACCATGCCAAATCAGAAGCTCGCCTGATTTGAGGACCGTTTGCTGAGAGCCGGATTCAAATACCGTCCGACCGGTCCTTTGAAGCAACACTCCAAGAAAGCCCCCTTCATCGTTAGCGATCTCGGCACGTCCGCGAGAAACTCTGGCAGGGGCTCCTGAAACCTTCACAATGTTCGCGAACTCGTTCACGTGGACGGCAATCTGGACGTCCAGAGGAGTCGACCTACTCTTGAAGACATCGAGCGCAAGTCCACCGGTTGACAGGACCTCACGCAGGTGATCGTGATCCCTAAACCGAATGCCGCGTTGGGAGCCAGAGCCGGTCATTTCCTATCTGCAATTGTAGTTGGTTCCGGCCGGATCTATTTGCATGTCGGCGGCCCATTATTTTCATAGATATACCGCGTTCTCGCGAGACCTAGCGCCTTGGAATCCGTTTTGGATCGCAAGTTATGGAAATTGAATTAGATCGCGCAGGCTTTGCGGAGTTCTTCTTCCATACCCGCGAGCAGGCCTGGGATTGGCGCGGGGCTGGTGTGCGTGAGGTGCAGCGAGCCGTTGACGGTGACTGCTCCAAGGGTCTGCTCTCCTTCGATGCCACAGAGTGCACATGGTGCCCAGAGGGTCTCGAGTTGTAGGGGTCCGAATGTGCTGTCGAATGGGAGACGTCCCAGGTTGGAGAACATGACCTGTGCGTTGAGCGCGTTTCGCTTGAGTTCAAGCGCCTGCTCGACGGAGAGGTTGGAGCAAACGGCTGTGGATTGGAGATCGATCATCCCGGATATATTCTCTGTGCTCTTGACGGTAGAGAGGCCATGTTTCGCGAACCGTGCGAGCTCCCAGAACGTCATCGAGCCGCCTGGCGCGACTGAGATCTCACCGCCGCCGAAGGAAACCATGCATTGATCTTGAAGGCCGAGAATGTCGCGGATCTCTGCAGGCGACAGGATACGGAGCGGGTTATTGCGCCAGTTTTCATCGATGGCTCTGCCTGCGATGGTGAGCGCGGCGGAGATAGCGGCGTGGATGGTGACGCCTTCCTCGCGAGCGCGGCGCTGGAGCGCGGTGGTCTGTTCTGGCGTGAGTTTAATTCCTTCCACATGTGGCATCAGATGGCGCTGCGCAGCGAAGGATGGCAGGCCGGGCTCGGTGGAGGTGCGCTGTTGCGCTCCGAAGAGAATTTCGCGAGATGGTGCCAGTAACAGAGCATCGAGAGCATGTCCGCTGAGGGCGAGGAGGACGTCGCGAAGGAGATAGATCCGGGAGGAGCCGTCGCAGACAGCATGATGGGAGGAGAGGATGAAGGTGCAATGCGTCTCCTGATGGAGCAGTACAGCGCGGAAGAGAGGAGCCTGATCGGGAGTGAAAGGTGCGTTTATCTCTTCGGCGACCTCCTGCTCCCACTGGGCAAAGGGCGATGTAACCACGCGGAGGGGGATGCGCCGGCTGGTGACGCGGCGAAAGTGAGTGACCCGGTTGAAGGTGGTGTCAATGCAGGCAGAGAGCAGCGGGTGACGTTGCTGTACTGCGTCGAGCGCGTCACGCCACTGGCGGACGGTTGTGTGGCCGGTGATTTGGGCTGCAAGTGCACCGTTGGTAGGAAAGTGCTGGTCGAAGAGGCAGAAGAGCTCTTCAAAGGCGCCGAGGGGGCGGAGTAGATCGCTGGACAGGAGCGCGAGAGGCTGAAGTTCAAGAGAGGTCCAAGACATGATGCTTTCCTTTTCTAGATTTGAGTTGCTGTTGTTTGTTTTCTTTTTCGTCGTCCGGCCCACTTGTATTGCTGAATCCGCCTCTCCGGAAACCTGCTTCAATTCTCCACCAATCAGCACAAGAATTTATGAAAGCTCTTATCGCTTTTATACCGGCGGCCGGACACTTCAATCCATTTCTGTCCATCGCCATCTAAAAACTGATTCAGGATGGAGGCCTCTGCCGATGCCTTGCGCCCTTCTAGCTATGAGCGCAATTTTTGATCATTGTCCCGCTTCATAGAAAGAATATGTCGCTGTGTAAGGAACTCTGCGCACGGCGCTTTGGCTACAACTACCGTCAGGCGCATTTCCCCCGTGCGTCCGAGTGCGCTGGATAAATCGCACGGTCCCCAATCTTCCGGTACCGCCGACCGACTCAAGCAACAACCAAGGCACCGCGGTCGCATCGGGAGCAACCTGTTTGGCGACGGCCCTTCCTTTTACCCAACTGCCATCATTGAGCTGCCATGTAGGACCTGCAAAGTGTCGTCCAATAACAGATCTCTCCTGATTGAGAAGCTTGGCATCCGGGCTGTCAATGCCCAACGGCATTGACGCAGCCGTAAACTTGATCTCCACTTCCAACGGCCCGTAGCAGAAGTCTGGAGTGAGGAGGTACGTCGATCGACTCTTTCGCCGTTTGGGCGATAGAGTCTCGCGCCATACACCCAACGGCTAGGACCAATGCAATCATCCCCAATCGTTTGGCATAAGGGGACGGAGTTTTGTCGGATGTTTTTAGACCATTCCCGAAGTCTTGAGAGGGGTTAATATTTCCTGAAGGCTGCGGAGCTGGCGTGAGAAGTATATCGAGTAATGCATCAAGAAACATGGTTACACTGTCCGTGACGACCGGCCAACAAGCGTTTGAGTGGAGAACGCGGCTGGCCTCTTGAAACCAGAACACCGTCACAACTGATTTATTCCGCGATGTACCGAAATATTTCTCAATCGTCACACCTCCCTCTTGTGAGTATCGCTAGGTCGCCCTATACCTCGCTTCGCAAGATGCTGTTTACTTGGATGTGGGAATAAATCTTCTTCCTGCGTGTTATCCCGAGTGTTGCAGACGACATCTACCACGCCAGAAATAAATCGTTGAACTGAGCGTTTCAAATAATAGGAGGTATTATCCAGCGTCGTTCTTTCCTGTCACTTGCGATCACGACAGCCTCTGCTGCCGCCTGCGGTCAATCACTTACGCTTAACAGCCCGTCTCTAATTCATCCGGTACTATCTGGCGAGGACCGTCTGAATGAAGCTCACAGCCTCGGAATTACATCGATCGCCTTTAAAGTTCTAACTCGAGACACAAAGAGTGAGTTGTTCATCATCGAGCACACTACCCGCCAGAAGGGTGGCCCTCCTCGTCATATTCATCCGCATCAGGATGAATGGTTCTATGTCATAGAGGGAGAGTTCCTCTTTGAAGTTGGTCACGATCGTGTGACGCTTCGACCTGGAGGTTCCATCCTGGCGCCAAGAAACCTGCCGCATGCATGGGCATTTGTCGGGAATAATGGAGGTAAAATGCTGATCTCCTATACCCCAGCAGGAAAGATGGAGGCATTCTTTCGAGAGGTAACCAAGGGCAACTCTATGCCACCTCAAGACAAGGCTCTGTTTGAAAAATTTGATCTGATTCTAACTGGTCCGCCTCTCGTGGTCTAAGCTTCGACACACGTCGCCGATGATCACCGTCTCATCGCTTGTGGCGGCTGCTCCACAGATCCTCTCGGCGGCCGGCATTATCCGCAGCAATACCGAAGAGCATGCGGCATCACAGTTTGCCTTAAGTCGACGGCAATTATCCATCCCGATAGGCCCATCGGCCACTCGGCGCGGAATGAAGAACAAATTAAAGGAGTGTTAGACAAGAGAATGGGAAATAACTTGGAATTTGCTGGAAAGGTGGCACTCATCACCGGTGGAAACAGTGGCATTGGCGCTGCGGCTGCAAGACGCGTAGCTGAGCTAGGTGCTCAGGTCGTCGTCACAGGAAGGCGGCTAAGCGAGGGGCGACTGCTCGTCGATGACATCAAACGCAACAGCGGATCTGCAGCGTTCATCCAGGCGGATCTCACTCAACCCGAGCAGGTGAAGCGAATCGTACCATTTGTTCTCGAAACCTTCGGGCGGCTCGACTATGTATTTAACAATGCCGGGATCTCCGGTGAAAACCGGGTGCTCACAGATCAGGCCGAGAAGAATTTTGACCGGGTCTTTGCGGTTAACGTAAAAGCCCTGTTTCTTCTGCTTCAGGATGAGGTCAAACAGATGATGGCGCAAGGGCAGGGAGGCTCAATCGTCAATACTGCCTCAGTCGGCGGCCTGCTGGCATTTCCAACCGCCGGCCCCTACGTTGCCAGCAAACACGCTGTGCTTGGCTTGACCAAGACTGCCGCGATCGAATGTGGGCGATATGGCATTCGGGTGAACGCAGTGAGTCCTGGTGCGGTTAGGACTGAGATGTTGCTCGGCGTATTTGGCACCCACGAGGCACTCGACGAAATGGGCGCGGTGCATCCCATTGGCCGGATTGGACGCCCGGAGGAGATCGCCGATGCAGTTGCATGGCTGTTCTCGGACAGATCATCCTATTACACGGGACAGTCCTTAACCCTTGACGGTGGTCTCACGGCGCAGCGCCCCTACGTGACGCAACCCGCCAGCGACAAACTCCTTCAGAATGCCCCCGATGAGAAATGGCGCTCACGCCTGCTCATGCGACCGCCGGTGGATCCGCCTTTTCGCTCAGCGTGAATG
Organism: Edaphobacter sp.; assembly: GCA_025462645.1. Taxonomy (GTDB): domain Bacteria; phylum Acidobacteriota; class Terriglobia; order Terriglobales; family Acidobacteriaceae; genus Edaphobacter. The sequence continues at coordinate 13,401 of JAOAPB010000113.1, read as the reverse complement.
GGGCGAACTTCGTACCCAGTTCTTTCGTGATCTGGGGAAGCACGCCGCTTGCTGCGCAGTACGTGAGTGCCACCCAGCTTACCGCTTCTGTACCAGCCTCAGCCATTGCGACGGCCGGTACAGCCGCGGTGACGGTGCAGACGGGTACACCGGGCGGTGGCTCTTCCGGGGCTTTGCAGTTCGAGCTGGACTCCCCATCCTCCCAGGGTGCAGGCTTGCCCAACTTCACCACGGTGACGGCGACAGTCAGTTCCGGATCGTCGGCCAGCTACTCCGTGACGCTTCCATCGTCCGTGGTCAGCGCCTCCGTGAGCTGCCTGAACCTTCCGGCGGGGGCGAGTTGCAGTTATGCGAATGGCGCGGTCACGGTCGCCACCGCTGCAAACACTCCAGTTGGTACATACGTCATCACCGTGGTGTTCACGGAGACGCTGACCGGTGTGGCCGCTGGATTCTTCTGCCTACCGTTTTTGCTTCTGCCGCTGGCGATCCGCCGCAGGAGATCGCGCGGGACCAGGCGATTGGTCCTCGCATTGGCGGCGTTGCCCCTGATGGCCGGAAAACTTCTCTTTTCGGGAGGCGCGGGGTCCGGAGGAGGCTCAACGGCTCCGACCACCCACCAGGCAACGAGTTCCGCAGCCGTGACGCTCATCGTCCAATAAGGATGCCGATCGATCCTCGACGATTTCCTGAGACTTCTCGAAGACCGATCGGTGTGCCTTTGATGAACCGCGTAACGACTACGCTGGCGGTGATGGGCGCACGCGGTTCATCTTGCAGATCGGGAAATTGTAGCCACTAGCTCGACGGGACGGTGGTTCTTCCCCTTCTCCGGGGATGAGTGTTGGGTACTGCGCTTCGCGAAGACGCGCTAAAATTGCCGAAGGTGTTGCTTTGAACGTGAGCAAATTTACACTTAAATTTTACGCATCACGATTTTGTAATAGATTTAAGTATTTTATTTTCAATAGCTTATCGGCAGACGCAGCGGACTTGCCGTCTGTCACGACTCCGATATTGCCGAGCCATATTTCTGGCTCATCCGTAGCAATGCATAGGGCCGTCCACCTTGCCCAGAGCAATCCCTCAGCTAGGGTCCTGCTGACAACGTTCTCCGATGTTCTCGCCAACGCTTTGCAGAACCGGCTCCGCCTGTTGCTCGCGAATCGGCGTCTTCATGTTCATGAGAGAGCTTTTTACTCATCAGACGCGAGAGCCTACACAGAGATGTTAGAAACGCCATCTGAAGACGACTAGCTCGCTCTGCCATCGAACTGGGTAGGGTAGTGATACCATCCTGCCCATGGAAAATGCGGAGTGTCTGGAAGTTAGGAGAAGGTTCGATCTGGCGATGTATGAACGTGTCAACGCAGAGGATGCGCTAGGTCATCAAGGTAAAACGATGGTTGAAAAGGAAGCGCGATTTGAAAAGGCGAAGACTTCATTGGTTCCGTATCAGAAGAACTGGAGCAATATCTGAAGGGCACATCACGTAATTGCGAGGATTCACTTGAGGACTTTGAAGACACAGGAAGCCTCCCTGAAGAGCTCAATCTCTCGCCTCCTTGCAGTCATTATGAACCCAAGCTCGGCGAACTCCACGGCTCTCCTAGAGCTGCTTTCGCAAACTGAAGCACAGTTGAAGCAGGTTCAAAGTGACCTCAGCCTGTTGAGCGTTCCCAAGAACCTCTCTGAGGCCCATCTTGACCTTGGTGCTCTCGTCCATAACGCTCAAACATCACGCCAAATAGCGAACAAAGCTACAGCCTGGGCGACCCAATGATCTGAAGCTAACGGTAGGTTCGTGCGACACGATGTGAAGTCTCGCCGCGCTATGGGCATCCAGATCGAGTTAGTACGCTACTGACTCCCCACGCCCGCCAGCGGCAGAGAGGACGGCGTCTGCTCGTTACTCTTTAGCTGCAGCGTCCCGCTGCGGGTGCCCGTTCCATGAGGGGTGAAGTATACCGAGATCGTACAGGTCCCCTCGCTAATCGTTCCCTGCCCGCAGGAGCCGATATCCACCGAGAAGTCCGCCGCCGTATCACTGATCAGACTGACACCTGTGATCCTCAGTACGGACTGGCCCGTGTTCTTCACCGTGACCTGGTGAGCCGTTGATTGCAGGCCGACTTGCTGGGTACCGAAGTCGACCGAAGCCGGAGAGAACGTCACTACCGGGAAGCCGGCAGTGCCACTCAATGACGAGGAGGCCCTCAGGCCGGTCACCGGATCATAGACGTTCACGTTTACATAGAAGCCACCGGTGAGGGAAGGAGTAGCCGTCAACGTCGCTTGACATGGCGTCTTCTGGGCGCAGGTGCCGGTATCGAGCGTGTAGGTCATCTCGTTACTCTGATGCCCGTTACCCTGATATGGGATCGTCGTTACCGTTACCCCCTCGCCATTGGGCGTGTCGATCGTAAACGTCGCCGGCGCTGTCGTCGCGCCCACGGCGATCGTCCCTACATCCCCGCCACCGGAGATGGAAGGCGCATTCTCTGTCGGCCCCGAGTCCCCGGTAAGCGTCTGCGAGTTCGAGAGACCGGAGAGCGCATCGGTGAATCTAAGCTCCTGCGTCTGAGCTCCCGTGCCCTGGTCGACATCGAACGAGACCTCGACCGTGCAGCTCTGCCCCGCAGGAAGGTAGACGCCGGAACCGGAACTGGCATACGTCACCAAATTGATAGAGCTGCTCGGTGTGCACCCCGGGTAGCTCGCCGGACTCAACTTAAAATATGGCGGGGCAAATGGATGGACGTTATTCGAATCATCTGGATAGAGCAGCAGCGGAGCCGTGCCGGTATTGGTCAACGTAACTATTCCCACATAACCTGGAACGATCTTGGCTGGGAAATCGCTCTCACTGACGGTAAAGTCCGCTCCATTGGAGCTTCCGCCGAATCCAAACACCTTGTAAATCTTTTGTGGAGGAGCGGCACCAGTCGAATCCGTTAAACCGGAGGTAATCCCTACCAGCGCCGTCCGCAGGCCGGCGGCTCCCGGGCTGAACGTCAAGGATCCAAAGCACGGATCGCCCCTGCCCCCGCTCGCAAAACACCCTATCCCGGCAAACTCCGACGCATTCATTCCAGGGAAGACAATGATCGAAACCGTGCCGTAGTCCGAAACAGCAAAGGATGAACTACTCCCAAGCGAGACCGGTTGAAAACCGATGAATCCTGGGTTGCTGCTCGCGTGGCCGGGCGGGACCGAGATCGGTAGAGTGTACGGCGTCGACGAGGTCGCGTAGACTTTCACGTCTCCATAGGTTCCATCGACCTGGATCACGCACTGTGCATGCGCGGCCAGCATCGTTCCACAGTTGTTGTCCGGATAGTTGATCCATCGGATCGGAACCGGCGTGTCTCCGTCGTTCTCAAGCGTCGCCGGCTGGGTAGCGCCATACTGGTCGAAGAACAGACCTCCGGACGGAGACAGCATCAAGGGACCTCCTACCGATGCGAGTCCTGTTCCGCTCAGGGCAACCGTTTGAGTGAGACTCGAGGACGAGTCAGAGTTACTCTGCCCTGCGGGATTACTCAGGAAGAGCAGCTTGGGGGTGCGGGTTCCAACAGCCGTGGGACTGAAGTGGACATCGATCCTGCAACTTCCTCCCGGCCTGAGACCATAACACCTGGAAAAGGGCTGGGGAGTGGAGAAGACTCCATCGATCTCCACTTGTCCCTGCTCATCAAGTAACTGGATGGAGACGTCCTTGGCCACTGATCCGACGTTGGTGATGGTCAAAGCCTTTGGACCGGTAGTAAACCCTACAGTCTCGCCCGGGAACGCAAGTGTGGAGGAAGAAAACGACAGCGGGAGCGGGGTCGTCGACGCTGAACCCGACCCATGAAGCGAGATGGTGGTTCCATCCGCAAGCCGCATGGTGCCATCCTGAGGCCCCACAGCCGTAGGCCGGAACAGGACACTGAATACGCAACTGTTTCCCGGATTTAGAGAGCCAGAAGCACCATTACAGGTAATTGGTCCTGCAGTATACATCCCATTATTCGGCCCTATGAAAGTCAACCCAGGATAGACGGGGACGATCCCGTTATTCTTGACCGTAATCATCTGAGACCCGGAGGTTGTTGTCCCCACCGGCGTATCCGGGAAGGTGATCGAGTTCGAGGAGAGTTCAAGGACGGGAACTCCCCCCGTCCCCTGTACCGTGAGCGTGGCGCTCAGATGCTGAGAGTGCGTGGGGTCGATATCGGTGACCTGGAACGTCGTTGTTCGCAGGCCGGTTGCCGACGGAGTGAATGAGATATTAATTTCGCAAAAGTGATCCGGCGGATTGTACCCACCGCAGGCCTGCAGAGACGCCGTGAAGTCTCCACTCGCATTGCCGCCCGTCGACGGACCGATGCTGACCTGCAAGCGGTCCACCAACTCGATGCTAAAATTCTTAGTCTGATTGACCGCGACCGGCCCCCATATCAACCATGGTCGTAGGAATGAGCCCTGCCGGCACTCCCGTCAGCGTGTAGCTCTTCGTTGCGGTTACACCAGAGACCGTATCCTTCGTCTGGAGAATCGCCGATTGGTCCCCCGCCTGTGAAGGATTGAATTGAAGGTACATGTAACAGGCCTGCCCCGATTCAAGAGAAGACGGGCAACCGCTCTGCGGGGAAAGACTGAACACTCTCGGGTCGGTCGGAGGCAACAGGCTTACTGGTGTCAACGTGGCGCTCGTTGTTCCGTTGTTGACGACCGTAAAGTTTATCTGCGTTCTTTGTCCCACTATTCCAGACGAGATCGTAGAATTCGGCAAGATAGCGATCGATGGTCCCGCGGCCTGTCCCGCGCCCGTGACCGCGATGTTTCCATACTGGGTGACAAACGTCGCCGCACGTGTACCAACGGCACTGGGAGTAAAAGTGGGATAACACCCGAGTTGTTGCAAGATGCAGCTCGGGTCGAAGTCCGCCGCATCAGGTCCTGTGACAGAAATTCCCTGAACCGGTGCATTGGAGGGCAATGGAAGGAATTTCACAGGACTTGTGACTCCAACCGCCCAGGTTCCGAAATCGATCGGCCGCGCGTCGAAATCCACATTGACCGTCTGGCTGATAGCTAACTGCTCCGTCTTCACATCGGCTCCCGCATGGGCGTCGAGCGTCAGGAACTGCGGGATACCGTTCTCCAGATACATCTCCATCGAGATAGTGCAGCTCGCGGAAGGCGCAATTGGAGCCTGCGTGCAGTTTTCGCTCTTACTCCATCCGGTTCCATCGGGAGCAGGCCCTCCCCCCGATGCCGGATAGTTCGGCGTAATCACCAGGCTGAACGGCTCGGTCCCGGTGTTGGTTACCGTCACTGTCTTCGGGATTCCGAACTTGTCGAAGTTGATGGTATCGGGGGTGAAGGAAAAGTTCAGTGCTCCCGGCACCAACTGTTGTCCTTTGCCGCTCAATGCCACATGGATCAGCCCATTCTGGGCATCGCTCACAATCGCAAGATCCGCCGCCTTCTGTCCCACGCTCGCCGGAGCAAACGTTACCGACATCGTGCAGCTAGCACTCGCGGCCAGTGCCGTGGTTGTGCTGCAGGGCGAGCCGCCGCCATTCAGATACAGGGTGAACTCGGTCGCATTCGTTCCGCTTAGAACCGACTGCGAGAGATGCACCGCCGAGGTGCCGTTATTCGTCACCGTCAGCGTCGCCGTCGAGCTCTGTTCGAGATACGTATCCGGGAACGAGGAAGGACTCAGCGCGACTGCCAGCCCCGAAGGAAACGTCGTCGGCAAAGCGAAGCTCGGCGGAGCCGTTGTCAGCATCGGTTGAAACGGAGGCGTCGCCATCGTCGACGCCAGAGGATAGAGATTCTGCATGCCCTGTGTCGGATCGTTCGCCAAGATCAGCGCCGCGCTTAGCGTGTCACCCGGAGCATTGCGGCCCGCCGGTGTCGTTTCATGAAATAGTATGCCGCAGTTCGAGCCGTCCCCTGCCGATCCGCCCGTTGAATCCACGCAACTCGCTAGAATATTGGCCAGCGTATTGATCTCGGCGATCGGAAGCGTAGCATCGTCTGAAACATTCGCCCCCGGCGTAGTCCCCGTCGCAGGATTCGCCAGCAGCGCCGACATCCGGAACGCTGCCACCAGCGCAGCCTGGTCTACGGCGCCTGCACCGATTGCACTCGCACCTTGCATGTAGGGAGCCAGCGACCATACCGCCACCACCGTCGTCACCTCGTTGATCGTCACATTGGTCGTGGGCGTCAGATCGCCGCAGCGCCCCAGCGCCGTCATCATGCTGATTTGCGGATTCGTCAAGCCCGCGGTCGTCCCCGGATCACCTCCGGTCGCCACCATGTACACCAGCGCGTCCGGCGTCGGGCACGTATACGCTCCAGCGTAGTCGAACTTGCCCTCCGCGTCCGTCACCAACGGCACCGCAAACAGCGGAGTCGCCGCCGATCCATCGCCGGTCGTTCCCGCCGCATACATCTGGACCGAAGCCCCGCTCACCGAAACCACTCCGCCCTGCACCAGACCATATTTCACAGCAGGCGGATTGCCCCCCGATGGAGGGTTCCCCCCTGATGGAGGATTGCCTCCTGATGGAGGATTGTCCCCTGCAGGCGGATTGTTCCCTGATGGTGGATTGTTCCCTGACGGAGGGTTGCCACCTGGTGGAGGAACCGTCTGGGACGTTATCGGCGCCTTCGAGCCCCCTCCCGAACAACTCACCAGAAAACACACCAACGAAGAAAGAACAACAGCACGCAGCAATCCGAACGATCGCATTGAGCCCTCCATCCAACTTGTAATCAGAGTTCCATAAGGATATCCGGAGTTCGGCGGGTGGCCCATTAAAAGAAAAACAGCTGCATGCAACTATCAGGGGATAGATGTCCTCCTGGCTCCACGGGATAGCACACGCAGAGCCTCCCCAGGCCGCAGGACAAGAGATGAAGCACCTCCGACGCGCAGAAATCCTGGCCCTCTCCTCAGGACTCCTCATCAACGCCGGAAGCAGTAAGAACTGAGAACTACGCGAGTTTATGCCGTTTGAGTGTGACACCATAGCCGAAGGCGACGGAACACCGAGAAAACGCATCTGTTTTCCGCGATGTCGGCCTTGAAGGTGAACCCTCGAGAGCCTGAGTACTTGACGACCTCCTCCTCGATGCTGGGTTCGCCCTGCAAGTGATTGGCTTCGGCATTGTTGCGGTCTGTGCTCGGTACCAGCTACGAGGCATCGAAGAAGGACTGGCGTGTGCGGGGATCGGCTATGGCATTGTCATGCCAAGCATCATCGGAGATATCGACGAGCGTCACGCGTTCAGCCTCGGGCTGCCTCTCGTAGGGCAGGCAGCACGATTGATGTTGCCGATAAATGGGATGAGTTGTTCATGACCTTTGGTCACAACGACCGATGAAAAATGGGTTAGGCTGTCGTGGTCGTGCCCGCATGAGGTCGTGACCTGCATTGGCGTTTCGAACCCGCTGATGAGTTTGATCTTGGATGCGTTCAGGAACAACGGACTGTGGCCTTCTTCACGGAAGAGCACGCGAGGGCGACTCTCGCACTCTGCATCCTTGCGAGCACGGCAGAGGAGGCAAGGATGGAAGTGCTCTATTTCGTCGCTTCGGTTTGCACAACGCGAGCCCTGTGTGAGCTCGCTGAGTGGCTCAGGAGCTTTGACGTTCGACATGTCGCTATGGAGTCGACAGGCGTTTATTGGAAGCCTGTCTGGAACGTGTTGGAAGAGCACTTCCATATGGTGCTTGCCAACGCTCAGCACATCAAGGCGGTCCCAGGCCGTAAGACGGACATGATGGACTGCGAGTGGATCGCCGAGTTGCTCCGCCATGGTCTGCTGAGTGGCAGCTATGTTCCATCTCCGGTGATCCGCGACCTGCGGGATCTGACGCGAACCCGGGCCACGCTCTCGCAGGAGCAGTCGGGCATCAGCAGCCGCATCCAGAAGCTGCTGGAGAGCGCCAACATCAAGCTTGCCAGCACCGTTGACCCACACCATGGGCAAGAGCGGACAAGCGATGTTGGACGCGATCGTCAGCGGCGAGGACAGCCCAGAGCAACTGGCCGGTCTCGCCCTGGGTAAGCTGCGCAGCAAGATCCCACAGCTCCAACTGGCGCTAGACGGTCGCATTCGCGATCACCACCCGGTTTCTGCTGGATAGCCTGCTCCGCCAGTATCGCTTCCTTGAAGCCGAGATCCAGGCGCTCGACGCCCGGCTGGAGCAGCTCGGCGAGCAACACCAGGAACTGGCTGGCGCGGTCGCCCGCTGGATCACGGTTCCCGGTGTCGAGCGGGTGGCAGCCTGGAGTCTGGTTGCCGAGATCGGATCGGACATGACAGCCTTCCCCAGTGCGGCACACCTGGCAAGCTGGGCAGGGCTATGTCCCGGCAACCATGAGAGCGCAGGCAAACGGCTCAGCGGCAAGAGCCGCAAGGGCAGTCCATGGTTGCGCCGCAGGGCCTGTCAGTCCGCGTGGGCAGCGGTGAGGACGAAGAACTGTTACCTCTCCACTCAGTTCAAACGACTGGCCGCACGAAGAGGTAGCAAACGAGCGCTCATCGCTGTAGCTCATAGCCTGTCGGTCATCGGCTATCACCTTCAGAGCAAAGCTTGCGTGTATCAGGAACTCGGCGGCGATTACTTCGATCAACTTCACGCGGAAAGGCTCAAGCGACATCTGGTGAAGAGGCTGGAGAGCCTCGGCCTCAGTGTCACGCTGCAACCACAGGTTGGATAGGTGAGCATTTTCGAGGGAGCAGGTCTTCGAATCGGAGACCCTTATGGCGGTAGTGCATAGAGGTTCAGAGACTGGCCTCTTGTTGCTCAGCGACTATTCCGACGAGCGGGAACAGGAAGCGGGACTGTCTGGGAGCAGCACTTCTACTCCCATGAGATGGGCTTGATGTGGGCATTCTGATTTGGCTCACTCTGGCGGTTTAAGTTGGCCCACCCCTGGGCAGAGCGGACTCTACCCTGTTTCTCAGCGGCGCTGAGGAACGGAGGGTGAGTTGGACTGGAGAGCCAAGGTGGAGCTATACGCGCAGATTCGCCGGGAGTACGAGTTTGGGTAGGTTCGGTGATCGGTGTGGCGCGGAAGTTGGGCGTGCATCGGCGGATGGTGCGTGAGGCAGTGAGGAACGCCGTTCCTGCGCATCGCAAGAAGACGAAGCGTCCGGCAGTGAAGATGGTCGCGGCGGCGACGTTGATCGATGCGATTCTGGAGTCTGACCGGAAGGCTCCGCGGAAGCAACGTCATACGGCGCGGCGGATCTTCGATCGGATTCGCGCCGAGGTTCTGGGCTGCACTCCTGCGGAGCGAACGGTCCGGCAGTATGTGGAGCGGCGCAAGCGTGAACTGGGCTTGGCCGAACACGAGACGTTCGTTCCGCAGAGTTATCGCTGGGGGCGTCGAGGCCCAGGTCGACTGGTACGAGGCGTATGCCGATCTCGACGGCGAACGGGTGCTGCAGGTCTTTTCGATGCGTTCGATGGCCACTGAGCGGCCTTCCATCGGGCGTATCGTTGACGCCTCTGTTGTGCTGATCCCAGAGCACAGTGAAGCTACGCAGCTGCCGTCCGTACCACGTTCAACTGCGTACACCGGCGTGATCCAATAAGGGTTACAACCGGGTTGTTTTCCGCATTTTCAAGCCTCACTTGTTCCTCTAAGCCATTTACGTTGTGACGCTTATAAGACGAGATGTTGAGGTCGTTAGTTCGAATGTAGTCGTCGCGCTTCCCGCAATTTGCTCGGTTGAATGGATCACTGAGAAGCGCGAAAAGTTCGAAAATCGTCTACTAGGGCCGACCATTCTTCTAAAAAGTTTTCGCAAATCATATCGAGGGTCGTGCGGCGGGTTGCCACCGACGATGTGTAAGCCGATTTCTAGCAATGGCTTTGTTGAGGGGTGCGGCCGCACGAATATATGTTGCCGCACTTCTATTGATGTTGATCCTCCTTAAGCCAAAATTAGCGCGGCTCATAAATGGAGTTCAAGCTAACCTGTTTATCCTTAACAACTTAGTTGCTCGTCAGTCATTATGTAGCGGTCTTCACGAGACAAGTCTGCGACAGTCAGGTCGAAAAGCCGCGCTACGGGTGGGGAGGCAGGTAGAAAACTGCTCAGGGAGTTCGAGGAGCCTTGTTGATGGCAGATTGCGGAGTTGTTAAAGGAGCCTCTGCTTGCACTCTTACTGAATGGTTTGAACCGTGCCCTCCTTTTTGTTGACGACTTTGTCGAGGGCTACTTTGGTTTGAACCGCTTGGTCTCCAGTAGCGGTCGCAAGTCCCTGCAATGCCGCCGTAACGGTTCCTGCATAGTAATAGTTTTGGATATCTACAAACCCCTGATCGACGGAGTATTCAGCGTAGCTTTTCGCTTCACCAGCGGCGATACGAATGAGAGCGGCCTCACGAAGCTGGCGCATCTTCTGAACAATAACGATCTAGATTGGCTATCGTAGAAGTTTTTTGAGACGCTACTGTTCGCTCCTGGATACGAGAAACACCCCTCGCACCCCTCTTTCACCCTGTTCGCACCATTCCGCACCACGTCCCAATCTGCCCTCAGAACCGCCAAATCCCAACAATCCGGCACCTCTTAGGTGCCTTGCACCGACCTGGCGCGCCGTGGGTATGACGAGGCAATGACGCGCTCAAGGGAACTGAGGAGTTCAGAGCCGCGTAAGCGGACCCTCAGCCTAGAAGAATTCCTCGAACGAATGCACAAGGCCGCGTAACTAGCATGTTTTGTGCCGCTTGGAGAACGTTGCGTGTAATGGAGGTTACACGCAACGTTCTCACCCCACCAACCAGAACCCCAACGCCGGACAACTCAGAGAGAGAAAACTATGGATTTTGAGCCGTTTCTTACCTACTGGAAGACGAGCAGAAAGTGTAGTGACCAGACTATTCGCGCGTACCGAAACGATATGAAATTGTTTGACGCGTTCATGAAGGAGCGCGGTCTGCGTCGGATTTCTCAGTTCGGTCATGCCGAACTAAACGCTTATATCCAGTGTATGGAACTCAAAGCCAATCCGCGGTTTGGTCGGGCAGGGTTGGCGGAATCGTCAATATCCCGTCGACTCGCATCGTTGAGTAGCTGTTTCGACTACATCCGCGCCACAAGCAATCCGAAGCTGCGAAATCCCATTAGGAGATCAAGCGACGGTGGCATAAGAATAACTGCCCCAAGCCAGTGGACGAGCCGACGCTGGATCAGTTGTTGGCAGGGATCACCAGTTTGCGGGATCGCCTCATCGTCACGCTGTTCTTGGCGACTGGCCTGCGTGTCTCTGAACTGCATCGACTGGACCGGGACACGATCAAGTTCCTGGTCGAGATTGATGAGACTGGCCAGGAAAAGCTCAGTGGTCACGGCGTGGTGTTAGGCAAGAGGAACAAAGTCCGTACGTTCTTTGTAGATCCTGTGACCCTCGAGCTCTACGCCGAGTACCTCCGTGGGCGGGCTGACGTCGATCCCTCTCTGTTTCTTTCGCAACGGAATGCGCGAATGTCAGTCCGTGCCATGCAGGACAGGCTGGCAGCGTGGTGCAAGAAGCTAGGACTGTCGCACGTCCGTGTGCACCAACTCCGTCATTCCTTTGCGACGAGGCTCGCTAATGCCCACATCAGCAGCATGGTGCTGAAAGATCTCATGGGGCACAGCAGTCTCACGACAACCTGCAACTACTTCAAACTCTCTGACACAACTTTGTCGCAGGGCTACTTCAGCGCGATGGAGTTCGTAAATCAGACGGCCTCACCGTCGACTTCGGGAGTGCAGGCAGAATAACCTGCCTGCACTCGTTCCTCGCATGGCAATGCTTTGGTAGCCAGTTCCTCCTATGGGACTCTCCAGGTATGCATTTGGCATCTGGTGGGTACTTCGGGTCAGTGTACCGTCGGCACGATGTAACGGCCGAGGTTTCGGGCTAACTTCACTACAACAATCAGCGCTGGGGAAACCCAGCGCTGAAACGAAATAAACGGTGCAATGCGATGCGCATTGAAGCCTCGACCTGAAAGAGGCGAACGTGAAACACATTGAACTACTAACGGGAAAACAGCTCTCAAAGATGCTAGGTATTCCGGAGGGAACCCTACGCTATTGGCGAAATGTCGGACTCGGACCTGTCTGGCACAAACTGGAGGGTTCTATCCGATACGATCTGGTCGACGTAGAGGCTTATTCCTTCTGTCCGGGCATTTATGGAGGAACGCCATGGCTTTGCGTAAGCGCGGTGGCGTCTGGCATTACGACTTCGCAATAGACGGACGACGATATAGAGGCACCACGAAAGAGAGCGTCTCCTCAAAGGCTCGAATGATCGAGTCAGCGCTGATGAATGACGCAAAGCAGCGGAAGCTGACTGTTCAGCGCAGGACGCTGACACTGGCGGAGTTCTCAAAGCGTTTCCTGGACTGGGTTGGACAGACCCGATTGGAAGCAAAATCAAGGGAGTATTACAAGGGAGGCTGGAGGATGCTCGCAGCCACCCCGATCTCCGGTATGAGGATTTCCCACATCACAACGGACGAAGCGGGAACTCTCCGTTTTGATCATTCACCAGCTAATACAAACCGGGCTCTGCGCACTTTGCGCAGGATGCTGGGGAAAGCAGCGGAATGGGGACTGATCGGGGCACCACCTCGGATCAAGCTCTTGAAGGAAGAGGGCCGATCAGCCCTGATCAATAAGGATGCGGAGGCAAAACTCCTTGCTGTGGCCCCGCAACCGCTCCGAGATGTTGCGATACTTGTTCTCGATTCGGGAATGCGTCCAAGTGAAGTTTTCGAAATGCGCTGGGAGGATCTGACGTGGAACCCAGGTATGATTTTCATCCCGCGGGGCAAGACCAAACGTTCACGTCGTTACCTGCCCATGAGTGAGCGTGTCATTGAGGCGCTTCAAAATCGACGGAATGGTCAGACTGAAGGATGGGTTTTTCCATCTGATTCCGTATGCGGCCACACTACGTCCGTGGCTAAAGCATTCGCAAAAGCGAGGGCGGCTGCGGGTTTATCGAAGGACATCGTCCTTTACAGTGCCCGCCATTCGTTCGCTACTAAAGTGATGGGGGCGACCGGTGATCTTTCGCTGGTGATGCGTGCCTTGGGTCATTCCAACGCGCAGACGGCAATGATTTACCAAGATCCGAGCCTCGAAACAGTTCGGTCTGTTGTCAACGACAATCAAGTAACAACGCCGTCACGTCACAATTCGCGTCACACGACCGCCGACTAGCAAAAGCGCAGCGCTGTACTGATTGAAAGGAATGGAGCCGATGAGCGGAGTTGAACCGCTGACCTACTGATTACGAATCAGTTGCTCTACCAACTGAGCTACATCGGCCTACATTGCTATTCTAGCGGCAGAGTAGCCATCGTGCAAAATCTCTCA